>JAECRA010000101.1 GCA_015999985.1 Comamonadaceae bacterium
GTGCAGAGCGACATTCCATTTCAGGCGGCGCTGCTGGCGCATCCGAAATTCGTCTCTGGAGATTTCAACACCGGCTTCATTGCTGAGCACTACTCACAAGGCTTTAAAGCCGAAGATGTACCGCATCAAGACCCCCATTTCCTGGTAGCCCTGGTTGCCAGTCTGCATATGCGCTATCGCGATCGGGCGCAAGGACTGGGCGGGCAATTCTGGGAAGGCTTCAAGCGGGTACACAAGCGTGACTTCACGGTTTGCGTGTTAGGCAAGGAAGGTGGCAATCAATATGTGAATGCCAGCGTGGGAGAAGACGTTCCTGGGCAGCCCATGGTCGTGACAGTGCAGACCCCGGATGGAGAAAAGGTCTACACGCTAGCGGTTGAACAGGGCATAGGAGACGCTAGGATTCACGGTGTCGCTAATGGTGAAGCGTTCACGGCTCAGATGGAGCGCGGTAAGAACCGTAATCCGTTGGTCACGCGCGTGGTTCACAACGGCACGCAATTAGATGCGATCGTGATGCATCCGGACACCGCCAAACTGCACCAGCTCATGCCCTACAAGGCACCGCCCGACATGAGCAAGTTTGTGCTTTCTCCTATGCCGGGCCTGCTGGTTCAGGTGGCCGTGCAAAGCGGTCAAGAGGTCAAAGCAGGCGAGCGCGTGGCCGTGATCGAAGCCATGAAGATGGAGAACGTGTTGTTTGCCAGCGCAGATGGCGTCGTCAAGGAGATCAAAGCACAACAAGGCGACAGCCTTTCCGTGGATCAGGTCATTGTGGAGTTCGAATAATCGCAAGGCCTGGAGGTTGGCTCGCGGCCGGGGCGCTTGTATGTAGCGGCGCTCCTCGGTTCGTTGCCTTCGATTCATCACGGCCCAGGCCAAGAAGAACCGCTTTGGTTACATGGTCTACGAACTGAAAATTTCAATCCACGCAGTGCCTGGTGCCAAGCGTACGCAGGCCGCGGGGGCCCATGCTCAGGCGCTGCGCGTACGCCTGGCCGCCCCTCCAGTAGATGGCAAAGCGAACGCGGCGCTCATCGAATGGGCTTGCGAAACATTCGGAGTTTCCAAGAGCCGCGTTCAGTTGCTCCGCGGAGAGACAAGTCGGCAAAAGCTGCTGGGTATCGTGTTTGAGACCGAGGCAGAATTAGCCACATCCCAGAGCCTGCTATCGAATTGGATGAAAGAGTAGAGCGTGCCTCAACCATGAACCCTACCACTGCACTACTCATTGTTGACGTTCAATACGGATTCATGGCGGGCGGAGGCTTGCCCGTCATAGATGGTGATGCGGTCGTGCCGGTTATCAATCGCGTTTCATCGCTTTTCACCAACGCCGTCTTCACACAAGACTGGCACCCGGCCGATCATGTTTCATTTGCAGCCAACCATCCTGGACGTCAGGCCTTTGAGACGATCACGTTGCCGTATGGAGAGCAGGTACTTTGGCCTACTCACTGCGTACAAGGTACCCGCGACGCAGCCCTGCATGATGATTTGCGCGTACCGCAGGCGCAGCTGATCATTCGTAAGGGGTTCCACCGGAACGTGGACAGCTATTCGGCATTCATGGAGGCTGATAGAAAAACCGCGACCGGACTTACCGCGTACTTGAAGTCACGGGGTATCACATCCGTTTATCTGTGCGGTCTGGCCACTGACTATTGCGTGGCTTGGAGCGCAATGGATGCCCGAGCCGCGGGCTTCGAAGCCACCGTGATTGAAGACGCGTGCCGAGCCATAGATCTCAATGGCTCGCTTCAAAAGGCGTGGGTCACCATGGCTGAAGCGGGGGTAGGGCGCATCAGCTCGCGCGAGCTGATCTAGCCTTGAGCGCAGTCAGATACCTATTGCATCTGCTTCAGATTCCCAATACGCACCAGCATCTCGGTAAACATCTGCATATCGGCTTGAAGATCTGGCAACTCCTTGTATTCGAGTGCATTGTGCGCAGTGTATTTCTTGCCCGGCATGGCAGGGCCAAAGTTGATCGCATTGGGCATGAGCTTGGCCGTGGTGCTGCCCGCAGTGGGCACGGGCTGTGCGTCAAGACCGGTGGTGTCGCCAAATATATTCAACAAGGTGGCGAGCCACGCGCCTTTGGGGTCGCGTGCCATCCAGTTGCCTTGGGTGTATTCGATCTTCACCGGAACCTGAGCAGCAGCGCTCCAGCTGGCAATGCCTTTTTCTACGTCAGCCTTTAATTGATCTGGCGATTTTCCGCGCGGCATGCGGGCGTTGGCCGTGACTTCCAGCTGGCCATTACCGGCCTTGATGAAGTTGGGCGAAATGGTCAGCGGCCCCATGAAATCATCGGCATAAGCTACGTTCAAAGCTTTGCCAAAATAATCCAGCCCATAGACGCCGTTGATGTAGCGCAGCGCCTGGCTGTATTGATTGGCCTGCACCATGGGTTGGTTGCCAGCCAGTTGCAGGGTCTGTTGCAGAAACAGACTCAGGCGTGGCACAGGGTTCACACCTTCCTCCGGGCGCGATCCATGGGCGGAGCTGCCCGTGACCTTGATCTCAATCTTGCCTGCGCTCGGCAGCACCTCGATGCCGAACTTGCCAGAACTCTGGTGCTGCGCCACAAAGCCATCTCTGGCTGCTTGAAGCTTCTGCGTCACTGCCGCCAACATGGCCGCATCGCCAGCTTCGATGGAAGCCGTGGCGGTCTGTGCAATCGCGTTGGAAGATGCAGCCCCCGCCATGGCGGTAATGACGGGCCGCTGCGCATCGGTGTTCACATCCGCAAAAAAGGCCTTGATCGCACCTGTGCCTTTTTCGGCCACAACGGCAGGGTACTTGCTGTCCAGCACGATGTTGTACTCAGGCAGCTGAGTCTTACCACGGTAGTACTTCATCGCTTCGCCACCGGTTTCTTCCGTGGTCTCGATCATCAGCCGGATACTGCGCTGCACAGGCAACCTGGCTTCTTTCACAGCCTTCATTGCATACAGCACGGTGGCAATCGAGCCCTTGTCATCGATAGTGCCGCGTCCATAGAGCTTGTCGCCCACGCGGGTGACTTTGAAAGGATCAAGCTGCTGGCCTTCCAGTACCCATTCGGAGGGTACTACCGGCACCACATCGGCATGGGTCAGGATGCCAAATTCATCTGCACCAGTACCCGGCAGCGTGACTTCGAAAATGCGGTTGTCCACATTGCGGTAGTTCAGTCCAAAGTCCTTCGCCATTTTCTCCACCATGGCGCCAAAGTCGATGATGGCTTTGTTTTCGTGGGGCGGGATTTTGGCGTCACGCACCGTGGGCAGCGCCACCATTTCTGTGATGCTGCGCACCACCTGGGTCTCCTGGGTTAACCGTGTGTACAGGCCAAGTAAGCGCGCCACATTGGTCAGGTCATCCCCCTGCAGCGCCTCGCCCGCCACATAGCGCTTGACGGCACCCGCTACGCTCGCGTCTTGCTTGGCGGCGCTCTGCAAAAACTGTGGGAAGGTGGACTGCGCTTTGACTGCCTGGGCGGCAATCGCATCGAGTGCGGGCTTTTTCAGCGTATCTGCCTGGACGCCTGCAAAGGCCAGCCCCATGCAGATGGCAAGCACGGTGTGGTGGAGTTTGGCTTTCATGGGCTCGATCTCTTATTCTTGAAAACCCAAAGAATAGTCGTTTTGCTGTAGCCAAAGCTTCGGACAACCTGGTTTTTTTCGTATCAAATCGCCTTCAGCTCAACTGCCAATCACTTGGATTGCGAGCGCGTTCTGACCTGCGCGAATGCGTGGAAATGGGTAGCGCGGCTGCTCCCTATCAACGCAGCTTATGAAAGCTTGAGTGTGATCATTCCAAGCACGATCACAAGGATCCCAGACCAACCCATTCGACTCAAGCGTTGCTTGAAGAGAACGCGCGCGGCTGAAGCGGTAAAGATGATGCCGGTACCCCCCCAGAGTGCATATGCAATGGAAAGGTCGATCCCCTTCACGGCTTGCGACAGCGCTGTGAACGACGCCAGGATGGAGACGATGCCCATTACACCGATGCCGCGTTTGCGGAATCCATCTGAGTATTTGATGAAAAGGTTGGCGGCAACCTCCAATGCGATGGCAATAGCCATGAATACGTAGTGGCTTAATTCAGCGTTCTGCATGCTTAACCTTCGAGCTTTGCGGCGCCACTAGCTGAACGGGGCGCATCGGGGGGAGCAGGGCTGAAATTGAGTATTAATACGCCGGCTACAAGGGCTGATACCCCCAACAACTTCTGCGGGGTCATGTGCTCATCAAAGAATTGAAACCCTATTGCAGTGATGCTGATAAGGCCGAGCGTTTCCCAGGTGGCGTAGGCCAGGGCTAGCGGCAGGCGCCTGACCGCTACGGAAAAAAAGCAGAACGACAAGCCGATCAGTGTGTACATGAAAAGCAGTGCGAAGATTGAGTCGGTATCAGACGCGATCTTCATCACGGTGAGTCCAGCCACTTCGGAGGCGATAGCGGCTGAGAGAAATATCCAGGGGCGTTGCATTGTTTTTCTTCAGTGTTTTTTCGGATTTTCTAGCTGAACTATTGATTTATAAAGTTGATATCTATCTGATTTGTTGATAGATTCGCTTATGCAATGGAATCTTGATCAACTTCGCCAGTTCGTGATCACTGCGGAGGAGGGGTCTATCAGCGCGGCCGCCCGGCGGATCGGAAAGGCGCAATCTGCGGTGAGTACTGCCGTTGCGCTACTGGAGGCGGATCTGGGTTTGGAGTTGTTTGACCGCACAAAGCACAGGGCGACCTTGTCAGATGCAGGGCAACTCATGCTTTTAGAAGCGAGAGAGCTTCTTCGGCAGGCCCACGCGCTGGATCAGCGCGCTCAATCTCTGGCTAAAGGAGGCGAAGCCAAGCTCAGTCTGGCCCTGGACGAGGCCCTGCCGTTTACCGCCATCAAATCATTGATTCGCGATATTTCGGCCAACTTCCCAGACCTTGAGCTAACGCTGCTCAATGGAACCGCTACAGAAGTCACTGACTACGTTCGTCAGGAACATGCGGACGTGGCGTTTCACCTGGACCGTGGGCCGCTTGGAGACAGTTTTGACCAACGACATGTAGGGGTGCTGGCCCAAGGAGTTTTTGTACCGCTCGGACATCCACTCTTGGAAAAAGCCGTGGTTCGTCGCATCGACCTGGCGCGTTATCGCCAACTGGTCATGCGTGCCGAAGACATAGAAGAGATTGTGCTGTCCACCAAGGTTTGGCGCTCGGACAGTTTCTACACCATTGCCGAGATGGTTGCAGACGATCTCGGCTGGGCAATCCTTCCTGTCAATATCGCCGCAGATGGCCATTCCAAGCCACTGAAGCAAGTCATCTGTTCGTCATTGGCATTGCCTCTGCTGTCGGTGCGAATGCTTTGGTCGCAAGGGCGGTCCTTAGGCAGGTCAGCAGAGTGGGTGGAAAGCCGTTTACGGCAATTGCTTCGCGAGCTGGCTTAGTGCGGATTGTGGAGATTTGAAGATACCAGGCTGGAGCTTGGCGCTTCCGGGTAACAGCCCAATCCGGATCGGGCCGCGTCAGCGTTAAAGTACTAAGTGACGAACACTCAATCATAGAATTCAAGGAGCTTTAATGACCCGTCCTTTCAAGGTTCTCGGCATACAGCAAGTCGCCATCGGCGGACCGGACAAACTCAAGCTTCAACGCTTATGGGTAGACATGCTGGGCCTGGAGAAGACCGGCACATTCAAGAGCGAACGCGAAAACGTGGACGAAGATATCTGCGCCATGGGGTCAGGCCCTTTCAAGGTGGAAGTGGATCTAATGCAGCCGCTGGACCCGGAAAAGAAGCCCGCTGTTCACACTACGCCTCTCAATCACATTGGTTTGTGGATTGATGATCTGCCGAAGGCCGTTGAATGGTTGACTGGACAGGGCGTTCGGTTCGCCCCAGGGGGCATCAGAAAAGGGGCGGCAGGTTACGACATCACCTTCCTGCACCCCAAAGCCAACGATGAATTTCCGATTGCCGGAGAGGGCGTTCTGATTGAACTCGTGCAAGCGCCAGCCGAGGTCATCGACGCGTTCGCACTCATTGCCAAGCACTGAGGGATTTCCCGCAATCGTCTCCGGTCCCGCTTCGAATCTGAATTGTTAGGCGTAGACTATGTCTTGCTCCGCCAATATAGACCGCGCTAACGCGGCAATTCCCACGGGGCTAGGAGACAAGACTTGCAGCCAACCAATACTGCGGATCCGGCCTATTTCCACAAGGTCGTCGACTGTCAATGGGCCTGCCCTGCGCATACCCCCGTTCCTGAATACATACGCCTGATTGCCCAGGGTCGCTACGGCGATGCCTACATGGTCAATTGGGTGTCCAATGTATTTCCGGGCATTCTTGGACGCACTTGCGATCGCCCCTGCGAGCCGGCGTGCCGGCGTGGCAGAGTCGAAGAGCACAACGCAGAGAAACCCGAACCCGTTGCTATTTGCCGGCTGAAGCGAGTCGCAGCCGACCTCAAAGAGGATGTGGTGCCCCGCATGCCACGTCCCCTGGCCTCGAATGGCAGGCGAATAGCCTGTGTGGGCGCTGGCCCCGCATCGCTCACCGTAGCGCGGGATCTGGCGCCGCTGGGCTACCAGGTCACGGTGTTCGACAGCCGCAACAAGGCAGGCGGTTTCATGCATCAGCAGATTCCCCGCTTTCGCTTGCCTGAGAGCGTGATCGATGAGGAAACGGGCTACATCTTCGCGCTGGGAGTTGAGTTCAAGGCGGGCTATCGCATTGAATCCATGAAGGCGTTGATGGCCGAGGGCTACGACGCCGTTGTGGTGGGCAGTGGCGCACCGCGTGGACGTGATCTTGAACTCCCCGGCCGCGAGGAAGCCGCAGAGAACATTCATATTGGCATTGATTGGCTGGCCTCAGTGTCGTTCGGACATGTGAGCAAAGTCGGTAAGCGCGTGATCGTGCTTGGAGGCGGCAATACCGCTATGGATTGCTGCCGTTCTGCCCGCCGCTTGGGCGGGGAAGATGTGAAGGTCATTGTGCGCTCCGGCTTCGACGAGATGAAAGCTTCTCCTTGGGAGAAGGAAGACGCACAGCACGAAGGCATTCCCATCATCAATATGCATGTGCCAAAAGCCTTCGTGCACGAAGGCGGCAAACTGACAGGCATGACTTTTGACGTAGTACGTGCCGAGTACGACGACAAGGGCAAGCGGCAACTGGTGCCCACAGGCGAGCCTGAGGTTCTCTTTGCTTGCGATGAGGTATTGATCGCCGTGGGCCAGGAAAACGCGTTTCCCTGGATTGAGCCTGATTGCGGCATCGAGTTCGACAAGTGGGGTTTGCCGGTGCTTGGCGAGGGTACCTTTCAGTCTTCCCAGCCCAAGGTATTCTTTGTTGGCGATGCTGCCTTTGGGCCCAAGAACATCATCACGGCTGTGGCGCAAGGGCATGAAACGGCGGTCTCGATAGATCTCATGTTGAACGGCGAGGATGTGAGCGCGCGCCCGGGTCCGCGCACCAACCTCATGTCCCAGAAGATGGGTATTCACGAGTGGAGCTACGACCAGGACCCATCGAATGACTTGCGCTACAAGGTGCCATGGGCCAATGCGGAGAAGGCACTTTCCAGCATCAAGATCGAAGTGGAACTGGGCTTTGACGCGCGCACGGCGCTCAAGGAGGCCGGCCGATGTCTGAACTGCGATGTGCAGACGGTATTTGAGCCCAAGCTATGCATTGAATGCGATGCCTGCGTAGACATCTGTCCAATGGATTGCATTACCTTTACTGGCAATGCCGAAGAGCCCCAGCTCCGCCAAGATCTGAACGCTCCGGCAGACAACCTGGATCAGGCGCTGTTTGTTTCTCCTGAGCTGAAGACCCAGAGAGTGCTGGTCAAGGATGAAGATGTGTGCCTGCATTGCGGACTTTGCGCAGAGCGCTGCCCTACGGGGGCGTGGGATATGCAGAAATTCCTGCTCATTACCGCTAAGGCTGGAAGCCAGGCCAATCCCATCGCCGCCACGGCAGAAAGGATGCCGGCATGAAGCAGGTTGAAGCTACCAACGACTTCGTCATCAAGTTCGCCAACGTCAACGGATCTGGCTCAGCCAGCGCCAACGAATTGTTTGCCAAGGTCATCTTGCGCATGGGCGTGCCCGTCAGCCCCCGCAACATTTTTCCCAGCAACATCCAGGGGCTGCCCACCTGGTACGAAGTGAGGATCAGTGAAAAAGGCTATCTGGGCAGACGTGGAGGCATAGACCTCATGGTGGCCATGAATCCGCAGACCTGGGCGGCTGATCTGGAAGAAATTGAGCCTGGCGGTTACCTGTTCTATGACAGCACACGCCCCAGGCCACCTGAGGAGTTCCGGGATGACATCACCGTCATCGGCATGCCTCTCACCGAAATCTGCAACGCGGTCTATAGCGATCCTCGCCAGCGCCAGCTCTTCAAGAACATCATGTATGTGGGGGCTCTTTCAGTTTTACTGGAGATGGATGCGCAGGTCATCGAGGATTTGCTGGCAGAGCAGTACAAGGGCAAGGAAAAACTTCTTGCCTCCAATGTGCAGGCGCTCAATCTCGGGCGTGATTTCGCCAAGGAACACCTCAAGCACCCGTTGCCTATCAAGGTGGCGAAGGCGCACCGCGTGGGCGAGAAGATTTTCTTAGACGGCAATACTGCAGCAGGGCTGGGCGCGGTATATGGCGGTGCCACGGTATGCGCGTGGTACCCCATTACGCCGTCTACTTCAGTGGCAGAGGCCTTTATGGCGTATTGCGCCAAGTTCCGTGTAGATGCGCAGGGCCAGCACAACTATGCCATCGTGCAGGGCGAAGACGAATTGGCTTCCATCGGCATTGTGGTGGGCGCCGGCTGGAATGGCTCACGCGCATTCACGGCCACCTCAGGCCCTGGCATTTCGCTCATGACCGAATTCATAGGCTTGGCCTATTTCGCCGAGATACCCATCACCATCGTCAATGTGCAACGCGGTGGCCCCTCTACGGGTATGCCTACGCGCACCCAGCAGGCTGACATCACCGCATGCGCTTATGCATCGCATGGCGATACCAAACATGTGCTGCTGTTTCCCGAAGATCCACGTGAGTGCTTTGAGCACACGGCGATGGCGCTGGACTTGGCGGACAGGCTTCAGACGCCGGTGTTTCTGATGACCGACCTGGACATAGGCATGAACCAGAGGCTTTGTGAGCCTCTCAATTGGGATGACAACCGGAGCTACGACCGTGGCAAGGTGATGACGGCCGAAGACCTGGAGCAAAAGGACTTTGGCCGGTACAAAGATGTCGATGGCGATGGCATTCCCTGGAGAACGCTGCCTGGCACGCACCCCACGCGTGGCAGCTATTTCACCCGAGGCACCACGCGAGATGCCTATGCCAGGTATTCGGAGCGTGGGGCAGATTACACCTACAACGTGCAGCGCCTGCTGCACAAGTTCGCAACCGCTGCCAAACTGGTCCCGCAGCCGGTGCCGCGCCCGGCGGCCAAGCGTACGAGGTTTGGGGTGATCTTCTTCGGCTCCACCAGCCCGGCCATGCATGAGGCGCTGGACGTGCTCGGTGCTCAAGGCATTCACGTAGATGCGCTGCGCCTGCGCGCATTCCCATTCCCTGCTTCGGTGAAAGAGTTCATAGACGCGCATGAACTGGTGTTCGTAGTGGAACAAAACCGCGATGCACAGATGCGGGCGCTGCTGGTCAATGAGTTGGAGATCAACCCCGCCAAGCTTCAGAAAGTGCTGCATTACGACGGCACGCCAATCACAGCCCGCTTCATTACCACCCGCATCACTGATCACGTGCACGAAGCCGTCGTGGCACCTCAAGAGGTGAAAACTTGAGCACGCCAACCTCCGCACTCATGAGCGCGTTCAACTACCGTTTCAAGGTTCAGCTATGACCTACATTGCCAAACCGCGTCTTCACCACCCGTCTCTCACGCGTAACAAGGTGGGCTACACCCGGCGCGACTATGAAGGCAAGGTCTCTACCTTGTGCGCCGGCTGCGGGCACGACTCCATTTCTGCAGCGATCATTCAAGCCTGCTGGGAGCTGGACATAGAACCGCACCGCGTAGCCAAGCTATCGGGAATAGGTTGCTCGTCTAAAACGCCAGATTACTTCCTGGGCGCAAGCCACGGCTTCAACACCGTGCATGGCCGCATGCCAAGTGTGCTCACAGGAGCCAACCTGGCCAACCGCGATCTGCTGTATCTGGGGGTCTCGGGCGATGGCGATTCAGCCTCTATCGGCCTGGGCCAGTTTGCGCATGCCATGCGGCGCAATGTGAACATGGTTTACATCGTTGAAAACAACGGCGTCTACGGCCTGACGAAAGGGCAGTTCTCCGCCACGGCAGACAAGGGCAGCAAAAGCAAAAAGGGCGTGGTCAACAACGATAGCCCGGTAGACCTTGTGGGCTTGGCCATGCAATTGGGCGCGAGCTTCGTGGCACGCAGCTTTTCTGGAGACAAGGCGCAGATGGTGCCGCTCATCAAAGCTGCCATCGGCCATGGCGGCGCCGCCTTCATAGACATCATCAGCCCTTGCGTTACCTTCAACAATCACGCAGGTTCCACGCGTAGCTACGACTGGGTGCGCGAGCACAACGAGGCCGTGAGCCGCATTGATTTCATTACCGGCCGCGAGGAGATTACCGCCACCATTGCGCCAGGTGAGGTCAGAGATGTGGAGCAGCATGACGGCACCGTGCTGCGCTTGCGCAAGTTGCACGCTGACTACGATCCGACTGATCGAGTGAGCGCCATGGGCTACATGAACGCCAGAGCCGCGGAAGGCGAGCTGCTGACCGGCCTGCTTTTTGTGGAAGGCCAGACCGACGATCTGCATGCCTCGTTGAATACCTCCGCCAAACCCCTCAACGGCTTGGGAACCTCAGATCTTTGTCCAGGCGCAGCGGCGCTGGATAAGGTCAACGCAGGGTTTCGTTAGAACGAACCAAGCTAGGGCGTGTTCACACTAAATTCACCCCCGCGCCGGGGTTTGCCGGGCCGTAGTGCAAGGCGCGTCGTGCCGCCAAGGTGCGATTCCTTGGCAAGAG
>JAECRA010000030.1 GCA_015999985.1 Comamonadaceae bacterium
ATGTGAAGAAGTTCGAACTCAGTCCTGACTCAGCTTGTCAGTGGCACGTCCGATCATCAGACCCGCGCCAACGACAATTTGTGGTGGACCACATGAACACAAGGCGCTCCACACTCAACTGGTCGCAGGCTATGGAATCTTGCGTCATTGACAGCCAATTGCTTGTGCATCAACATGGACCCGCCTAAGTTAATTTTCGAATTAAGAGAATTGAGAACTTAACTTATAAATTAAGAATCCTAACTAGGAGAATGGCGTGGGTTTAAAGTCTAAATTTATTTGTTCGTTGGCTTTTGGTTTGTCGGCTGGCAGCTGTGCAATTGCGGCACCTCAAACCGGGACGTGGCTAATCGCAAATGGCCAAAATGCCTATGGCGGCGATATTATAAATATCGACGCCCAAGACAGCAAATTGTTCGTCATATTTGCGGTGGGTGAGGTTCCAAACAATACCTATTTCCTCTATGGAAGAGGGACTATGGATGGTGATAGCGTCGTCTTGGATCTCACGTCTTCAAAGGACTTGTCTGTCCGGCGGGTGACCGGAGGCTTTGACACCAGTACAACCGGGGTTTTGAATTTTCCAGGTGTCGGGCAGCGCTCAGTATACCGGGTAAAACTCGATGATGAATCAAATCCTGCAAGCATGATCGGAATGTGGAGCTTTAGTAACTTAGCCTCTGAAGGTGGCGCAGGAACCGCGCAATTGCGTATATTTACGTCGATCATTGAAGGAACTGCTGATGGTAATGGCATCGCTTTTGATAGCACACAAAATTTTGGATGCGAATATAAGGTGCGCGGAGGGCTTCAGGGGTATATGCTCTGCGTAGATACGACGAATCCCTCCCTTCTTACAGCATACATTCTAAAGCGCAGCGCGAATGAGGCAGGGGGATTTTATAGTCGAGATGGTAATATCACTGGTACGGGTTTGGCTCATAGACTCGTCTCTTCAGATTCTAAAGTTTCGCTTGTTTTGAAGACTGGTAATGAGGCGCAGAATATTATGCGTTCGGCAATGCAAAATTTCTCGTACAACTACGAAAGCCTGGCTAAGCAAATTCTTTTGAAGAAAAAGCAATAGGCCATATTTATTCTTCGGCTTTTCCGGCATTCAGAAGGCACTCTTCCATTGCCAAGTTGACGGTAGGAGGGCTGTGAGAATAGGGTGGCCGGGGGGGGGGCCAGCAGTACCTGTCGGGCAGTGTGTGGGTAGCCGCATTCAATGCGAGGTCACTGAGGAGCCAGTCGGACTGAAAAGAAGAAGCCCACGATCGCAAAAACGATCGTGGGCTTTTTTCTGATTGGGGAGGGAGCCTTTCCAAAAGGTCCTCCTGCTGCAGGAAAGCCTCAGCGGTGAATGAACTGGCCTTGGCGCTTGTTCACGAATGCGTCCATGCCTTCTTTCTGATAGCTGGTGGCACACAAAGCGTGGAACTGCCGGCATAACAAACATCATCACCCGTTGCTCAAACTTCAACGGCGCTGCTCACGCTCTACGGGTGGCCAACCCTGCGCGTTCAACTTCGTCTGCATTCAGCATGTGGCTGGAGAGCACCAGGTCCAGGGACTTGGATTTGTCTATCGCGCGGGGGCAGGCCTGTCTACGTTGAATCCAGTCTTGGGGCTATCGTGACTGCCGTCACAAGTAGGGTATTAGCGGCATGCGCTCGCTGATGAAAGCTCTACTCATTCCACCTATTCCTTGAAATTTCTGACCCCAGTTCTTGAACGACAGATTCTTTGACCGCAATCAATGTGAGCTAGCCGTATATGAAGATCCTCGAAGACGCCCCGAGAGTCTAGTCGGGAGGAATTGCTTTCAGCGGGCTTGGGATTCCTGTAATACAAGTAGGGTCTTCCCGCGTTGACGAATGTTTGTTTGTGTATCAAGATGAATCAAGCAGGTGGGTTCGACGATTTTTAGTGTGCGATTTTTATTCGAACATCTCAAGTTCGGATTTCAAATGTGTTTTAAATAAATTGAAGGAGGAGTTAAGAGTAGTTTGAAAAATGGTTTTCTAACGTAAATTAATAAGTAAAATTCATGAGCATAAAATCTATCATTATTGGTTCTGCCATTGCCGGGCTGTCTTTTATAAATTCTGCCTTCGCTGCACCTCAGACTGGCACGTGGCTGATAGCTAATGGGCAGAATGCTTACGGCGGCGATATCATAAATATTGATGCCCAAGGTCAGAATTTGTTTGTCATATTCGCTGTAGGCGAAGTGCCAAACAATACTTACTTTCTCTATGGAAGAGGTACCATCGCGGGCGATAACGTCGACATGGAGTTGACTTCGTCAAAAGATCTTTCCACTAGACGGGTGACTGGTTCTTTTAACACCAGCACAACTGGCGTATTGAATTTTCCAGGCGTAGGGGCGCGATCGGTCTACCGTGTTAAGCTCGAAGATGAATCCAATCCACAAAGCATGATGGGGGCTTGGATATTTAATTACCAGGGTGTTACATCAGGGATTGGGGTTTCACAAATTCGATACTTCAACTCGTTCGCTCCCGGGAGCGTAAATGGTAGTGGTATTGCAATAGATGCATCTGGGAAATTCGCTTGCGAATATCAAGTTAAAGGAGATCTTCAAGGTTATTATCTTTGTGTGGACTTTACAGTTACTACTTCCTTGAAGGTTTTCTCCTTGAAGCGCAGCGCGAACGAGGCAGCCGGGCTTTATGTTCGTGAAGACTCTTCCACAAGATACATCGGCAACGCTCAACGTATGTCGACCTCCAATGAAAGTATTATTTTGGTAAAAGAGGGTAGCGATAATCATCGAATAATCACTTCGGCAATCAATAATTTTGTAGCTAACTATGGCGCTAGCATGAAAACATTGATGATGGAGCAAAGGTAGCCTTCAGGCTCAGTTTCTGAGCGTTAAAAAAATGCCCACAGTCGCCAAGGCGAATGTGGGCATTTTTTGTTTTAACAACGACGTCGGGCACAGACGCCCGCTTGTTCAGGGGGTCGCTCAGCGGTGAGTGAACTGCCCCTTGCGCTTGTTCACGAAGGCATCCATGCCTTCTTTCTGATCGCTGGTAGCAAACAGCGCATGGAACAGCCGGCGTTCAAACATCACACCGTCGTTCAAGCTGCCTTCAAAAGCACGGTTCACGCTCTCCTTGGCGGCCATGACGGCGAGTTGGCCGTAGTCGCAGATCATGAGCGCAGCGCCCAGAGCTTCTTCCATCAGCTTGTCCAGCGGCACTACACGGCTGGCCAAACCGGCGCGTTCGGCTTCTTCCGCATTCATCATGCGACCGGTGAGCACCAGGTCCATGGCTTTGGATTTGCCGACCGCGCGCGGCAGGCGCTGTGTGCCGCCTGCACCAGGGATCACGCCCAATTTGATTTCGGGTTGGCCGAACTTGGCGTTGTCTGCGGCAATGATGAAATCGCACATCATGGCCAGTTCACACCCGCCGCCCAGGGCGAAGCCGCTCACAGCAGCAATGACGGGTTTGCGGATAGAGCGGATGGTTTCCCAATCACGCGTGATGTAGTCGTCACGGTAGACATCCGCAAAGCTGTAAGTGGCCATGGCGCCGATGTCTGCTCCGGCTGCGAAGGCTTTCTCGCTGCCGGTGACGATCATGCAGCCAATGGCTTCATCCGCGTCAAAGGCCTTGAGCGCCTGGCCCAATTCAACCATCAACTGGCTGTTCAGCGCATTCAGCTGCTTGGGGCGGTTCAGGGTGATGATGCCGACTTTGCCGCCTTCGGTGCGGACTTCAATGAATTCATACGCCACGGGGTATCTCCTGCTCGTTCTGGAAGGTTGTTCTAGTGTGGCTTGGGACGTGTTCACATGCCAAGCGCAGGAAGAACTATAGCGAGCAACCGCTTGCGTTAACCGACCACTCGGTTGGTTAATGGTAAATTTACGTCTGAAGGAGACAACGAGATGACTCAACCAGAACCCTGCGTCCTGTATGAAACAGATGGCCCAGTCGCCATCCTGACTCTTAACCGCCCTCAGGCGCTCAACAGCTTTACCCGGCAGATGCACCGCGATTTGTGGGCGGCGCTGGATCGTGTGGAGGCTGACGAATCCGTTCGAGCCTTGGTGATTACGGGCGCTGGACGAGGGTTCTGCGCTGGCGCTGATCTATCGGAGTTCGATTTCCGTGAGGGGCCGGACATCATGCACCGTGCTGATCCAGGCCCTGTCATTGATGAGGCGTTCAACCCTACTACCCGCCGCCTGGTGGATGTAAGCGTGCCCACCATCTGCGCGGTCAATGGTGTGGCCGCAGGGGCGGGTGCATCTCTTGTCATGACGTGCGACATCGCCATTGCTGCGCCAAGCGCTTCTTTTATTCAGGCCTTCAGCAAGATCGGCCTGGTGCCAGACAGCGGTGGAACATGGTTGCTGCCGCAGCGTATAGGTTTGGCGCGTGCCATGGGCTTGGCCCTCACAGGGGACAAACTGTCTGCTGCAGACGCCAAGTCCATGGGGATGATCTGGGATGTACAGGAAGACGCCCTGGGCACGGCCAAGGCGATGGCGCAGCGGCTGGCGGCCATGCCCACCAAGGCCTTGATTGCCACCCGCCACCTTTTGCGCAACGCCCATACGCATACCCTTCATGAGCAGCTGGATCTGGAGCGCGACGTGCAATCCCGCCTGGGCTTCACCCATGACTACATTGAGGGCGTGACGGCCTTCTTGCAAAAGCGCGCGCCAGAGTTCAAGGGGAAATGATGACGATGCAACCCCCTATGGAACAGGCCCAGGCTCCAGATGCAGCCCAGGCCAAAGATTTGGCGCGCCGTGTAGGCGAAGCCATGTTCTCCGCAGACGTGGCTTCCAAGGACACCATGGGCATGGAGCTTCTGGCCTGTGAGCCAGGGCGAGCGGTCATGCGCATGCAAGTGCGCGCCGCTCATCTGAATGGACACCAGATCTGCCATGGTGGGTTCATTTTTACCTTGGCCGATTCCACCTTTGCCTTCGCTTGCAACAGCCGCAACCACAACACTGTGGCGGCCGGGTGCTCCATCGAGTTTCTCAAGCCGGGGCACGAGGGTGACATCCTCACCTGCGAGGGCCTGGAGCAGGTCCAGAGTGGCCGCCATGGCATCTACGATATGCGCGTCACCAACCAGAAGGGCCAAACTGTGGCTCTATTCAGGGGCAAGAGCGCGCAGATCGCCGGCACAGTGATTCCTACCGATGAAGTGAAACCCGAAGAGGCCAGAAAATGAAAAGCTTCCCACTCGAGCCGATAGAAAAAGCCAGTATTGACGAGCTGCGTACCCTGCAGCTGGAACGTCTGCGCTGGTCACTCAAGCATGCCTATGAGAACTCGCCTGTCTACAAGGCCAAGTTCGATGCGGCAGGTGTTCACCCAGACGACTGTAAAACGCTGGCAGATCTGGCCAAGTTTCCGTTTACCACCAAGTCGGATCTGCGTGAGAACTACCCCTTCGGTATGTTCGCCGTTCCGCGTGATCAGGTGGTGCGTATTCATGCCAGCAGCGGCACCACCGGAAAGCCCACCGTGGTGGGCTATACGGCCAAGGACATTGACACCTGGGCTGGCGTCGTGGCGCGCTCCATCCGCGCGGCCGGTGCCCGGCCGGGTGATATGGCGCACATCAGCTATGGCTACGGGCTTTTTACCGGCGGCATGGGCGCGCACTATGGTGCCGAGAAGCTGGGCCTCACGGTGGTGCCCTTCGGCGGTGGACAGACCGAAAAGCAGATTCAGCTGATCCAGGATTTCAAACCCAACATCATCATGGTCACGCCCAGCTACATGTTGGCCATTGCCGATGAGATAGAGCGCATGGGCCTGGACGCCAAGTCCACTTCCTTGCGCATCGGGATTTTTGGTGCCGAACCCTGGACCAATGAAATGCGCAGTGCGATCGAAGCGCGCATGGGCATTGACGCTGTGGACATCTATGGCCTTTCAGAGGTCATGGGCCCTGGAGTGGCAAGCGAATGTGTGGAAACCAAGGATGGCCCCACTATCTGGGAAGACCATTTTTATCCTGAGATCATTGACCCTGACACCGGTGAACCAGTGGCCGACGGGGAGCAGGGCGAACTGGTGTTCACCAGCTTGACCAAGGAAGCGCTGCCCATCATTCGCTATCGCACGCGCGATCTGACGCGTCTGCTGCCGGGCACCGCGCGGACCATGCGCCGCATGGAGAAGATCACAGGCCGCAGCGATGACATGATGATCATCCGAGGGGTTAACGTGTTTCCCACGCAGATTGAGGAGTTGATCCTCAAGCGTCCGGAGCTGTCGCCCCATTACCAGTGCGTACTGACGCGCGAAGGGCCCATGGACAACCTCAAGGTCGCCGTTGAAACTGCTCCTGGCGTCAACCCTGAAAGCATTGAAGCACGCGCTGCGGCCAAGCAACTGCAGTATGAAATCAAGATCCACGTGGGCAGCAGCGTGGAAATTGATCTGCGGGCCGAAGGCGGCATTGAACGCAGCGTAGGCAAGGCGCGCCGGGTGGTGGATCTGCGCAAGAAATAAGTCCGAGCGCAGCTTTTCTGCCATAGGGGAAGCACGCCTGATGCAGGCCGACGTCCCTGGCCGACCGACGCGGCAAGCGCCAGCTGGATTGGCGCGCCGCAGATGACCTGCCTTAGTCATCGATAATCACCCCCATGAATCAGCTAGACGCTCTTAAACAGCTCACCACCGTGGTCGCCGACACGGGCGACTTCATGCAGTTGGCGCAGTTTCAGCCGCAAGATGCCACCACCAACCCTTCTTTGATCCTCAAAGCGGTCCAAAAAGCCGACTACGCGCCGCTTTTGAAGGAAACCGTGGCAGCCCACCGTGGTTTGTCACTGGACGAGGTCGTGGACCGGTTGCTGGTCCGATTTGGCTGCGAAATCCTCTCCATGGTGCCTGGGCGGGTGTCTACGGAGGTGGACGCGCGTCTGTCTTTTGACGAAGACGCCACCTATACGCGTGCAGAGCGGCTGATTGAGTTGTACACGGCGGCGGGCATTTCGCCTGATCGCGTGCTGATCAAGATCGCAGCCACCTGGGAAGGCATTCGTGCGGCTGAGCGCCTGGAGCGGCGTGGCATTCATTGCAATCTGACTTTGCTGTTCGGTTTTTGCCAGGCAGTGGCTTGTGGTCACGCCCGCGTGAAATTGATTTCACCCTTCGTGGGCCGTATTTACGACTGGTACAAGAAGTCTGCAGGCTCCAACTGGGACGAAGCCGCGATGGCGGGCCCGAACGACCCCGGCGTGCAGTCCGTGCGCCGCATTTTTGAATACTACAAGCGGCACGGCATAGCCACAGAGGTTATGGGCGCGAGCTTTCGCAACACCGGGCAGGTCACCGCGCTGGCAGGGTGCGATCTGCTCACCATCAGTCCGGAACTGCTGGCTCAACTGTCGGCCAATCAGGCACCACTGTCGCGCGCCCTGGATGCTGAGGCTGCACGGGCACTGGATATTCCCGCCGTGCAGTTCGATGAACCAGGCTTCCGGCTGGCACTCAACCAGGACGCTATGGCCACCGAGAAACTGGCCGAAGGTATTCGCGCATTTATTCAGGATGCGGAGAAACTGGAAAGCTTGTTGCTGGCTGCGTAATGGACTGGAAAAATCGATTGCGATGCGACGAGACGGCCGCCTGGCCGCTGTTACAAGCGCATGCCCGCAGGTTTCGCCAAGACGCCTCATCGTTTGATTTGCGCACGGCCTTTGCCGAGGATGACCAGCGATTTGAGCGTTTCAGCCAGGACGCGCCTTACGTCTTTGCCGATCTATCCAAGAACCTGATCGATGACCGAGCGCAGCAGTTGCTGCTGCAACTGGCGCGCGAGTGCGGGTTTGAGGCTCATCGAGAGGCTTTGCTGACGGGTGAACCCATCAATACAGCAGAGCAGCGCGCGGCATGGCATACGCTGCTGCGCGAACCGTATGCACCAGGGCAGCAGGAGGCTTCCCCTAGCATCCGCGCCGAGGTGGCCGCCGCCCAGGCAGCTATGCTGAATTTTGCGGACGCTGTGCGTGCCGATCACCGCATCACGGATGTGGTCAACATTGGCATTGGTGGCTCCGACCTCGGCCCCCGCATGGCAGCTCAGACATTGCGCACGGCGGGCGCTACCAGCGGCCCGCGGGTGCATTTTGTAGCCAACGGAGACGGGCACGAAATTTCCGAACTGCTGCCTTCCCTGGATGCGGCGAGCACACTGTTCATCGTGGTCTCCAAGACGTTTGGCACTGCCGAAACCTTGGCCAATGCCAAGGCGGCGCGTCAGTGGTTCCTGGCGCAAGGTGGCTCTGATGTGGCCCGACATTTCGTCGGGGTGACATGCAACACAAACGCGGCTGCCGAATTCGGGATCAGCCGCGTGTTCAGCATTTGGGATTGGGTGGGTGGCCGCTATTCCCTGTGGTCGGCAGTGGGGCTTTCCCTGGCCGTAGCCATGGGAAGCGCCGGCTTTCGCGCTTTGCTGGCAGGCGCGCATGCCATGGACCAGCATTTTGCAAACGCTCCGCTGGAGGCCAATCTTCCATTGCGTTTGGCGCTGCTCGACATTTGGCAGTGCGATTTTCTGGGTTTGGGAAGCCGCTGCGTGGCCCCTTATCACCACGGCCTACGCCGCCTGCCCGCCTATTTGCAGCAGCTGGAAATGGAGAGCAATGGCAAGGGCGTGGACACACATGGCCGCACGCTAACCTTTCCCACCGCGCCTGTGGTGTGGGGAGAAGCAGGCAGCAACGGCCAGCACGCCTTTTTCCAGCTTTTGCATCAGGGCCCCGGAGTGACTCCAGTCGAGTTCATCGCCGTCAGGGAGCCGGCGCACAGCCTGCAGGCCCAACACCGCACTTTGCTGGCCAATGCACTGGCACAAGCCCGCGCTCTGATGATTGGGCAGTCCAGCGACTGCGGCCATCGGAATTTCCCGGGCAACCGTCCCAGCACCTTCTTGCTGCTTGAGCGAATGGACCCTGCGAGTCTAGGCGCGCTGCTGGCCTTGTATGAGCACCGCGTATTCAGCAGCGGTTCGCTATGGGGCATCAACAGCTTTGACCAATGGGGCGTTGAGCTTGGCAAGACGATCGCCGCAGACTTGGCTCCTCGCCTGAGTTCAGGTGATACGGCCGGCTTGGATGCTTCCACAGCAGGCTTGCTAATTCGCTTGAGTGGATCGTGAAAAACGATTTAGAAGGACTCTGAAAGCTGAAAATTCAGTCTGAACGAATACGTTTTTACTCAAATCCACAGGTCTGTCGCCAAAGCTGACGTAAAAAGCTGGTAAAAAGCGGGCCCTTGCTTGCAGTTTTGCAATCGGTAACTCTTCAGTCTGAACGTTACCAGGCAATCGATCATCTAGGAATGTGGGCCGCACCCAGTGCCGCTGTCCGCTGTGCTTCTGGATAGTCGCTGCGGAAAACTTCCCCTTGTTTGCGCACTATTAACCCCCGGAGCCTCTTCGTTACAGTCATGCATCCTGATAGCCAAGCCTCGGCCATGAGCCGGACTATGACTCCTCTCCCCGTGAGCCGAATAACGGTGCTGGCATGCTGGTTCGTGCTGGTGCTCATCTGGTTTGTTCCCTTGGGCTGGCGTGCGCTGTTCAGCCCGGACGAAGGGCGCTACGCGTCCATTGGCTTGGCCATGCTGCAAAGCGGTGACTGGATCACGCCTCGCCTGAACGGCCTGCTTTACTTCGAAAAACCCATTTTTCAGTACTGGGTTACAGCGGCCAGCCTGGCGGTGTTCGGCATCAATGAATTTGCGGCCCGGTTCTGGCCTGCCATGAGTGGTTTTCTCACCATCGTTGCGGTGGGATTTACTGCCAAGCGGCTCTGGGGTCCGCTCAGTGGCGCCTATGCTGCCCTGCTGGCTGCTGGCACCACCTGGATCAGCGCCAACAGCCACTTCCTCACCCTGGACATGGGGTTGACGTTCTTTCAGGCGCTGAGCCTATGCGCGTTTTTGATAGCCCAGAGTGACGACGCGAAGGATCGCGAGCGACGCAATGCGATGTGGGTTTGCTGGGCTGCCATGGCGGGCGCCACTTTGTCGAAGGGCTTGGTTGGTATTGTGATCCCCGGTGCGACGCTGGTGCTCTACAGCCTGCTGCAACGCCAGTTCGGGTTTTGGCGGCGCATGCATTGGGGCTCAGGGCTGTTGATCTATTTTGGCCTCGCAGCGCCGTGGTTCATCGCAGTGTCTCTTAAAAACCCGGGGTTTTTCGACTTCTTCTTCATCCGTGAGCATTTCCGCCGCTTTTTGACAGATGAGGCAAGGCGCACGGGAGAGGCGTGGTATTTCGTGCCTGTTCTTTTGCTGGGAGCATTGCCTTGGACGACCATGCTGCCACAGTGGCTCTGGCGCGGTAGCCAGCGCGAAAAGTCCGAAGCGTTTCAACCGGCTCGCTTGCTCGTGATCTGGTCGATTTTCATCTTCGTTTTCTTCAGCGTTTCGCGCTCCAAGCTGCCCTCTTACATCTTGCCCATGTTTCCGGCGCTGGCGCTCCTGGGCGCTTACTGGCTCCCCCGAGCAGATCCGCGTCACCTGCGTTGGCACCTGTTGGCACCGGCTGGGTTCTGGCTGGTGGCCGTAGGCGCATGGTTTTTCACTGACTGGTTTGTGTCGGAAACACAACCCCTGACCGTGGTCCGGCCTTTTATGGATATGCTGGCGGGCTCTGGCTTGGTGGCCTTGTTGGCTTGCGTCCTGGCCTGGTGGCTGCTTGGACGTGGTCGAAAGCTGTTGGCGGTGGCCTTGGTTTCATTCGCCAGCGTCATGGGCGTGTCGACGGTCATGTTGGGTCACGACCATTACTCCTACCAGATGCGCAGCAGCAAGAACGTGGCCGCCATCCTGGAGCCCTACGGATCGGATGTGCCTGTGTTTGCTGTCCGCTTTTACGACCAAAGCATGCCGTTTTACCTGCGCCGCCCCGTGACCCTGGTAGATTACAGGGACGAATTTACCTATGGGCAAGACGCAGCACCTGAAAGCTGGATACCTACTGTTGACGGTTTTGTGGACCGCTGGCAGTCGCTTCCCCGTGCAGCCGCTGTCATGACGCCTGATATCTACGAGCAAATGCTGGAGCTCAAACTTCCTATGCGTTTGGTTTATGAAGATCCGCGGCGCAGGGTGGTGGTCAAACCTGAAGAAGTGAAACCATGAAACTGGCCGAGTTCGCGTTGATTCTCGTCGGCGTCCTGCTGAACGCGGCCGCACAGCTGCTGCTGAAAGCGGGTGTGCGGCAGATCGGCGAATTCAACTTCAGCCCGGCCAATGTATTGCCCGTCGGATGGCAATTGGCGACCAACGTGCCCATCATCGGCGGGCTGGCCTGCTATGTGGTGAGCGTGGTGGTGTGGATTCTGGCCTTGTCCCGGGTAGAAGTGAGTGTGGCCTACCCCATGCTCTCCATAGGCTACGTCGTGAACGCAGGCCTGGCCTGGTGGCTCTTTGGCGAAGCGGTGGGCCCGCAGCGACTCATAGGCATTGCGGTCATCATCATCGGCGTCATCTTGGTTGCACGCAGCGCGTGATCAGAAAGCATCATGGACTTCCTCCCTTTTACCCGGCCTTCCATTGACGAGGCCACCATCGCAGAAGTGGCCGAGGTGTTGCGCTCTGGCTGGATCACCACGGGTCCGCGCGCACGGGCTTTCGAGGCTGCGCTGTCCGAGCATGTCGGGGGGCGTGCGGTTCGCACCATGAGCTCGGCCACTGCCGCGCTTGAAATCGCGCTGCGCGTGGCTGGAATTGGCCCGGGTGACGAAGTCATTACGACAAGCCTGACCTGGGTGGCCACGGCCAACGTGGTGCTCACGGTGGGAGCCAAGCCCGTTTTCGTGGACGTGCGCGCGGACACACGCAACATTGATCTCGATCTTGTTGAAGCGGCCATCACCTCCCGGACACGGGCCATCATTCCGGTTGACCTGGCGGGGCTGCCGGTGGACCGCGACCGCCTCTACGAGATTGCCCGCCGCCACCGTTTGCGCGTCATCGAAGACGCAGCACAGTCCATGGGCGCCAATTGGGCGGGGCAACGCATTGGCACCACGGGCGACATGGTGGTGTTCAGCTTTCACGCCAACAAGAACATGACCAGCGGGGAGGGCGGCTGTCTTGTCTTGAACGACGAATCGGAAGCCAAGCTCTGTGAGAAGCTTCGCCTGCAGGGGGTCACGCGGCATCCTGACGGCGGCATGGATGTCGATGTGCTGGGTGGCAAGAGCAACCTGACAGATATTGCGGCCGCCATTGGCCTTGGTCAGATGAAGCACCTGGAAGAATTCAACACGCGCCGGCGGGCACTGTCTCGGCGCTACTTCGAGTATTTCGACAAGTCCCTGGGTTTTGAGCTTCCGTTGCCGGACTTCGATCAAAGCAACTGGCATATGTTCCAGCCCTTGCTGCCCAAGAACGCGCTCATGACGCGAGGAGCCTTCATCGACGCGATGCGTGCGGAAGGCATAGGGGTGGGCGTGCACTACCCGGCCATGCATTTGTTCACACTCTTTCGCGACATGGGTTTTGCTGAAGGTGACTATCCCGTTGCTGAAGACGTCGGTCGCCGCACGGTCACGCTCCCCCTGTTTCCCGCCATGCGCGATGAGGACGTTCAACGCGTTTGCAATGTGGTCTCAAAAATCTGGAAGTAAGAACTGAACGACCCTTCTTTTGCATAAGGAGGGCCCTGCGAGAAAGGCCTGGCGAGATGGTCGCGGTGCGCCGATTACCCTGCAGTTCAAAATAAACCATGGAAACGACTGTATCCACGACGCCTGCGGCCTTGCCCTCGGTGTCTATCATCATCCCCGTCTACAACGAGCAGGACGTTCTTCCCGCCCTGTTCAAACGGCTGTACTCGTCGCTCGACGCCCTGGGCGTCAGTTACGAAATCCTGTTCATCAACGACGGCAGCCGGGACCGTTCGGCTCAGATGTTGTCTGAGCAGTTCAATGCCCGGCCAGATGTCACCCGCGTGATTTTGTTCAATGGCAATTTTGGTCAGCATCGCGCCATCCTGGCTGGGTTTGCCTACTGCCGCGGTGAGCGCATAGTCACGCTGGATGCTGATCTTCAAAATCCGCCAGAAGACATTGGGGCCTTGCTTGCGCAGATGGATGCCGGACACGACTACGTAGGCACCATTCGGCGGCAGCGAAACGACTCGTGGTGGCGCCACGCGGCCAGCCGCGCGATGAACCGCCTGCGTGAGCGCATCACCCGCATCAAGATGACCGACCAGGGCTGCATGCTGAGAGCCTACAGCCGACGCGTGATTGATCTCATCAACCAGTGCAGCGAGATGAACACCTACGTGCCTGCGCTGGCCTATCAGTTCTCACAGAACCCGACCGAGATCGTGGTCGGCCACGAGGAGCGTGCTGCGGGCGAATCCAAATACTCACTCTACAGCCTGATTCGCCTGAATTTCGATATCGTCACCGGCTTTTCGCTGGTTCCTCTGCAGCTCTTCTCCCTCGGGGGCATGCTTGTTTCCGCGCTGTCCGGCATGCTGGTGGTCTACATGGGCTTGCGCAGGCTTTTCCTGGGGCCCGAAGAGGGGGGACTGTTCACTCTTTTCGCCATTGCGTTTTTGCTGATTGGCCTGGCGCTGTTCGGCATTGGGTTGCTCGGTGAGTACATCGGCCGCATCTACCAGGAGGTGCGTCACCGGCCACGCTACCTTGTGGCCGCGGTGCTTGAGCAGCCCAAGAAAGAAGATAAGCCATGAGCCGTGCCGTCGTCTTTGCCTATCACAACGTGGGCGTGCGCTGCCTCCTGGCTCTGCTGGCACGTGGGGTGGAAGTACCACTGGTGGTCACGCACGCCGACAACCCCAACGAAGACATCTGGTTTGCCAGCGTGGCCAGCATTGCGGCCACGCACGGCCTGAAGGTGATCACGCCTTCAGATGCCAACACTGCCGAAGTTCTGGCAGCAGTGCAGGCAGCGCAGCCCGATTTCCTGTTCTCTTTCTACTATCGCCAGATGCTTGGCGCTGCCTTGTTGCAATCGGCTCCGCGCGGTGCCTACAACATGCACGGCTCCTTGCTGCCCCGCTACCGGGGGCGGGTTCCCGTCAACTGGGCCATTATCCGGGGGGAGACGGAAACAGGTGCGACCCTGCACACCATGGAGATCAAGCCCGACGCCGGTGCCATCGTGGACCAGATGGCCGTGCCCATATTGCCCGACGACACCGCCCAGCAGGTGTTCGAAAAAGTGACCGTGGCCGCAGAGACGGTGCTCTGGCGCAGCCTTCCCGCCCTGATGGATGGCAGCGCTACCCCGCAACCGCAGGACCTGGCCAAAGGCAGCTACTTTGGGGGACGAAAGCCCGAAGACGGCAGGATTGATCCTGCGTGGTCTGCACGGACGGTGCATGACTTTGTACGCGCACTGACTCACCCCTATCCAGGTGCCTTTGCGGACTTGCCGCAAGGGCGGCTGCGGCTGTGGCAGACCAGACGGGCAGAGGCCGTCGATAATATGCCCACACGTGCCGAGTTGCGATTGCTCGGGGATCAGATGGTTCTGGCTTGCCCCGATGGCACCAGCTTGCATGTCTTAGGTGCAACTTTGGCCGACGAGCCCTTGACTCCCGATAATTTCCGGGCCCGGTTCTGCGCCCAGACGGTCACCCTTGGCGCTGACATCCCAGCCTGACATCTCATTTTCCAGCGAATAGATTTCATGAAAAAAGTCCTTATCCTTGGCGTCAACGGCTTCATCGGCCACCACCTCACGCGCCGCATCATCGACACCACGGATTGGGAGGTGTTCGGCATGGACATGAACACCGATCGCGTGAGAGAGTGGGAAAACCATCCTCGCTTCCATTTCTTTGAAGGTGACATCACCATCAACAAGGAATGGATCGAATACCACGTCAAAAAATGCGACGTGGTGCTGCCCTTGGTGGCCATTGCCACACCGGCTACCTATGTCAGCCACCCGCTGCGCGTCTTCGAGCTTGATTTCGAAGCCAACCTGCCCATCGTGCGCCACTGCGTGCGTTACGGCAAGCGCCTGGTGTTTCCGTCCACCTCCGAGGTCTATGGCATGAGCCAGGACAGCGAGTTTGACCCAGAAGCGTCCGAACTGGTTTACGGGCCCATCAACAAACCCCGCTGGATCTATGCCTGCGCCAAGCAACTGATGGACCGCGTGATCCATGGCTACGGCCAGCAGGAGGGGCTGGACTACACGCTGTTCCGCCCATTCAACTGGATCGGTGGTGGTCTCGACAGCATCGATACGCCCAAGGAAGGCTCAAGCCGCGTCATTACCCAGTTCCTGGGGCATATCGTGCGTGGCGAGCCTATCCGTCTGGTGGACGGTGGAGCGCAAAAGCGGGCCTTCACCTATGTGGATGATGGCATTGCCGCCCTGATGAAGATCATCGAGAACCCTGGTGGCAAAGCCAGCGGCCAGATCTACAACATTGGTAACCCCACGAACAACTATTCCATTCGCGAACTCGCGACCATGATGCTCGAACTGGCGGCCAAATATCCGGAATACCGCGAAAACGCCAGCCGCGTGGAGCTGGTGGACACCACTTCTGCCAGCTACTACGGCAAAGGCTATCAGGACGTTCAGAACCGCGTTCCCAAGATCGAAAACACCCGTGGCGACCTGGGTTGGGCGCCTGAAGTGGGTATGGCTGACGCTTTGCGTGGCATCTTTGATTACTACCGCGACCGTGTGGTGGCGTCGCGCGATCTCGCTGCCTGATGTCACCTGCCGGCACCCCCTCTGCGCCCATGCTGGCGCTGAAGATCGATGTGGACACCTGGCGGGGCACCAAGGAGGGCGTGCCCGCGCTGCAGGCGGCGCTGCAACGGCATCAGGCGGGGGCCACGTTTCTGTTCAGCCTTGGCCCCGACCATACGGGCCGCGCTATCCGCAGGGTCTTCCGGCCTGGATTTCTGAGCAAAGTCTCGCGTACCTCCGTGGTGGAGCACTACGGCATCCGCACACTGCTCTATGGAACGCTTCTTCCCGGCCCGGATATTGGCCGCAGAGAGGCTGCATTGATGCGACAGGTGCGAGATGCCGGGTTCGAGGTAGGCATACACACCTGGGACCACATCCGCTGGCAAGACCACGTAGCGGGCAAAGATGCGGCTTGGACTGAGCGCGAAATGCGCCTGGCTGCGCAGCGCTTTACTGAAATCTTCGGAACGCCACCTCATACGCATGGCGCCGCTGGATGGCAGATGAATGATGCAGCCTATGCGATGGAGAAGACCCTCGGCTTCGACTACGCCAGCGACGGCCGCGGAACTCACCCCTTTCAACCCGTGGATGCGAGCGGCGCCCCCTTGGGCGTACCGCAGGTGCCAACCACGCTGCCGACCTTGGACGAATTGATAGGTGCGGACGGCCTTACGCCAGACAACGTGCATGAGCACCTGCTGGCCTTGACAGCCCGCGCCCCTGCACAAGGCCACGTGTACACGCTGCACGCGGAATTGGAAGGAATGAAGCTCTTGCCCGCTTTTGAGCGCCTGCTTTCAGGCTGGCGCGCGCAGGGCTACCAATTGGTTTCCACAGCCAAGATGTTTGAGTCTCTGCGCCGAGATAATTTGCCCCGACACCGGGTGTCCATGGGAACCATAGCGGGGCGCAGTGGCTCTTTGGCTTTGCAAGGGGCCATGGTCGCAAGCACTTAAAGAAGGCGCTTTTCCAATGGCCCCTCCACTCGTCTCCGTTGTTATCGCTTCGTATCAGCACGTTGCTTATGTGGGTCGGGCAGTGGAGTCTGTCCTGGCACAAACCGTCCGGGACATCGAGGTGATAGTGGTGGACGACGGCTCTACCGACGGCACGCCGGACATTGTCGAGAGGCTCCGTGATCCGCGGTTGCGATTGATCCGACTTCAGGAAAACCGGCGTCAGCATGCTCGTAACGTGGGTCTAGGCCTGGCTAGCGGCCGCTATGTCGCGTTTCAGAATTCAGACGATGAATGGGCGCCGGAAAAGCTGGCCCGGCAACTGGGTCTGCTCGAAACCCGTCAGGAGGTTGCCGTCTGCTTCACGGAAGTCGAACTGATTGACGCCCAAGGCCGGCCGGTAAGCGATACCTGGGCCAGCGGATTGTTTGCCACGGGCCAAATACAACGCAGTTCGCTCGAGTGGCTGCAACGCCTGTTTTTCTCCAATGAGTTCTGCATCATTTCCGCAATGGCCAGGCGCCATCTGGTAGAGCAGGTGGGGCGGTTTCGTCCCTCGCTGGTTCAGGTTTCCGATCATGATCTCTGGATCAAACTGGCTGCTCTGGGTGAGATGGTGATCCTGCCAGAACCGCTTAGCAAGATGCGCATAGACGGCACCCGCAACCTGAGCGCTCCCAGCCCCGCCAGCGCAACCCGTGCAGGCTTCGAGATGGCTGACGTACTTGAAAACTACGTGCGCGCGCCTCTGCTTGAAAGAGCACTGCAGATTTTTCCCCAGCTTGCAGATGCAGCCGGCCACTCTCTTTCCGTCCGGAAGGCACTTCTCGCCCGCACGGCAGGCCAACACAGCGCCATGTCGCACCATCTGTTTGCCGATCGAGTCTTGGCGAAAATGATAGACAACCCTCAGGAGCGCCAAGAGCTGGTGAATGTCCTGGGGGCGCAAGTGATTCACTTTTTCCTGGAAAACCGCTCCAGAATCGGAGCTTCGTGAGTTCTTCAACTGATTTGCCAGCTTCTTCAGAGTCCATTGAATCATCTTCCTTGCCTTCCATGAGTGAGCACTCGGCCCATAACGACCTTCTGCCTTGGCTTTCAAGCCGAAAAAGAGAGCTCAGCAAAGCTGAGGATTTCAGCCTGGTCTACATTCCGCTGGAAAGCTCAAGCCATTGGGCGTTTCATGACGGCGCCATCCGCCACCGCAGCGGTCGCTTTTTTTCGGTGATCGGCGTCCGCGCTGAAGGTCAGGCGGGTACCGTCGTTGAACAAGCGCTGATGGACCAGCGTGAGATCGGCACACTGGCTTTGTATTTGCGGCAGCGTCATGGTCGGGCTGAAGTGCTCGTGCAGTTCAAGGCGGAGCCAGGCAATGTGGGTTTGTTCCAGTTGGCGCCGTCCTACCAGGCTACGGCCAGCAATACCGACCGTGTGCATGGCGGTGAGAGTCCGCCCTTCGGAGACTGGCTGACTGCCCATGGCGCGTTTGCCTCAGATACTCTTCAGTCCGAGCAGGGGACACGTTTTTTCGGTAAGCGAAATCGCAATGTGAGCTTGCTGATTCAGGGCGAGGGCGAAGCAAGCTCACCCTATCACGCATGGGTGCCCATACGTCAGCTTTGCGGCTTGCTGTCTGAAAACCATCTGATCAACACAGATCTTCGCTCCACGTTGATCTGCGCCAACTGGGAGATGCTTGCCAATGGCTCGCCGTTTGCCGGGCAGGGGTTTGCGCAATCCCTGCGCGCGTCTTACGAGCTTGCGGATCACCAGGCCTTGACTCCGCTGGATGAGGTGCTGAGGCAACTTTCAAGCCACCAAGAGTGGAAGGACGCCCCGAGCATTGTTTCTTTGTCGGCGCTGTTCGGGTGGGGTATGGACGAAGAAGGGCCGGTCCCTCTGAATGGTTCCGGAAGACCCTTCAGATTCCGACACATACAGGTTCAGTCTGCCAGCCGCGAGGTGCGGGCATGGGACCAGCCCATCGTGCAAAGCGGCGGCGCCGGCCAAGTCGTGTTGCCGGTAGCAATGGCCGCAGGCGTGCCCCATTTTCTTTTCAAGCAGGTGGCCGAACTGGGCTTCGAAGGCAGGGTGGAGCTGACGTCCGCAGTCCTGGAGGAGCCTGGTAACCCTGTGAAAAGCGATCTCTTTGGACAGAGCCTCATCGCGAATGGGCGTACCCTGGTTTCCTGCAGACAATCCGAAGAAGGGGGCCGTTTCCTGTTTGATGAAAACGAATATGCCTTGGTGGACGTGGGCCAAGCCTTCACGCCTCCGGCAGGCTACCACTGGCTCTCGGTCGCGCAAATCTACACACTCCTGCAGCGGGGCTGCATCTTCACCAATGAGGCTAGGAGCGTCCTGTCGCTGCTGCTGAAATGGCTATAGCCGTTTGAGCGCATTTCAGCCTCCTAGGCCAGCTCCCTGATCTGCTCTGAGTCCATCAGTCGTTCAATCAGCAGCTCAATCAACACTTCATGGGGAAGGTCGCTTGTCTGTTCCGCGGCTTTCATGATCGCGGTAAAGCCGCCAGGGTTCTGTGTATGGATGGCTGCCCCGGCGTTTATCAGCACCTGAGCGGTTTGTATGTCGCAATTTCTTGCGGCGATCATGAGGGGCGTCAATCCCACTGCGTCAAAGACGTTGAGTTCCTGGGGCGCGCCTAGCAATTGCGCGAATACCCTGACCGTGTCAGTGTGCTGGTTTCTGACCGCGAGGAGCAGTGGCGTGTCTCCCAGTGCATGGCTTCTATTGATCTCCGAAGGTGACTTTAGAAGCATTGCCATGTTTCTTGCAGTGGCTGTATCTCCATGGCGCGCAGCTGAGCGTAGTTTGCATTGAATGTCATGCTCGGCCATGACGGGGGGCGGCTCGTCAGGGAACACCATCGTGATCTCAACTTCGGCTTGTTCAAATGGGAATTCGTCGGCGCAAACGATGTCTTGGGCGGACTGAGCTCTCGACAATTGAAGCGAGTCATCGCGCGGGCTTGTGCCTGTGGTGACATGGCGCGGTTGCGCGGCGGTGGTGGCGACCGAGGCTGATGCCGAGATCAGGTTGTTTGCGAGCGTGCCGTCGCTCAAGGGGCGGGCAAGGCCGTGGTGATGAGAGGTTTTTGGAAAGTCCATAGGAAGCTATCTCTATCCGCACTCCTACGGCGGGTTTCAAATGGAGCCATGATGGTGGCTGGAAATGCCGACCTCTTGTCATGCCAATGCTGGTTAGCGTCAAGAGGGCGGCACATTGATGCAATCTCTTGAGTAACCGGAATTGCACCATCAGTTCCATGACGGCCGAAGTGCCTTGCAGGACTGGCGTGCCTTTGGATAAAGGTTCGATGGACAAAAAAAAGAGCCGCACTGGGCGGCTCTTTTTTTGCAAGCAAGGCAGCACAAGGCTGCCTGTAGCTGGCGGCAGAAATTACATCATGCCGTCCATGCCACCCATGCCGCCCATGCCACCAGGCATGCCGCCGGCAGGTGAGTCGTCTTTTGGAGACTCAGCGACCATGGCTTCTGTAGTCAGCATCAGGCTGGCAACGGAAGCTGCGTTTTGCAGAGCAGTGCGTGTGACTTTAGTGGGATCCAGGATACCCATTTCGATCATGTCGCCGTACTCGCCGTTGGCAGCGTTGTAGCCGAAGTTGCCCTTGCCTTCCAGCACTTTGTTCACCACAACGCTGGCTTCTTCGCCTGCGTTGTAGACGATTTCGCGCAGAGGTGCTTCGATGGCTTTCAACACCAGCTTGATGCCAGCGTCTTGGTCAGGGTTAGCGCCTTTGATTTCGCCAGCAGCTTGTTTGGCGCGCAACAGAGCAACACCACCACCAGCCACGATGCCTTCTTCCACTGCAGCGCGAGTAGCGTGCAGAGCATCTTCCACGCGGGCTTTTTTCTCTTTCATCTCGACTTCGGTAGCAGCACCGACCTTGATGACAGCAACACCGCCGGCCAGTTTGGCCACGCGTTCTTGCAGCTTCTCACGGTCGTAGTCGGATGTGGCTTCTTCGATCTGAACACGGATCTGTTTGACACGTGCTTCGATGTCAGCAGCAACGCCAGCGCCGTCGATGATGGTGGTGTTTTCTTTGCCCACTTCGATCGTTTTGGCTTGGCCCAGGTCAGCCAGAGTCACTTTTTCCAGCGACAGGCCAACTTCTTCGGCGATCACTTTACCGCCAGTCAGGATGGCGATGTCTTCCAGCATGGCTTTGCGGCGGTCACCGAAGCCAGGAGCCTTGACAGCCACGACTTTCAGGATGCCGCGGATGGTGTTCACAACCAGAGTTGCCAGGGCTTCGCCATCAACTTCTTCAGCGATGATCAGCAGAGGACGGCCAGCTTTGGCAACGGCTTCCAGTGTAGGCAGCAGTTCGCGGATGTTGCTGATTTTCTTGTCGAACAGCAGGACGTATGGGTTGTCCAGCAGTGCGGCTTGCTTCTCAGGGTTGTTGATGAAGTAAGGCGACAGGTAGCCGCGGTCGAATTGCATACCTTCGACGACGTCCAGCTCGTTGTCCAGGCTCTTGCCATCTTCAACGGTGATCACGCCTTCTTTGCCCACTTTGTCCATGGCGTCAGCAATGATCTTGCCGATGGATTCGTCAGAGTTGGCGGAAATGGAGCCGACCTGAGCAATTTCTTTGCTGGTGGTGGTGGCTTTGCTGGCTTTTTTCAGTTGCTCGACCAGAGCGATAACTGCTTTGTCGATACCGCGCTTCAGGTCCATGGGGTTCATGCCTGCAGCCACGTATTTCATGCCTTCGCGCACGATGGCTTGTGCCAGCACGGTAGCAGTGGTGGTGCCGTCGCCAGCGTTGTCGCTGGTTTTGGAAGCCACTTCCTTGACCATCTGAGCACCCATGTTCTGGAGCTTGTCTTTCAGTTCGATCTCTTTAGCGACCGAAACGCCGTCTTTAGTGACGGTAGGGGCGCCGAAGGAACGCTCCAGCACCACGTTGCGGCCTTTAGGGCCCAGGGTGGTTTTGACCGCGTTGGCCAGGATGTTCACACCTTCGACCATGCGGGCGCGGGCGTCGGAACCAAAAACTACGTCTTTTGCTGCCATTTGATATTTCTCCGTTGGGTGTCAAGCTCTTGGGCGCTCAGCGCACCAGCTCAACAAAAAGAAGGGGTTTTTTGTGCTCATCGCAGGGCGATGAGCACAGAGAAAAGAGATTACTTTTCGACGACGGCGAAGAGGTCGTCTTCTTTCATGACCAGCAGTTCGTCGCCATCAACTTTGACGGTCTGGCCGCTGTATTTGCCGAACAGAACGCGGTCGCCCACTTTCACGTTCATGGGAGACAGGTCACCCTTGTCATTTTTCTTGCCTGGACCAACAGCCAGCACTTCGCCTTGGTCAGGTTTTTCGGCTGCATTTTCGGGAATCACGATGCCGGAGGCAGTCTTGGTTTCATGCTCGAGGCGCTTGACGATCACGCGATCGGCGAGAGGGCGCAGTTTCATATGTTCTCCTGAAAAGTTGGTCTGAAGTGAAGCTGAAAGCCAAGCTCGGGGCAAAACGCCACACGCGCTGGCAAAAAGAGCGACGAAGCCAGTGCTGTTGGCACTCATCTCCGACGAGTGCTAATGATAAGGGCATTTTGGGGGATTTCAAGTGAAAGAGGCTCTGTTCGAGATGCATCCGTGTGGATCTCAGTGAGCACTGACTTCTCACTAGAAATTCCCCCTCCCTCTTCGCCCCATCATGAAACGTCTGTTTCATGGTGCGGGAGAATGAACGCTGTGAATTCCGATTGAGAACTACCAGAACCGCCACGAGTTCCCTCTGGGAATGCGGGTAATTACCTACTCTAAAACAAAAAATCCTCTTTGACACTCACGTACCAAAAATCTATAGTTATGAAACTGAAATTTCAAAACAGCGGCGATTCACTTCGCAAACCAACGGACAGCAGCATGCAAGAGCGAATACTGGAGATGCAGCACGACTTCACCGAAAGCGAGCAAAGGCTCGCCGAAGTGGCGCTTGCGCACATGTCCACGCTGGCTGCCTATTCGGCGACTGAGCTTGCACAGATGGCGGGCGTTTCGAAGGCGACGGCAGGTCGGTTTTTCAGGCGGCTCGGATATGAGTCATTCAACGATGCGCGGTCGCGGCAGCGCGACGCAGGTGACAAGGGCTCGCCCCTGTTTGCGCTCGCGGGGATTGAGCCCGGTGGCGTTGTGGCCGAAGAATCCCTGCGCGCTCATCTTTCCGATGATCTTCAGAATCTTGCGAACACCTTCGAGCGGCTGGATCCTGCTGATCTGAAGAGGGCCACTCTGACGCTTCAAAAAGGCAGGCGCATTTTCATCGCTGGATTCCGCAATGGACGCGTGCTGGCGCAGTACGCATGGGCCTTGCTTACGCAGTTACGCGATGGCGTTCAGTTGGTACCCGGTGCGGGGTTGAATCTTGCGGAAGACCTGGCAGATCTGAATGAAGGCGATGTATTGCTCGTCATGGATTTCCGCCGTCGAGTGGCCCTGCTGCGTCCTATGGTCGAACACGCCAATCAAGTGAGTGCGCAAGTGATCGTGTTAACCGATCCGAGCGCTACCGAATTGCCGGCGCGCGCGGATGTGATCCTGCGCTGCGTCAACAAAGGCGCAGGCATTTTCGATTCCTATATCGCTGCAATGTCCGTCATCAATCATCTTTGCACGAGCCTCGGCCTTGCGCTGGGCCCTGCCGCCCGGCAGCGTCTTGCGCAGATCGAGGCTTTGCATGACCACTACGGCGATTTGCATCGCTGATTTTTTTACTGGAGACTGTCCTTGAGCCACCCCTTGCCCAACCTTCGTTTGCAAAGCACCCTGAATGGCGCTGCACAACCGCATGCTGAATATGGCGCGAAAGAGCGCGCCATTCTGGGCGGTGATGCCTATACGCTTGCAGCGTCCGAAATCAAACAGTGGCCGGGTTACAAGCAGACGCCGCTGGTCTCGCTCAAGGGGCTGGCAAAAACGGTGGACCTTGCTGCCATCCACTACAAGGATGAAGGAGGCCGCTTTGGACTTGGCAGCTTCAAGGCGTTGGGCGGTGCTTACGCTGTGAGCCGTTTGCTAATCCGCGAAATCAAGGCGCGATCTGGCGCGGCCAAGGTAGGGGTGGAAGATCTACTTAGTGGCAAATACGCTGACATCGTCAAGAGTATCACCGTGACTTGCGCAACAGATGGCAACCATGGCCGCTCTGTGGCCTGGGGCGCGCAACGGTTTGGGTGTCAATGTGTGATCTATGTGCATGCTACGGTCAGCCAGGGTCGTGTAGAGGCTATTGCGCACTACGGCGCCAAGGTGGTACGCACGGCCGGCAACTATGACGGTGCAGTTCGCCAGGCGGCAGAAGACGCGGCGCGTGAAGGGCGCTTTGTGGTTTCAGATACGTCCTATGAAGGCTATATGGATGTGCCCAAGGACGTCATGCAAGGTTATGCGGTGATGGCCGAAGAAGCCATATCGCAATGGCCCGAAAAAGATCTTCCAACCCACGTGTTCCTGCAGGGCGGTGTAGGTGGCCTGGCGGCTGCGGTCTGCGCGCATCTTTGGGAAAAACTGGGAGACCACCGTCCGCGTTTCGTAATTGTCGAGCCCGATAAGGCTGCATGCTTGTTCGAAAGCGCCAAGGCCGGAAAACCTGTTGCCGTACATGGTGATCTCGATACGGTTATGGCAGGCCTGGCGTGTGGCGAGGTGTCTTTGCTGGCGTGGGAGATCCTGCGTCCGGGCGCTGCAGCGTTCATGACGATTGATGACGAATCGGCCCTGGAAGCCATGCGAATCCTGGCTGACAGCCGCTACGGCGATGATTGCATTGTGGCCGGTGAATCTGCCGTGGCAGGTTTGGTCGGCTGCCTTGGTGCGGCGGCAAACGAGCTTGTTCGCAAGCAGTTGGGTCTTGATGGAGCGAGTCGTGTCTTGGTTTTCGGCAGCGAAGGCGCGACAGATCCAGAGCTTTATCAGCGTATTGTCGGTAGGTCCCACGACGTTGTCCTGGAAGCTGCATGAGCGCGCTTGTCAAGAGCCGCGGCGATGCGGGGAGCCAGTTGCAGATTGATCAGGCACGGTTGCTTGCACGCATTTCAGCGCTGGGCGAAGTGGGCGCGATCGATGGCGGTGGTGTATGCCGTCTCGCACTGACCGATGCCGACCGCGACGGACGTGATCTGGTGGTTTGTTGGATGAAGGAGCTGGGTCTGGCTGTGTCGGTCGACGGCATCGGTAACGTGGTGGGCGTGCGCGCTGGCCGTGAAGATCTCGCTCCGGTGATGACGGGCTCGCACATCGACACGGTACGCACCGGGGGGCGTTATGACGGAAATCTGGGCGTGCTCGCTGGACTTGAAGTGATGGCGAGTTTGAATGACGCCCATGTTGTGACCAAACGGCCGTTGGCTGTTGCCTTCTTCACCAACGAAGAAGGAGCGCGCTTTGCCCCGGACATGATGGGCAGTCAGGTGTATCAGGGTGATCTGGCGCTGGAAGAAGCGCTCGATACCGTGGGTATAGACGGCACCAGTGTGAGGGAGAATCTGCGGCGCATCGGCTACGAAGGCGAGGCGCCGGTTGGCAAAAACCATGTGCATGCGTTTGTCGAGCTGCATGTGGAGCAGGGCCCTGTGTTGGAGCACGAAGGCATCACGATTGGTGCGGTCACCGGTGTGCAAGGCATTCACTGGACCGAGCTCACAGTGGACGGTGTCTCCAACCACGCGGGGACAACACCCATGGCGCTGCGGCGTGACGCCGGCTTCGTGGCGATGCGCATCGCTGCGTTTGCACGAGAAGTGGCCGCTGAGATAGGGAAAGGACAACTTGCCACGGTGGGGCAGATCAATCTCACTCCCAACCTCATCAACGTGATCCCGAACCGCGCAGTCTTCACACTCGATTTACGCAATACCGATGCGCAGGCGTTGAAAAGAGCAGTAGACAAAGTGTTCACGTTTGCTTTGCAGGTCGCTGAAAAGGAAGGCGTGAAGCTCACGCACCGCTCGCTTGCCAACTTCGACCCAGTAGCGTTTGACGAGCGCATCATTGCCCGCGTGGAATCATTGGCCAAAGAGCAGGGTCATTCCGTGCGTCGCATGCCCAGCGGGGCTGGGCACGACGCGCAAATGCTGGCTCGCATGTGCCCCGCAGGAATGATTTTTGTGCCAAGCGTCGCGGGTCTTTCGCACAACGTGAAGGAATTCACGCACGCTGCTGACATTGGCGCGGGAGCGAATCTGTTGCTCTCGTTAATGACTGAACTTGCCGAGCAGCCATAAGGCGCTATCGGCTACCTATCTGAAGACAGAAAGAGACAAATCCAATGACCCGTATTGTCAACGTAGCAGCAGCACAGCTGGGCCCTATACAGCGCAGCACTTCTCGTGCCGAAGTGGTCGAGCGCCTGCTTGCACATCTGCACAACGCGGCAGCCATGGGCTGCCATCTGGTGGTTTTTCCGGAGCTTGCGCTGACCACGTTCTTCCCGCGCTGGTATCTGGAAGACCCTGCGGAAATGAACATGTTCTATGAGAGCCAGATGCCTGGCCCCGCGACGCAGAAGCTGTTTGATGCAGCGAAGAAACTTGGCATCGGCTTCTATCTTGGCTATGCAGAGCTGAGTGTGGAAAACGGTGTCGCGCATCGCTACAACACTTCCATCCTCGTGGGGCGTGACGGCGAGATTATTGGTAAGTACCGCAAGGTGCACCTGCCTGGCCACGCACAGAATGAACCTTGGCGTGCGTTCCAGCATCTGGAGAAATACTATTTTGAGCCCGGCCCATCGTTCGATGTGTGGCGAGCGTTTGGCGGTGTCATGGGTATGGCGCTGTGTAACGACCGTCGCTGGTCGGAGACATACCGCGTGATGGGGCTGCAGGGAGTGGAAATGATCATGCTGGGCTACAACACGCCCGTGCACAATCCGCCCGCACCTGAACACGATGATCTGTCGATGTTTCACAACCAACTGGTGATGCAGGCAGGTGCCTATCAGAACGGCACCTGGGTAGTCGGTGTCGCCAAGGCAGGCAAGGAAGAGGGCTGCGAAATGATTGGCGGCACTTGCATCATCGCGCCTTCCGGAGAAGTGGTGGCGGCCTGCTCGACCAAGGGTGACGAACTGGCGATTGCCCGCTGCGATCTGGATCTGTGCAACTCCTACAAGAACACCACTTTCAACTTTGATCGCCATCGCCGACCAGAAGCGTATGCGCGCATCACCGAGCAACGAGGCGCGACTGCGCCAGCAGCTGTGTAGCTATAGCGAACGACTAGCGAACGACTTCAGTTCGTCTGCCGTCGTTAAGCCAATTCTTTAGAAAATCAGATGCAGGCGTAGAGCGACCCGCAGGGGATAGCCTTGTCTGCGAAAATCACGAGGAGACAACAATGAGAAACGTCAATCACGCAACTGCCAGCACGGGCCTGATGGGCTCGAGCGCTGGCAGCGATGTATCCAATCAATCTGTTGAAGATCGCGACAAGGGTCTCTACCGCCGCGTGGCCTGGCGGCTGATCCCATTTCTGATGGTGTGCTACATCGCCGCCTATCTGGACCGCGTGAATGTGGGTTTTGCCAAACTGCAGATGCTCGACGCGCTGCAATTCAGTGAAGCCATGTATGGTCTTGGCGCAGGGATTTTCTTCATTGGATACTTCCTCTTTGAGGTGCCTAGCAATGTATTGATGCATCGCATTGGCGCACGCAAGACGCTGGCTCGAATCATGATTCTTTGGGGAATTATTTCAGCGGCAATGGCCCTCACCAGAACGCCGACGCAGTTCTACATCCTGCGGTTTCTGTTGGGTGCTGCCGAGGCAGGCTTCTATCCGGGCATCATCCTCTATTTAACCTATTGGTTCCCGGCTCAGCGACGTGGTCAGATCATCGCCGTGTTCATGACGGCCGTGCCCTTTGCAAGCATTCTGGGTGGTCCGCTTTCGGGCTGGATCATGGAGTCATTCCACTTCAGGGGTGGCTTGGACGGGTGGCAATGGATGTTCATCATCGAGGCCATTCCTTCGGTGATTCTCGGTCTGGCCGTGCTGAAGTTACTGGATGATCGGGTGAGTGATGCGCGTTGGCTTTCGAATGAAGACAAGGCACGTCTTGAGTACAACCTGCAGTCTGAGAGGACGCAGAAGGTGGAGCATGTTTCAATGCTTTCCCTGCTCAAGGATCGCCGCGTGATCCACATGGCGCTGATCTGTTATTGCACGGTATCGAGCCTGTCCGGACTCGCGTTCTGGACGCCTTCAGTGATCAAGTCCACTGGTGTCGTCTCGTTGCTGGACGTGGGCTTGCTGACGGCAATCCCGAACATCTGCGCAGTGATCTCGATGATCCTGGTTTGTCGCCATTCCGACAAGGTTCGTGAGCGCCGCTGGCACATGATTATTCCGTTCATCATCGGGGGCACGGGCTTGATCTTGTCGACCTTGTTCAGCAAGAACCCCGCCCTGGCGGTAGCCATGCTGTCCATTGCAGCTGCCGGTTGCATGGTGTGCTCGCCACTATTTTGGAGTCTCCCTACGGCGTTTCTTGATGGTAAGAGCGCAGCGGCTGGTATTGCAGGCATCAACGCGTTTGCGGGGCTCGCTGCGTTTGCCAGCCCCTATGCCATCGGCTTTATCAAGGATGCGACGGGCTCAACTGACTACGGCATGTTTTTTCTCGCCGCCTTCGCATTTATTGGAGCATTCCTGGTGTTCCTGGTGCCGAAGCAACTGGTCAATCGATAAAGCGTCAATCAGGACACGAGATGGAATTGAGTGATGTGGTCGCGCTGACGCGCGAGATGGTGCGGACGCCAAGCCTGTCGGGCGACGAGGGATGTGTCGCGGCTCTTGTCGCGCAGAAGATGCGTTCGCTGGGGTTTGCCGTGACCGTCGATAGCAATGGATCGGTCCTCGGGCTGATCGGTCCGGAAGACGCGGAGGTGGCGCTGATGTTTGACGGACACCTGGATGTCGTTCCGGTAGCCGGCGAATGGAAGCACGACCCGTTTGGCGGTGAGATCGTCGATGGGAAGCTCTATGGACGCGGCAGTACTGACATGAAGGGCGGCATAGCCGCTGCTATTTGCGCGGTGGCTTGCGCCGCGCAGACCGGGCAGCTCCAGCGTCGAGTTGCCGTATCTGCCAGCGTCATGGAGGAAGTGATCGAAGGGCACGCGCTGGCTGCGGTGCTCGACTATTGCCAACCTGCAGCGGTCGTGATTTGCGAGCCCTCCAAGCTGCAGATCAAAGCGGGGCAGAAGGGGCGCATGGAAATCTTGCTGACCCTACATGGTAAGCCCGCGCATGCGGCCTCTCCCGAGTGCGGTGTCAATCCGTTGCATGCGGCAGCACGCGCTTTGATTGCGCTGGATGCAATGGCCTTGGGAAAGAGCACCGATCTAGGGGATGCGTTGCTGGTTCCAACAGACATTACCTCGACCCCATATCCCTCGATCTCGATGATTCCAATAGGCACAACGATACGGTTCGACCGTCGTACTTTACCTGGGGAAACGGCAGAGCAGGTGATTTCAGAAATTGAACAATGTCTGCGAGACGCACAGGTGAACGACTTTACGGTACGTATTAGCGGCGATGCGATTAAGACCTATACCGGTGCATGCGCGAACCCCTCGCGTTGGCTGCCAGCATGGCGACTTGATCGCGAGCATGAACTGGTGCAGCACGGAGTTTCAGCGATGCGAGCGGCGGGCTTGCTACCGACCATCGGCACATGGCGGTTTTGCACCAACGGTTCGGAGTCCGCCGGGCGCCGGCATATCCCCACCATAGGCCTGGGTCCGGGCCGTGAGGAAGATGCTCACACGATTGACGAGTCGGTAGAGATTTCTCAGTTGGAAGATGCGCGGGAAATCTATAAACACCTGACATTGGCATTGGCCGGCAGCCTAGGCTAGCCTGGCGGGCTGGGTATAAAGAAGCAACCACTGCCGATCCCGGCGTCCGACCAGATCAGGTACTCGAGATGGCCGACGCCTATTTCACAGCTCGGACAATTTCCAAGGCCGAGTGGCGTGGTTTCGGGCGTCTGCACGGGGATGTCCACTAAAGTGTGCTGCCAGCCCTGTATTGGATATCTGCGCACAAGTTTCCTGTAGTGATGGGAAACTCAGCGCTTTAGCCGATGGAGACATGGATGTCAGAGATTCTGGTGCGCGACCTTGAGATCCCCGTACGTGTCATCACGCTCAATCGACCGCGTTTTCGGAATGCCCTTAATAGCGAGATGATTGAGTCGCTACATGAAGCGTTGAAAGATTTTGAACAAAGTCCCCAGCGGGTTCTGGCGATTTTGGCCCATGGCGATCACTTCTGTGCCGGTGGTGATTTGAATGATCTGCCGGCCAGATTCTGGAAATGCCTGCCGGGGATGGGTGTGCCGGTCAGCAAGCCCGTGGTATGCGGAGTCAAGGGTTGGACTGTGGGGCTGGGCTTCACGCTTTCCATGATGTCCGACATGGTGATCGCAGGAGAGGGCACCAGGTTCTGCTTTCCGGAAGCCAAGGTGGGCCTGTTCGCTGGCATCGGGGCGGCGCTTGCAGGGAGAATTCCGCAGAAGGTGGCTGTGGAATTCCTAATGATGGGCAACCCCATGTCGGCATCCCGGGCCTACGATGTGGGCATGGCCAACCGTGTAGTGCCTGACAGCGCGGTAGAAGATGCCACGCTGGAGACTGCGGCCCATCTGGCTGCGCTTTCGCCTAAAGTGGTGGCCGCAGTTAAACGCTGGACTTCCATGACGACACCCAAGTCTCCCGCCGAGAGCTTCAGTGTGGAGTCAGCCCTTGTCGCTGACATGATGGCAAGCGACGATTTGAAGGAAGGCCTTACTGCCTTCAACGAAAAGCGCACGGCGCGGTTCACTGGAAACTGAAGTCTGTGAGCATCAGCTGAAATTCAGCCGCATCGCGAGTTGGAAGCAGGCGGTATTTCCTGGGAGCGCCAAGCTCCAGCTTGGCAATTAGGCGGCTCTTCTAACGCTGCAATGCCAAGCTGGAGCTTGGCGCTGCCAGGGGGAAAAGCCGGTTTCGGGGCGGTTTATTTGGGGCCAGGCCCTGGACTCCATTTGTGCAACTTGTTGCCACTCAAGAAACCGCATGCATCGTTCAATCTGTAAAGTTCTAAAGATGGTACATTAAAATATTAAACTGATTGTATGCTTGCACATCAGGACGTATTTCGTGTGAAAACGCCCTGGTGCTGCAGATCAATACTTACCGCCTTATCTCAACTTGGATCAAGCACCACCGCCATGACCAAACCCACCATCACTCCAGAACTGGCGCAAATCCGTGACGCCATCAATGACTTGTGCGACAAGTTTGACGATGATTATTGGCTGCGGCTGGATCGTGAGCACAAATTTCCCCACGAGTTTCGTGACGCCATGGCCAAGGCCGGTTGGCTGGGCATTGCCATGCCTGAAGAATATGGCGGCGCTGGCATGGGCGTCACCGAATCAGCTTACATGATGCAGCTTGTGGCCAGTTCTGCCGGCACCATGGCAGCTTGTTCTAGCATTCACATCAACATTTTTGGACCGCACGCCATGGTCAAGCATGGCACAGAGGAGCAGCGCAAGCGCATGCTGCCACCGCTGATACGCGGCGAAGACCTCACCGCCTTTGGCGTCACCGAGCCCGATGCCGGACTGAACACCACGCAATTGACGACGCGTGCGGTCAGAACCAAGGACGGCTATGTGATCAATGGCCAGAAAGTCTGGACATCGACCGCTCAGGTGGCCAACAAGATCATGTTGCTGGTGCGCACTGCGCCTTACGATGCCAAGCGGCCCACGGAGGGGATCACGCTGTTCTATACAGACCTCAATCGTCAGCACATCGAAGTTCGTGAAATCGAGAAGCTGGGTCGGGCCGCGGTCGATTCCAACGCCATCTTCATCTCGGATCTGCCTGTCCCAGAGGAGGACCGAATCGGCCAAGAGGGGCAGGGCTTCCGAATCATTCTCGACAGCATGAACCCCGAGCGCATCCTGGTGGGTGCCGAGGCTGTGGGGATTGGCCGCCGTGCATTGGCCAAAGCCACTGCGTACGCCAAAGAGCGCATTGTCTTCGGGCGTCCCATTGGGCAGAACCAGGCCATCCAGCATCCATTGGCTGAAAGCTGGGCAGAACTGGAAGCCGCTAACTTGATGGTCTTCCACGCTGCCGAGCTCTTCGACGGCGGCCTTCCCTGCGGACCGGAAGCCAATGCGGCCAAGATTCTGGCCGCTGAGGCGGGCTTCACTGCGTGTGACAGAGCAGTGCGCACCCATGGTGGATTCGGGTATGCCAAGGAATACCACGTGGAGCGCTATTTCCGTGAGTCCATGCTGCCGCGTATTGCGCCGGTCAGCCGCGAACTCGTTCTAAGCCATATCGCGGAACGCGTGCTGGGACTGCCCAAGTCCTATTGATTGCAGTGGACGAATTGGGTTGAGGTGACTCTCTTCGTCTGAAACTACAAATCAAGCACCAATAATGGTGAGAGCGAGCGCGAGCAGCAGGGCGTGAATTGGTCATTCAAGTCGTGTTCGTCCTGCGTGAGGAACAGATCCTTGTGATCGGGCCTTCCTTCTTTCACGCCGGTCAGACAGGTGCCGCAAATGCCCTGTTCGCATGAGGTTTCAATCTCGATGCCGCATTCAGCCAATGCCTGCACCACGGTCTTGTCCTTCGCAATGGGAATGACTTGTCCGGTACTGGCGATCCTGACGTCGAAGCTGCCTGCATCCGATAGATCAGGCGCTTCTGCTGCGAAGAACTCGTAATGCAACTGATTTTCGGGCCATCCGTAGTTGCGGGCAGTGCCCAGTACCCAGTCCATGAAGCCTTTGGGGCCGCAGACGTAGAGGTGCGTGCCAGCTTGCACGGTCTTCAGCTCGGCTTCAAGTTCGAGTTTGGGTGCGTCGGGAGCGTCGTCAAAGTAATGGGTGACATGCGCTGCGAGTGCGGGGGCTGACAAAGCCAGCGTAAACGCTGTAGTGGCTTTGGAGCGTGTGCAATAGTGCATCTTGAACGGCTGACTGTTTCGGGCCAGAAATTGCACCATGCTGAGGATGGGGGTGATGCCAATGCCGCCCGCAAAAAGCACATGTTGTTGTGCATCGGGAGACAGTTCGAAATGGTTCTTTGGCGCGCTGACTTCCAGCGTGCCTCCCTCCATGACCGCCTGGTGCATGGCTGTTGAGCCACCGCGCGAGTTGGGATCGCTCAGCACGCCCAGCACATAGCGGCCGGTTTCGTGGGGATCGTTGCACAGCGAGTATTGGCGAACCAGGCTCCCCGGCAAGTGAACGTCAATATGGGAGCCCGCAGAGAACGCGGGAAGCACTTGCGCATCATTAGCCGACACCAGTTCGACGCAGCAGATACCCTCTGCTATCAGCGTCTTGCGCGCCACGCGCACAGTCAATTTCGGGATGCTCATAGGATGGTTTTTCTTAGGCGCGTGGCGTCTTGGATCATTTGGATAACGCAGGTGCGGGTTCAAGCGGCGCTGTGTTGCTCCTGCGCAAGCAACTTGGTCACTGTCCGCCGCATATGCACGCGAGCCTGATCGGAGACGATGTCCACCAGACCGCTGGTGCCGGTCTCATCCAGCATGCGCTGCTGCGCCTGAACAATGCCTTTGTCTTCGCTGAACGCCACGGTGATTTCGTGAAACAGATCTTCTGTCGCCTGCGGGTCATCTTGGCGATAGCCGTTGGCGGCAGACCAGAAGTAAAAGCAGCTGTTCTCCGTCTCGGGTGTCAGGCCGTGGAAGATGCGCAGAGAGAAACCGCCCTCCTGATCGCGGCTGGACTGGGCATCCATGCCCGTCTTCAGTCCGCCGGTCCACTGAATGACGCTGCCAGGCGCAATGAACTCGAACTCCATCCATCGGTCAATGCGCTCGCCAATATCTGGAACCGCTTTTTTGTAAGTGGGTGGTGGTGTCGAGTTCAGAAGCCACCGGATGAAGTGCAGGCCGGTATCTTTGGGCGTGACTTTCATCTGAGCTTCGATATGCGCGTTGGCGTTGCTGCCGCCAATGGTGCTCTTGTGCACATAGGCCAAATGGGTCAGATCCATCAGGTTATCGACCATGAGCATGGAGTTGGCCTTGACGTGATAGACCTCATGCTTATGCGGCCACTTGGCATGATCGTTGTGGTACGGATAGTCGACGATTTTGCTGACATCGGCCTTCCCGGGGTCACCCATCCAGATCCACAGAAACTCATCTTTCTCCACTAATGGGAATGATTGGACGCACGCTTTGCTGGGAATTTTTGCTTGTCCGGGAATGTGAACGCAGGTCCCTGCCGTGTTGAAGATCAAGCCGTGATAGCCGCATTCCAGGCCCGCTTCGACCACCTGACCGTAACTCAGAGGTGTGCCGCGATGGCAGCAACGGTCTCGCAACGCGCCAGCCTTCTGGGTGGCTTTGTCCCTGAAAATCACGATCGACTCATTGCAGATTTTGCGAGCCAGAATTTGATCTTTGACCTCGTGAGCCCAGGCCGCGATATACCAAGCGTCTTTGATGAACATGTCGTTCTCCCAACTGAAAGATGAGACGGAGAAAAGTTACTCAGTCCGATGAAGATCTAGACAGTCCCTGGGACTGAATGAGCACGCACAAGGCGCTCGGGAGCCTCTGCGCAGCGAATGCGTCGGCAAGCCAGTCACCTGGGCAAAGTGCGAGCTGGCTTTTGGCGTGTATATATCGGGAGCAAGCATCGCGGTCATGTGTGTTTAGGAAAGCATTTGCAGACTCAACTGCATTTCACGTATACGTGATTTATGATTTGACTCTATAAGGTGGACTTTTTCAAACGAGAATTCGAGTTTTTAAGGGAAAACGAGCATATATGCGTATACGTTTAGCTGGGGGCTAAGATAGTTCAAACCATGGCAGACCAAGACCAAGACCTAGAACCCGATTCCGCCAAAGACTCGCGAGCATCCCAAACGATCAAGGCGATCATGGGACTGCGGGGCTACATCATTGACGGCCGCTTGCGCCCCGGGGAGCGCGTACTTGAACAAATGCTCGTCGACACGTTGGGCGTTTCTCGAACGCCCGCGCGCACTGCAATGCAACGTGTATGCGAAGAAGGACTGATGGAGCCGCTTCCCGGCGGGGGCTTTGCTGTAGTCAAGTTCTCGGTCAACGATGTGTTTGATGCGATTGCCGTGCGCGGAAATCTCGAAGGCATGGCGGTACGCATGGCCGCAGAACGAGGAGCGCCACCGGAAGTGCTGAAATCGCTGAAAAAGGTCGTGAAGCAGCTCGATGTAGCGGTCGAGAATCTCAAGCATTCCTGGGACCATCTGGCTGAATACGTGCGTCTGAACGATCAGTTCCACGATTTGATGCAAGACACTTGCAACAGTCCGATGTTGAAGCGCTCGCTCGAGCGATTGGTGGTGCTTCCCTTTGCTACGCCGAATGCATTTGCAAGTGCTGCCCCGCTGAATCTGGACGGGTTGCTACAAGTCGTGATCTACGCGCAGGAGCAGCATCGCTCCATTGTGGAAGCCATCGAACTTCGCGAAGGCACGCGCGCTGAAGCGCTGGCGATTGAGCATTCACGCTCAACCTGGAAATACCTTCATCAGATCTTCTTGCAGGGAGACTCGTCGCTTGATCTGGCGGGCTTGCGCATGATCGTGCGGCCCTGAAGTTCTGCGCACCAGAAGCGCCGGTTGTACCGACCGAGCTCGCAGTCCCTTTAGCACGCCCTCATCGCGGCGTGATCGGTGTGCGCAAGAACTTTTTTATAGTCCGCTCGACAGTGAGTGTGGAAATGTCGGCTTGGCGGATCTCTGCAATCACAACGATCAAGTTCATTCCTTGATCGATCCATTGCCTCCAAGCCAGTGACGCAATTTCCGCGCGATCTAATGCGCGGTCTGCACGATAGCCAATGCCTTCCACACAAGCGTTTCTAGCTAAATGGAAGGTGCGCGCAAACATTCGCGCACAGCAATCGTTGCCGCAGTCTATTTCGCAGTGAATTGGCAAAGTTGGCGTAGGTGTTACTTGATGCGGATCAAGTCCGCGTCTAGCGTTTGCCCATTTAATGAGTTCAGACATCGCGCTTTGTTGTCGATCGAACGAGTGAATGGACTGAACCCCGGCGGCCTCTGAAAAACCATCATGAATATACGCAGCAACTCAGACCGCTATGGACCCATCTCCATTGGGCTGCACTGGCTCATGCTGTTGCTTATAGCAGGGGCATACGCGTGCATCGAATTAAGTGGTAATTTCCCCAAGGGCAATGACATTCGCGAGGGATTAAAAACCTGGCATTTCATGCTGGGCCTGTCCCTTTTGGTTCTGGTTGTAGTGAGAATTGGTGCGCGCTTGACCGGTTCCGTGCCGCGCATTCAGCCCGAACCCACCCAATGGCAAGTTCTGTCGGCGAGGGCCATGCACGTCGCGCTCTACGTCTTTATGGCCGCGATGCCGATCCTGGGTTGGCTGACTCTGAGCGCTGGAGGCAAGGCTGTCCCATTCTTCGGAATGACATTGCCGGCACTCGTCGCCGAGAGCAAGCTTGTGGCCGACTGGGCCAAAGAAATCCATGAGACAGGCGGCGAGATTGGCTACTTTCTCATAGGACTCCATGCGGCGGCTGCATTGTTTCATCACTACGTGGTTCGGGACAACACATTGCGGCGCATGCTCCCTCGTCATGACTGAGTTGGCACTCTACTTTACGGCCACACAAGAAAATTCTCGTCGCCACTGACGGTTCGAAATCTGCCTCGCGTGCCGTCAAGAACGCAGTCAAGCTGCTGCGGAAACTTTCGTCTACGCGGCATAAGTAAAGCTGCGACGCGCTCGCGTTCAAACTTGAACCGGAAGTGCTCGACTGTCGGCGACCTATGTTGAAGTGCCGCGCCAGCATGCTGGTGCGTTTTCGCCAGGGCAGGCAAACGGGCTGGTGCTGGCGGTCATTGGAGTCAAAAGGAGATTATCAAGATGGAAATCAAAGTTCTGGGATCGGGCTGTAGCAAGTGCCGCAGCACTGTCGGAATCATCGAACGGACTGCGAAGGCTTCGAATGTTCATGTTGAGATCATCAAAATCGAGAACCCCGAAGAGATCAAGCGCTCCGGCGTCAGGGCCACCCCGGCCGTGATGATCGGCGGCAAGCTTGTGCACAGTGGCGGCATCCCCTCGCACGAGGAAGTGCAAACCTGGCTGAAGCCAGGCCTCATCGGGTTTCTGCTCCACCCGACCAGACACCTCTTCTTCACCGGCAAAGGCGGGGTCGGCAAGACTTCGCTGTCGACGGCCGCAGCGCTGACGCTCGCAGACGCGGGAAAAAGGGTGTTGCTGGTCAGCACCGACGCCGCATCAAACCTTGACGAGATGTTGGGCATTGAGCTTCGCAACACACCCGTTCCCGTGCCAGGCGCGCCCGGCCTGTCGGTGCTGAACATCGACCCAAACAACGCTGCCGAGTCGTATCGGCAGCGCGTTCTATTGCAGATGGCGGCAGGCACCAGCGCTGAAGAACTCTCAACGATGCGCGAGCAACTTTCTGGCGCCTGCACTACGGAGATCGCCTCGTTCGACGAGTTTTCGTCCCTCCTGTCCGACGACACCGATACCTACGATCACATCGTCTTCGATACAGCTCCAACAGGGCATACCCTGCGCTTGCTTAGCCTGCCCAAGGCATGGACTGGGTTTCTGGAGGGCAACGATCGTGGCGCCTCCTGCCTGGGCCCGCATTCCGGCCTGAAGATGCAGGAGGTGCGCTTCAAGGCCGCGCTCGAAGCCTTGAGCGACCCGGAAAAAACCACTGTGATACTGGTGACACGGCCCGATAAGGGAGCGATCGCAGAAGCTGCGCACACCTCGGACGAGTTGCACGAACTGGGCTTGAACAACCAGCGACTGGCAATCAATGGGGTGTTTCACGCCCATGAGCGCGGCGACCCAATCGCCTGCTCCATTGAGGACCTGGGGCAGCAGGCGCTGGATGCGATGCCACCGTCGCTGCGCGCGCTGCCACAGGACCGCGTGCCGTTGCGGGCGTTTGATACGGTTGGCCTGCCTGCCTTGCGGGCCCTGTTGACTACGGATGTCGGCCCTGTCACTCCGCACACGGTTGGGGTTGCAGAATCCAATGAGGAGCTTCGGGGCCTGCACGCGCTGGCGGACGAATTGGCATCCGCCGGACACGGGCTGATCATGGTGATGGGCAAGGGCGGTGTCGGCAAGACGACAGTGGCTGCAGCTTTGGCGTTGGGGCTGATTCAGCGCGGCAAGACCGTGCACCTTAGCACCACTGATCCAGCAGCACACCTGGCTGGAACACTGAACGGCGATGTGCCGGGTTTGAGCGTGAGCCGCATCGACCCGAAAGTGGAAACGAAGCGCTACATCGACAAGATCATGGCGGCTAAGTCTTCCAAGCTCGACGCGGCTGAGCAGGCGCTGTTGCTGGAGGATCTGCAATCGCCGTGCACCGAAGAGGTGGCCGTCTTTCATGCCTTCTCGCGCATCGTCAGCGAGGGCCGCAGCGCCTTCGTCGTGCTGGACACCGCGCCCACCGGCCATTCCATGCTGTTGATGGACGCGACTGGCGCCTACCATCGACAGACGACGCGCGAGTTCGAGGGGCACAGTTCCGCTCGCGTCGTTACCCCTCTGATGCGGCTGCAGGACGCTGCATACACCAAGATCATACTGGTCACACTCCCCGAAGTAACGCCTGTGTCGCAGGCGGCAGCACTACAGGAGGATCTGCGCCGCGCCGGTATCGAGCCCTATGCATGGGTGCTCAACAAGAGCGTGCTGGCCGCGGGCACGCGCGATCCCCTGCTTTCGGCGCGGCTGGCCGGCGAACGCAAGCAGATAGAGCGCCTGGCCTCTGGCTTGGCCAAACGTATTTTCACGATCGCTTGGTTGAGCGTGCCGCCGATCGGTTTCACTGAGTTGTCCAAGCTGGTCGGCAACGCATCACCCGTGGCGGTACCTGGCGCCTGAACGCACTAAAAATTCCACGACCTGGCAACCGCATCCATGGGTTGGTGCCCTGGTTACAGGCTCTTTGGTGTGAACACCTGCCCAACCAACATGCCATGAGCTGCTTTGACCTGCGGTGTTGATCCAATAACCGAGTTCAGACACTGCACCAGAACCGTCGTGAATCAGCTGCGAACAGACTCACGCGGTCCCAGGTATGACGAACCGGCGGATTCTCTTGATCAGAGTTTGCAGCCGCGTGCCGGATCAGCCAGTTTCTTTGCTGCGATGCTGATTTTGGTGTTCTGCTTGCCCTCTACCTTGCGCAGGTAGATGTCCTGCACGGGGTTGTGTGACTTGCTTATGGTGAAGTCGCCGCGTGGGCTTGGAATGGTGGCTTTCTCAATCGCAGCGCGGAAGAGGTCTTTCTTGGAGATATCGCCCCCCGCAGCCTTCAAGCCAACTGACAGCATTTGCGCTGCATCGTAGCCCTGCACGGAGTAGACATCGGGGGCAAGTTTGTAGGCCTTGGCATAGTTGGTGCGGAAAACCTTGTCGCGTTCAGTGCCCAGCTCATCTGCGTAATGCAGTGTAGTGAGAATGCCTTCGGCCGAGGAGCCTTGCGCTTCGAGCGTGCCATCCGTGAGCGCGCCTTGGCCATACAGGGGAATGCTCTTCGACAGGCCCGATGCGTGGTAATCCTTGACAAATTTCACCGCACCGGAGCCGGCAAAAAAGGCAAACACTGCATCGGGTTTCGCGGTAGCAATTTCGGTCAGGAATGCCTGAAATTCCACGTTCGGAAACGGTACCGAGAATTGCTTGGTGACCTTGCCACCGTTCGCTTCAAACCCTTCTTTGAACGCACTTGCCGCTTCTTCACCGGCCGCATATTTCCAGGTGATGGTCATAGCGTTTTTCTTACCTTCCTGCTTGGCCGCGATAACGCCCATTGGATAGGAGATCTGCCAATTGCTGAAGGACGAGCGGAAGATGGTGGGGCCACACATCACGCCGGTGACCGCATCGGCGCCAGCGTTTGGCACGATGAGAATAGTGCCACTTTCCTTGGCCGCACGAGCCATGGCCATGACTACACCGGAATGCACCGTGCCCACGAGCACATCGACTTTGTCACGTTGGATAAGGCGGTTGACATTGTGAATAGCCTTGGAGGGATCAGACTCGTCGTCGACTTTGAAGTACTCGATCTCCCGCCCGCCGAGCTTGCCGCCTTGCTCACTTACGTACATTCGAAAGCCGTTTTCAATGGCCGCCCCGAGTGCTGCAAACGCACCGCTTGCAGGCAGCATGAGGCCCACCTTGATCTTGCCGGTGGGTTGTGCCCAAGCGCTGCAAGTAATGGCTGAGACCGCAGTGAGGGTGACCGCGCGCCTCACCCACCGTTGAATTCTTCCATTGCCCATCTTCCGCTCCTTGTGTGCGTTTCGTACCGAGACCGATCGCTCATGCTCTGCACGCTACGCAAACCGCCAGAAGCTATTCACGTATACGTTGATGATGATTTGATGTCATATTCAAAGGAGATACAAGCTGAATTTAGCAAAATATAGGGTAAACGAGATGTATTGTGTATACGCAGATGGCAAAGAGACGAGACGAACAGGCACACTGAGACGGGGAGGGAGGTTGTCCAGTCCTGATCGTGGCCAAGTGGCCCGCGGGACGGCGAAAAGCAGCGGACCCGAGCACGTTGAAACCCTGAACTGCGGAAGATGGGGTTTATCCCGGACAGCAGTGCGCCTACGCGAGCATGCCGAGATGGAGCGCGAGGGCGAAAGAGAAAGAAGCTGAAAAGTGGGTCAGGCCGAAAAGATGCGGCGCATACAACTGCATGTGACCAGTCGGTGACTGCCGGCGTCTGCTTGAATCCGCAGAGATGCGGGGATGGTCAAGGTGCTGGTTGTGAGCTGCTGAACAAGTCGTGAACTAGACCAAGCAAGCACCGGGCAGATGCTGCCATCCGCAAGGGCGCCCGAGATTCGAGCGAACTGAGGGCACAGGTGCTTGTACCAGCGCTTTCGCTGGGCGCCCATATGCATCAAGTCGCAGCTACAGAGCATCGACCTCATCAAATCGAGGATCGCGTGCGAGGTCCTGGTCAAGGCCCATCGCCGCACTGGCGCGCTCTAAGGCCTGCCAGAGAGGCGCAGGCATCTTCAAAATCTCCTCGGCCGATCCGGCCTGCGCAATCCATGCGCCAATTTGAGCGTGCTGTTCAGGGGTCAGCAGGTCGAGATGCAGCATCTCGTCAATGGTTTTCATTCTGGTCAACAGGTTGCGTCAGGCATGGCCCCAGCAGCGGGCTCCGCGGGGATAAGAATACGAATATGCGGGCGCCATTGTAAAGATCAAGGATGTGCTTGGACCTCGCGGCTTGTAAGCGGCGGTCAAGCGATTGGCTCAAAGAGGCGTGATCGATCAGCGCGCTAAAGGACCCGCGGTGCCCGCATTTTGCAAGGCGGAGATCTCTTCTTCACTGAAGCCTAGTTCCTGCAGCACTTCCTGCGTATGCTCTCCATGCTGCGGAGCAGGGCGCTGAAGGCCGGTGCGCAATCCATTGAATCTCAAAGGCTGGGCCACTGACTTCATCTGGCCCAGCGTGGGGTGCTCGTACTCGAACACCATGCCGCTTTCGCGTGTATGCGGGTGCGACGACAGCTCGCCCAGAGTGTGCAGTGGAGAGCAGGGGATGCCGGCTTCGTCCAGCACCTTCAGCCAATCAGCTCGGGCTCGGGTCTTCATGGCTTGTTCCACATAGGTCAGCGTTTCGGCGCGGTGCGCTACGCGAGCGGCGTTGGTTGCAAAGCGGGGGTCGTCCTTAATGGCTTGAAGGTCGGCAATGGCGCAAAAGCGCTGCCAGAGCGAATCGTTCGCGACGCCCAGTATCAGAGGCTTGTCTGCCGTTTCAAAAACTTGGTAAGGGCAAAGGGATTCGTGGCCTGAGCCGGGCCGCTCTGGCTCCGTGCCGCGCTCCCAATAGTTTTGCAGGAAGTACCCCAGAAAACCAGTCGCTGTATCGAACAGGGAGGCTTCGACGGTACAACCTTCGCCTGTGCGCTCGCGTGCCTGCAAGGCGGCGAGAATGCCCACCAGTGCGTGCAGGCCAGTGCCCTGATCGATTGGAGAGAACGGGCTGCGCACCGGAGGGCGTCCCGGTTCACCGGTGATGGAAAGCATGCCGCTGAAGGCCTGGAGAATGACGTCATAGCCTTTGCCCTGGTTCATGGAGCCTTGGCTGCCGTAGCCGGATATGTCGCAGCAGATGAGCCTCGAATTGAGCGCGCGCAAGGTAGCGGGGTCGATTTTGAGCTTGGCCGAAACGCCAGGTCCAAAGCTCAGGATGGCCACGTCGGCCCAGCGGGCGAGCCGATAAACCACTTCCTTGCCTGCCTCGCTCGCCAAGTCGACCGCTAACGAACGTTTGTTTCGATTGGCACTGAGAAATATGGCGCCAGTCTGAGCATCGCCGCCTTGGCGCAATGGCGGCCAGCCGCGGGTCTCGTCACCGCTGCGCGGAGGCTCGATCTTGATGACGTCGGCACCCATGTCCCCGAGGTATTGGGCGCAGAGCGGTCCAGCAAGCACTTTGGAAAGATCGAGCACGCGCAAACCGGCTAAAGGGGAAGGAGATTTCTCAGTCATGCGGATGAGTATGAAGGAATGACAAGGTGCCAGTTCGGGGCGATGTCGCTGCCGATAACCGCTAGAACGCACCGGCGTGGGGTATTCCCTATGGGGCATTCTTAAAGGTTTGCTAGCATACTAAGATCAAGTATACCGATCAATCCAGCACCTGAGGAATCCAATGTATTCGTTGAAAATTCTGAAGTCTCTCCCGCGTGCCCTGGTGGGCCTGACTTTGGTGGCCGCTGCTTCGGTGATGGCTCAGGGCTATCCGAACAAGCCTATTCGGTTGATCGTTCCCTATGCGGTGGGTCAGGGCACAGACATCGCTGCGCGCTATATCGGAGATGAGCTGTCCAAGGAGATCAAGCAGGCAGTGGTCGTTGATAACCGGCCGGGTGCTGGCGGCAATGTAGGCACTCAGGCCTCAGCACGTTCTCCCGCAGATGGCTACAACATCATGATTGGCACGAATGCAACGCACGCGGCCAATGCCTTCCTCTACGCGAACACGGGGTTCGATGGGCTGGCTGATTTCGAGCCCATTGCCATGGTCGGCATCTTGCCTTTGGTGTTCGTGACCAAACCCTCCAATGCCATCAATTCCATGCAGGACCTCGTGAAGGCCGCACGTGCCAAGCCCGACAGCTTGAACATTGCGGTGTCCACCACGACATGCCGTCTGGCGTATGAGCTTTTCAAGACGCGTGGTGAAGCTTCCATGTTCCCTATTGACTTCAAGGGCAGCGCTCAGGCTTTGACCGGCGTGCTGGGTGATCAGGTCGAGTTCATGGTGGACACCATCACGTCGCTGCGCACGGCCGTGACCAGCAATCAGGTCAAGGCGTTGGGTGTGACCTCGGCTCAGTCGAGCAAGCTGTTGCCTGGAGTGAAGTCCCTGGCGGAACAGGGTATTGCTGGCTACGAGCTGGTGGGATGGACCGTTTTCTATGCACCCAAGGGCACACCGCAGGAAGCCTTGAACGTGTTGTCGGCTGCGCTCAACAAAGCGATGGCTCGCACCGATGTGCAAGAGAAGTTGCTGCAGCTAGGGATTGAGCCCCAGCGCAAAAGCATGGAAGAACTCAAGGCGTTTGGCGTGGCCGAGAAGGAAAAGTGGGGTCGCCTGATCCAGGGCGCGGGGTTGAAGCCGGCGACCTGATCGGGAGGTTCACCAGAGGCCTGCCATCTCGGGCGACCCGGCTGAAGTGCGTGGTCGGCGCCAGGCCCTCAATGCTCAAGGCAGCATGACTGATGGATGGGGGAAAAAGTCTTTCGTCGACATAAACAGATTCAAGGAGACAACGATGAACACCACCAGAAGAAATTTTGTTGCGAGCTCGGTGGCGCTGGGTGCGCTCCCGGTTAGCGTCCTGGCGCAGGATGCCTGGCCTAACCGCCCGTTGCGAATTATTTCAGGCGGCTCTGCGGGGGGCGGCAGCGACATGTTCGTGCGCACTCTGGAGGCACGTCTGAAAGAGCGCTTGGGGCAATCACTCTATATTGACAACAAGCCGGGTGCAGGAGGCATGCTGGGTGCGGGCCTTACTTCTTCCGCTCCACCGGACGGCTATACCTACTATGTAAGCAACGTGGCCACCAATGCAATTGGACTGGCGTTGTATGCCAAGCCGACCTTCGACCCCGTCAAGGATTTGCCGGGGGTTGCGAGAATATCCACATTGACCAACGCAGTGGTGGTGCGCGCGGACTCAGGCATCTCGTCCATCGGAGCCTTGATCGCCTACATGAGGGCAAATCCTGAAAAAGTGTTCTTCGGATCGGCGGGGGTGGGTACCTCTTCCCATTTGGGCGGCCATTTGTTCGTTCAGAAAGTGGGCGTCGACGGCAAGCATGTGCCGTACAAAGGAACAGCTGCAAATGTGACGGCATTGCTTGCCGGAGAGGTGCTTTTTTCCATGGATAACCTCCCTCTCTATGTCCAACACGTCAAGGCAGGCAAGCTTCGGCTTCTGGCGATGACCCAATCTAAGCGCTCGCCGAGCTTTCCAGATGTGCCAACCATTCAAGAGGCCGCCGGAATCGGCGACTTCGATATCTTCTCTTGGTATGGGCTTTCCGCGTCCACCGGCACGCCAAAGGCCATTCTGGAGCGAATGGGGGGTGAGATCGTCTCTGCTCTCAAGGAGCCTGCTATCGTAGCGGCCGTACGCGAGTTGGGGGCCGAAGCCGCCCCCTTGGGCCCAGCCGAGTATCAGGCCTTCATGCAGGCTGAGATCCGCAAGTGGGCGCCTATCGTCAAATCTTCGGGCGCGTCGGTGTCTTAGGCAACGGTCGTTGAATGCACCCGAGCAGGCCGCCCTCGGGTGCGTAGCGCTCTTACGCTCAAATGTGATCGCAGCAGCGCCATGGCGTGCTCATGCGGCTTTCCTGATGATTGCAAGCGGTCGACTGCCGTTTCCAGGTTTACTCCTGTTCGCTGTCCTCTTGGCCGATTTCATTGCGGATGGTGGAGAGGTTGTGCTTGACCTGCGCGAGCAAGTCGGCAAGCAGTCTGCGCGAGGGCAGGTCCAGGCCAGCGAGCATGCGCTCGCTCAACTCGTGGCTCTTGACGCGCATTTCCGAAATGAGGTGGGTGCCCATGGATGAAAGATAGACGCGTTTGGCTCGCCGGTCGATCTCATCTGCACGGCGCTCCACCAAGCCCGAGGCCTCCAGACGATCAATGAGGCCGCCGAGTGCCGCTTTGCCCAGCTCCAGAATGTTGGCCAGATCGCTCTGGATCATGCCGTCATGGCGCGAAAGGTTGGCAAGGACCCACCACTGCGAGCGCGTCACACCAAGAGGTTTGACGAAGTCGTCAAACACGGTGCGCCTGAGCCTGGAAACGTCATGCATCAGGAAACCAAGACGTTGATCCCAGTTGTCAGAGTCAGGGATTCGGGGGGCGCTGTTGCCGCGAGACTTTGCGGCTTTCGATTGCACGCGCTTGGTGGCCTTGGCAGGTGCCACAGTTGTTTTTGGGATCATTTCGTTCATATGCAGCTTGGCCCTCTGAGTGTGCTGGGCGCGAAAATTACTATCTGCCAGCATACAGTATAAAAATGATTGGATCGCGGAAATTCTCTCTAGTATTCCAATCGTGCCGTTGCTCGGATCATTTCAATATGGTACGCTAGCATAACTAAAATTTCAAAGCACGAGCGGGCTGTGCCACGCACCACTGCCCGCTCCCCCATAAGGAGACCCATGCCATCCGCTCGTCCGCTTTTCACTCCTGACCATGAGATGTTCCGCGACTCAGTCCGGCGCTTTGTGGAAACAGAACTCAAGCCTCATCACGCGCAGTGGGAGGAAGATGGATTGGTGCCGCGGGAGGTCTGGCTCAAGGCCGGAGCTGCGGGTTTGCTGTGCTGCAATGTGGGGGAGAAGTACGGGGGAAGTGGTTCAGACTTTCTCTACAACTGTGTGGTGATTGAGGAGATGGCCCGCGCCGGGGTCACTGGCCCAGGCTTCAACATCCACTCCGATATGGTGGCCACCTACATAGAGCGCTTTGGCAGCGAAGAACTCAAGAGAAAGTGGCTGCCTGGAATGGTCTCCGGCGAGGTGATAGGTTCATTGGGCATCACAGAGCCAGGGGCCGGAAGTGATGTGCGGGGCATTCGTACCTCTGCGCGCCGCGAAGGCGATGAGTACGTCATCAATGGGCAAAAGACCTATATCTCCAACGGGCAGACCAGCGATGTCGTGATGTTGGTCACCAAGACAGACCCTGCCAGGCCTCGCGACGCCATCAGCCTATTCATGGTGGAAACCAACCGTCCTGGATTCAAGCGCGGACGCAATCTCAAGAAGTTGGGACTTCATGCTCAGGACACTTCCGAGCTGTTTTTTGACGACGTCCGAGTACCGGCTTCCAACCTCATAGGCGAGGAGCATGCGGGCTTCAAATATCTGACGGCCAATCTGGCGCATGAGCGCCTGGTGCAGGCTGTTCGAAGCTGTGTCGTGGCGGAGGTGACGATTGAGCAGACGGTGGAGTACACCTCCAGCCGCAAGGCCTTTGGCCAGACGATTGCTGATTTCCAGAACACACAGTTCAAGCTGGCTGAGTTGCATGCGGCCACCGTGGTGGCGAGGGCATTTGTGGATCGGTGCATTGAACAGCAGCTGAACAAGGAGCTTGATCCGGTGACGGCGGCCATTGCCAAGATGCAGTTGTCAGACCTGCACTGCCGAGTGGTTGATGAGTGCCTGCAACTGCATGGGGGTTGGGGCTATATGTGGGAATTCCCGGTATGCCGCGCCTATGCAGACGCCCGCATCGTGAAGATTGCTGGCGGCGCCATGGAGGTCATGAAGCAGATCATCTCCCGCGACTTGTTCAAGCGCGGAAGGTAGACAGCGGCCTTTGAAAATCCTCTTAGCCCACATTTCAGGAGAAGTCAGATGAGTGGTCAACGGGTCAACCGCCGCGTGGTTCTCAAGTCCAGACCAGTCGGCATTCCACAGGCGGATCACTTCGAAATCGTGGGGAGCCAGATTCCGGAGCTGGCGCCGGGGGAGTTTCTGGTCAGGAACGACTATTTGTCTGTGGAGCCAGCCATGCGAGGCTGGGTGAATGCTGCGGCAAATTACTCCGATGCCGTTGGCATTGGGGAAGTCATGAGAGCCTTCGCCGCCGGTGAAGTGATGGCTTCCAGGCATGAGGGCTACGCTGTGGGCGACAAGGTCATGGGCATGCTGGGCTGGCAGGACTACTGCGTGACCAACGGGGTTCCGGTCAGAAGAAAAGTGCTGGAAGGCGATCTGCCTCTGACCTTGTCTCTGGGCATTCTTGGCATCAATGGTGTCACGGCGTACTTCGCCCTGGGAGAGATCGGGCAGCCACGTGCCGGAGAAACCGTGGTGGTGTCTACCGCAGCCGGGGCTGTAGGTTCTGCGGTGGGTCAACTCGCCAAGTTGGCGGGTTGCAGGACCGTTGGAATTACCGGAGGCGCAGACAAGGTCCGGCTTTGTCTGGATGAGTTCGGCTTTGACGCGGCGGTTGACTATAAAGATCCGAACTTCGCTCTGCGTCTGGCTGAAGCTTGTCCAAGTGGCGTGGATGTCTATTACGACAACACCAGCGGATCCATCAGTGATGCGGTGCTGCGTCACATCAACAAATTCGCTCGCATTGTGATCTGCGGTACCGCCTCGGTACAGAGCTGGGAGCCGTGGCCGACAGGCCCGCGCCCCGAGCGCCACCTGCTCAATAAGTCTGCCCGCATGCAAGGGTTTCTCGTGTGGGATTACGAGCATCGCTATGAAGAGGCGGTGGGTCAACTCGCCGCCTGGGTGCGAAGTGGCCAGCTGCGTTATCGCGAAGAAATCGTAGACGGTATGGAACGCGCGCCGGGGTCGATTGCAGAGCTGTACTCCGGCGCCAACATTGGCAAACGCCTTATCCGTCTGGAGACGGGCAGGTAGGGTTTCACATTCGTATCGAACAACTTAGGGGCAGATCATGAAGTGGTTGGAAGGCAAGGTTGTGGTGGTCACCGGCGCGGGTGCCGGGGTAGGCAAATCCATTGCGTTGGAGGCAGCTCGCCAAGGGGCCAAGGTCGTGGTCAACGATCTTGGCGTCAACATCGATGGCAGTGGCGGCGGCGCTGGACCGGCGCAGCAGACGGTTCAGGAGATTGAGGCGGAGGGCGGCACTGCGTGCGCCAATACTGACAGCGTGGCCGAATGGAAGTCTGCGCAGGCCATCATTTCTCAGGCGCTGGACGTTTATGGCCAGATTGACGCCGTGGTGAACAACGCGGGAAACCTGCGCGACATCATGTTCCACAAGATGCCCGAGGAAGATTTCGATGCCGTGATCCGCGTGCATCTGAAGGGCAGCTTCAATATGTCTCGTGCAGCGGCTCCACATTTCAAGGGGCAGGAAAGCGGTGCCTATGTCCACATGACATCCACCTCAGCACTTATTGGCAACAATGCGCAAGCCAACTACATGTCCGCCAAGATGGGTGTTGTCGGCCTGTCAAAAGCGATTGCGCTGGACATGGAACGCTTCAAAGTGCGCTCCAACTGCATTGCGCCGTTTGCGTTCACGCGCATGGTCAACACCATCCCCACAGATACGCCCGAAGGACAGGAGCGCATGCGGGTGAACTCGCGCATGGAGGCTGCCAAGATTGCACCGTTTACCTGCGCTCTGTTGGCTGATGCGGCGCAAGACGTCACAGGGCAGATCTTTGGGGTTCGCAACAACGAAATCTACTTGTTCTCGCAGCCCAGGCCCATTCGCACCGCTCACGCTGGAGACGCTGGCTGGACGGTTGACAGCTGCCTGGAGCGCGCTCTGCCCATGATGCGTGCGTCATTCTTTCCGCTAGATCGCTCGCGCGATGTGTTCAGCTGGGATCCGGTATGAACCTGCAAAAAGTCCTTGCGCATCAGTTCAAGCCGATCGAACACGTTCTGCAGCCGCGCGATTGCATGCTCTACGCTGCCGGCATTGGCTTGGGAGCCAGGCCCGAGCATCCCGGTGATCTGCAGTTCCTCTATGAGAAGGCACTGAAGGTATTTCCTTCATTCGTCAATGTCATCGCCCATCCGGGTGGTTGGGTTCAAGCGCCTGAGTTGGAGATCGACTGGGTAAAGCTGCTGCACGGGGAGCAGGCCTTTGAAATGCATAGGCCCTTGGAGCCTGGCAAGACTTATGTCGGAACCTTCAAGGTGACGGATGTCGTGGACAAGGGTGAGGGCAAGGGTGCACTGATTCTGATGCAAAAAACCTTGCATGAAATGGGCAATGAAGACCCCGTGGGGACGGTGACTTCAACCTATTTTCTGCGTGGCGATGGAGGATGTGGCGGCACCACGAGCACGGCGCCTACGCCTCACGCTGTACCCGAGCGCGCTCCTGATGGCACCTGCGTACTGGAGACCTTGCCTCAAGCAGCCCTGATCTATCGCCTCTCGGGCGATTACAACCCCATCCATGCTGATCCAGTCATCGCGCGCAAAGCTGGTTTCGAGCGGCCTATTTTGCACGGGCTGTGCAGTCTGGGCGTCGCCACGCGGGCCATCGTGCAGGCCGTCTGCGGTGATGACTCCGACAGGCTCAAGTCGTTTCGCCTGCGCTTTTCATCGCCTGTCTATCCCGGCGAGACCATTGCAACCGAGTATTGGGTAGATGGCCCCGTGGTCAACTTTCGTGCGCGAGCCGTGGAGCGCGACGTCGTGGTCTTGAGCAACGGACGTGCTGAAATTTCGGAGTGAAGTAAATGAATTTTGATTTGACTGATGACCAGCAAGCCATCCGCTCTGCCGTGCAGGAGGTCTGTGCGCCATTCGATGATGAGTACTGGTTGAAGAAAGACCGTGAAGGTGGGTTTCCTGAGGACTTTTATGGCGCCATGGCTGGTGCCGGTTGGCTGGGTATTGCCATGCCGCAGGAATACGGTGGCGCCGGACTGGGAATCGCTGAAGCCGCGCACATGATGGAGACCGTGTCCGCCACGGGCGCCGGGCTTTCTGGGGCTTCGGCCATCCATATGAATGTGTTCGGCCTGCATCCCGTGGTGGTGCATGGAAGCGATGAGCAGAAACGGCGGTGGTTACCTCCCATCATCAATGGCACCAACAAGGCCTGCTTTGGCGTGACTGAACCGAATACCGGATTGAACACGCTCAAGCTCAAGACCATGGCGGTGCGCAAGGGCGACCGCTATGTGGTGAACGGGCAGAAAGTATGGATCTCCACGGCTCAAGTCGCTCACAAGATCTTGTTGCTGGCAAGAACCACACCGATAGAGGAAGTGAGTTCGCCTTCAAAGGGTTTGAGCTTGTTCTATACCGACTTGGATAGAAGCAAGATCGAAGTTCGCGAGATTGAGAAGCACGGGCGTAAGGCCGTGGATTCGAATCAACTGTTCATCGACGGGCTCGAAATCCCCATGGAAGACCGCATCGGTGAAGAGGGCAGGGGATTCGAATACATCTTGCACGGCCTCAACCCTGAGCGCGTGCTCCTGGCTTCCGAAGCGACTGGCCTGGGACGTGTGGCTCTTCAGCGAGCCGCCACCTATGCGGGTGAGCGAATTGTGTTTGACCGGCCCATCGGAAAGAACCAGGGGATTCAACATCCTCTTGCAGATCGCTGGGTGGACCTCGAAGCCGGAACCTTGCTCTATCAGCGCGCGGCCTGGCTCTATGACCAAGGCCGCTCCTGCGGAGCGGAAGCCAATGCTGCCAAGTATTTTTGCGCCGAAGCGGGCTTTAGAGCCTGCGAGACCGCAGTGCTGACCCATGGAGGTTTCGGCTATGCCAAGGAATACCACGTGGAGCGCTATATGCGTGAAGCCATGCTCACGCGCATCGCGCCGATTTCACCTCAGTTGATTTTGTCTTTCATCGCCGAGAAAGTGCTGAATCTGCCGAAATCGTATTGAGCAGCTCCCGTCCGACGGCATGGTTTCGGGCCAACCGTCTGCCGCAAGAGAGCTGCTCACGGCTGAGTTCAGGTGAGTGTGATTGGGGAAACTGCCATTGACGATATGGTATTGTGTATTTACTATATGGTAGATAACTAATATCGATAGGAGACCTGAATGAACCGTCGTACTCTCTTGCTTCTTGCAATGGCGCTCGGCGCCGCAGCGCCAGCCCATGCTCAGGCAACCTACCCCAGCAAACCCATCAAGTTGATCGTTCCTGCCAGCGCGGGCGGTCCTAGTGATGTGGTGGCTCGGTTGGTGGCAGAAGGTTTGACGCGGGCCTTGGGCCAGCCTGTCGTGGTTGAGAACAAGGCCGGTGCGGCGCAAACGCTGGGCACCGCTCAGGTCGCCAAAGCAGAACCAGACGGCTACTCACTGCTGTTTACCACCAGCACGCCTATAGTGATGGCGCCGTTCACGCGCAAGAACCTGCCGTATGACGTTCGCAAGGATTTAATTGCTGTCTCGCATGTGGGTGTGACCCCTCTTGTGCTTTACGCAAACTCGGCGGTGCCTGTGAAGTCAGTCAAGGAGCTGATAGATGCCGCCAAGGCCAAACCCGGCGAGCTGAGCTATGGCTCTTACGGCAATGGCTCCAGCGCGCATCTGTTGGGCGAATATCTCAGCAAGCAGGTGGGCATCAAGCTCATTCATGTGCCGTATGCCGGCGTGTCTCCTCAGATCACCGCCTTGGTGGGCGGGCAGATTCAATTCGCCATCGCGGACATCGGTGTGCCAGCCCCCTTTGTCAAAGATGGAAAGTTGCGCCCACTAGCCGTGACAGGCAGCAAGCGTTCCGCCTCGTTGCCAGATGTACCGACATTTGCTGAACAGGGGATTGCAGGCATGGAACCGTTCTCGCCATGGTGGGGGCTTTTCGCGCCAGGTGGCACGCCCAAAGCCATCGTGGACAGGCTTTCTGCTGAAACCGTGAAGATCGTGAAGTCGCCAGAGTTTGCGGCCAGGTTCGCCGTGTTTGGCGCGGATGCGACCGGCATGGATACCGCTGCGTCCACTGCTGCACTGAACGATGAGTTGGCGCGCTGGACCAAGATTTTTGCTGAGCTGCCTGGATTGAGTCTTGAATAAATAGGAGGCTCCTGGGAGCGGTTCAGTTCAGCGAGCACGATCGCGAGGTTAATCGTGGCCGCGTTGCTTTTAAGCCTCTCGTTGCAAGCCACGGTACACCAGATCGATTAGCTCGTAGGCCGAGCGCAGCAATGGCCCGAGTGGGTATCCCACCCCTTTGGCCGTGCCGAGGAGCGGAGGGCAAGGGGAGGGCAAGAGCACTGCAAGATGCTCTTGCTTCGTGATCTAGCTTGTCGCAGTTGTTTGACCGAAGTGAGCGAAGTGAACGCAGGGAGTTTCTGCGACACCGCCCCTTGCGCGAGCACCGCAGGTTGCCCGGAGCGAAGCGCAGGGACACGGACGGTGGGGCCGCCTTTCTTTTGCCTACATTTCTTGGGCCGGCCATCCGGTGGCGGAGC
>JAECRA010000102.1 GCA_015999985.1 Comamonadaceae bacterium
TCTACTATGGGCTTCTCGGTATTACCACGCTGGCCTCGTTTTTCGCGCGTTTCGCTTCGACGCCTTCTGCCGGGGGCGCCTAGCCGCGCAGCCTCCTAGCCAGTGGGGTTCCAGAGTCGGTCGAATCCGGCATCCAGCCGTTTTTAGGTATCAAGCTTGATTCCGCGGTCCTTGATGATCTTTTTCCACGTTTCAATTTCTTTAGCCAGAAAGGCTTCGAATTGCTTGGGCGTCGTGCCCCTGGCTCGGATGCCCTCCATGGCCAACTTGGGAGTCAAATCTGGAGCGTTCACAGCCTCAACGATGGCTTTGTTCAATCGTTCCACAACTGGTGCCGGAGTATTGGCCGGGGCAGCAAATGCCCACCATGCTTCTATGGCGTACGTGGGGTAACCCGCCTCAGCGATAGTGGGGTAGTCCTTGAATGCAGGCGATCTCTCAGCGCTGGTGATCGCGAGAACTCGCACGCGGTCTGATTTCAGCGCCGAGGCTGCGCCAGAATAGGAGCTGAACGTGTAATCGAGTTGCCCACCGATGAGGTCGGTAATGACGGGCGCCGTACCCTTGTAGGGCACATGGAGCAACTTGATGTCTGCTACCGATTCCAGCATCTCGCCCATGAGGTGCGCAGTTCCTCCTGTGCCAGATGATCCGTAGGAGTACTGTCCAGGCTTTTCCTTGGCCAGTCGCACCAGGTCTTTGACGTTCTTGGCAGCGGCATCCTTGCGTGCCAGCAAAAGCAGGGGAGCGCTAGCCGCCAAGGTAATAGGAGTGAAACTCTTGATGGAATCGTAGGGGAGGTTGCCCACCAGGCTGGCATTGATGGCGTGTGCCGGTGGCATCTGCAGCAAGGTGTAGCCATCGGGCTTGGCGGTAGCCACCGCCTGTGTACCGATGAGCGTATTGCCGCCCGCCCGGTTCTCCACAATGACGGACTGCTTGAGCGATTTCGTCATTTGGTCGGCAATGGCCCGGGCCAGCACGTCATTGATGGCGCCTGGCGGGTAGGGCACCACAATCTTGATCACGCGGTTGGGAAAATCGTCGGCATAAACGCCGGCGGACGCGGCTGCAAGTCCACCGGCGAAGGCTTGAAGAACGCGTCGACGAGACGTCGAGGCCGTTCGGCCAGGACTATTGATCATGTAACTGTCTCCCAGGTTGTTGTAAATTCAGTGTAGTAATTGGAGTCAGATTTCCGTAAGCCCCTCTGTGCGCACTTCTGCTTTGCGTATCGGCGCAAGGCTGATGGCATTGGTGCGCACTTATCGGCGCTGGGGAGCATGCAGTCCATCACTTTGGAGTTGGATTAAGCAGCCATCTCAAGCCGGGCAGTCGGCTCAGAATCGGTGCTGATCTCGAGGCGTCTGCCGCGGGAAAAGCAGGCGCTCAAACAGTTCGTTGCACAGCCTGATCACCTCATGTTCTGGCGCGACCGATAATTCGTTCCCATGACAGAACCCATCGCATCTCCGATCTTCAATCCCGTCGACGTCGTCATCATGGCGGCGGGCAAGGGCACGCGCATGAAAAGCCGGCTGCCCAAGGTGCTGCATCGGCTGGCTGGACGCCCTTTACTGGGTCACGTACTCCAAGCCGCCGAGCGGCTTGGCGCACGGGGAGCCACGCTGGTGGTCGGCCATGGGGCCGCTGAGGTGCAAGCTTTCTGCGGGGAGGTTCCCAAGTCGAACGCGAATGAAACTGTTCAACTACCGCTTCAGTTCGTGCTTCAGGAGCCGCAACTGGGCACTGGGCATGCGGTGCAACAGGCGGCTCCGTTGCTGGCGGATGATGGCGTCACCTTGGTTCTCAATGGAGATGTTCCTCTGGTGGAGCCCGCCACTTTGCAGCGCCTGGTGGCTCAGTGCGGCGGGCATCAGTTCGCACTTCTCACGGTGGACACTGGCGAAGATGCAGGCGCGTATGGCCGCATCGTGCGCGCCGCGCTGGGCGGAGGCGATGCTCCGGTGGAAGCCATTGTGGAGGCACGCGACGCTACGCCCGCTCAACGAGAGATCACCGAGTGGTACAGCGGCGTCATGGCAGCACCCACCGCCTTGTTGAAGAAGTACCTGGCGCTCCTGCGTAACGACAACGCGCAAAAGGAGTTTTATCTCACAGATGTGGTCAAGCATGCGGTGGCCCATGGCACACCAGTGGTTGCGCTGAAAATCGATGATGAAATGGAAGTGGCTGGAGTCAACAGCCCTGTGCAATTGGCTGAACTGGAGCGCGGGGTGCAACGACGTGCTGCCACGCGTCTGATGGAGTCCGGCGTACGGCTGATGGATCCCGCCCGGTTTGACCTGCGTGGGGAACTGGAATGCGGGCAAGACGTCGAGATTGACGTCGGTTGTATTTTCGAAGGCGTGGTGTCCCTGGCCGATGGCGTGAAGATCGGCGCGCATTGCGTGATCGCGAATGCTCGAATAGAAACTGGAGCCGTGATTCATCCTTTTACGCATATTGATGGTGGCCGCGATGGCGCCACTGTGGGGGCGGGGGCTTTGATTGGTCCCTATGCCCGCCTGCGCCCCGGTGCTCGATTGGGCCCCGAGGTACACATTGGCAATTTCGTTGAGGTCAAGAACTCAACCCTTGCAGCCGGTGCCAAGGCCAATCACCTTGCCTACCTGGGCGACGCCACTGTAGGCGAACGCGTGAACTATGGTGCAGGCAGCATCACCGCCAACTATGACGGCGCGAACAAGCACCGGACCGTGATCGAAGCTGATGTCCATGTGGGCAGCAACTGCGTGCTGGTGGCTCCGGTGACCCTTGGTGCTGGTGCCACTATCGGAGGCGGCTCTACCATTACCAAGAATGTTCCTGAAGGGGCCTTGAGCGTCGCGCGGGGAAAGCAGACCACGTTGGCTCAGTGGGATCGGCCCAAAAAAGCGACTTGAGGCGTCCGTGCCAGTGGCGATGGCCACGCCAACACGGCTCACTGATAGTCGAACCAGACCTTGGTGGCATCTTCCTCGAGGGAAAGACGCATTCCTATTTCAAATCTGTCGGCTCTATACCAACCTAGAAGAAGTTGAATAGGCCTGCCCTGGGGGTCAAAAAGTACCCTGTGGATTTTCCAGACTGGGGATCCTTCGGCAATCCCCAGATACTGCGCTGCACCCGAGGGGGCAGGGATGCAAGTGAACCGCTGCTCGGCAGAGGCAATGCGGGTGCCGCTTGACTCCAGGATCTGCACCAAAGCCTTGCGCTCCAATTCTGCGCGGGTGAGAGGATGCCCTACGACCACGGGCAGATAGCTTTCGGTATAAGTGAGCGGGGCGATGTCGTCCGATCTCTGGCGCACGATGTGCATGACCACCGTACCTGCCGCCACCTGCAGCGATGCCGCCACTGAAGCGCTTGCCGAAACGCGCCCAAAGTAGAGCACCTTGCGATGGTCGCGGCGACCTCGGTCAAGAAATTTGTCGACATGCTCGCGCAGAAGTCGGCGCCGCGCCGCCATGTCGGGGCCGCCCGTGGCTTGGGTGCCACGGCGTTGCTGGCGCTTGATCAGCCCCGAATCCTCCAATGCGCGCAGAGCGCTGCGCACGGTCACACGCGCCACAGAAAATTCCGACGCCAGCGCTCGCTCACCCGGTAAGCCTTGCGCATAGTCGCCGCGCTGGATGCGTTGAGCCAGGGTGTGTTCGACCTTGCGGTATTTGAGGGTGGTGGACATAAGAAAACCGGCTGGCAATGGTGCTGTAGCTCTGGTCTTATTGCGATAGGACCAATGGTCTTATTGTGTGCCAGCTCCGGGTTATGGACACTGCGGCCCTGAACTTCAAAAAATTACCGGAGACCTCGATGAACATGAACCGCCGCCAATGGCTGCATGCAGGTGCGTGCAGCGGCTTGGGCCTTGCCTGGCCTCATATCGCCTCCGCCCAGAACGAATACCCCAGCCGCCCGATCACTTTCGTCGTGCCGTTTACCGCAGGAGGCGGCGGAGACATGGTGGCGCGCCTGATGGCCAAGCATCTGGGGGAGCGTCTGAAGACGGCGGTCGTCGTGGAAAACAAAGCCGGGGCGGGGGGCACCATCGGCAGCGCTTATGTATTGCGTTCTCCGCCGGATGGCTACACCTTGCTCAACATGTCAAGCAGCTATGCCATGCAAGCCGCCGCGACGAATGTGCCATTCGATCCGATTCGCGATGTCCAGCCACTTCTGATGGTGTCGCGTGATCCTGGTGTGATTTTGGTCAATGCCAACTCCAAGCTGCGCACGGGCAAGGACCTGTTCCAGGCGGCCAAGCAAAACCCGGGGCGTTTGACCTATGGCTCAGCCGGAATTGGCACCATCGCCCATCTTGGCATGGAAGCCCTGGCTTTTCACATGGGTGTGCAGATGCAGCACGTGCCCTACAAAGGTTCTTCGCAAGCCTTCAACGACCTTCTTTCAGGATCGATCGACCTGATGCTCACGACCTCCACTTATGGGGCGAGTTTCGTCAAGTCAGGGCGCGCCCATGCTCTGGGAATCTGTGGCTCTGAACGCACCGACGTGCTGCCCCAGGTACCCACCTTCGTTGAGCAAGGGTGGCCAGATTACGTGCTCTACGACTGGAAAGCCATTGCCGGACCGGCCGGCATGCCGCCTCAGGTTGTGCAAACACTGAGCAAGGCCATGAACGACGTGTTGACACTGGACGCCGTGAAGGACAAGTTCCGAGCCGACGGGGTTGCTATCGTGGGTGGGCCGCCAGACGTTCTGGCCAAGACGTTGCGCGACGAGATTGGCGCCTGGAAAGCCCTGGTCAAACGTGCCAACGTGGTGGTGCAATGAGCATGAAGCCCATTCATGCTCAGCTGCGCACGGAGTTGCGTGCTGGCGCCGGCATGTTGATGCCAGGCGCGGGCAACGCGTTGGCGGCGCGCTTCATCGAGCGCGCGGGATTCCGTTCGCTCATGGTCAGCGGCGCGGCCGTAGCCAACTCGTACCTGGGAATGCCGGATATTGGGCTGGTATCGGTAACAGAGCTGGCGCAGCACGTAGCGACTGTCCGTGAGGCGGTCAATCTCCCCATCCTTGCAGACGCAGACACCGGGTTTGGCAACGCATTGAACACCCGTCGTACAGTCCAAATTCTGGAGCGCGCTGGGGCCAATGCCATCATGCTGGAAGACCAGACCTATCCCAAGCGGTGTGGCCACTTCGATGGGAAAGGCGTCGTGTCCAGGCAGGAAATGGTTTCCAAGATCAAAGCTGCGGTGGATGCACGCGCAGATGATGGGTTGATGATTCTCGCGCGCACGGACGCACGTGCGGTGGAGGGCTTCGAAGCGGCGCTGGACCGTGCGCGCGCCTATCAGGAAGCAGGGGCCGATTTCCTGTTTGTTGAAGCACCCTTGACGCGAGAGGAACTGCTGGCCATTCCCCGGGAAGTCCCCGGCATTCATATGTGCAATATGGTGATTGGTGGCAAGACGCCGCTGCTGCCGCGCCAGGAGCTGGCTGCAGCGGGGTATGCGGCCATCTGCTATGCCAACGCTGCGTTGCAGGCGTCCATGCTCGCCATGGAGCGTGTGCTCGGGCACTTGCATCAGCATGGCTCCATCGAAGGGGTCGAAGATCAACTCATGATGTTTGCCGAGCGTCAGCAAGTGCTGGATGGCGCCGGCTTCAAGGCGCTGGAACAGAGGTACGCATGAGCATGAAAGCACCACAGATACCCCTAACTTTCCTGGACAAGGTGTGGGCTGAGCACCGCATTCTTTCGCTATCACCCGATGCAGACTTGCTGCAGATCGACAGGCTGATACTGCATGAGCTTTCTGGCAGCCAGGTCATGCGTGCGCTGGCCGAAAGCGGAAGAACCCCCATGGCGCGCGATCAAGTCCTCACAGTGATCGAGCACTTGATCTCCACTCGTCCTGGCCGTGGACCGATCGAATCGCCGTCAAAGAGCGGACCCATCATGATCGAGACCACGCGCCAGGCCTCGCGTGACTGGGGTCTGAATTTCTTTGACTACGATCATCCGATGCAAGGTATTGCCCATGTCGTAGCACCTGAACAAGGCATCGTTTTGCCGGGGGCCACGCTGGTTTGTTGCGATAGCCACACCAGCACCGTGGGAGGCATCGGCGCATTGGCCTGGGGCATAGGCGCCAGCGAGGCTGAGCACGTACTGGCGACACAAGCCCTGGCGCAGACACGTCCCCGCCGTATGCGGGTGAATTTCAACGGAACGATAGGCGAAGGCGTTTATGCCAAGGACCTTATCCTGGCACTGATAGGCCAGTTAGGGGCGCAAGGCGGCATAGGCTACGCAGTGGAGTACGCGGGCTCCGCCGTCGCCAGTCTGCCGGTAGAGGGCCGACTCACGCTGTGCAATATGTCGGTCGAGTTCTCGGCCAAGTACGGTTTTGTACCAGCTGACGACATCACGTTCGAGTACCTGGTTGGTCGCAGGTTCGCGCCGCGCGGGGCCGCGTGGGATCAGGCTGTGGCGCATTGGCGCAGTCTGCGCACCGATGAAGGCGCGCAATTCGACAAGGAAGTGGATGTTGACTGCCGGGGCCTGACCCCTCAGATCACCTGGGGCGTCAGTCCGCAGCAGGTGCTGTCGGTGCGAGATGTCGTGCCCGACCCGGCCGCCGCTCCGGATGCCGAGTCCCGCGCATTGGCAGAGCGAGCCGTGAGGTACATGCGGCTCACACCGGGATCGCCCCTTCTGGGCACGGCCATCGACGCCGCCTACATTGGATCGTGCACGAATGCTCGTCTTTCGGACTTACGCGCCGCGGCGCGGTTGCTGCGCGGCCGACATGTCAAGCCAGGTATCCAGGCCGTGTGTGTGCCGGGGTCCACGCCCGTCAAACGCGCTGCGGAGGCGGAAGGACTGGACCGCGTGTTCATGGACGCAGGATTCGAATGGCGAGAAGCCGCGTGCGGCTTTTGCGCCAATATGGGTGATGCGCGGTTTGCTGATCAGCGCATCATCAGCACCACCAACCGCAATTTTGAAGACCGCCAGGGCTCTGCCACACGCACCCACCTGGCCAGTCCCGCCACCGTGGCAGCCTCGGCCATCGCTGGCTGCATTGCCGACCCCCGCCTTCTCACGGCAACCGACTGAAGACCCACTATGGAAGCCTTCCGCCACGTCAGCGGCATTGCCGCACCCCTGCTGCGCATCAATATCGATACGGATCAGATTATCCCGGCCCTTTTCCTGGGCGGCACAGACGCCAAGGGCTATGGGGCCAACCTCTTTCACCACTGGCGCTTCTTGTCTGATGGCTCGCCCAACGCGGACTTTGTGCTCAATCAGTCGCCCTACGATCGCGCCCAGGTACTGCTGGCTGACCGCAATTTTGGATGTGGCTCTTCGCGCGAGCGAGCGCCCAAGGCCCTGCGCGAATATGGGTTTCGAGCGGTCATAGCACCGTCGTTCGGGGGGATCTTCTACAACAACTGCTTTCGCAACGGCATGGTCCCGGTGGAGTTGCCCATCGAGCATGTGCGCACCATTGCGCAGGAAGTTGAGTCAAGCAAGGGGCTGGGCCGCGTCACCGTGGACCTGGAACGCCAGTGTGTGGAGTCGCCTACAGGTCAGGTGTGGTCCTTTACAGCGCCCCAGGCCTTACGCGCGATGTTGCTCGAAGGCATGGACGAGATTGCGCTGACGCTTCAGCGCTTGCCAGAGATCGAACAATTTCGCGCTGCAGACCGAAAACTCAGGCCGTGGGCCTACGCCATGTCCGCGGCAGAGTAGGGCGTGTCAACACGCCCTGGCCAAAGTACCCAGGCTAAGCTTGGGTGATGTGGGCAGCCTCCGGGTATTTTTCAAGCAGAGAGGCTTTCCCAGCGCTCCATGGCGGCCAAAAGCTCCTCATCTATGGCCGCATCGCGCGCTTGCATGGCCATGGCCTTTTCAAGGTCTGTTTGGTAGAGCGTCCCGTCGGCCAGGGCCGCGCGCAGGGTGCTCTGTTCCTTCTCCAGCGCTTCGATCTGGGCTGGCAAGGTGTCTAGCTCACGCTGATCCTTGTATGAGAGCTTCTTCTTCACCGGCGCGCTGACCGCTGCGGGTACTTGTGCAGGAACTGCGGGCTCGCTCACAGGCCTGGCTTGATCCGCTTCTGCGACTTGCAGATTTCGCCACCGCGCGCTTTGAGTCAGCCAGTCTTGCACGCCCCCTTCATACTCGCGCCACAGCCCGGGTCCCTCCCAGGCAATCGTACTGGTGGCCACGTTGTCCAGAAAAGCTCGGTCATGGCTGACCAGGAACACCGTGCCGTCATAGGTCTGCAGCAAATCCTCCAGCAATTCCAGCGTATCTATATCCAGATCGTTGGTGGGTTCGTCCAGTACCAGTACGTTGGCCGGACGCGCGAACAAGCGGGCCAGCAATAGCCGGTTGCGCTCGCCGCCTGAAAGGCTGCGTACAGGTGAAGCTGCGCGTGCCGGGCTGAAAAGGAAATCCGACAGGTAACTCTTGACGTGCTGCCGGCGTGAGCCGATCTCAATCCATTCGCTCCCCGGGCTGATAAAGTCCGCGAGCGTTGCGTTCAAATCCAGGGCGTCACGCATTTGGTCAAAGTAGGCCACTTGCAGGTTGGCGCCGAGCTTGATCTCGCCGCTGTCCGGTACCAATTGACCGAGGATCAGCTTGAGCAGTGTCGTCTTGCCTGCGCCGTTGGGGCCAATCAGACCCACCTTATCGCCGCGCAGCACCGTCGTGGTGAGGTCGCGCACGATCTGTTTTTCACCAAAAGACAGGCACACATCACTCAGATCCGCCACCAGTTTGCCCTGGTAGCCGCCCACGCCTGCAGAATCTACATCCATGCGCACCCGGCCCACCGCGTCGCGACGGGCCGAACGCTGGGTTCGCAGGTCATGAAGCCGGTTGATGCGACCCTGCGCACGTGTGCGCCGTGCTTCCACGCCCTTTCGAATCCAGATTTCCTCTTGGGCCAGGAGCTTGTCGGCCCGCGCGTTGATCGTCGCTTCCTGAGCCAGTTGCTCTTCCTTGCTGATTTGATAGGCTGCAAAGTTGCCGGGGTAGGAGCGCAGTTGGCCGCGGTCAAGCTCTACGATGCGTGTCGCCACACTATCCAGGAACGCGCGGTCATGGGTAATAGTGACGAGGCTGCCCTTGAAGTCCTTGAGTAACTCCTCCAACCAGTGAATGGCGTCCAGGTCCAGGTGGTTAGTTGGTTCATCAAGCAGAAGAACGTCAGGCCGTTTGACCAGCGCCTGCGCCAGGGCAACACGTTTCTTGGTGCCACCAGAAAGCTTGCCGATCACGCCTTCAGGCGGGAGATTCAGACGGTCCAGCGTTTCTTCTACGCGTTGCTCCCAAGTCCAACCATCCTGGGATTCAATCTCGGCCTGCATAGTGTCCAGGTCCCCGGTACCGGTGCTGTAGGCATCAATTAGCGCCCGTACGTGTGCCAAGCTGGAAGCCACGGTATCAAATACAGTGGCGTCAGCATCCAGAGTGGGTTCCTGAGCAACGAAGGCCACGCGCAGATCCAGCCGCTTTTGCAAAGCCCCATCGTCCGGGCGCTCCATGCCAGCCAAAATGCGCAATAAGGATGATTTGCCCGCGCCGTTGCGGCCAATCAGACCCACGCGCTCGTTCTCTTCCAGAGAGAAGTCGGCGTGGTCAAGCAAGGGGACATGGCCAAAGGCAAGTTGGGCGTCGAGCAGGGTAAGCAGGGCCATCTGTATAAAGACTTAGGAAAGCAAAAAGATGTGCCGAGTCTGACAGGTCACCGCATCAAATAATTTTCCTGGCCAATTTGCCAACACTAAAAAAACAATGTTATAGTCTCGCTCCTTCGCTGATAACTGCACGCGGTTTGAAGCGGGGCGAAGCAGGCGAAGCCGGAAGGCGAGGTTTGCGGCGGGTTGAGTGGCAGTTGGTTTGGCTGAAAGCCTGACTGGCTGGTGCAAAGGCCCTGATAGTTGCAAGGTTGATAAATATCATGCAATAATCGAAGGCTTCGCTGATAGCTGCTAGGCAATTCAGCGGGGTTGGCAGGCAGGTTGATTCGTTGATCTGGTTGCTGATGATTTTGAGTGGTTTTAGTTCTTTTGAGCTGACCGCAAATAAATCGAAAAAGTTTGACAGAACTTCAAAATCTGTGCGATAATTCAAGGCTTCGCTGATCGCAGCGAGTCAGGCGGAAAACAAATAAGTTTTCGGTCGGGTTCATTAAAAATATACAGCCGATAAGCGTGGGCGTTTGGTGGGTTAATTGCCAAGTCTTTTAGACTATCAAACGCTCATGGAGATAGAAGTGAAGTTCACTTCAATTCCGTTTTTATGAGTGAACTCGAAAGAGTATAAATTTTAAACAAGATCGAACTGTAGAGTTTGATCCTGGCTCAGATTGAACGCTGGCGGAATGCTTTACACATGCAAGT
>JAECRA010000103.1 GCA_015999985.1 Comamonadaceae bacterium
CCTCGGCACGGCCAAAGGGGTTGGATACCCATTCGGGCCATTGCTGCGCTCGGCCGCCGAGATATTAGTCTTTCCCTTTACGGGGAAAGATGAGTTAAGGACCCAAAAGGGCTGCTCGCGCATCTGAACAGGCTCTAAAGGCCTTGGTCCAGAGGAGAGAGCCATCTGCTCGGTAGAATCTGGGCATGCCCCAAGATCCTCAGTCGATCAACCTGACCAACCACTTCCTGATCGCGATGCCGGGCCTCGAGGACGGCACGTTCTCCAAAAGCGTGGTCTACGTCTGCGAACACAGCGAGCGTGGCGCGCTTGGATTGATTATCAACAAGCCTGGCGAGATCAGCCTGGCCGACCTTTTTCAGAAGGTTGATCTCCCACTTGCCCGCAAGGATCTCGGCGTACAACCTGTTTTCCATGGGGGGCCGGTGCAGACCGAGCGGGGTTTCGTGCTGCACGAAACCGTCCAGGTGGAGGGCATCCCCCCGGAGGAATCCCTCTATGCGTCGACTTTGATGGTTCCGGGAGGCCTTGAGATGACCACGTCCAAGGACGTTCTGGAAGCGCTCTCCGGCGGCGGCGGGCCCAAACGTGTCCTGGTGACTCTGGGCTATTCCGCCTGGGGTGAAGGCCAGCTCGAATCCGAGATCGCAGGCAATAGCTGGCTGACTGTGGATGCCGATACCGGGTTGATTTTTGATTCCCCGGTGGAGCAGCGATATGACCGCGCGCTCAAGTTGCTCGGACTGGAGGCGTGGATGCTGTCTCCTGATGCGGGGCATGCATGACATGAGGCACCCCCTGAGTCGCCTTTGGCGCCTTCCCCTACGCCGGGTGCCCCCTCTGTCCCTAAGGGAAGGGGACATCGTCAGTGGCCGACGCAGGTCCGTCCACGGCGTTCCGCGTGTGGCTTGCTCCGCAGCCTTCGGTTTGCCTCTGCGGCAGGTTCAGAAGGTAGGTGTCTGCAGTTGCTTTATGCGCGAGGGATGACTGAGTTGGATACCGCTGTACCTCTTCATCACGCGAGCTTCCTGGCATTTGATTTCGGTCTGAAGCGAACAGGCGTCGCGGTGGGAAACCGCTTGCTGCGTACGGCCACGCCTCAGGCCACGGTGCGCGCCGAAGGCGATGCGCGCTGGCCGCTCATTGCGGCGCGTATCGCAGAATGGCAGCCCGATGCGCTGGTGGTGGGGGTGCCTTTTCATCCTGACGGGGCTGAGCATGAAAATACCGAGCGGGCGCGTCGATTCGCCCGCCAGTTGCGCGGACGCTTCAACCTGACGGTCTATGAAGTGGATGAGCGATACAGCACCACGGAAGCCCATTCAAACGGCGCGCGCGACGCGGATGCTGCGGCCGCAGCCATTATTCTGGAGCAATTTTTGAGGAGCCTTCCATGACTTCACCGGCCCGCGTTGCCGAATCAGCAGGGGGGGCATTGACCCTGGACGCTGAAGCCCTTTACGGCGAGCTTTTGCGCAGCGTGCGCCCCCTGCTGCGCACCGATACAAAATTGGTGGGTATCGTCTCGGGTGGGCAATGGCTGGCAGATCGCCTGCACGCTGATCTGGGTCTTCCTGGGCAAGCAGGAGCCATTTCATCTGCCATGCACCGCGATGATTTTGCCAAGCGCGGCCTGGCTGCCTCGGGGCAGACTTCATTGCCGTTCGAGGTTGACGGCGCGGACATTCTCCTTTTGGACGATGTCTTGTTCACGGGCCGCACCATTCGGGCGGTCCTGAACGAGCTTTTTGACTATGGGCGTCCAGCCTGCGTGCGCCTGGCCGTGTTGGTCGACCGGGCCGGACGTGAGCTGCCGGTGGCGGCAGAACTTGCGGCTGCCCGGCTGGCCTTACCAAGTGCGCAATCGCTCGAACTCGCGCGCGAGGACGATGGGCGTTTCAGTTTCCGGATAGAAAAGATCTGACCATGCTGGCTCGAGGCAATCCTCAACTCAACAAGAATGGCGAGCTGACCCATCTGCTTTCCACCGAAGGGCTCTCCAAAGATGTGCTCACGCACATTCTCGACACCGCAGGCAATTTTGTCAGCGTGAGCGATCGGGAGGTCAAGAAGGTACCTCTCTTGCGCGGCAAGAGCGTTTTCAACCTGTTCTTCGAGAACTCCACGCGTACCCGGACCACGTTTGATATTGCGGCCACCCGCCTGTCAGCGGACGTCTACACCTTGGATATCGCCAGATCGTCTACCGCCAAGGGTGAATCCTTGCTTGATACGGTGGCCAACCTGGCGGCCATGGCGGCCGACATCTTCGTCGTGCGTCACAGCGAAAGCGGAGCGCCTTACCTGATAGCACAGCACGTGGCCCCCCATGTGCACGTGATCAACGCTGGCGATGGCCGTCACGCGCACCCTACGCAAGCGCTGCTGGATATGTACACGATCCGCCACTACAAGAAGGATTTCAGCGGCCTGACGGTGGCGATCGTGGGCGACGTGCTGCACTCGCGTGTGGCAAGGTCTGACATTCACGCCCTGACCACGCTGGGAGCTGCCGAGGTCCGCGTGGTGGGGCCTAGAACCCTGCTGCCAGCGGACTTGGCCCCTATGGGGGTGCGCGTGTGCCACTCGCTGAAAGAAGGCATTCAGGGTGCAGACGTCATCATCATGCTGCGCTTGCAAAATGAGCGCATGAGCGGTGCGCTGCTTCCCTCCAGCCAGGAATTTTTCCAGAATTTTGGACTGACTTCCGAGAAGCTTCAATGGGCCAAGCCCGATGCCATCGTCATGCACCCCGGACCCATCAACCGTGGCGTTGAAATCGATTCGGCTGTGGTGGATGGGGCGCAAAGCGTGATCTTGCCGCAAGTCACTTTTGGCATCGCCGTGCGCATGGCGGTGATGAGCATTGTGGCGGGAGCATGAGAGCCTCTTTAAGCCGCCACCGAATCGGCGAGGCAAGCGCCCTGGCGCTCCGACCGTTTGCAGGCAACTGCTCCAACTGATCGACTTACCTGAACATCATGAAGATCCTGATTCAGCATGGCCGCGTGATTGACCCGGCTTCGGGCCGAGACGAGACGGCCGACGTGGCCATCGCAGACGGGCGCATAGTCGCGATCGGCGGGGCAGCGAATGATTTCAACCCTGAGCGGACCATTGACGCCAGCGGCTGCGTGGTTGCGCCCGGTTTGATTGATCTGGCAGCGCGCTTGCGCGAACCCGGCCATGAGCACGCCCGCATGCTGGAGAGCGAAATGGCGGCAGCCGTGGCAGGCGGCGTCACCAGCCTGGTGTGCCCGCCAGATACCGATCCTGTGCTGGACGAGCCGGGTTTGGTGGAAATGCTCAAGATGCGCGCGGAAAAGCTTCACCAGGCACGTTTGCTTCCCCTGGGCGCACTGACACGCGGGCTCAAAGGCGAAACCCTGACTGAACTGGTGCAACTGACCGATGCCGGGTGCGTAGCCTTCAGCCAGGCGGAATCGCCTGTGGTCAACACGCAGGTTCTGCAGCGCGCGCTTCAGTATGCCGCCACATTCGGCTATTCAGTCTGGCTTCGGCCGCAGGATTCCTGGCTAGGCAATGGCGTTGCAGCCAGCGGAGCCTTGGCCACCCGCATGGGATTGTCCGGCGTACCTGTCATGGCCGAGACCATTGCGCTTCACACCTTGTTTGAAATCATGCGCGGCCTTCAAGGTTCTGGCCTTCGCTTGCATTTGTGCCGCATTTCCAGTGCGGCCGGTGTGGAGCTGGTGCGCCGTGCCAAGGCAGACGGCTTGGCGGTCACGGCAGATGTCAGTATCAACTCACTGCATCTGACCGATCTTGACATCGGCTATTACGACAGCGCGGCACGCTTGAACCCCCCCCTGCGCCAGCAGCGTGATCGAGACGCCTTGCGCGCAGGCTTGGCAGATGGCACGCTGGACGCGCTGGTATCGGACCACACGCCTGTCGACTCTGACACCAAAACCTTGCCTTTTGCCGAAGCTGAACCCGGCGCTACGGGGCTTGAGCTACTTTTGCCGCTGGCTCTGAAATGGGCCCAAGAGGGTCTTGGCATGATGAGCGCTTTGAAGGTTTTGACCTCAGCGCCCGCCGGCATACTCGGCAGCGCCGTCAGCAACTCGCTCGGAGGCGTCGGCCAACTTGCGGTGGGCGGCCTGGCTGATGTGTGTGTATTCGACCCCGAAGAGCAGTGGGAGGTGACGCCAGGGGCTTTGCGTAGCCAGGGCAAGCACACGCCTTTCACGGGCTACCAACTGACGGGTCGCGCGCGCTTGACCTTGGTGGGAGGTCGTGTGGCCTTCGATCGCGAAGCTGATTGCGTCAGCCTCGGTCGGTAGTCAATAGTCGGTAGTCGAGTGAAGCTTTTCACGGCGGTCTGGCTTGCGCTGCGGGGGACGCGGCACGTTTTGGGCGGCTATTTCACGATCCGTTTTCGCTTTCCCAGACTTTCCCCCGCGGGGCGAGAGGCTTGTGTACAAGAGTGGGCTCGCGAGTTACTGAGGATCTGGCGTATTGACCTCCAGGTCCGAGGCGCGCCGCCGTCTCAAGGCCCGGTGTTGCTGGTATCCAACCATATTTCGTGGCTGGACATTGTGGTGATACACGCCTCTGGTTACTGCCGCTTCGTCTCCAAGGCCGATATCAAGGCGTGGCCGCTCATAGGCCCCTTGGCCACGGGAGCAGGCACTTTGTACATCACGCGTGAATCACGCCGAGACGCCTTGCGCACCGTGCATCGTATGGCCGACGCCCTGAAAGCGGGCGAGATCCTGGCGGTGTTCCCGGAGGGCACCACCAGCAACGGCTTGGCCTTGCTCCCGTTTCACGCCAATTTATTGCAAGCCGCCATCTCGGCTGGTGCGCCTGTTCAGCCCATGGCGCTGCAATTTGTTGACAGCGCGACTGGAGAGATCAGCCTGGCACCCTGCTATGTGGGTGACGAAACCTTGGTGGCTTCCATCTGGCGCACGCTCACCACGCCAGGAACACGCGCCGTAGTCAGTTTCGGAGAGTTGCAGTGGCCGCATTCGCGCGAGCGCAGGCAGTGGGCAGAAGATTTGCGCCAGGCGGTGGACGCTTTGAGGCAGTGAGTCCGGCGCAGCGCTGCCGGCATCACGAGACGGGAGCGCTCTCCGGTGCAAACGTCACTACATGGTCAACCTCTGGCCGTATCCCAATCCATTCGCCTACCTGATGGTCGTGGTGGCTTGGTACGTGGGCCATGATGATTTCGCCGCTCGCCAGTCTCAAGGTATATAGAAACTCCGAACCTCGGAATGCCTTGCGGGTAATGATGGCTTTCACTGGAGAAAGGTCATCGTGGACGATGTCGTCTGCTCGTAAAAGAATGTCGCAGCGGCCATCCGGGTAAGCGTCGGCAATGGGGCAGTCCGTCAGGTTGGCCAGCAGGCCAAGAGGCGTTTCAACCAGGGCGCCACCATGGGCTTGACGAATGCGGGCCGGCACGAATACACCATGCCCTATGAAGTCGGCCACGAAGCGTGTGGCCGGGCGATGGTAGAGGGAATACGCGTCATCCCACTGATGCAGGGAGCCCTCATGCATCACGCCGATCTGATCACCGATGGCAAATGCCTCGAGCTGGTCGTGAGTCACAAAAAGAGCCGTGGCCTGCGCGGCTTTCAAGATGGCGCGCAACTCATGCGCCAGGCGTTCGCGCAGATCTACATCGAGATTGGAGAAGGGCTCGTCCAGCAATAGCAATTGAGGACTGGGTGCCATGGCCCGAGCGAGCGCAACGCGTTGCTGCTGGCCTCCTGACAGCTCGTGCGGAAAGCGGCTCTCGCTGCCTGCCAGATCGACCAGTTGCAGAACTTCGGCCACACGCGCCTGACGTTCGCGTGTCGGCAAGTGCTTGAGGCCGAACGCCACATTGCGCGCCACATCCAGATGCGGAAATAGCGCATAGTCCTGGAAAACCATGCCAATGCGGCGCTGCTCCGGCGGCGTGTGAATGCCCGAACCGCTGACGACGTTACCTCCGATGAGGATCTGGCCGCCGCTGGCGCGTTCCAAGCCCGCCACAGCACGCAGCAGGGTAGTTTTGCCGCATCCTGATGGCCCTATCAGAACGCCGATATCGCCGGCAGCCAGACCAAGCGACACGCCTTGGACGGCCGGGCGCTCCCGGTCAGGGTAGCGCGCTTCAAGTTGTTCAACCTGGAGAAACATGGCGCGGATTGTAGATGCGTACAATTTCGAGGTCGGCCGCCTTCATGGTTTGAGCCATCGATTTCATGTTCTCCCCGCGCAAGCGGTCAGTTGCTGTTCCCAAGCCTTTCCCGTGCGCGCGCTCAAAACCTTCCTGTTGCTGCTCCTTGTCGTGGTGCTGGTGCTTCCTGTGCTGGCTGTGGTGGCCTCCTGGGCAAACTGGGACGAGGCGAGCATGGGCATCCTGCGCGAAATGGCGTCTACGGTATTGCCTGAGTATGCGCTCACCACCGTGGGGTTGTCCTTGATGGTGGGAGTGGGTGTGGTGATGGTCGGTGTGCCGGCAGCAGTACTTGTGACTATGTTCGATTTCCCCGGTCGCCGCACTTTTGAGTGGTTGATGCTGCTGCCCTTGGCGATGCCGGCCTATGTCACCGCCTACGCCTATACCGACTTTCTGCAGTTCGCCGGTCCATTTCAGACTTGGCTGCGTGCAGCGTTCGGTCTGGAGGGGCGTGTGTTTCCTGAAGTGCGAAGCCTGTGGGGGGCCGCCTGGGTCTTCGCTTTCTCACTCTACCCGTATGTTTACTTATTGGCCCGCACGGCACTGACCGAACGGGCTCCTCAATTGATGGAGGCCGCCAGGCTGCTGGGAGCTTCGCTACCTCGTCGCCTGCGCGAAGTTGCGCTGCCCCTGGCGCGTCCCGCGATCGCCGCGGGCACTGCGCTGGCGCTCATGGAAGTGTTGGCGGATTTTGGTGTGGTCAGCTACTTCGGAGTGCAAACCTTCACTGCGGGCATCTACAAAGCCTGGCTTTCCATGGACAACCGCATGGCCGCGGCCCAACTTGCAACGGGCCTGTTGGCTTTTGTAGTGGTAGTGCTCTGGATTGAACAGCGGGCCCAGAAACGCATGCGGTTTGCCGGCAGCTCGACCTCGCGCGCTTCTTCGAATGAAGCGCGTCCCATCCAACTGACAGGCGCACGCCTGGCCGCCGCCTGGCTGCTGTGCTCAATGCCTGTGGTGATGGGCTTTGTGCTTCCTGTCGCCTTCATGCTGAGGCCCTTGGCGGCCGATTGGTCTGTGCTTCCCTGGGACAGTTTTCTGCTATGGGCCTGGAACAGCATTCGTCTGGGAGGCATGACGGCTCTGCTTGCCGTGGCCGTCGCATTGCTGTTGGCCGCCAGCGTGCGCCGTGCACCCGGTTTGTTGACAAAAGCGGCTGTGCAAATCGCTTCGCTTGGCTACGCCGTGCCGGGGGCGGTGATCGTGGTGGGCCTGCTGCTTCCGGTTGGCTGGCTGCAAGCCAGGTGGCCTGAAGCGCGTGTAGGCTACTTCATTACCGCCACGGTGATGGGCCTGCTGTGGGCTTATCTGGTGCGGTTTTCATCCGTGGCGCTGCAGTCGGTCCAAAGCGGCTATGCGCGCCTTCCCATGAGTCTGGATGAGTCGGCGCGCATGTTGGGCGCGGGTCCGCTGCGCCTGCTGACCGCCGTGCATTGGCCGCTGCTGCGCCGCGCCGGCCTTGCCGCAGCGCTGCTGGTGTTCGTAGACGTGATGAAGGAGCTGCCCGCAACCATTGTGCTGAGGCCATTCAACACAGACACGCTGGCGGTGGTGGCCTACCAATTGGCGCGCGATGAGCGTCTGGGCGAAGCGGCCCTGCCTTCTCTGGCGCTGGTGGCAGTGGGTCTCCTGCCGGTCATATTTTTGAGTAGAACCCTCCGAAGAACTTCGTCGTAAGAGGGGCGCCGCGCGCTACGGCGTCTTGCGATGGGCGGGGGCTGGCAAAGTCCCGGGCCTTCAGATATTCTTTATTCTTCGCAAGGACGGCGAAAGCGACTTACCATCTACTAACGGATCTGGAAGTTGCAGCCGGCCGCTTCCTGCGGCGCTACTTAACCACTCGCTAGAGGTGCTTCGATGAGCTTCACAGATCAGAAGGTTGGCCCACGCTCACGGTCGAGCCTTCAGAAGATACGTGTAGAAAAGTGCCCCACGCAGTTGGCTCTCATCTCGCGTTCCCTATGAAATCAGACGCAGAGTTGCGTGCGGCGGCGGCCCTGTTTCGGGTCATGTCATCTCCCATGCGCCTGAAAATCATCAATGCGCTGTGCTATGGAGAAAAGAATGTGGGCGAGCTCCTGGCCCTTATTCCCACGACCCAGCCCAATATGAGCCAGCACCTCAACAGCCTGTACAAGGCGGGGGTGCTAGGTAAGCGGCGAGACGGGGTGCTCATCTACTACCGGATCGACAATGAGCGCGTCGTCTCCTTGTGCAGAGCCATCTGTGCCGAAGTGTCTGTGAGCGTTACCGCAGATTGAGGCATGGCCCCTAGGAGCGTGGGCGGCTCGGCGCCCCGCTCCTAGGGGCGCGATTTTTCTTATGCGGAAATCAGGGAAATTTCTTATATAGGCGCATATAAGTCTCGGTATCATCAGACTTGTTTCCATATAAGAATGCGCCTTGTGTTGGCCACTCGCCATCCGTAAAAGCGTCTCGCTCAACCCACGACAGGAGGTAAGTCCCATGCCCGTTTCGCTCCCCCGATTGGCCGCTGCCGCGCTGTTGCTGGCCGGCTCGGTCGCCCATGCTCAGACCGATCCTCTTCAGGTGCGCAGCTGGGCTGCAGCGTGCGCCAGCTGCCATGGCACGAATGGCCAGGCGCAACCAGGAAACGAGTCCTTGGCTGGCGCTAACAAGGACGAAATGCTCGAGAAGCTGCTCGACTTCAAGAGCGGAGCCAAGCCTGCCACCATCATGCACCAGCTCAGCAAAGGTTACTCCGACGAGCAGCTTGCAGCTATCGCGGCCTGGTTCGCAGCTCAGAAGAAATAAGGGGGAAGTCTCATGGATCGTCGTCAATTCATTCGGGCCGCCTCAGCGGCATCGGTCACGGGTTCCGCCGCGGCTGCAATATCAGGCTGCGCCTCAGTGGGAGGTGGCAGTGGTGGAAAAGTGGTGGTGGTCGGGGGTGGCTACGGTGGTGCCACGGTAGCCAAGTACTTGCGCATGTGGTCTGAAGGCCGCATAGAAGTCACACTGATCGAGCCTGCAGAATCTTTCGTTTCCTGCCCCATTTCCAATCTTGTGCTCGGCGGCAGCAAGCAGATTGCAGATGTCACGGTGCCCTATGACAGTCTCGCTCGTCGCCATGGCGTGAAGATCGTCCGCAGCCGGGCCTCCGCCGTCGACGCAGACAAGCGCCAGGTGCGCCTTGCAGACGGCAGCACCTTGTCCTATGACCGGCTTGTGCTCTCGCCTGGTGTTGATTTCATGTGGGACCAGCTTCCAGGGATGAATAAGCCAGGAGCCCAGGAGCGGGTGCTGCACGCCTGGAAGGCGGGCGCGCAAACGGTGGCACTGCGCCGTCAGCTCGAAGCCATGCCAGATGGCGGCGTCTATGCGCTCAGCATTCCTTTGGCACCTTATCGCTGCCCGCCCGGCCCCTACGAGCGCGCATGCCAGGTGGCAAACTACTTCAGCAAGGCCAAGCCAAAGTCCAAGGTCCTGATCCTTGATGCCAATGATGACGTAACCTCCAAAGGTCCGCTGTTCAAGAAAGCGTGGGCAGATCGCTATAAGGGCATCATCGAGTACCGTCCCAAGCACGTCACCACCGACGTGGATGCCACGACCGGAACACTCAAATTTGAGTTCAATGACGACGTGAAAGCACAGGTGCTGAACGTCGTTCCTCCCATGCGCGCTGGCGACGTTGCGCACAATGCCGGATTGACCACGGCCAACAAGCGTTGGTGTGAGGTGGATTGGCTCACCATGGAATCCAAGGCCGCCAAGAATATCCATATCCTGGGTGACTCCCTGCAGATCGCCCCTGGCATGCCGAAGTCAGGGCACATGGCCAACCAGCACGGCAAGGTGGCTGCCGCCGCCATCGTGGCGCTCCTGTCCGGCCGTGCACCCAACGCGCTGCCTATCTACAACAACACTTGCTACAGCTTTGTAAGCGATACCGACGTGGTTCACGTGGCCAGTGTCCATCGCTATGAAGAAGCGCAGAAGACCATGGTCCCCGTGCAAGGCTCGGGCGGAGTTTCCGTGGCAGCCAGCGAGTTGGAAGGCCGCTATGCCATGGCCTGGGCGCGCAATATC
>JAECRA010000031.1 GCA_015999985.1 Comamonadaceae bacterium
TCCTGCATCAGCTTCCAGTTGCCGGGAATGCGCTGGCGGTTGTAGCCCAGGATCTTCAGCTTTCGGCCATCAAAGAGCCGGTCGAAGTATTCCAGAATGACCGGGCCCAGAAAGTCCTCAAGCGACTCCACGCTGTGATCAAAGCTGGCAAATACGACTCCGCCTCTTGTGGCCACCTTCAGTTTGGTCAAGCCGTGCTCAACAGTCTTGAAATCGGCCGGCATGCCGCCGTTGACCTTGCCGTCCTGTTTCACGCCTCGACGGAACGGCACGCCTTGCAGGTCACCCTTGAGGGTGTAGCTCCACTGGTGGTAGGGACAGACAAAGTCCTTCTTGTTGCCGTGGCGCTCGCGGCAGAACTGCATGCCCCGGTGCGCGCAGACGTTCTCCACCACACTGATGCCGCCATCGGTGTCGCGCACCATGATGACTGAACGCTCGCCCACCACGGTGCGCTTGAAATCCCCCGCATTGGGAACCTCGGCTTCCAGGCCGACATAGTTCCAATGCTTGTTGTAGAAAAAGCGCTCCAGCTCCTTCTTGTGCTGGTCAGGATCGGTATAGGCCATGAAGGGAATGCGGCTAGTCCCCTCGGATTCCCACTGAAGTTTGATCGGGAAGGTGGGAGGATTGGCGGCCGTCCCGGTTTCGTTGCCTACGGTGCTCATCGCTTGTCTCCTGCTCTGTTGGTTCAAGAACGTGTTGACGTTCTATAGACGTTTTCGTAACCAATAAGAGGCCACGGCCTCAGCGCGCCACGGTCACGGTGATGCCAGCCAGGCCAGCGATGTCGCCTTGCATCAAATCACCAGGCACCACGGCGTTCACACCCTCAGGGGTGCCGGTCATGATGAGATCGCCTGGTTCCAGCGTCTCGTATTCGCTGAGGTAGGCAATGCATTCAGACACCGACCAGATCAGCTTGGCGACGTCAGACGATTGGCGCGCACCGCCATTGACGGTGACACTGATGGTCCCCTCACCCACATGGCCGCCATCCGCCACCCGGCTGATGGCACCTACGGGCGCTGACTGCGCAAAGGACTTTCCGAACTCCCAGGGGCGACCCTTGTCGCGGGCATCCAGCTGCAAGTCACGGCGCGTCATGTCCAGGCCGGTGGCATAGCCATAGACGTGGTTCAACGCATCGCCTACAGCAATATCCTTGCCGCCAGTACCAATGGCCACTACCAATTCAATCTCGTGATGGAAGTTGGCGGTCTTGGGCGGGTACGGTACGGTGATCGGAGCAGAGGCATCGACAGCGGCATTGGCCGGCTTCATGAAGAAGAATGGCGGATCGCGGTCAGGGTCCTTGCCCATTTCACGCGCATGGGCGGCGTAGTTGCGACCGACGCAGAAAATGCGATTGACAGGGAAACGCTCCGTGATGCCGGCTACGGCAAGAGAAGTCACAGCGGCGGGGGCGATGGCGTAGTTCATACGATTCGTGGGCTCTTTCGATAAATCAGGAAGTTCTCAGGCGCGCTGTTCGCGCCACAGGCCAAGCGCCTGCTGTACAGGGCGATCGGAATAGCTGAAAAGCACAGCCTCAGGACCAGCGCGCAATTGCAGGCTGTGCCATGAGGGCACGACGAGAACGTCGTTTTCGTGCAGTGTGTAATCGCGCCCTTCCACATGGGCCTGCACGCTGCCTTGCAAACAGACATGAACCGTGCCGTCCGTGCTGCGGTAGGGCTTGGTCTCAAAACCCGCAGGAAGCAATTGGGAGAAGGCCGCCATCGTGGGCATGGGCGAGCGACCTGTCGCCGGATTGACGTAGCGCTGCTTGTGGCCAAAGTGCGGATCAGGCGTGCCGCGCGCGACCGCCTTGAGCGCAGCGATGGTGCGCTCCCACGGATAGACAAACACCTTGGTAGGCTCTGCAGGCGTCTGATAGAAATCGACCGGCACCATGTTGGCGCCGTAGCGTGCCAATGCGTCGCCTTCCGGACGTGTTTCAGCCTGGTATTCAGACTCATTTTTCTCGGCGAATCCGGCATCGAGGAATCGAACGATAGGAATGTCCAGACCGTCGAGCCAGACAACGGGTTCGTGACCCAGGTTGCCGTGGTCATGCCAGGTCCAGGCTGGGGTGATGATGAAGTCACCACGGCGCATGGTGGTACGTTCGCCATCAACAGCGGTGTAAGCACCCTCACCATCCAGTACCAGGCGCAATGCGGTCTGAGTGTGACGATGGGCAGGCGCCACCTCGCCAGGCATGATGAGCTGCAGGCCGGCATACAACGACTGCGTGATACCGGACTGGCCGCGCAACGCAGGGTTCTCCAGAATGAGCACGCGTCGCTCGGCTTCAGCGGCGCTGATAAGACGGCCGGCTTCCATCACCTGGCTGCGCACATCCGCATAGGACCAGTGGTTTGAAACCGCAGGCGAGCGCGGCTGCGGCGGCACCAATGCGCCCAGCACTTCCCACAGCGGAGTCATGCTGTCCTGACCAATACGGTCGTAATAGGCCTTGCGATCAGCCAGTGCTTCGGGGGAGTGGGATTCGGGGGGTCTGGCGTTCATGTTGGCTCCGATATCGTTGTGGTCGCGGCTGGCAGAAGTGTCAACTTCTCAGCCAGCCTCAGGTACCGCTCGCGTAGAACGCGTCGGCGTAGATCTGTTCGGGCAGTACGCCCAGTTGGCGCACCAGCAGCGTCGCGGCTTCGACCATGGGTGGAGCGCCGCAGAGATAGGCACGAAAGCCAGTGAGGCTCTTCCAGTCCTGGGTAATGGCCTCTGTCACCAGGCCAGTGCGGCAGCCTTCGGATGAGCCCGATGTCAAGGCAGTGTGCACATGCAACTGCGGGTGCTGACGCTGCAACGCCAACAACCAATCACGGCCATAGATATCCCGCTCGGAGCGCACGCCGAAGTAGACGTGGATGGGGTTGCTCATGCCACTGTCGATCACGCCGCGGATGATGGACAGGATGGGCGCGAGGCCAGTTCCCCCCGCTACACAAAGCATGGGCCCTTCGTGTTTTCGGCGAAGGTAGGCTGAACCAAGTGGTCCGCTTACCCGGACCGAGTCACCCACCTTCAGTGTGCCGGCAATGTAGCTGGTCACGCGCCCACCATCGACCAGCCGCACGTGAAACTCCAGCTCGCCATCTCCATGCAGCCCCGCCATTGAATAGGGACGGATATGCTCAGGCGTGAATTGCAACTGCGCGTACTGACCAGGCGAAAACTCCAGCGGCTTGGCAGGCTTCAAACGCAGGCGCTTGATGTCATGCGTCTGGTCTTCGATGGCAATGACCGTGGCCTTGATGATCTTGGCGGTATGAACCACCACCTCATCGGGCTCGGGAATTTCTACGGTGCAGGACTCGGTCAGAAAGGTCTGGCAAGCGAGGACGTACTCCTCTTGGCCTGACTGGGGTCGTTGTGCTTCGCGGCCGGATTCAAGCACTTCGCCGCCAGATACTTTGCAGCGGCAGGTACCGCAACGTCCGGCCAGGCAGCTGTAGGACACCGGCACATCGTTGACGCGCAGTGCGTCGAGCAGGTTGACCCCAGGGGCCACGCTGAGCGTACGCTGAAGCGGGCGCACAAAAATTTCCATCTTGTTCTGTCTGACTTTGTCTCGTGGGAATTCGTCTGCGAGGCGTTTGAGGACCCCCTGCGATTGATGGAATGAATGATTACCCACGGATAAATATCAGTCAATACAATGTCGTCAATGTCTTTCATCACTGAAATCAATAAGACTGCTTGACGACAAGGATTTTTGGCAATGGAACTCAAGGACATCGACCTGAACCTGCTGGTCATCTTCAACCAGTTGCTCGTAGAGAAAAAGGTCAGCAAAGTGGCTGAGAACCTGGGTCTGGGGCAACCTGCGGTCAGCAATGCACTCGCCCGGCTGCGCAAGCTGTTCGGTGATGAGCTTTTCCTGCGGACATCCACGGGCATGCAGCCCACGCCCTTCGCAGACCAGCTTGCTGAGTCCATTGGTTATGCACTCAGCATGATCCACGGCGCAGTCAACGCGCGCGACTCCTTTGATCCAGCAACCAGCCAACGCAGCTTCACCATCGGCATGACCGACATCGGTGAGATCTATTTCCTGCCAATCTTGATGAAGCAACTGCAGAAAATTGCCCCGGGCATTTCCATCAGCACCGTACGCAACACGGCGATCAACCTCAAGGACGCCATGGAGGCAGGACAGATTGACTTGGCCATCGGCTTGTTACCGCAACTCAAGGCGGGGTTCTTTCAGCAACGGCTCTTCATGCAGCGGTACGTCTGCATGTTTCGCAAAGGGCATGCGCTCAGCGGGAAGAAACTTTCGCTACCGGACTTCTTTGGCGCAGATCATGTCGCCATCATCTCGGCAGGCACTGGTCACGGGCAGGTCGATGAAATCCTGGATGCCGCGTCCCCTCGGCGCAAGATCAAACTGCACGTACCTCACTTCGTGGCGGTGGGCCACATTCTGCAGTCCACAGACCTCATCGCCACAGTCCCGGAACGCATGGCCGAGCGCATGGCCAAGCCCTTTGGCCTCAACTATGTGGAGCACCCCGTGAAGCTGCCCCAAATCGCCATCAATCTTTTCTGGCACGCCAAATACCATAAAGACACGGCAAACCAATGGATCAGAAGCACGATGTTCGAGCTGTATGCGGATGCGCATCCGCGCTTGAAGAGCTGAAATCGCAACCGGGGCAGTGTGGACCCTCATCCCCGAATGGCCGACCCCGCGCGCAGGCGGGGATCAGGGTTCAATAGCGCAGCCTTTGCAAATTCTCTCAGTGCGTGGCACTCAGCTTTCTCTGCAAGTAACGAGCGACGGACCCGAGCACAGGAATCTTGGCAAATATTTCTTCCACCGGGTCCCAGTAGTCTCTGTGCACAAGCACCAGGCCATCGGTTGCAAACTCCAGATAGCTTGTGCCGCAAATAGCCATGGTCTGGCCTGAGTCCCTCAGAAACTTCAGCTCCCACAGCAGGAACCCTTTATATCCGTTGGACGCTCCTTCAAGGACTGTGAAACGAGGCTCCTTGATCTGCTTGAACATGTGACTGAAAACTTTCGTGATGGCGCGTCTGCCGCGCACTTCATTGAAAGGGTCCTTGAACACGGCCTGGTCGCTGTACAACGACACCAGATCATCCAAGCGGGCCGGGTGCAGTGTCTCGTAGGCTACCGCAAGGCGAATCAGTCTTGGATCGGATATGTCCGTGCTCATAGCTCTCATTCTCCAGTGATACGGCTGACTGCCGAAAAGTACCAGGCGTCCGGCAAACAGCGCATAAGACGTACCCAACGCGTAAAACGGCGTGGGAAATTCATCTCAAAACGTCCGTCTGCCCATCCGCGCAACATATGCTGAGCGGCTTCCTCGGGGCGTATCAACGCCGGCATGGTGAAAGTGTTCTGCGCGGTCAGCGGTGTTTCTACAAAACCCGGGTTGATGATAGAGACGCCAATGCCCAACTTGTGTAGGTCCAGATAGAGGTTCTCTGCCAGATTGTTGAGTGCTGCCTTGGTCGGGCCATAGGCCAATGACATAGGAAGCCCGCGGTACCCAGCCACAGAGCCCACCAAGGCCAGATGCCCGTTCCCCGCAGCTAACAGCATGGGCAGCACGGCGTCGAGCAGGTGAAGGGCGCCCCCATAGTTCACAGCCCAATGGCGTTGCACCTCCGCCAGATCGAATTGCGTGGCCCGCATAGCCTGGTAATGACCGGCGCAATAGAGAATCAGATCGGGCGCCCTGCCCACATGTGACCGGACTGCTTCTGCTGCGGCGGTCACTGCCGCCGCGTCGGTCACATCCAAAGGCAGAGCCAGGCAACCGACCCGCGTGGCCACAAAATCCTGCAGCGCCTGGCCCTGCCGTGCCGAGACGATCACACGGGCACCCTGCGCATAGAGCGCTTCGGCCGTCGCCCGTCCAATTCCTGACGAGCCCCCCAAAATCCAAACCGCGCGACCTCTCCAGTCGGTCAGCGGTGGATTGAGACGCTTGGAAGTCAGCTGCATTCATCACTCCTTGATGAAGCTCAGCGTCAAATCTCCCAGATGCACTCCAAACTTGCTCATGGCGGTTCGGTTAAGTACTACGCGCTCGTCCATCTTGTACATCCAGTCATCCATATCCACGTTCCAGACTTTTCCGTCGACGGGCAAGGCGAGCACATAGGTCCAATGAAACGCATTGCCCGCGATCTGCCCGTTGGCCTCTCCCACCACATCGTCAGCTTTGCCGCTGTAGCGCCCGTCGCCCAGGTGCCGCAGATACCAGACTCGCTGCTGCGTGCTGCCATCGCTGTAGGCGAATTTCTCATCCAGTACGCCATCGTTGCCATTCCAGCGCCCCGTCATTTCGACCTTGAAACGTTTGACTACCTTGCCAGATCGATCCGTGAAGATCCCATGAGCGGTCAGCGGTCCATTGAAATACTCCCTCAGGTCAAGCGCAGGCCTCTCCTTGGCATATTCCTGCACTGATGGCCCCGCGCACCCCGCGAGTAAAGCGGCGACTGCCGCCCCCAGGCAAAGCCGGCGCATCGACGAATAAGGACGTGAAAAGAACGTGGTGTTCATGTGAGCCTCCAGGTAGGATGCAGGCGTTCCGCCCGCCAGAGAACGGCAAACGCCGCCAGTTTGAGTAGGCAAGGCAGGCCCCCGTAAGCCCAGGCGAGCGCCTGCAGGCCAGCGGGGTCTGAGCCCCCGCTGGCATATCCAGCCACCGAAAGCAGTGGCAGCGCCAAGCCAGCGGCCAACGCCAGGTTGAGCTTGGTCGCACAACTCCACCAGCCCAGATAACGACCTTCGCTGCGGCCGCCTTCTCCAGACTCGTGAATGACGCCGGTGAGCAAAGCTCCGGGCAGAACCAGATCGGCCCCCAACGCCAGCCCACTGGCCAGGCATATGACTGTGAAAGCCATCGAATCGCCCACCCCCAACCAAGGGGTGAAACAGAAGGCGATCACACTCACCACCATGCCCACGCGCCAGGTCGGTGCCAAGCCCCAGCGCCGCACCGATTTCACCCACAGAGGCAGGCCCAGGGCCGCAGCACCGAAGTAGCAAAGCAGGAGCAACGGTTGAAGCTGTGGTGCTTGCAATCGATCGGAGATGAAAAAAGGCAGCAAGGTGGCAGGAATGGCTGCGGCCACACCATTGAGCATGAAGACGGTAAGCAGCCGCCGAAAGCCTGCGTCCCTCCACGGGGAAACTTCAAGCGCGGATGCAATGGGTTGCGGCGGCACCCGAGGCGCCTTGAGGAAATACAAACCCGCCAGACCAAGCACGAGACCCAACGCCAGCGATAGGCTCGTAGCATCAAAACCAAGCCAGGTGGGCAGAACGCTGGCCAGCAGCACGCCTGCCAATGTGAGGCCCTCACGCCAGGCTGTCACCCGTGCACGCCAATCCGGTTCCCCGCCCCAACGAGTGCCCCATGCCTGATGAACTATGCTGACCGCGCTGTAAGCCAAGGTGCAAAGCAGCAAACTACCAGCAAGCCATCCCAGCATCGCAGCCTCACCGCCAAGCGGCGGATGCCAGATCGCGAAAAAGCCCAGCGCCATTAACAGACTGCCCAGCGCGGCCAAACGCCAGGCCGGGAGCCTGCCTTGCCTCAACATCCGATCTGCAAGACGTCCGAGTGCAGGATCCAGAATGGCGTCCAGACCGCGCGTGGCCAGCAGGACCAGCCCCAGCCCCGCCAATGGCACTCCTGCCACTGCAGCATAGTGGTGCGGCAGACTCACGTACAAAGGCAATGAAGCGAAAGCCAGCGGGGCAGCCAACCCACCATAGGCCAGACCGGTTCTCCAGGAGAGCGGATTGGCGGAAATCGCTTGGGACATGGCGAGGTTTGAAGACGATCAACCGCGCCCGAGCAACGACGCCCGAAGGGCTGGCGCCGCGCTTTGAGGTGCAAGCCAGATGCCAAAAAACAAGCGCGCGAACTCCGCATCTCTCACACGAGCCGTGAGCTTGCCGTTGTGAGTAAAGCGTACCTCGCTTTGCCCATCCCAGAAACCCAGCAACCGGTCTCGGGCCGTCACGTCTGGAAAAGCCTCCAGCATCAGGGCAAGCCACTGCCCAGCTTGGGCTTCAGTAAAACTGCCTATCCTGCGCATTTCGGCAAGAGAGCGCTCGGCGATGTCTTTGCCTTGCAACTTGCGCTCGTAGGTCAACTCCAGCGCAAAGGGGTGACTGTCATACCGTTCAGGCAGGAACCCGGGCAAAGTCCATAGCCGCGCCTCATAAACCCGCAACCCGAAAAAGCGCAGCACGCCAGTGCCCAGCACACGCGCGGCTGGAAGGGCTGTCTGCAATTCCGGGGGAAAGTCTGCGGTCATGTTCATGGCGTGAGCTTCACTGGATGTGGCAATTAAAGAGAAACATGCGGCATTCGCGACGCCCCACGCCAAAGCTTGACGGCGCTGCATGGAGTTCATGCCAAAGGTTTGCGCAAAGTGAACTGCACGACATCCGTGTTGCCGGTATCGAAAGCCGCCTCGCAATAAGCCAGGTAAAAGCTCCATATCCGCACAAAACGTTCGTCGAAGTTCTGACCCAGAACAGCTTCGATGTGGTCCTGAAAGGAGTGGCGCCAGCGTCTGATGGTTTCAGCGTAGTCACCTCCGAAAGCCATGCGCCTCTCCACCACCAAACCCGCGCGCTCCGCCTCTTGCTCGAACGCGGGAATGCTGGGCAAGAGCCCGCCAGGGAAGATGTATTGCTGAATAAAGTCCGTGGAACGCACGTAACGATCAAAGAGATCTTCACGCAAGGTGATGGTCTGAATGCAGGCGTAGCCTCCCGGTTTGAGGCACTCGCGCAGGACCTCAAAGTAGCCCCTCCAGTACTCGCGGCCCACCGCCTCGAACATCTCGATGGACACAATGGCGTCTACGGGCTGGCCTGCGTACAACGCCGGCAGGTCGCGATAGTCCTGATAGCGAAGCTGCACTTGCTCGTCCAGGCCCGCGACGCGCATGCGCTGTTGTCCCCACAGCAACTGTTCGGTCGATAGCGTTACGCCCTCCACCCGCGCGCCACGTTCACGCGCTGCGGTCTCCGCGAGGCCGCCCCAGCCGCATCCTATTTCCAACAATCGCTGACCGCTCTGCAACCGCACCTCATCCAGCGTACGCCGGATCTTGGCTTGCTGAGCCTCCTGCAGGTCCGCCTGCCTCAGGGCTTTGCCTTCAAGCCCTTGGAACCAGGCAGCGCTGTAACTCATGCCGGGATCCAACCAAAGGCGGTAGAAGTCGTTGCCTAGATCGTAGTGCGCATGGATGTTCTTGACACTGCCCGAGCGCGAATTGCGCTGCATGAGATGCCGCATGCGGTAGGCCAATCGCCCCCACCAGCTCCCATACACCAGGCGTTCCACGTGATCGCGGTTTTCCATGCATAGGCGCAATAGGGCCGGGAGGTCTGGACTTCCCCACTCACCCGCAATGTAGCCTTCCGCAAGACCGATATCACCGGATTTCAGCGTGCGCTCCAGGGCGCGCCAGGTGTTCAGCACGCAACGCGCATCGGCCAGGCCTGAATCAGGCTGCTGGGACAGGTGCAGCAGGCTCCCATCGGGCAACTGCAAGTCCAATTGCCCGCGCGGCAACCGATGAAGAAGATTGAGGACGCGACGCGCACTCCGGGGGGGACGGCGCTGGGCTGAGGCAGAAGCTCTCAGCAAGGGGGTAGCGGTGACATTCATCTTGTGACGAAGCGCTTGGGCTCCGGAGGTTTGCCATGGAAAGGTACGCGCTTGGCCCAGAGGCGCAGCGCATGCCAGTGGATGCGAGCGACAACGCCCAGCGTCATAAGGGGGGTGCCAAAGAACGCCCGGCGTACGCTCCGCCGGTTGAGCGTCTCCAATACGCCCCCCACACTGGTCTGAAGGAGAGGACCTTGGTCATCGTGTAGATCCACACGCGCCAGCGTACGGTCTTCGCTACGCTCGAACCTGAAGCGGTACTCCCCACGAACCTCGCAAAACGGTGAGACATGAAATTGCTTGGTGGCTGACTGCTCACTTCCCCAAGCCAGCTCGGGTCCGGCCAGCAGGTAGGCGTGGCGCTCGCCAAAAGTGTTGTTGACCTCAGCAAGCACCGCCGCCAGCGACCCATCTGCACGATGGGCATACCAGAAGCTCACTGGCTTGAACACATACCCGAGCACGCGCGGGAAAGTATGCAACCAGACTTCGCCGTCCGCATCGGCAACGCCCTCATTGGCCAGAAGCTGCTCGAACCAGGCCAGCGCATCGGCTGCGCCCTCGCCGTGGTCGCGATCATGAAAACTGATCCAGCCGCGCTGGTTGCGCCTGAGCGCAGCGTGGGGCTGCAAGCGCAAGCTGCGCATCGGCAGCATGAGAAAGTAGCTGGGATAACGGAAGGCATGTTCCACCGGCCGGAGGCGGCGGTGCCAGACATGCCCAAAGCCGATCAGCGGACGAGCGTTCATGCGACACACTCGGTGGCGTTCTCGGCAGGCATTCGAGCCAGGGCTTGCATAACGCCCTCGGCCGCCTCCACCCCCGAGCGCAAACCGTCCTCGTGGAAACCGTAACCACACCAGGCCCCGCAAAACCAGGTTCTGCGTTCCCCTTGCAGGGATTGAACACCGCCCTGCGCTTCGATGGCCGCCAGGTCAAAGACGGGGTGGCTGTATTCAATGCGCGCGTGGACCTTGCTCTCATCGATTTTTCGCGCCGGGTTCAGTGACACCATGACCGGCTGCTGCCAAGGCAGCGGTTGCAGGCGATTGAGCAGATAGTGGAGACAGACACTGGCTTGCTCATGCCCCGGCTGCGTCGCTCGTTCATAGTTCCAAGCTGCCCACGCCGTTGTGCGCCTGGGCAGCACGCTCGCATCTGTATGAAGAAACGCCACATTCGGCTGGTAGCGGATGGCTCCCAGCACCGTACGCTCTGCAGGCGTAGCATCTGAGCCCAACAGCCCAAGTGCCTGGTCACTGTGGCACGCTAGAACCACTGAATCAAATTGCTCAGTGCTGTGTGCGGTCTCCACTAGGACGCCACCGGGCAAGCGCCGCAGGCTAAGCACAGGAGCACGTAAACGGGCTTCGTGCCGATCATTCCTTAGCAGACCCTCTACCACGCGCCGCACGTACTGACGCGATCCACCTACGACCGAATACCACTGGGGCCGTTCCGTGACCTGAAGCAAGCCGTGGTTGTGGCAAAAGCGGATCAGCGTTGCCACGGGGAAGCGCAGCATCTGGTCTATCGGGCACGACCAGATGCAACCAAGCATAGGCAGCAAGTAGTCCTGGCGGAAGGTCTGTCCAAAACGGTGTTGGTCCAGAAAGTCCGCAATAGAGCTGCGCAGTTGTGCCTCATCTCCTTTGAGCGCCAGTCCGGTCGCCAGTCGGTTGAAACGAAGAATCTCGGCCAGCATGTGCAGAAAGCGTGGCCGCAGCAAGTTTTTCCGCTGCGCAAACACGCCACCTGGCGACGTGCCGCTCCACTCAAGACCCTCCCCGCCATCAGGCTTGGGCACCTGGACTGAGAAAGACATCTCTGCATTCACGGTCTGCACTTTGAGATCTGCAAACAAACTGGTCAGTAAGGGATAGGTTCGGTGATTGAAGACCAGAAAACCCGTGTCCACTCCCTGACTCACTCCACCAAGTGTCATGTCGACGGTGTTGGCATGACCACCGAAACGATCTCCCGCCTCAAAGAGCGTGACGCGGTGCCGACCGGGCGCGCCTGCGAGTCTGCGCGCAGCGGCCAGTCCAGCGATACCCGACCCGATGACAGCGATGCGATGCATGAACATCCCCAATGAAAAACAAAACCAATCTAGACCTTGAAGCCCAAATATTGAACTCATCAGTTCAAACTATAAACCAATAAGCTCTCTTTTGCACTACATAGTTTCAAATATGATCTATCAGGTCTAAAATGCATCCATGAAAACCCGTTCGTCCATCAAGGAACAGATACAGCGCGTGCGCGAAGAGGCTATCGTCGCGGCCGTCAATCGGCTGTTGGCCACCAAGGGCTATGACGCTATGACTGTCGATGAGGTAGCCGCCGAGGCCGGCATGGCCAAGGCCAGCCTCTACAAGCTATTTACCTCCAAGGAAGAACTGGCGGGAGCAGCCATGGTTGGCGTCCTGGATCGGGCACTGGCTTTCGTTGACAGCCTGCGTGACGAGGCGGCGAAGGCTGCCGAGGCAGGTTTGCCAACCACGCCGTTGGATCAGCTCAAGGCGGTCACAAGCTGGGCCATGCGAACACAGCTCGAAGGCGAAATGCCTTCTCTGCCCGCACAGAACTCTTCCTTGAGCACTTCGCTGCAATCCAACGACGCGTATATAGACCGCCTCATTACCCTCAGCAATCGGCTCAGCATCTGGATCACCGAAGCACAGACCAGGGGCCAGCTCCAGGCCATGCTTCCATCCGAGCTGGTGCTCTACACGCTTTTCGCACGTGCCTGCGATCCCGTGGTGGCTCTGCTCAAGGAGTCAGGCCAGTACACAAATCAACAGATCGTTGAGTGGGTATTGAGCACCACTTTTGAAGGTTTGGCTTTGCCGCAATAGCTAGCCCTGGCCGGCGTTAACGCTCTCTGGGTTAGCGCAATCTACCCCCTTTGAACGGGCTGCGGAATGTCACCTGAATATCCGAGCTAGGATCAGAGGCTATGGATAAAAGACTTTCTGGCCAGGCGATCACGCTTGGCATCGATTTCGGGACCTCCAATTCGGCTGTCTCATGGGCCCAGCCAGAAGGCACGGCCCAGCTTATTGCACTGGAAGGCAATGCCCTTTCCATCCCTACCGCGGTTTTCTACAACGCAGAAGACCGCACCACCCACTTCGGTCGCGACGCTGTGTCGCAATATCTGGTCGGCACGGAAGGCCGGCTGATGCGGTCCCTGAAGAGCCTCTTGGGCAGCCCACTGCTGCTGGAGAAAACAGAGGTCAACCGCCAGCAGATCAGCTACAAAGACATTGTGGCCACTTTCCTGGGCGAACTGCGCAGGCGCGCTTCCCAGGCGCTGGGTGCGGAGCCAACGCGTGTGGTCATGGGCCGGCCCGTGCACTTTGTGGACGACGCACCTGAACGCGACGCTCTGGCGCAGCAATCACTTCTGGAGGCTGCCCACGAGGTTGGTTTTGAACAGATCTCTTTCCAGTTGGAGCCCATTGCCGCTGCACTGGATCACGAGCGGCGCCTGACCAGAGAAAACATGGTGCTGGTGGTCGACCTTGGAGGTGGCACCTCGGACTTCACTGTGGTTCGCCTGGGCCCGGAGCGCATGGACCAGGACGACCGCTCCAGGGATATCTTGGCCACCACGGGCGTGCACATTGGCGGGACCGACTTCGACCAGAAGCTCAGCCTGGAACAGGTGATGCCCCTGTTGGGGTACCGCCACCTTGGGCCCCAGCAGCGGGAGGTGCCCAGCAGGGTCTTCTTCGACCTTGCCACCTGGCACCTGATTCACTGGCAATACCTGGCGCGCTCCATCAGCCAGGCGCAGGCACTGCGCGTGAATTACACCGACCCCCACTTGCACGCACGCCTGATGAAAGTTCTGAAGGAGCGCCATGGTCACCATATTGCCCACGAAGTAGAGCAAGCCAAGATCAGTTGTTCTCAGAGCGGTGCGGACACGAGCATTGACCTGTCCGTGCTCGAACATGGCCTGCTCGCCTCCATGGGCGCAGCCGACCTGCGCGAGCATCTTGCCAGCTTGCTCGCGCGGACCGTAGCGTGCGCTCGAGAGTGCGTGCAACTTGCAGGGCTGAAAGACAGCGAACTGGACGGCATCTACCTCACCGGCGGTTCTTCGGCGCTGCGCCCGTTCCAGCATGCCTTGCAGGCTGAATTTCCCGGCGTGCCAATGATGGAGGGAGATCTGTTCGGAGGGGTCGCTTCAGGACTGGTCTACAGCCGCAGCTGACGTCTCTTGATCGCTCAACTTGAAGGATACGCCAGTTGGCCTATACCGGCTGGCGTGCGATACGTGTGATACCTTTGAAAAGAACGCCATGGCGGCGACTGGTCCAAAACGTCTTCAACTGTGCTGCCCACCGTTTTCAAAGGTTTCATCCTCACCCGTCATTGGCGGGACACGCCTGCCGGCACGGAGATTGAGCTTTGGCTGGCAACCGACGACGGCCCAAGAAAAGTCACGCTTACTGGGCAAAAATCGGTTGCCTTTGTTCTAGAGAGGTATCGGCACGCCGTGGAGGCGCTACTCGGGAGCTTCCCAGGCATGCAGCTTCGCGCGCTGGAGCTCAAAACCTTTCACCATGAGCCCGTCGCAGGCATCTATGCCGCTCAGTTCCGGCAACTTGGCAAACTCGCGCAGGCCCTGAAGCCGCAGAACATTCCCCTGCTCGAAGCCGACGTGCGTCCCCATGACCGCTACCTGATGGAGCGGTTCATTTATGCAGGCGTGGAAGTCCAAGGTGGCCATCTTGAAGGCGCCACTCTCATAGATGGTCGGTTAAAACCAGCCCCCGACTACCGCCCCGCATTGAAAATTCTCTCGCTGGACATTGAAACCAGCCAGCACGGAGACTTGTATTCCATCGCCCTGGATTGCATGGCTGATCGCGTCGTCTTCATGCTGGGCGAACCTCAGGACCATGGGGAGACACTGGATTTCTCACTTGTGTATTGTCAGACCCGCAAGATCATGGTGGAACGCCTGAACGACTGGTTCGCAGCTAACGACCCCGATGTGCTTGTGGGCTGGAATGTCATTCAGTTCGATCTGCGCATTCTTCAAAAGACGGCGGATGAGTGCGGCGTACCACTCTTGCTGGGCCGGGGGCGCCAACCCATGCAGTGGCGGACCCACCCGAGAAAGCAAGGCTATCTGTTCGCACCCACACCCGGCCGGCTGGTGATCGACGGCATAGATGCGCTCAAAGCTGCCGTATGGAGCTTTCCTTCTTTCAGTCTGGAAAACGTCTCGCAAACGCTGTTGGGCGAGGGCAAGTCCATCGGCGACGAATACGACAAGATGGCCGAAATTGAACGGCGCTTTCACCAAGACAAGCCCGCGCTGGCGGTCTACAACATTCGCGACTGCGCCCTGGTTCTGCGAATCTTTGAAAAGACCAAGCTGTTGCAGTTCGTTATGGAGCGTGCTCAGACAACCGGTTTGCAGGCGGACCACTTCGGTGGCTCCATTGCCGCATTCAGTCACCATTACCTGCCCCGGATGCATCGCCAGGGCTATGTGGCTCCGAACGTGGGAGAGATTGCGAGCAAGGCCTATCCAGGCGGATACGTGATGGACTCGAAACCCGGGTTCTACGATTCGGTCGTAGTGCTCGACTACAAGAGCCTATACCCCTCCATCATCCGGACCTTCCTGGTGGACCCGGTCGGATATGCAGAGGCCAGCCGCGAGCCAGAGTCGCCCGCCTTGGTCAAGGGCCCCGACGGAACCCTGTTTTCGCGCGAAAAGCACTGCCTGCCGGGCATTGTTACCACGCTCTCCCAGGCACGGGATGAAGCCAAGCGGTCAAGAAACGAGCCCCTTTCACAGGCGTTGAAGCTGCTCATGAACTCCTTTGCCGGCGTGCTGGGAGCAACAGAATGCCGGTTCTTCAATCCAAAGCTGGTGTCGGCGGTCACCTTGCGCGGACACGAGATGATGAAGCTCACCCAGGCGTTCGTGGAAGAGCGCGGTTTCGAAGCCATCTACGGTGACACCGATTCCATCTTCATCTGGCTCAAAAAGCCTCACACCAATACCGAAGCCTATGCCGTCGCCACAGAGCTTGTGCGAGACATCAACACCTGGTGGACCAGCACGCTAAGAGATGATCAAGGCCTTGAGAACTTCCTGGAAATAGAGCTGGATACGCACTACAAGAAATTCTTCATGCCGACCATTCGCGGCTCTGACATCGGCAGCAAGAAACGCTATGCGGGTTTGAGCGTGGATGCCAACCATAAAGAGGAAATGATCTACCGAGGCCTGGAGATGGCCCGCAGCGACTGGACGCTCTTGGCACGCCAGTTCCAGGAAGGACTGCTCACTCGCATTTTTCAGGGTGAGCCCTACCGCGATTTCGTATCCGACTATGCGCGCGCGACGGTAGCGGGTGAAAAGGATGATTTGCTTGTGTATCGCAAGCGTCTACGCCACCGGCTTGACGCCTACCACAAGAATGTTCCGCCCCAGGTCCGTGCCGCGCGGATGGCCGACGAGTTCAATGCAAAGATCGGCCGCCCCAAGCAATATCAAAGCGGCGGATGGATACAGTACGTCATGACCAGAAGCGGGCCGGAGCCAATGGAGGCACGCCAGTCCGCCATTGATTACGGGCATTATCTGAGTAAACAGCTTCAGCCGATTGCAGATGCCATTCTTGCACCGCTGGGCGAGAGTTTCTCAGCGCTGACGACTTCCCAGCGCAAGCTGTTCTAGCCCGGATATTTCACCCAGAAGAGTAGGCGGAACCCGATACTCGATGCTGCAAACAGGCAAGAAAGCCCCAGGCAGTTGACATGACCCGCAGTCTGCGACGGCACCGATGAACGACGCCTGAAGCCGACACCGAACGCCGCTATTCGCCCACCCGCACCGCGGCCTCTCCGGCTGCCTCCGTGCTGTCATATGCGCCGACTAGCATCGGCGCTTTCAATATCGCGTTCCCCATCCCATGCTCCGCCTGCCTGTTACCCTGCCTGTTACCCTGCTGCTTGCCTGTGCACTGACCGCCTGTGGCGGCGGTGACGAAGCTGCACCCCAGCACAACTTCAAGCTGCGCGTGCTGCACACCAACGACCACCATTCCTATCTCGACGGCACGGCGTATGACCTGAACCTGGGCGCGGACACCGTGCGCCTACAGATCGGCGGTATGGCCCGGGTGGCCGGCGCGATCAAGAGCCTGCGCACTGAGAACAGCCTGGTACTCAACAGCGGCGAACTCAACGGCACGCTTTACTTCAGCCTGTTCCGCGGCGAGGCCGACTTCAAGCTCTTCAACGAGATGGGACTGGACGCCTACCAGATCGGCAACCACGAGTTCGACGAGGGCGAGGCCGTGCTCGCCAACCTGCTCGCGCTGGCCAAGTTCCCGGTGCTGGCCGGCAATATGCGGCCGACCGAGAACAGCCCGCTGTTCGGTGCCAAACTACAGCCCTATGTGATCAAGCAGTACGGGGCCGAGCGCGTCGGGGTGATCGGCGTACTCAAAGTGTCCAAGACCGTGGGCTCGTCCATGGTCACCGATGCGGTGAAGTTTGATGACGAGCTGCAAAGCGTCAAGGCCAGCGTGGCCGAGCTGCAACGCCAGGGCATCAATAAGATCGTGCTTCTGAGCCATCTGGGCTTCGACGCCGATCAGGCTCTGACTGGTCAGCTCAGCGGCGTCGACGTCATCATCGGCGGCGACACCCATGATCTGCTCGATCACCAGGGCGAGCTCAAGGCTCTGGGCTTGACCCCGACGGGCGTCTATCCCACCGTCAAGAACGATTCCCAGGGCAAGCCTGTCTATATCGCCCAGGCCTGGGAATATGCACGCGGACTGGGCGCTCTGGACGTGGAGTTCAACCCCGCGGGCGAGGTTATCGGAGCTCAGGGCCGTACCCTGCTGCTGGTTGACGAGCCCTATCAGATCAAAGGCTCCAAGGGCGAGTTCGTCGCTGCCACCGCCGCCCAGAGTACCGAGATTGCCAAGCGCATCGCCGCCAATGCCGGCCTGCGTATGCAGCAGCCCGATGCGGCGGCCGATGCTGTGTTGGCACCCTATCGTGCCCAGTTGGATCACTTCAAGACGCAGCTCATCGGCAGCGTCGCCGAGAACATGGGTTTCGAACGCCTGCCTACACCCTTCGAGCCCGGCCAGAAACCCAGCGGCAGCTATGCCGCCTATGCGGTGGCACTGAGCTTTCTGTCCTACAGCCCCAAGGCCGATATCGCGATCCAGAACGCTGGCGGCGTGCGTTCGGCCTTTATGCAGGGCGAGTTCAGCGTGGCCGATGCCTACACCATGCTGCCCTTCTCCAACACCATCGCCACCGTACAGCTCAGCGGCGCTGACGTGCATGCGGTGTTGGAGGACGCCGCTGATTACGCACTGAATTCGACCTCGACCGGCGCCTTCCCCTACGCTGCCTATCTGCGCTTCGACGTGGTCAGGAGCGCACCCAAGGGTCAGCGTATCCGCAATCTGGAGATCAAGCAGCGCGCCAGTGGGCGCTGGGTGCCTCTGGACCTGCAAGCCAACTACAAGGTGGTGACCAACTCCTTCACTGCGCTGGGCAAGGACGGCTACACGACGTTTGCCACCGCCATCGCCAAAAACCCTGCGGTGCATGAAGACAGCAAGGTGGCCTATGTCGTGCCCTTGATCGAGCTGTTCACTCGCCATCTGCCGGGCCAGCGCCTGGACTCGCTACAGGCCTCGGAGTACAGCCTGAAATCGGTGCGCTGAAGGCCAGCTCGCGTGCCGCATCAGCCGAGTGCATGACCCCATTGAGTAGGGCGGGGGAATACTCTCTCAGCCCTCTCACACCACCGTACGGCCCTCAATTTCAAATCAGGATGGCCGCGAGCATGCCAGGTGCCTTCTAAGGAGGCAGCAAGGGAGATGTCCCAGCCACCTTTCGGTGGTAGTGACTTTCGATGCGCTCGGGCTTCGCGGTAAAGAGAACGGTATTCAACGCGACGCTCGGGAGCGAATCCGCGATGCTCAAGTACAGAGTAGAACACTGCATCAAGGTCCTTTTTTCAGCAGCGGCACGCCGTCGTGTCTCCACTCAAGCACGCGGCGCGCACGCGGATGGGATTAGGTCCGCGGTTGAAAGGGCGGCCGTGCGTGAAAGCCATTTCTGAGACAAGTGTTGTCGCAGGCAGGGGCGCAAAGTGTCTGCTGTTGATCAACAATGGAGGATGACAGCACAGGGGAATACCAAAGTGCGTAGCCCCTGCGCCATACCCAACCGCCTATGTCTACAAAGAGTACCTCATGAACACCCTCCCCGCTACCGCGCTAGAGCTGCGCTCCCTGGTGCAAGCTGACGGCAATTTGCAACTCAGCCTGGAATCTGTTCCTGTTCCCACCCCTGGGCCCGACCAGGTGTTGATAGAGATGAAGGCTACGCCTATCAATCCCTCGGACATTGGTCTTCTTTTGGGACCCGCCGACCTGTCTACAGTTAAGGTGACAGGTAACCCAGACCGACCGGTGGCGACAGCCCGCATCCCTGAGCAAGCCATGTCCCGCCTGACTCCCCGCATCGGAGAAAGCATGCCCGTCGGCAATGAGGGCGCCGGCCTGGTGGTCGCCGCAGGCTCTTCCCCAGCTGCACAAGCGCTGCTTGGGCGCACCGTTGCGGTGATTGGGGGCGCCATGTACGCACAGTACCGCGTCATGCCGGCTGCACAATGCCTGCCCCTGCCCGCGGGCACCACTGCGGCAGAGGGCGCCTCGTGCTTCGTCAATCCCTTGACTTCGCTGGGCATGGTCGAAACAATGAAGCGGGAGGGCCACACCGCCCTGGTTCATACTGCAGCTGCCAGCAACCTGGGGCAAATGCTCAACAAGATCTGCCAGAAAGACGGCATTGGCCTGGTCAATATCGTTCGCAAACCAGAGCAGGCGAAACTGCTGCGCGAGCTGGGCGCCAAGTACGTGTGTGATAGCAGCGCACCCGACTTCCTTGCTGACCTGACCACTGCCTTGGAGGCGACAGGTGCCACGATTGCGTTCGACGCCACGGGTGGTGGCCCTCTGGCTGGCCAGATCCTGCAATGCATGGAAAACGCCATCAACCGCAATGCCAAAGAGTACAACCGTTACGGATCGAACGTTCACAAGCAGGTTTACCTGTATGGGCAGCTGGACCCCCGTCCGATCGAATTCCAACGCACCTTTGGCCTTGCCTGGAGCATGGGCGGCTGGCTGCTGTTCCCTTTCCTTCAAAAGATCGGCAATGAAGCCGCGCAAAAGCTGCGCGAACGCGTCGCGGCTGAATTGAAGACCACGTTTGCCAGCCATTACGCGCGCACGGTCTCTCTTGCCGAAGCGCTGGCTGCCGACAACATTGCGTTCTATGGCGCTCGCAACACAGGCGCCAAGGTGCTGATAGACCCTTCGCGTTAAACAGCGCTTTACGTTAGGGGGGCATGCCCCCTGTGCCCCTTTTACGCCTTACCGCGCCTGTTCAACCGGCGTGGGGTACGCTTGACCCACATCCCAGCGTGACTGCCAATGCTGGACGTATTGGTTGGCCACCTCTGGCATGCCCCGAATGACCACCACATTCTCGGAGTTGGTCTTCTCTGCGGACGGCGCAAAATTGAACGATCCAGTTTCAACGGTGTGACCATCCACGATGATGACTTTGTCATGGTGGAGATTGAACCTATCGTTGGTCCGCACCTGCACGCCTTGGCGGCTGACAAAGTCCATCACCGCCCTGCTGGTCTTGTTTTCGTTGTGTTTCTTGTCTACGACGATGCGCACCTCGACACCTCTGCCCTGTGCCCTCACCAGCGCCCGTGCGATATCTGGCGACCGAAACGAATACGCGAGCATCTGGACGCTTTGCTGCGCACCGTCTATGACCTCCATCACCAACTTGCGAGCTGAGCCCTCTGGAGAAAACCCTACCTGCACGCTGGGTTCCGCATGGAGCAAGAAAGGTAAGCAAAGAAGGGTTGCGATGGTGAAACGCCGAATGGGTGACATGCTTGACTCCTGAAAGTAGGCTGAACCTTGGTTTTTTCAGGCGCTGCCTGGCAGATCGAACACCTTGAAAATGAAGTCAAGTTCTACCGTAGCCCCTTTGGGCAATTGCAACACGCCCACCGACGTACGGGCGTGTGCGGAATGTGGACCGAGGACAGCGGACAACAGATCAGAGGCTGCATCTGCCACTTCACTGTGCTGAGTGAAGGTCAGCGCTGAACGTATGAACACGTTCATACGAGGAACGCTGCGCACATGCTCAAGGGAACCGCAGACCTGCCTGACCAGAGCAAGTGCTCGCAGAGTACTGATCTGCGCGGCAAAACAAGCTTGCTCAAACGATGCTTCGGCACCCGCTGCGCCCACCACTGCGATCGAGTCACCTATGCGAGGTATCTGGCCGCTGACGTAGATGAGGTCACCATCTCGCAGCGCGGGGGTGTAGTTCCCCCCTATCTTTATAGGAGCGGACAGCGGAAAACCGAGCGCATGGGCTTGCGTTTCGAAGCGATGGTCTGAGGACATGGCTCTATGGAAATCTTTTAAACCGAACAGGCAGTCACGCCGGATAGATCGAATGTGCGTCAAAACCGCAAGCTTATGACAAGTTCTCGATCTGGTCGAAGGCTGAAGGGATCGATATCGCTGCACAATCCTTGAGATGATGGCGGTTGCTTGAGAATCGGTACCCACGGGTGGTGTGTCAGGTTCTTACGCGCGGCTGGCACTTTTTGAAGGATTTCACCCATGCCCGTAACCCTGGAAATACGCGAGCACATCGCCACCGTGACCCTTGACCGTCCAGAAGCGATGAACGCCATTGACCCTGAGTCCGCCGAGCAGTTGCACAGCGCCTGGAACGAAATCACCAACCGCCAAGATGTCCGGGTAGGTATTCTCATCGGATCGGGTGAACGCGCGTTCTGCGCGGGCGTCGATCTGAAAAAGACCATGCCTCCGCCCGAGAGCTTCGCCGAATTGCATTTCGGCACCCAAGCGGCCAGGGTGCCCATTTCCGCCTTGCAAACTCCCAAGCCCATGATTGCAGCGATCAACGGAATTGCGCTCGGTGGCGGATTGGAGCTGGCCATGCTCTGCGACATACGACTGGCCTCTCGTCACGCCATGTTCGGATTCCCTGAAGTTTGCGTGGGCAGCATTCCAGCAGGCGGCGGAACGCAGCGCATCGTGCGAGCCGTTGGACAGTCGGACGCGATGCTGATGCTTCTGAGTGGCGAGCGACTGGACGCCCAGGAAGCCCTGCGTATCGGTCTGGTCAGCCGGGTGGTCGAGCCTGGGGATCTCTTGATGGCAGCGCGCACCCTTGCAACCCGTATTGCAGCGAACGCCCCTTTGGCGGTGGTGGCCGCGAAGAAGCTGGCGCAAGTCGGTGGCGAGTTGTCTCTTGCTGCGGGGCTGGAGCTGGAGCAGCAAGCCTTCGGAAATCTGCGCAACTCGGAAGACCGGATTGAAGGGCGCCGGGCATTTGCCGAGAAGCGGCCACCGAATTTCCAGGGCCGTTGAAATCAGGGGCTGAGTTGCTCGTCCCGAGCATCCCCGACGCCACCCCCTTCGCAACGAATCAAGGGCTACGCACAATTCATGCGTAGCCCTTGATCAACGAGACAGTCCGAGTGGACGGACTGCTCGCCACGGCTCCAGAAGGAGAGCCTGAGTTACACGCCGATGGCGCTGCCGTCGGCTTTCTGGATGACCACGGTTGAGGAACGTGGGCGCACTTTGTCGCCAACATTCGCTTTGGTCGCGTCTTCCGTATCGTAGGCAGGCCAGTTCACCGGGTGCTGGATGTTGACGAAGACCGACTTCAGGTCCGGAGTGAACGCAAAGCCAGTGATCTCAGCTTCATTCGGGCCAACAAAGAAACGGCGCAGGTCGCTCTGGTTGTCCTTGTTGATGGCAGGGCCTACTCCCGTCGAATCTGCCAATGCGCCCGGAATGACTGCCAGGATCTGGTCGTTCGTCGCCTTGGCCACATCGTTGTTGCGGCCACCGTCAATACCGTTGTCAGTCAGAATCCACATGATGCCGCGAGGATCGAACCCCAAACCGTCTGGACTGGCGAACTGGTTCGCCGCGGTCAGGCCAGAGCGGTTGACATCGGCGGCAGCGTCGGCACTTGAACCGAACACAAAAATGTCCCAGCGGAACTTGTTTGAATTGGGTTCGTCATGCCAGCGCACGATGTGACCATTGGCGTTGTTCAAGCGTGGGTTGGGGGCGTTGGTGCCTGCGGCGGCATTGCGGCTGGTGTTGTTGGTGAGCGTCACGTAGACGTCGCCATTGACCGGGTGGGTCATGGTCCACTCAGGGCGGTCCATGGGCGTGGCGCCCACGAAGTCAGCAGCGCCGCGTGTGTTGATCAAAATAGCTTCCAGGCTACCGAACTCTTCCAGCAGGGTACGACCGTCTTTGCCTTTGGCGGATTCGTTCAATGGCAACCATTCGCCTGAGCCATCGGCACCAAAGCGCGCTACATACAGCGTGCCCTTGTCCATGTACTTGGCGCCCACGGCCAGGCGGTCGGCGCGGTTGGCATCCATAGGATCCCAGACGGCTTCGGACACAAAGCGGTAGATGTACTCGAAGCGCTTGTCGTCGCCGCTGTAGAAAGCCAGTGGCTTGCCTGCTACCGGATTGGCGTAGTTGGCACCCTCATGCGAGAAACGGCCCAGCGCTGTGCGCTTGGTGGCAATGCTGGTGGGGTCATAAGGATCGATCTCAACCAGATAGCCAAAGGCATTGGCTTCATTGCGCCAGTCCTGCGTGGCGTCCGCGCCAGTAGGCGTGATGTCGAAACGCGCAAACTCGCCTTGCACCTCAGTCGCATCTCCTGCAGCAGTTTCCCACTTGTAACGACCTGCTGTTGAAGGAATTTCCATGCGAATCTGGCTCTTCGGACGATCGGCTGCAGGCGTCTTGTTGACGAAGCAGGCATACCAGTTTTCTTCGGCCGTCAGGTAAGTTCCCCAAGGTGTGAAGCCGTTACCGCAGTTGTTGTTGGTGCCGCGAACGAGCGTGCCGTTGGGCGAATAAGGCGTTCTGACAGATGCGGTGCCACGCAGCGGACCAGCCAGGCTCATAGGTGTAGCGGAGGTGAAGCGACGGTTGTACCTGGAGTTCTTGACCACGTTCCATTTGCCATCAGCCTTGCGGATGTGGATCACCCCGGCCCCGTGGCCATTGATTTCCTTGCGGACTTCTTCTGCTGGGCGCTTGCCATTAACCGTTGTAGGGCCGTTGGGGTGCAGCGCCTTCTCGTCGATGTACTCATAGTTGATGGCGAGCAGGCCTTCGGTGGAGCTGCCTTCCAAAGGAAAGTAGTGCATGCCGTCATGGTGCATGCCCGCGGAGTGGAGCAGGTCGTTGGAGCTGTTGTTACCGCCGCGATCCCAGGGCGCTGCGTTGTCGTCAAAAGGCGTGCCCCAAGGTGCCAGCACGTGAGCGATGTAGCCAGCGGGAACCACGCAGCCGTCAGTCATCGACACCGGCAGAGATTGGAAGCCGAGCGTCAACTTTGGATCAGGAGTGGGCGTGACGGGCTCATCATCACCGCCGCCACCACAAGCGCTGAGGCTGACGCCCGACAACACAGCCAATGCAGCGCCCAGGCCACCCCGCGCGAGTGTGCGGCGTGACAGGGTCTTTTCAAGGATGCTGCTGAAAGGCTCGTTGCCGCTCGCGTTACTGACGGAGTTGCTCGTAATGTGTTTGCTCATTGTGGGTACTTTTTAAAGTCTGCTACAGGACGGACGAACGTAGTCTAGAAGTCATATATGACGGAATGACGTCAGTCAGAAGTCAGTACAAAGACACAGTGCAGGGGCTGAGGCTAGCTTTTAAAATTGCTCAGCAGATTTCGCCGGACTTCCTGTCTAAGTTCGGCCCGGCCGCAGGGGGAAAAATCCTAGGCGCCTGCCGATCGAGGCGGTCTTGGCGCAAGCCAAAAAGATTGGCTCAACTCGCTTCGGATATGGCTACCATCCTCATTCAATGAACCATCCCCATCACTATGAATGGAGCAACGCTGTGGGTCGATTGGAGATACGACAACTGGAAGCGAAAGACGCTGAAGATTTTTCCGCCTTGCGCCGGGTAGTCACGGCTGATAGCCCCGTCCCTATGGGGCTCAGCATGGACGAGGAACTGACAAGGCCGCTACAAGGATTTCGGGATCAGCTCTCATCACCAGCGCCCAATGCGGCGTTCGGCGCTTTTGTGGATGGGGCTTTGCAAGGCTGTGCCGCTCTCGCCTGGACCAGCAGGTTTGCGTCTTCAAGGCACAAGGCCGAACTGTGGGGGACGTTCGTGGCACCAAACCACCGAGGCCAAGGGATCGCGCGCATGGTTGCCGGGCGGGCCATTGAGCATGGAAGGAACAACTCCCTCCAAAGAATCAACTTGATGGTCTACATCCCGAATGCGCCCGCCGTGGCGTTGTACGAGGGTTTTGGATTTACCCCTTATGGTGTTGAACCAAAGGCTGTTTTCTTGAACGGCCAGTTTTACGACTGCCAGCATATGACCTTAGCTCTCAACGAGATAGCAGCAACTGCATGACACCTGAGGTCTCAGCTTGTTGTGTCAACGTGAATCGTCTGTACTTCCGACGGGTGCCAGTTGCGGGCTGGCCATCATCATGGTGGGCACCGCCAGGGGCAGGTTGGCATTCTTGAAGTCCTCCAGTATGGTGAACAACAGGTCGCTGCGCACGCCACTGGCCAGGCGCGGGCTGGCCACGTAGGCGATGGCCTGAAAAATCAGGCTTCCATTCTCGATGCCTTCCAGACTCAGGGAGGGCTCCGGGGATTCCAGTACGCCTGGGTGGGCGCGGCAGGCAGCCAACATCAACTCTCGCACCAGCTTGGCATCAGTCGACAACGGCATGGGCAAGCGAATGAGTACGCGGCCTTCTGTGCTCGTCAGCGTCATATTGCGCACAGTCTTGGTAATGAACTCGGAATTCGGCACAATAACCGTGGAACGATCTCCTAGTTGTATCTCCGTGGCGCGCACGTTGATGCGCTTGATGTCACCTTCCGTGGTGCCCAGAATCACCCAGTCGCCTACCTTCACGGGCCGTTCAGCCAACAGAATCAACCCAGAAATGAAGTTCTGCACGATCGCCTGCAGGCCAAAGCCTATGCCCACCGACAAGGCGCTGGCAATCCAGGCGATTCGGTTGATGCCTATACCCATGGCCGACATGCCGGCCGCGACCACCAGCACCACGCCCGCGTAGTTCAGCAGCGTGGACATTGAGCTCTGCATGCCCGGCTCCATCGTGGTGGTGGGCAGGTAGCGCTCGCGCAACCAGCGCTGGAACACGCGCAGCGCCACAAAGCCGCCAACCAGCACGGCCAGCGCGCTGAAAATGGCAGCCGGCTTGATCTGAAATTCGCCGATGGTCAGCCCGGCGCTTATGCGGTCAGTTTGCTGGAGCACCTCGTCAGGCCGTGTGCCCAGTTGCGTGCCCAGCGCGATCAACATGTACAAAAACAGCAGCACGCGTGACAACGCAGACAGCACGACGGCAGCCTGATCCAAGGTGCTAGGGGCAAATCCGAAACCTTTTTGCAGGCGCTGGCCGAAGTCGCTGCGTGAGGAAACAAGCGCCATGAACAGGTCGTCGGCGAACTTGAACAGCACGTAGAAGGTGATGCCGACCAACCCCGTCCAGGCCAGCTGTGTAGCGAGCAAGCTGGCTACGCTGATATAGCCGATGGCGACCAGCAGCACCACCCCCACCAGGGCCAGCACAACCAGCCCCAGCACCAGGCCTTCCCAGATCGGGCGCGGCCCGGGTGGATCGGCTGCATCCCCTTGCGGTTCCGACCTGTGCAGGCGGGTCAGCGTGGCGGCAATCAAAAGCACCAGCGTCATCGCGGTGATGGCTTGGCTGGCATGCACCGCGGCTGTGCTGAGCTCCACAATGGCAGCCACCTGTGTGGGCACCCAGGTCAGCACGCCAACCAGCGCCACCAGCCACGGATAGGGACGCAGCCTCAGCGCCTGTGCATCTGCCAGCGGCGGCAGGCGCCACGACGGCCGGGCGTTGGCCAGCAGCGCACGGCCGAGGCTGGTGACGAAGACTATGTACGGAACGGACTCGTCGACCAGCGCGACCAACTTGCCAGACAGCGGGCCGAACTCCGCACGAGCCTGCACCGTTTGAAGAAAGCCTTGCAGGGCCAACGCCACCACCACCATGTTGACCGCCACAATGGCAATGACCAGCAGGGATCGCCTCAACCGGCCGCCTGGCAGCAGGCGCCGGGCCAAACGAGCCAACCCGCGTTCGGCTAGCAAGTCGCCCACGGTGATGGCCAGCAGCGCCAGCGCCAGTGCCAAAAGCACGGCGCCGCGGTGCTCTGATGTCGCCAGGCGGGAACCCGCAGCCTGCAACTCAGCCGCCAGCGGTGCCAGTCGTGCGCGATCCCCTGGCCAAGCCTGCCCCAGCTCCCGCCAGAACGCACCGCCTAGCGGAGATGCTGCGCGGTCGGTCAGTTGCGCCGCGAACAGATCGCGCTCCCGGGCACGCAGCGCCTCGCTGCGCTGCTGGGTGTCGACCACGATCAACCGTGCCAGCTTGATATCCGCGTCCACCGCGTTTCGCTCACGGGTCAACGTGAGGCGCTGGCGCTTGATGTCGGGGTCTTCACTAGCGCCCGCAGCTGGAGCCGCCCCCAGCTCACCCAACCGTGCATTCAAGTCTTTCAACTGACCAGTGCGCGCCGCGATGATGCGGGCCGCGTCGGCATTCAGGGCGGCATAGCTGCTCAGCAGCGCGCTCACGGCTTCATTGCCCACCGCATTCGTGGGCAAGCGTTCGAACTGGCTGCGCAAGGATTCGACATCGGGCAGAGGCGCGTCGGCAGCCAGCGCCGGCGCATTTGGCACAGCCGGCGCAGAAGCTGCCACGGCGGGTTGTGCCTGAACCGCGGGCAGTGCCAGGCAGGACAGAAAAGCGAGCGCGAGCGCGCAACGGTGGATCCAGGTCATCTGTAGCATCATAGGAGGCCGGTTGGCGATTCTCAGATAGCTTGCGCGCTCAAGGAGCCTGCCCATGTTTCAAAATGCTTTGTGGCGATGCCTGACAGTACATTGTTTTTCAAGCCGCGCGCAAACAACTTGGTGGTCCGAGCCTAGAGTAGGCAGTGGTGCTTTACAAACCCGGTCGCCAAGTCCCATGAAAACCGAACGGCACGCGATGCGGCAAATTGGCGATCGCAACAGGTCCTGTCGCCAGGTCCATGGCATCGAAAACCAGCAGGTCACTGCGTTTTTCCTTTTCACGCCATGCCACGGCAAGCAGCCAACCTTCGCCTTCGGCTGCGCTGGTCGAGCGCGGTACAAAAACCGGTTCGGACACCACGTCTGCCTGAGGCAACGTGTACATACTGCGTTTTCGGGTATCAAAATCGAAACGGGCGAGGCTGTCGTAAAGCACGCTTTCCGAGTCGTCCCGCGCGCGTGATGTCGCATGACAGGTGTAGAAGCCGTAGCGGTTACGCCGGCCCGCGTAGCGCTCGTCAATGCGAGGAAACTCCGCCGCCAGCTCGTCCAGGTACTCACGCTGGAACCCAGTGTCCGCGCTGCCCAGATTGAAGGTCCAGCGGCATAGCCGCGCGGCCATGGCAGCGGGGTCTCCGGGCTGGCCTTCAGCATCAGGGAGGCCGGGCGCCGTGTCCGACTGCATGACATAGGCCACGATGTTGGTGCCATCGTCCCAGGCATTCATCACATGGAACACGTGACAGGCGTCGGCGTCGAACCAGCGCAACGTGTCCGCCCCACCGCCATGCGGCATCACGCCAACGTGGGTTCGCAGGCCCTTCTCCCAGGCCAGCAGTGGCTTGCCGCGCATGGCGCGTTCCACGCTGAGCGTCAGCGGCATGACAGGAAAGAGAACATGCCCACGCGTCACCATGAAGTCGTGCGCCATGCTGGCATACGGCGCTGTGAATGACTCGAGCCGTGTGACCTCGCAATGCTTGTCCATCACGCCATAGTGCAGGGTCGGCGAGCAAGGGCCGTCGGGCGAGTAGGCAAAGAAATGCAGGTCACCGCTCTCGGGGTCCACTTTCGGGTGTGCGGTGCAACGCGAAGTCACGCGGTCACCGAAGCTCTGGTGGCCTTTGGACGCCAGTGTATGGGGGTCCAGCTCAAATGGTTGATGCGACTCTTCCAGCGCGAACAGGCGCTCGCCATGCCACAACATGCTGGTGTTGGCTGTACCGCCGTTTTGGCCTTGCGCCAGCGGGTCGCTGGTGGCCGGGTTGCCGAAGGTTCCGAAGAGAGCGCGTCCACCTGCATGCTCAAGCTGCCATTTCGGCGTGCGCGCCCATCGGTTGCTGTACGACACCCTGCCCTGGTCGATATGAAAAGCATGCACCATGCCGTCGCCGGAGAACCAGTGGTAGCTGTTGTCACGCGGCGCGTATTGCGGGTTTGGACCGACGCGGTACAAGCTGCCTGAAAGTTCCGGGGGCAGCGTGCCTTCGATGTGGAGCGCCGGGATGTCGTGCTCCTCGGTGAGTGGCGCGTAATTGCCGGAAAAAAAGTGAGGGTTGGTCTGCATTGAGGTGTTCACGGGGATGATTTTTCGGGCTTGTTCAGGAGATTGATGCGCCGTCCAGGTCGGCGATGGCTTGCCCCACATAGGCAGCCAATGCCTCGTCGATGCCAGAGCCTGCCCGCAGAGCTGGGTCGTGGTGGAACGCGCTTTGCAGCTTCGCGTGCAACACGACGTCGCCACCGGCCTTGGCGAGCGAGAGCGCCTGCCAGCGCAGCGCCAGAGCGCGCATGGCTGCACCATTGGAGGGAGCCCCCGCCAGCATCTGGTGCCGTACCTCGGCAATGAGCGGTGGCCATGCATCGGTCTGCGCCACGTAGTGCTGGCGCAATGTGGCCATCTCTTCGGCACCGCAGTAAGGGGCGTAGAGCTGCAGGCGCGCAAAGGCCATCGCATGCGAGATGTACCGAATGCCCGTGCGATCCACGCCGGTCAGCGCGTGAAGCGACGGCTCATTCCAGTGCATGGCGTAGAGCTTCATTAACAGAGCTTCGTCGCCTCCAGCTTCTTCGAGCAACAGTCCTATCCACCGCTGCGCCAGAATCTGCGCCTGCGGGTTCTCAGGCGAAACGCCGGCCGCAACCAAGCGCTGCAACAACGCTAACAACTCAGCGCGCTCCGGCGCCACGGCATCTGCGAAACCCTCGCGCTGCGTTTTGAGCGTGCGCTGCTCGTCGTCGCTGAGGTACTTCGAGCCCGCAACCATGCTTTCGAGCGCAAGGAGCCAGTCGTCAATGCCCGGTTCTTTACTGGCCTGCAACTGGCTCTGCAGTGTGAGCAGGTGGGTGCGCAGCATCGATGCCTGCTCGATTTCTCGCTCGAGTTGCGCCACCTGCTGCGTAACGACTTCCGAAATCCCGCCGGCCGCGTTGTCAAGCAAACCGTGTATGTCAGCAAGCGACAGGCCAAGTCGCCGTAGCGCCTGAATGCGGTAGAGGCGTGCCACATCTTTCTGGCCGTACAGGCGATAGCCGCCACTGGACCGTTCAGATGGCACCAATAGGGCGATGTCGTCGTAATGCCGCAAGGCGCGCACTGTCAGCCCGGTACGCCGAGCGAGTTCGCCAATCTTCAAAAACATGCCGTTCCTTCAAAGTAGAAGGCATCCTAGACCCTGCCGTAACGAGAGGGTCAAGCTCTTTGTGCGAAATAAAGAGCGCAACGGCAGATCCAGGACATCGGCTGCTTCAGGTGTGTCAGGCTAATGCCGACTGATCCTGTAGAGACAGTGCTCGGACAATCGGTGATCCTTGTCAATGGCAGGATGGAAAAACGTCTCCTTGTCCCGTGCCATGCCCAGGCGTTGCATCACGGCCTCCGAACGTCGGTTTTGAATGGAGGTGAACGAGACGACCTCATCTGCCTTCAACTCGTCAAAAGCAAACTTCAAGCAAGCACGGGCCCCTTCCGTTGCCAGACCCTTGCCCCAGTAGTCCTGAGCCAGGCGCCAACCCACTTCAATACAGGGAGAAAAGGGTAAGGCTGCAATTGGAATATGCAGGCCGATGAAACCAATGAACTGCTTTGAGTCCAGCTCCTGCGCAGCCCAGAAACCCCATCCGCGCTCAGTAATCAAGGCTTGGCAGCGCTGCGCCATCTGATCGCTCTCCTGCATGCTGAGCGGCGACGTAAAGTATTTCATGACCTCTTCGTCGGCACTCATGACCCTGAAGGGCTCGAGATCACTTTCGCGCCATTGGCGAAGCAGAAGGCGAGGGGTTGTTAACTCATGATGCATTGCAACTCGAGAAGCTGGATTTCAGCTCAATGTGATTCATTTCAGGCATGGGTTCGGAGAAAGTCTGCTTAGTGAAGCAGGCCGTGATCAGTCAAAAATCTTTGGAACGCAGGCGTCAACCGGGAAGCGCCGTAGAGATTCAGATGGTCTCTGTCTCGATACATGAAGGTGTCCTCCTCGATGGGGCTGCATTGAGCTTGAGTCACGGGGCAGATCACGCCGAAACTCGAAAAAAAATGCAAATTTTTCTGCTCATCTGCAGCTGACGCCAACGACTTCTCGACCGGCTCGATTCGGCGCTTGACTCGTTCGCGGGGTATGGAACATTTATCGTCAGAGAAAAAGAAGCCGGCACAAGTAGATTTGTACACGAAATCGAACATGGGCGGTGGCCCCACGACCACCACGCTGACGCCTTTTTCCTCCAGTTTCTTGGCCACGGCCTGAACCTCCTTTACCCATAAATTCAGGTCTTCGACCACGCCTTCTCCGTCGCGGTCCAAATACAGCCGCGATAACAAGAAAATATCACCAGGGCGCATTCTACTTTCCACTTCCTTAAGAATCTTTTCCCTGGGGATGGACTTTCTTCCGGCAGGCGGAAAATGATTGCCGGGCGTTTCAATCAGGTGCACACCCACCCCGGTCTGCTCATACAAGCTCACGAGCATGGCTTGTAGGTGTCCCGCATGGCTATCCCCCATTCCCCATACAGTCGGCAAATCAAGCGACTTGGGTTCCAGCGTGCAATTCCTGAACGTATCTTCTTTCATCGGGCGCGTCTTGTCATCGACAACGCAGGTCCGCGCGAACGACAAACCATTCATATCTACGAAGGCATTGGGTGACTGGAGTAGTTTGCCCTCCAAAGCCAGAAAATTATTCTTGAATTGCGGCGCAACATAAATAAAAATCAATGCGATCAACACATTCAGTGCAACTCCGATTTTTATAGGATTTTTAAATTGCCCCTTTCTGATAGGACGTTCAACACAGCGGTAGGATATTTCAGCAAGAATAAACGTGGCCAGTAAAATCCAAAAAAATGTGGATTCCTTGACGCCAAAAGTCCAGCGAGCCAGGACGATGAAAATCCAATGCCAAAGATAAAGCGAGTAAGAAGTGAGCCCTATATGCTGAACAACGTTAACATTCATTACCCTAACCAAAGCAGGGTTGTATTTGGCGGCCACAATGATCCACGCTGTCAGCGGAACCACTGCCACAATTAAACTTGCTGAATTTCTTGACGGCACCGCCAGCAGCAATACCAGCACCCCAATGGCAAGCAGAGCTGAACAAGAGATAAATTTCCTATTATTTTCGACTCTAAGGTATTTTTCTAGCACAAACGCCAATGCACCCGCACCCATCTCCCAAAATCTTATTGGAGAAAGAAAATACATCTCACCGGGATCAGAAGGATAAAGCCACACGAACGCAGCAAACGACAACAAGCTCACGCCTGATATCACCCACAGAACCGCACGCCGCTTGTCTTCAGCGCGGGTCGCGAACCAGAATATCAGCGGAAAAATCAGGTAAAACTGTTCTTCAACGCCCAATGACCACGTGTGTGCAAAAATGTTCGACTGGATCGATGTGGCAAAGTAATCCGATGCGCTCGCATAAAGCACAAAATTGGACACACCAAACAATGCCGCAACACCGGTTCTCAGGTTCTCAGCAGGATCCGGAACTACCAAACAAGCCATGACACCTGCAAAAGATATCGCAAACGCCAGAGCGGGCACCAACCTTTTTACACGCCTCTGATAAAAGTCCAGTAAAAATTCTTTCAAACTCCAATCGGACCGCACCCATAGCGAGAGCGAAATCACATACCCGGAGATGACAAAAAACATGTCAACACCCAAATACCCGGCCGGCATCCAGGCTGGGTTCAAGTGATTCACAATAACAACGAGAACTGCAATAGCCCGAATGCCATCGATATGAGACTGATAGTGCTCTCGCTTGGTCATTGCTTGATCAATTCCGGCCGCATTTCTTGAAGTTCACTGCTGACTTAGGGCGTTGGTAGCAATATTTTTTAGTCATAGCTTCAGGCTGGATTCAGGTGGTTGGCGATCATGGCAATAACAGCGATGGCCCGAAGACCATCCATATGCGATTGATAGCGATCAGCTTTCGCCATTTCTGAATCGGGTCAAACAGGACTCATCGTCCCTGCAGCAAGCCCTGTTAAGACTCAGCCACGACCGGGGAAGCTTGATCGACGGAACGTCGTCAAATTCCTTGTTGGATGTCAGTAGTGGAATCGGGTTGCCTTACGCCTCAAGCCGTTTCGCAGAGGAGCTCAAGCCCTCATCGAATAGCTCAATGACGCAAACTGCCATAGCAGGCGCATATCGGCGCGGCCGGTGATTTTAATACCCCGCAGCCCTACTCCACCGTCACCGACTTGGCCAGATTCCTCGGCTTATCGACATCCGTGCCACGCGCTACGGCTGTGTGATATGCCAGCAGCTGCAGGGGCACGACATGCAAGATGGGTGACAAAGCGCCGTAGTGCTCCGGCATGCGGATCACGTGGATGCCTTCACTGGAAGCGATATGGGTATCTGCATCCGCCAGCACGTAAAGAACCCCCCCACGCGCCCGAACTTCCTGCATATTGCTCTTGAGTTTTTCCAGCAGCGCGTCATTAGGCGCCACCGTAACCACCGGCATGGCGCTGGTCACCAGTGCCAGAGGGCCATGCTTGAGTTCACCCGCCGCATACGCTTCGGCATGGATGTAGGTGATCTCCTTGAGCTTGAGGGCGCCCTCCTGGGCCACGGGGTAATGCAGGCCACGGCCAAGGAACAGAGCGTTTTCTTTTGTGGTGAATTGCTCAGCCCAGTCAATGATCTGAGGCTCCAGGGCCAGTACGGCTTGCAGCGCCATAGGCAGATGGCGCATGGCGGCGAGGTGAGCGGCTTCTTGCTCGTCTGTGAGCAGATCCCGAGCGCGGGCCAAAGCGAGTGTCAGCAGGAACAAGCCCACTAACTGAGTGGTGAACGCCTTGGTAGAGGCCACACCTATTTCCACGCCTGCGCGGGTGATGTAGGCCAGCTTGCACTCACGCACCATGGCACTGGTAGACACATTGCACACGGTCAGCGTGTGCGTCATGCCCAGGCTTTGTGCGTGGCGCAGAGCGGCCAGAGTGTCAGCGGTTTCACCGGACTGGCTGATGGTGACCACCAGGGTTTTGGGATCTGGCACGGATTCCCGATAACGGTATTCGCTGGCAATTTCGACCTGGCAAGGAATCTTGGCAATGGCTTCCAGCCAGTATTTGGCCACGCAGCCCGAGTAGTAGCTGGTACCGCAGGCGAGGATCAAGACCTTGTCGACCTCCCGGAATGTGGCGTAGGCGCCCTCTCCCGGGGCGTGGTTGTTCGCGGCTTCAAACAGCTCTGGCACCACGGCTTGCACGCCTTCCAACGTGTCTGCCACAGCGCGTGGTTGCTCGAAAATCTCTTTCTGCATGTAGTGCCGGTAAGGCCCCAGCTCAGCGGCGCCGCTCATGGCGTGCACCGTCTTGACCGGACGCGTGACGCTTTGCGCGGCACGGTCTGTGATCCAGTACTTGCCCAATTGGACATCCACGACATCGCCTTCTTCCAGGTAGACGATTTGATCCGTGACGCCTGCCAAGGCCATGGCGTCACTGGCGAGAAAATTCTCCTGACCATCAGAGCCCACCCCCAACACCAGGGGCGAGCCCTCCCGCGCACCGACCAGACGGTGAGGCTCATCTCGGTGCAGCACGGCCAGGGAATAGCTACCGTGTAATCGCTGCACTGCCGCCTGCACGGCCTGAAACAGATCACCCTCGTAGAGACTGTCGATCAAGTGCACAACGGTTTCAGTGTCGGTCTGGCTGGTGAAAAAATAGCCACGCGAGAGCAACTCGGCGCGCAAGGCCTCATGGTTCTCAATGATGCCGTTGTGCACCAGGGTCACGCGCGCGGGCCGGGCAGCAGCCTGCTCACCGGTCATCCCTTCTGGCACAGGACCCCGGCTGACGTGAGGATGCGCGTTGGCCACAGCCGGCGCGCCATGCGTGGCCCAGCGGGTATGCGCTATGCCGGTGACACCTACCAGCTTCTGCTGCTCGGCCTGAGTCCCCAGATCAGAGACGCGCGCAATACCACGCAGGCGCTTGAGGCGGGTGCTGGCCGCAGGTGACGCGGAGTCCGCCGCGTGCACGGCAACGCCACAGGAATCGTAGCCACGGTATTCCAGACGCTGCAGCCCCTGGACGAGTATAGGAACGATGTTGCGCGTAGAAACCGCGCCGACGATGCCGCACATGCTTGATGCTCTTTGTAAAGGAGATGGGCGATCCTACGCCTGACTCGATGAAATATGTGGGAAATTATTTAACACAAAATGAAATTAAATATCTAGAATTCACATGATTGAATTTATATTTCTTTCACATTCAAGATATGAATGAAAATTTCATAGACGAGATTGATTGGGTTCTACTGAACCAGCTCCAACGAGACTCCAGTCTCAGCAACCAGGCCCTGGCCGAGCTGACGAACATCTCTGCTCCCACGTGCCTCAGACGTGTACGGCGCTTGCGTGACGCAGGACTGATTTCGGCACAAGTTGCGCTTTTGAATGAAGACGCAGTGGCAGCCCTGCAAGGGCACGGGCTCACGGCGGTGGTCGAAGTTTCGCTGGACCGCCAGGGCGAGGAGCACCGGAGTGCTTTCGAGGACTTCGCGGTGGCCGATGCAGCCGTCACGCAGTGCTACCGCGTCAGCCCGGGGCCAGACTTCATACTGATGGTTCGGGTGGGCGACATGCCAGGGTACCAAGCCTTGTCGCAACGGCTGTTTACGCAAGATGCCAACGTCCGCAATGTGAAGGCCTTCTTCTCGGTCAAGCGAGCGAAGTTCGAAACTCGACTGCCGTTAAAAGCCTCACCTTCAACCTAACCTATTGGTCCTTATAGGTATGCTCCAGCGGGCGCGAGTAGACCGTGATCAGAATCTGCGCCACGTAGTAGGTTATCAATACGCCCAACTGCGCAAAGGGAAAAGGCGAGACAAAGCGGTTGATGGCCAGCAAGGCGTCGCTCAGCATGAAAACGCTGGCACCCACAGCCACCATGAGGCTCGCTTTATCGCCACTCGTGCGTGAACGGCCAATGGCCTGCGCAGCCATGAGGGCGATCACGACGACATAAGCAGCCACAGGTATCCGCAAGGCCGGAGGCAGGCCGCCCGTCCAGAGGAAGGCATACATGCCCAAGCCTATCGACAGCGTAGCCAACAAGGCGCCACGGCTGGGGAACCAGGAAACACCTCGTTTGAACAAGGCAATGTAGGTCAGGTGCGCCAACAGGAAAGCCACCAGACCGGGGATGAAGTAGCCTTCGAACATGAGGGCCACGTCGCCCAGCATGGAAAACCCAAGACCCAGCGCGAGGATCAGTTCAAAGCGAATTCTGGATTTGTCCGCCGGGGCCGGCATGGCCTGGACACGGCTGGTCACGAACGCGATGGCGCACACCATGACCATGGGTTTAAATACGCGATGCCAATCGATCAGACCGAGCGCTGCGGTGACCGAGGCCAATGCGGCCGATTCGATCATCAACACCTGCCAAATGCCGATACGCCCTTGCAGGAGCGCGCCCACGGACCACAGTCCAGCGAGCAAAACACCGAACCAAAGAGCTGAATGCACAAGCGGTGCGGAATCCGCATGCCACAGGAACAACGCCGCCCCCGTGATCAGGGCGATGAACTGGATGCCGGCAAACCATTGCACGCCGCGGCTGACTGGAGGCTCAAAAAAACGCACAGTGTTGATATCGAAGGAAGATTTGGGCCAACGCTCGGCCACATCAGGTGGGCGCCAGCCGGGTGGTTTGAGCCAAACGCGCAGTTTATCTGACCAACGGCGCGCTCTCCAGGAGTCCTGCGCGAGTGCCCAGTACACCTCAGTGTTGGCCCAGACAGGGTCCCATGAGTTGAGAGGCGCCCGCGTGCCATAAAGGGGCTTTTCGCGCTCGTCCTCTTCCTTGAAGCTCCCGAAAATGCGGTCCCAGATGATGAGGATGCCGCCGTAGTTCTTGTCCAGGTAACGGTCGTTCACGGCATGGTGTACGCGGTGATTGGAAGGAGAGCAGAACCAGCGGTCGAACCAGCCCAGCTTGGGCACGTGTTCGGTGTGCACCCAAAATTGGTAGAGCAAGTCGATCAACGCGACCACACCGAAGACCACTGGTGGCACGCCCGCCAGGGCCATGGGCAGATAGAAGACCCACCCCAGCAGCGCCCCAGAGCTGGTCTGCCGCAGGGCAGTGCTCAGGTTGTAGTGCTGGCTTTGGTGATGCACCACGTGCGCCGCCCACAACACCGCGCTCTCGTGCCCCATGCGGTGCAGCCAGTAGTAGCACAGGTCGTAGAACAGCAGCGCCAAAAGCCATCCATACCAGGCAGTCCAGAACGCGTCTGCTCGCCACAAGGCGACGTATTCGAAGGCTGCCGTGTAGATGCCTATGCGCAGCAGGCCCATGAAGACCGCACTGATCTGACTGAGGATGCCCAGGCCCAGGCTGTTGATCGCATCGGCCATGCGGTAGGTGTTGCGCTGCTTGCGTTTGCCCCAGGCCCACTCCAAGAGGATCAGCACCAGGAAGACTGGCGTCGCAAAGACAATGATCTGGCTCGGTGAAGGCATCATCTTTGGGCAAGGAAGGTAGTAGTAGAAGGCGTCTTGGAAAAGCGTGTGAAGATCACGACGGCGTGACCGCAACTGGTGCGAACTACTCCATGCAAGAGCGCGCTTTTCCAGGAAAACCGAGACTCAGTGCACGGCTCCGCGCGCATCTACCCGAATGATGGATTCCACGCGTCCTTCCTGCAAGCCGCCTCGTACGGAAATCATGAAGTCGTGCAGGTTGACTGTGGGATCGCAGTGGCCGGGAATCAGCCAGGCGGTCGAGCCCAACAACGGCAGCAAGCCGCCCATGCCAAGGCGCAAAATGCCATGCTCGTCACCAGCATCCGCATAGGTCATTGAGGCCTGGCCTGGCAGCGAGTGCACCAACGGCAGACCGGAGTCGATGGCGTGGCTCTTGTGGCCGGCGTCGACCACCACCCGGTCTGACGACACACTGATGACCTGCGATTTGACGAACAACGCATGCTCGAACCGGGGTTGTGTGTTGTCCTGATGATTGCGAGCGTAGCTGGCGTCCATGAAAAGATAGCTACCGGGCTGCAATTCATGCCATGCGCCGCTCGCGGCTTCCAGTGAGAAGGTTCCGGTACCCGCCCCCGTGACCAAAGGAACCTCGATGCCGGCTTCCGACAACAGGCTGCAAACCCTGCTCACTGCCTCGGCAGCACGCGAGATGGCCATGCGCCGTTCGTCAGGTGTGCGCAAATGCTGCGCGCCTCCGTGGTAGGCATGCAATCCTGCAAACCGGAGCTGAGCAGAAGCGCGCTCCAGCTCCATCGCCAGTTGGGCTGCCTCTGGACCTGCCGGCGCGCCGCAACGCCCTTGCCCCACATCGATCTCAAGAAACACATCAATGGAAGCATTGGTCATACGCATGGCATGGGCCAACATTTCAATGCCTTCATGGCTATCGACTGCAATGGCCAGACGGCCGCCTCGCTGCTGCAGTTGGTAGGCCAGTGCCGCCACGCGCAGAAGCTTGGGTGCCGCGACGACTTCGTTGGAGATAAAGATGTCGTTCAGCCCCCCGGCGGCCATGACCTCGGCCTCTGACACTTTTTGCACGCAGATGCCTACCGCACCGGCCTGCATTTGCAGCCGGGCGATCGCCACGCTCTTGTGCATCTTGGCATGCGGGCGCAGCCGCATGTGGTGCCGTGTGGCGAACTCCGCCATACGGTGGATATTCCTGCCGAGGGCATCGGCATCCACCACCAGCGCAGGCGATTCGATGGCCTCCACGCCTTGGCCAATCAGGCCGAGCAAGCGGGGGGGTAGATCTTCAGCTTCAGGCGGTGGTTTCATCAAGTGAGGCCCCTTCAAGGTGCGTTTCATCGCCCCAGCCGACCAGGGTCAAGCCAGCGGGCGTCCACAGCAAGCGATTAACCGCAGCATTGCCCAGTTGCCAGGTTCGGGCGTCTTGCAAGCCCAGCCCCGTAGCAAGGCGATAAAGCATATCCAGCACGCCGCCGTGTGTAAACAGGGCAATCTGCTGCCCCATATGACGGGCTGCCAGCACGTTCACTGTTTCGGCCAAACGAAGCTGAAGCTCGCGTAACGACTCACCTCCATTGGGCGGTGCCCAGTCGGGGTCGCGCTTTCGCCATTTGTGCGCCTCTTCCGGCAAGGTCTCACTGATTTGAGCAAATGTGAGGCCCTGGAAGTCACCGAAGCATCGCTCGCGCAGCTCTGGCGTCAGTGTGAGCGGAGCGCCGAGGGCATCAGCCACAGGTTGGGCAGTCGCTTTGGCGCGCATGAGATCACTGCTGTAGATGGCATCAATGGACTCACTGTCGGCCAACGCCCGGGCGAGGTGGGCCGCTTGGGCGCGGCCTCGGCTGTTGAGTTCAATATCCAGGTGCCCCTGGATACGGGTGTCCCGATTCCAGGCGGTTTCTCCATGGCGTACAGCAATGATGCGAGTAGATTCCATGGCGCCATCATGCCATTGATGACGTGTTTTGAGCACTCCCCGCCATACTGAAAATAGGCCTGAAACTGGCGCCCTCGCTTGCGCGCTTAAGGCGCCACTCTGGAGGCAGGCGCAGTTGCAGGCGAAGTTGCAGGCGCGGCAGGCAGCAGTGGAACCGCCACGCGGCGACTTGCCTGACGAGGATCAGGGTAGCCTTCCAGTGCCGCTGTGAACAGCGCTGCCAACACGTTCTCTGTGTCGTGCCAGGGCCCCTCGTGGCGCGCGCGGGTATCGTAGACAATCTGGCCGCTTTGCAGGTCGCGCATCAAGACGGAGACCTCGCTCACGTAAAAAGGGATGTCAGGATCGAACAGGGGTGCGCCAAAGCCAAAACCTACCCCGCCTCCCCTGAAGCCGCGTCCCATGCCAAGCCCGAAAGACCACCCGGAGCGTCCGTAACCACCGTTATCCCAGTAGGCACCCACGTTGCCTGTCACCTGAACACCCAGACGCGGTTTGGCATCGTCATGGACCAATCCGACGCGTGCCAGCGCATCTTTGGCCATGGCCTCCAGGCGTTCCGGCGGGGGCTGGCCCACCAATTGCTGGCCGCGTTCAAATTGGTAATGAGCGCCAGCCAGCACAGCCGCGCCTGGTGCTCTGGCGGCTGTAGTCTGCACAGAAGCGTCCACGGTGCGGGGGCCTACCGCGCAGGCACTCAGAAACACAGTGGCCAGCAATACAACGACGATATTGCGCATGACGCTCTCCTTTTATTTGACGGCCTCCGCCACAACCGCAGAGGCAGGAATTTCGCTCGATGGGCCGCAAGAGGACGCACTTGGCGCAGCCACCCAGCGCAGAGAGCCTAGTGTTGAGATCGCAGGCGCGTCGAAACGTTCCTCGTCGAACGCCTTGTCACCACTCTCATCCGGGATGCCCGTCGCTTGCAGGTTCTTGAAGTCATGCAGGGAGCTGTCCATCAAATGAGACGGAACCACGTTCTGCAGAGCAGTGAACATGGTTTCCAGGCGCCCGGGGAATTTCTTGTCCCAGTCGCGCAGCATGTTTCCGATGACCTTGCGCTGCAGGTTTTCCTGGCTTCCACACAGATTGCAAGGAATGATGGGGAATTCACGGTGTGCTGCCCAATCGATCAGGTCTTTCTCCGGCACGTTGGCCAGCGGACGGATGACGACGAATTCACCGTTATCACTCGTCAGCTTGGGAGGCATGCCCTTGATCTTGCCGCCGAAGAACATATTGAGAAAAAAGGTCTGCAACATGTCGTCGCGGTGATGGCCCAAGGCGATCTTGTTGCACTTCAGGCGGCGTGCCACGCTGTAGAGAATTCCACGGCGCAGGCGTGAACAAAGGCTGCAGGTAGTCTTGCCTTCAGGAATCTTGGCTTTGACTATGCTGTAGGTGTCCTGGGTCTCGATGTGATGCTCGATGTTCAGGCCCTTCAAATACTCCGGCAGGATATGCGCCGGGAAACCGGGCTGCATCTGGTCCAGGTTCACCGCCACCAGCTCAAACGGCACAGGTGCCCTGCTCTGCAGCTTCATCAATATGTCGAGCATGCCGTAGCTGTCCTTGCCGCCGGACAGGCACACCATGACGCGGTCGCCCGCTTCGATCATGTTGAAATCGGCTATGGCCTGGCCAACTTGGCGGCATAGCCGTTTCTCCAGCTTGAGTGCTTCGCGCTCAGCTTTGCTACGGGCGGCGGGGCCGGTTTCGGCCGGCGATGCCAATGTTTCTTCGGGTGCCATCAGGGTGCTCATACCCCCGATTGTCCTATTTCGGGAGCCAGGTGCAGCAACAAACGGCAAAATCCAGGGCTGACATGGGGTTCTTGAAGCATATTCCGAGGCCCTTCTTACTGCCAGTAAGAGCGAAAGAGCGTGATTTTCTGCTCCGGCCCTTGCACCTCGGCAGTGATTATTTATAGACCGTTATAGACAGTTCCAGGGCCACTAGGCGTCGGAATCGAATCACCAGGAAACATCAAAGGCTCGCATGAAAAAAATTCTGACCCTGCACGGCGTCAATCTCAATATGTTCGGCAAGCGAGATCCGAAGCAGTACGGCACTATGACGCTGCAGGAAATCAATACGCGTCTGCAAGCGCTGGGCCAACAACTGGGCGCCGATGTGGAGTGTTTCCAGACCAATAGCGAGGCCGCCATGTGCGAGCGAATCCATGCGGCCTTTACCGACGGCACGGATGCTGTACTCATCAACGCCGGCGCCTGGACACACTACAGCTACGCCATTCGGGATGCACTGGACATCCTGACCTGCCCGATTGTGGAAGTGCACATGTCCAATATTCATGCACGCGATGAGTTCCGTCACCATTCGGTCTTCGCAGACATCGTGCGTGGGCAAATCTGCGGGTTTGGTGCGGACAGCTACTTGCTAGGGCTACGGGCGGCGTTGAGCGCACTGCCCGAGTAAACCGAATTGAGCCCAGGCACCTCCGCTCACTCCACCTGGTCGCTCTGACTCTCAGCGGGTACGTAGCGGTCAGGCCAATGCATCTTGACCACCGCCCGGTGGCGGCTATAGGCATAACAGCTATCCACCTTGGTCGCACCCCCATCGGCGACCAAGGTCTTGAACCGTGTCGCGTCCGAACCCCATATGCCTTGCAACCCTGTGGTTGCCAGGGGAATCAACATTTCCATGAGGTGGGTGCAACTTGCCGAACCTCGCAGGCGCTCTTTCACCTTGGCGGACCAGCCGCGTGCCAGGGGCTCTCCAATCAGCACAGAGAGCGTATCTTCGGCGCCCTTGCAGATGTCGTAGGGTGTGACATCGGAAGACGCCTCGATCGCCCTGACGACATAGTCGCCATCCACCGTGAGGCGAATCCAGAGATCGTGAATCGGCTCGCCGGCAGCCACGTGCTTGGGAACGACCAGCGGTGAAAAATCAAACGGCTTGGTGTCCACCAGATGGGCTTCAACGTCGAAAAGACCATCGTCCCGGGCATAGGTTTTCATGTCGATCACTCGGTGGTGAACCTCGCGTCGGGTAACAGGGGCAGTGAGCGGCATTGAAATTACACGATGGATAGACCGGGAAGTCACCCCTATAGGCCATGCTCAGGAAGGGCTCGGCACACAGATGCGACCACAGAAAAAGGCGGATGCTCATGCCAAGGATACTCCCGTAGCCTCAAAGTCCGCACAGGCATCACTTTTTCAGCAGCAAGACACATGCCAATTCAGATGCCAATTGCGCTTTGAAATACAGGTTCTTTTTGCTTGCAGCGCAGGGATTTGACTACTTTTGTCCGCGTTCACGATCCATGAACTGTCGCGCACGCGCCCCCTTGGCGATAACGACCTGGCGCGACCCCGGATAATCCACGCGCAAGTTCACATTTTCGAAATGATGCCGGCGCGACTTGCCGGCTCTTTTACTTCACGGAGAACACTGATATGAGCATTACAACCGTTGGCATCGTTGGCGCGGGCACCATGGGAAACGGCATTGCGCAAGCCTGCGCCGTCTCTGGCGTTAACGTCGTCATGGTCGATATCGCGCAAGCCGCGGTCGACAAAGGCATGGCGACTATCGAAAAAAGCCTGGATCGCTTGCTGCAGAAAGAAAAAATCACCGAAGGAGACAAGGCCGCCGCACTTGGCCGAATCAAAGGCAGCACCAGCTACGACGCGCTGCAAGGAGCCCAGATGGTGATTGAAGCCGCCACTGAGAACCACGATCTGAAGAACAAGATCCTCAAGCAATTGGACGACCTGCTGGAGCCTGAGGTCATCATAGCCACGAACACCTCTTCGATTTCGATCACGCAGTTGGCTGCGGTGACCAAGCGAGCGGACAAATTCGTGGGCATGCACTTCTTCAACCCGGTGCCCTTGATGGCGCTGGTTGAGATCATCCGAGGACTGCAAACCTCCGACGATACGCACGACACGGTCAAGGATCTGGCCGTCCGGTTGGGCAAGTCGCCCATCACGGTGAAAAACGCCCCTGGTTTTGTCGTCAACCGCATCCTGGTGCCCATGATCAACGAAGCGTTCTTCGTGCTGTCAGAGGGCTTGGCTACGCCGGAAGACATTGACGCCGGCATGCGCCTGGGCTGCAACCACCCTATCGGGCCACTGGCATTGGCCGACATGGTGGGCCTGGATGTCTGCCTGGCTGTCATGGAGGTCTATCTGGAGCAGTTTGGCGACAGCAAATACCGGCCTTGCCCTCTCCTGCGTGAATACGTCGCGGCGGGGCGCTTGGGCCGCAAGACAGGCGAAGGCGTTTACAACTACGCCAAGTAAGTTCGCTGATAGTGCACTCTCGGGGTAACCCCGAGTACTCCCCCATCGGGAGGGTGCTCTAATCTTGTTGAACGAAGGGGAATAGCTCAGCCATGCCGTCGTGTGATGAGCATGGCCTATAGCAGGCCGTCAACTTGGAGCGTTTTCGCGCTGCCGACCTGTTGGACGGGGTTGTCACGTGACGTGATGCCCCGCCGAGCAGACCTTCGATCATGCGCCGCGCGGGGGCTGATCGAAGTCGTTTTTGGTTTCGGAGTCTCATTTCAGGCAGCCTTCGAAAGCAGCAACATCTTCAGCGCTGCCAGGCGATTTTTGTCTTGCTTGTGAAGGTTTGCTGTCATGGAGTTTCTTTCTGCCCCCTGGTGGTCCGCCCTGTTGGCCATCATCCTGATTGATCTTGTCCTGGCTGGCGACAACGCCATCGTCATCGCCCTGGCCGCGCGCAACGTTCCCAAACACCTGCAACAAAAGGCCATCGTCTGGGGCACCGTCGGTGCGATCTTCGTTCGTACGACCATGACTCTGGTGGTGGTCTGGCTCTTGAAGGTTCCGGGCTTGATGCTGGTTGGCGGCCTGGGTTTGCTCTGGATTGCCTACAAGCTGGTAGGGGACCAGGGAGGTGACGAGGGCGAGCATGGGCCGGCAGCAAGCACTTTCTGGGGCGCCATGAAAACCATCGTGGTCGCGGACGCGCTGATGGGCATCGACAACGTCCTGGGCGTCGCCGGCGCGGCTCACGGTGCTATCGACCTGGTAGTCATAGGCCTGCTGATCAGTGTGCCCATCATGGTGTTTGGCTCCACAATGGTGCTCAAGCTGGTGGATCGCTTCCCAGCCATCATTTATATAGGCGCAGGTGTGCTGGCCTATACGGCCGGCTCCATGCTGGTCGGAGAGCGTCTGCTGGCCCGCTGGTTCGGCACCGATGAGGCACCGGTGACATGGGCCCGTTGGGCGGTGATCGCCTTGTGCATCGTCTTGGTTCTGGGTGGTGCCTGGCTTTCCAACCGCAAATCGAAAGACGGGCAACTCGCAACCATCGAGCCTGCGGATGGACATATCAACCCGATTGCAGCGGAAGCTATCGCTGCAGTTTCCGAACCGGTTACGCCGGTGCTTTTCCCCCTGAAGAAGGAGTCCAATATGGAAACCGTCATTCTCTATGTCGACGACGCTGCCTATGCAGCCGAGTTTCTGGCGCGGCAGCAGGCCGCGCCTGCGGGTAAGGCGATCGACGGACCCCGGAACTGGATTGTGCTGGGCTGTGCACCGAAATTGACTCGGCATGCCAGCCAGTGGACAAGTGCTGAGGCGCGCAAGCAACGGCGAGAAGACTGGCTGGCTGACGCTCTCAGTGCGCTGCAGCCTGTATTGCAAGCAGATGGAAGCACGGTGGAAGGTAGGCTGGCTACGGTACCACTGCTGGATCTAACACGTAGCTTGAGGTTGGAGAGCAAGGCGCTGATGGTGCTCGATGGACGTCGACCCAAGGCGGGCGTTGACCTGGAGCCCGTGGCACCCGAACTCACGCCCGCCAAATCCGGGTGGGCCATGCATGGTGCAGCTGCCAGCATGGGAACCTTGCTGATTCTGGTCAACGAGTTGGCGGAGTAAGGCAGCTTTGGGGAACTGGGTGCGTTGCCGGCGCGCCTCAGACCCGTATTGATTTCATCGGCCCTCAGCTCCAGCCCTCGCGACTCTGCTAAACCTGAGCAGGGGTGAGCGCTCGGCCTGTGAATCAGAGACGCCCGAGAGCGGCCTTCACATCGGCCACGCTGAGAATTTCACTCAGCACGACCGGTTCTCGTCCCGGGGCCAGCAACACGTAAACAGGCACTCCACTGCGTCCCAGACGTTGCAGCTCTGCGCTTATGACTGGGTCGCGACGTGTCCAGTCTGCACGCAAGGTCTGGACTTTGGCCGCATCGAAGGCGGCCAGCACTTCACTGTTGTTCAGGGTAGTTTTCTTGTTGTACTGGCAGGTCACGCACCACGCCGCGGTGAAATCCACAAACACCGGCTGCCCCGCCGCCAGTGTTTGCGCTACCCGTTCATGAGACCAGGGCTGCCAGCGCTGCCCATTGGGCACTGAAGACGAGGCGGACGCCTCTTCCATGGGCTTGACCACGTTGGGACCGATGGAACCAACCAGCAGTACCAGCGCCACAGCTGAAAAAGCAGTCATGGCCAAGCGCGTGCGACCTGCAAGGCCCACGGCCCAGAGGAGAAAGGCGAATGCCACCAACAATGCAAGCAGCGCAGCCGCACCGTCAATGCCGCTTTGCTGCCCCAACACCCACAAAAGCCATGCCACCGTACCGAACATGGGAAACGCCATGAACTGCTTGAACACCACCATCCACGCACCAGGCTTTGGCAGCATGCGCGCCACTGCTGGCAGCCAGCTGGCCGCCAGGTAGGGCAGTGCCATGCCAAGGCCAATGGCGCCGAACACCAGCAGCGCCTGCATCGCAGGAAGACCCACCGCCAACCCTAGAGAGGCGCCCATGAATGGCGCTGTGCAAGGTGAGGCCACCGCCACCGCCAGAACACCGGTGAGAAACGAATTCGCCGCAGGGTGCTTGGCTTCCATCGTGGCCACGCGGCTAGGCAGGAAACTACCAAACTCGAACAAGCCCGCCAGGTTCAGGCCGATCACGCTAAACAGCACTGCCAGCGCCGCGACGACCGCCGGCGATTGCAACTGAAAGCCCCAACCCAACTGCTCTCCAGCGGCGCGCAACCCCAGCATGAGTGCTCCCAGCGCCAGAAAGGAAAGAACCACACCTGCCGTATAGGCCAGCCCACTGACGCGGTGTGCACGCTTATCCTGGGCGTGCTGAGCAAACCCCAGCACCTTGATCGCCAACACCGGAAACACACAAGGCATCAGGTTCAGCACCAAACCGCCGATAAGGGCGCCCAGCAGAGCAAGCATGAAGGTGGCCGCGGGAACAGCGGTGTTGGGCGGTGCTACAGCGGGCTGTGAGTTTGCATTCGCCTTGAGCGCCGCTTCCAATGCCGGCGAGACAGTAGCTGCCTGGGCGACTGTGGGCCATTGCCCCTGCACAGGCACTTCCGCACGCCAGCCTTGCCCCCCCGCGACCAGCACCAGGGGCATCATCGATGGGCTCTCGGATCGATCGGGCGAGAGCGGAAAATCGGCAGTCCAGGCTTTGCCGTCCCAACGTTGAGACCAGGTTGTGGGTGTTGGAGGCTGCTGCGCAGAGGCTGGGGTAGCACTTGTCAGCAACACTTGCGGGGTCTCGGGGAACATTTCCAGGACCTGGCCTTGCAAGGCAGCGGGCAGGCCTTCTACCCGCACGGAAAGACGCTTGCCTCCGTCAAGCACCTCAATACGATGTGCCCCCTCTACCGGCTGAGGCTGGCTTTTGAAGGCCGCCTCGAACGCACCACCACTGAGCGCCGTGGAGCTGCGCAGTGGAATCTGCAATGCAAATTCGGCATCCTGAGGAATGCATTCTTGCCGGCAGACCAGCCAGCTCGCCTTGAGCTTGACGTCCAGCGTATTGGCGAAAGCCGATGGCTTGTATTCAGGTGTGATGGTCAGAGGGACTGGCAGAAGAACCGTACCGTCATAGCCGTAGTTGGCCAACTGACCAATCGGAAACTTCTTGGGCAAAGGCCAGGCGATGTCTCCCGCCATAACGCCTGGCGGCAATGTCCATTCAAGCTCAGTAGGTAAGCCCGAATCACCGGAATTCTTCCAGTAGGTATGCCAATGGGGAGTATGCGTCAGTTGAAGACCCACCCAGACCTGCGACTCTGGAGCGGATTGCCCGGCAGGCACAGACGCCCCGGCGCCCACCAAGGCGCCAGTTGGGCCGGTCGGCACACCCTGCGGGGCATAAGCCATCAACTCTGCGCGCACCTGTTCCGTGGATGCAGTGGACTTCAGTGCAGCGGGCTGGGCAGCGACGGTCGTGTACCCAAGGGTGCCCGCCATGGCAAAGGCGGCGATCAACACACCAGGGATGAAGGAAAGCATTCTCATGGGAAAAGATAGGGGAGGCAGAGGCATATGACCCCCACGAGAGCGCATGGTTCCCGGGCGGCATTCTCAAAAGACAGACCAAAGCGCTGACTATAGAGGTTTGGCAGAGAGTCCGTTCGGCACTCCTGGCACGGGCAATCAGGTCAGCGCGTGCAAATTTTCGTCGTTCATGTTAACTTTTTAATATTATTGACGAGCACGAGGCAGAAGTCTGCTGAGCGAACGCTCTTGTAGATTTTCATTTTCTCGATCAGCACATAGGGAGGCGTGAAACCCATGAGACTGACTCTTGATTCTTCCCAACTGGCATCGGCCCTAACCCCTTGGGCAGAACGGTTGCGCAAGAAAATTGACCTGCCTTTGCTGGTGTGCTGGCACGGAGGCCCGGCGGTCCCGCTGGGGAACTTTGAGACCGCTCGTGTGACCATTGACGTTCAGGACGCGGCGGGAATTACGGCCTTGCTGGCCCCCTCGCTCGAAAACCTGGGTCGCGCCTATGTGGAAGGACACATAGACGTCACGGGATCTGTGCAGGATGTGATCGATATGGCGCATAGGCTGGCGGAAAATGGCAGTACCGAGGAGCCTGAAGGCCTGCTGCAACGCCTGCTCCACCGCATTGCAGAAGCTGGCCACCACACCCGTGAGCACGACAAAGCGGCTATCCAATACCACTACGATGTCTCCAACGAGTTCTATGCGCAGTGGCTGGATCCGGCCATGGTCTATTCGTGTGCCTACTTTGAAACCGGCACTGAAACCTTGGCGCAAGCTCAGCAGAAGAAGTTAGACCACATCTTGACCAAACTGCGCATCGAGGCAGGCCAGACGCTGCTGGATATAGGATGCGGATGGGGCGCTCTGGTGCTGCGAGCGGCGGAGAAATTCGGAGCCACCTGCGTAGGTATCACCCTTTCAGAGAACCAGCACCAATTGGCCACCGAGCGCGTGCGGGCGGCAGGTCTGCAGAACCAGATCGAAATCCGGCTGCAGGACTATCGGGACGTCAGCGGTCCTTTTGACCGCATCACCAGCGTAGGCATGTTCGAGCATGTTGGCCTGAAAAATCTGCCGGGCTATTTCCGCATCATCCACGATCTTCTGGCTCCCGGCGGCTGGGCCTTGAATCACGGTATTACCAGCACCGATCCACAAAACGGTGAGACCAGCCATGGCGGCGGTCGCTTCATAGACCGCTACGTCTTTCCTCAAGGTGAGCTGCCTCATATAGGAACCGTACTGACGACCATGCAGCAAGGAGGCCTGGAGCCTATTGACGCCGAAAACCTTCGCCGCCACTACGCGCGTACGCTGGAATTTTGGAGTCAATCTTTTGAAGCGGGTGGGGCCCACCTGAAGTCGCTGGTGGACGACAAGCACTGGCGTATCTGGCGTATGTATCTCGTAGGCAGCCAATGGGCCTTCGAGCACGACGAGGTGTCGCTCTTCCAGGTCTTGTGCCGACGCCGTGGGCAAAGCGCCAGCAGCATTCCGTGGTCGAGACGTTGGATGTACCCCTCGTCCTAGGAGGCACCTCCAGCCTCTCATTGAAACAAACTTTTCTCCGAACGTAAGGAGAGGCATCTGTTTCAGTAAGATGCGGCGATGCCCACGTTAACCCGCTTCTGGCAAGATCTGGCCACCACCGACTTCGCCACACTTTCTCTGGAACGCGCCATTGCGGTGCTGCCGGTTGCCGCCACGGAGCAACACGGCCCGCATTTGCCGCTTTCTGTGGACAGCGATCTGGCGCAGGGCATCATTGACGCATCACTGCCGCATTTACCGGCGGAGGTACCAGCCCTCTTTCTTCCGGTGCAGGCCATAGGCTACAGCCCGGAACACGCAGGTTTTACCGGTACGCTCACTTTGAAGGCAGGAACGGTCATACGACTGTGGACCGATATCGCTGAAAGTGTGGCGGCCACTGGCGTGAAGAAGCTGCTCATCTTCAACGCCCATGGCGGCAACGTGGGACTGCTTGACGTCGTGGCACGTGATCTCAGGGTTCGTTTGAATCTTCTGGTCTACACCTGCAGCTGGTTCAACTTGCCCCTGCTCGGCACCGATGGTGAAGACGTGAATGCCCGCTTCTCAGCGGGAGAGCACCGATTTGGCGTGCATGGTGGGCAGGTTGAAACGGCGATGATGCGCCACCTCAAGCCCGACACGGTGCGCATGGAATCCGCACAGGACTTTCACTCGGCCTCCAAGGACCGCGCTGCGGCGTTCTCGATTCTTGGAAACGGCAAAAGCGCCAAGCTGGCCTGGGCTGCGCAAGACTACAACGCCGCAGGCGCCATGGGCAACGCGGCAGCCGCGACAGCTGAAGATGGCCGCGTTCTGGTGGAGAGCGCTGGCCGCTCGCTTGCTGCATTGCTTACGGAGATTGACCGACTGCCGCCGTTAGCTGCTGGCTAGCGCGGTTCTTGAACTACTGGGACCGGCCCCCGGTTGGCCGGCCCCGCCCCCCTCAAAGGGGGGGAGTAAAACCATCGCTTGCGACCGATGCGTGTAGGGCCGAGCGCAGCGATGGCCCGAATGGGTGTCCAACCCCTTTGGCCGTGCCGAGGAGCGCAGGGCAAGGGGCGGGCAAGAGCACTGCAAGATGCTCTTGCT
>JAECRA010000104.1 GCA_015999985.1 Comamonadaceae bacterium
ATAACCGTCCAAACCTACTCTTCGTTTATCGAAACTGAAGCATACAAGGGAGCAAGAGGCAGATGACGTCCCCGTACGTGATGCACTCAGAAGACTGATCCAGATAGGCTCCGGCCTATTGGATCAGTCTTTTGCATTTCAGGCAGCTGCGCTGCCTTCGCCCGCGGCGCCGAATACCCTGCTTTTTAGCTTGGCAAGTTGATCGCGAGTTCTTGCCGCTTGCTCGAATTCGAGGTTGCGTGCGTGCTCCATCATCAATTTTTCCAACCTGCGAATTTCCTTAGCCAGGTCTTTTTCGGACAAGGCTTCTTCTTTGAAGGCAGCAGGGCCGCTGGATAGGCGGTCTGCATCGCGGCCGTTGCGCTCACTGTAGACGCCGTCTATGAGGTCACGCACCTGCTTGACGATTCCGCGCGGAATGATGCCGTGCTCAGTGTTGTGAGCGACCTGTTTCGCCCTGCGGCGGTCGGTCTCACTGATAGCCTTTTTCATGGACTCGGTCATCCGGTCAGCGTACAGAATGGCTCTTCCGTTGACGTTACGGGCAGCGCGTCCTATGGTCTGGATGAGGGAGCGCTCTGCGCGGAGGAAGCCTTCCTTGTCTGCGTCCAGAATTGCCACGAGTGAAACCTCGGGAATGTCCAGGCCCTCGCGCAAAAGGTTGATGCCGACCAGCACGTCGAAAGCGCCCAGGCGCAGATCGCGGATGATCTCGACCCGCTCCACGGTGTCCACGTCGCTGTGCAAGTAGCGCACTTTGGCGCCGTTTTCTGTCAGGTACTCAGTCAGCTGTTCAGCCATGCGCTTGGTCAGCGTAGTGATCAGCACGCGCTCGCGCTTTTCCGCCCGAATACGGATTTCCTGCAGCACATCATCTACCTGATGGCCGGCAGGACGGACTTCGACAATGGGATCAATCAGGCCAGTAGGCCTGACCACCTGCTCAACGACTTGTCCGGAATGCTGCTTCTCATAGTCCGCCGGGGTGGCAGAAACAAAGATGACCTGACGCATCCGCTTCTCGAACTCTTCGAACTTCAGCGGCCTGTTGTCCATGGCACTGGGTAAGCGAAAACCGTACTCCACCAGCGTGGTCTTGCGGGCGCGGTCGCCGTTGTACATGGCGTTGAGCTGCCCAATCATCTGGTGGCTCTCATCGAGGAACATGATGGAGTCACGCGGCAGATAGTCTGTGAGCGTCGCCGGTGGATCGCCCGGAGCTGCACCAGACAGGTGGCGGGTGTAGTTCTCGATGCCTTTGCAGTGACCCAGTTCAGCCAACATTTCCAGGTCAAACCGGGTCCGCTGCTCTACGCGCTGAGCTTCCAGCAGTTTGCCTTCCGAGACGAAAAACTTCAGGCGATCATTGAGCTCCGCCTTGATGGTTTCTACGGCAGCAAGGGTTTTTTCGCGCGGAGTGACGTAGTGGCTGGAGGGATAGATGACAAACCGCGGCACCTTTTGCTGAACCCTGCCCGTAAGAGGGTCGAACAGCTGAATGCTCTCGGTTTCGTCGTCGAACAGCTCGATGCGGACTGCCAGCTCGCTGTGTTCAGCCGGAAATACATCGATGGTGTCTCCACGGACACGGAAGCAGCCACGAGTGAAGTCGGTGTCATTGCGCTGATATTGCATGCGCACCAATTGAGCAATGGTTTCGCGCTGCGGCTGCTTGCCCCCCACCTTGAGGATGAGCCGCATCTGCAAATAGTCATCAGGCGCGCCAATGCCGTAGATGGCACTGACCGTGGCCACGATCACCACATCGCGTCGCTCCAGCACGCTCTTGGTAGCCGAGAGGCGCATCTGCTCAATGTGCTCGTTGATAGCGCTGTCTTTTTCGATGAAAAGATCACGCTGGGGCACATAGGCTTCTGGTTGGTAGTAGTCGTAGTAGCTGACGAAATACTCCACGGCGTTCTTGGGGAAGAACTCGCGGAATTCGCTGTATAGCTGCGCGGCCAAGGTCTTGTTGGGCGCAAACACGATGGCGGGCCGCCCGAGCCGGGCAATGACGTTGGCCATGGTGAAGGTTTTGCCCGAACCCGTCACACCCAGCAAAGTCTGGAAAGATTCACCAGATTCCACACCTTCAACCAGGGCGTCAATGGCTGCCGGCTGATCTCCAGCCGGCGGATAAGGCTGAAAAAGCTGAAACGGGGAATCGGGATATGTGAGGAACTTGCCCTCGGATGGCACTTCGGCCACAGCGGTAGAAGTCATATTCGGAAAGTGATGCGGCGCTTGGAGCGAAGTTGAATCTGGACTAGCCACCGGCTGCAGCAGCCTTTTTATCGGCGGTAAGCCCGTAGTTGAGGCCAATCGCGGCAAAAACCATGCACATCTAGATCAATTTTCAATCTTAGTTGGCAAGTCGATCAAGCTAATAGCTAAAATTCGAGGGTTTTCCCCTCCAGCGTACCGCATGCGGTCCTGCCGCGTTTGGACACGTCTGATTCGATGCCTTTGCATTCAACAGGACTTTTCCGCTATGTCTCTTTTCTCCGCCGTCGAAATGGCCCCTCGCGACCCTATCTTGGGTCTCAATGAGCAATTTGCCGCAGACAGCAACCCCAACAAGGTCAACCTGGGCGTAGGCGTTTATTTCGATGAGAATGGCAAGTTGCCTCTGCTGCAGTGCGTGCAGGCGGCTGAAAAGGCGTTGATGGACACGCCCAAGCCCCGTGGCTACCTTCCCATTGATGGTATTGCAGCGTATGACACCGCAGTGAAAAAACTGGTGTTCGGTGCTGATTCCGAGCCTTTCAAGGCTGGCCGCGTGGCCACCGTGCAAGGCCTGGGTGGCACCGGCGGGTTGAAGATTGGCGCCGATTTTCTGCGCAAGCTCAAACCAGAAGCCAAAGTGCTGATTTCAGACCCCAGCTGGGAAAACCACCGCGCCCTGTTCCAACAGGCCGGGTTCGAGGTAGACACCTATCGCTACTATGACGGCGCCACACGCGCGCTGAATTTCGACGGCATGTTGGCTGACCTGAAAGCGGCCCCAGCCGGCACCATCGCCGTGTTGCACGCTTGCTGCCACAACCCAACGGGTTACGACATCACCCCCGCTCAGTGGGACCAGGTGATTGCAGTCGTGAAAGAGCGCGGCCTCACTCCGTTCCTGGATATGGCCTACCAAGGCTTTGCCGATGGCATTGCAGAAGACGGTGCAGTCGTCGGCAAGTTTGTGGCTGCGGGCCTCAGCTTCTTTGTCTCGACCTCGTTCTCCAAGAGCTTCAGCCTCTACGGCGAGCGCGTGGGCGCGCTGTCCGTGCTTTGCGGCACCAAGGAAGAAGCTGACCGCGTGCTGTCCCAGCTCAAGATCATGATCCGCACCAACTACAGCAACCCGCCCACACACGGCGGCGCCGTGGTGGCCATGGTTCTGGAAGACCCCAAGCTTCGCGCTCAGTGGGAAGGTGAACTGGCTGGCATGCGCGTTCGTATCAAAGCCATGCGCAAGGCACTGGTGGAAGGTTTGAAAGCCGCAGGCGTCAAGCAAGACATGAGCTTCATCACCACGCAAGTGGGCATGTTCAGCTACTCGGGCCTGAGCAAGGAACAAATGGTGCGTCTGCGTAATGAATTCGGCGTGTACGGCACAGACACTGGACGCATGTGCGTGGCAGCGCTGAACGAGAAGAACATCGGTTACGTCTGCGAATCGATCGCCAAGGTCGTGTAAGGCGTTTTCTGGCAATCGCCAAGTAAAAACCGCGGTACGTGCCGCGGTTTTTTTATGGAAATTGGCTGAAGCCAACTCGGACCAGCGTCCTTTAAAAATCGTCCTGGCTACCTGGCGCCAGGCTTTCAAAGCGTGTGAGCTGGTTCAAGAAGGCGAGTTTCACAGTGCCGGTGGGGCCGTTACGCTGTTTGCCGATGATGATCTCGGCCACGCCGGGCTCACGCGAGTCCTTGTTGTAGTACTCGTCGCGGTAGATGAACATGATGATGTCGGCATCCTGTTCAATAGCGCCCGATTCGCGCAAGTCGCTCATCATGGGACGTTTATCCGTGCGCTGCTCCACGCTTCGGTTCAACTGAGAAAGCGCAATGACCGGGCAGTTCAATTCTTTGGCCAGCGCCTTCAATCCGCGGGAGATTTCACCCAGAACCGTGGCGCGGTTTTCTTCGTTGCTGCTGCTACCACTCATCAGTTGCAGGTAGTCGACCACGATGAGGCCTAACTTGCCGCACTGCCGCGCCAAGCGCCTGGCGTTGGCGCGCAACTCGCTGGGGGTAAGGCCTGGGGTCTCGTCGATATGAAGGGAGATGGTGCGCAAGCTTTCAATGGCTTCCGTCAGGCGTGGCCACTCTTCGTCGGTCAGCTTGCCGGTGCGCAAGTGGCCCTGGTTGATGCGGCCAATCGAGCCCACAATACGCACCGCGAGCTGGGCCGCACCCATTTCCATCGAGAAGATGGCCACGGGCAGTTGTTCGTTGAGCGCCACGTGCTCTGCGATGTTCACGGCAAATGCCGTCTTACCCATGGAGGGGCGCGCGGCCAGCACAACAAGGTCTCCGCCTTGCAAGCCGGCGGTCATACGATCGAGGTCGTAGAACCCGGTGGGCACGCCCGTCACGTCGTTCGGGTTGTCGGCCATCTCCTGCACGCGGTCCAGCAGGTCGACTACCAGGGTGTCCATGCCCTGGAAACCCTGCTTCATGCGCGAGCCTTCTTCGCCGATCTTGAAGATCTTGGATTCTGCCTCGTCCAGAATTTTAGCCACTGGCTGGCGGGGGTTGAAGGCGCTGGTGGCAATCTCGTCGCTGGCGGTCACCAGCTTGCGCAAAATGGCGCGCTCACGCACGATTTCTGCGTAGCGCCGAATATTGGCCGCACTGGGCACGTACTGCGCCAGCGAGTTCAGATACGCCAACCCCCCTATCTCGTCGCCCTTGCCCTGGCGCTGAAGCTCCTCGTAGACGGTAATGACGTCTGCAGGCTTGCTTTCGTTGATCAGCTTGCCGCAAACGGCGTAGACCAGGCGGTGCTCGTAGCGGTAGAAGTCGGTGTCCTTGCACACGTCACCCACGCGATCCCAGGCACTGTTGTCCAGCAACAAGCCCCCGAGCACGCTGGACTCTGCCTCAATCGAATGAGGCGGGATGCGCAACTGCGCTACGTCGCGGTCTCGTGGAGAGTCGTCGCTGAGGTCAGGGAAGCTAGGGGGAAAGGCAGATGACATGAATAGACTGAACCTGGGTTTCGCATACTACGCCGGCCAGACCCCGGTGTCACGGGATAGCCTGGGGATAAGTAGTGCACGGACTGTGCACAAGACACCCATTTGCTGTGCAAAACGCTGTGCACAACTCAAAAAAAAACCGCCACCCTTGTGGGGTGGCGGCTGAGACGGAACCGTACTCAGTGTTAGGCAGTTTCGCCGTACACGGAGACAGTGATCTCTACCACCACGTCGGTGTGCAGAGACACAGCAACAGTGGTGTCGCCCACGGTCTTGATAGGACCATTAGGCAGTCGAACTTGCGACTTGAGGACTTCGAAGCCTTGCTTTTTCAGCTCGTCAGCGATGTCATTGTTGGTCACGGAGCCAAACAGGCGGCCGTCCACACCAGCTTTTTGAGTCAGCTTGATGGTTTTGCCACCCAGTTTTTCACCTTGAGCGGCAGAGGCTGCCAGCTTGTCAGCGGCTTGCTTTTCGAGTTCCGCACGGCGGGCTTCGAATTCAGCTTTGTTTGCTGCTGTGGCGCGGCGAGCACGGCCAGAAGGGATCAGGAAGTTACGAGCGTAGCCGTCCTTGACCTTAACGATTTCACCCAGGCCGCCCAGGTTAGCAATTTTGTCGAGAAGAATAATTTGCATGGTGCTTCTTTCCCTCAGACGCGGTGCTGGTCTGTGTAGGGCATCATGGCCAGGAAGCGTGCACGCTTGATGGCTGTATTGAGCTGACGTTGATAGATGGCGCGCGTGCCGGTCAGGCGAGCGGGAATGATTTTGCCGTTTTCGCCGATGAAATCGCGCAAGACATCCATGTCTTTGTAGTCGATCTCTTCAACACCAGCAACGGTGAAGCGGCAGAAACGCTTGCGCTTGAACAGCAGCGACTGGGTGTTGCGCTTGGGGCGCTTGTCCTTGTTGAATTTCTTGAACGTGGCCATGTGGGCCTCCTTACAAATCTTGCTGAAAATCCTGGATATGGAGCACTACGTGCTTACCGTTGCGGGGGGTAGCCAGAAAGCCGGTGAAACGCCACTGCGATCCAACGTCTTGCTTGCCCAACCTCTCAGCCATTGCGCCAACCGCAAGGGCTTTAAGCGTGGCCTTCACCTGTCTCTTGACACCGGCTTCTTCAGCGCTTGACTCATGTTCGAGTCTCAAATCCAGCGCCGGCAAACCTGCCGGTGTGTACCTGAGTGCGCTGCGTTCGACGATGCAGGCTGTGAGATCGGTGCGGTTCACGCCCGCAACTATTTCCGCTAGGGCTTAGTTGCCGGCTTCGACCTGCTGGGCCTTGCGAGCTTCTTCGCGCTCAACCGTCTTCATCATGGAAGATGGGCCGGTGTCAGCCTTAGGACGTTGCACGGTCAGATGGCGCAGCACTGCGTCGTTGAAGCGGAAAGCATGTTCCAGTTCGCCCATCACGGCTTGATCAGCCTCGATGTTGACGCACAGGTAATGAGCTTTGGCCAGCTTGTTGATCTGGTAAGCCAGTTGACGGCGACCCCAGTCTTCAACGCGATGAATCTTGCCGCCGCCGGCGGTGATCATGCCCTTGTAGCGCTCCAGCATGGCTGGAACTTGTTCGCTCTGATCCGGATGGATCAGCAAAATGATCTCGTAATGACGCATTCAAACTCCTTGTGGATGAATACGGTGCTGGCTGCTTTAAAACTTTAAAAGCTACCAACCACCAAAAAACCGCCTCCAGCGTCAGATGGAGTGCGGCAAGGGAACTCGGGATTATAGCGCGGATTGCGGCTTGTAGCCAGTACGCGCTCCAGATGCGCCAGAGATGGGTCAACCTGCACGCACGGCGCGGCCTCAGGGTCGCGCTGTGCGTACTGGCATTACTTCATCTTGGCGATGCGATCACGTGCTGCTTGAGCGGCTTCAGACTGCGGATAAGTCTTGACCAGCGATTCAAGCGTTGCGCGTGCGGCACGGGTGTCTTTTAGCTCAACCTGGCAGTTGGCGATGGAAAGAAGGGCCTCAGGCGCTCTGGCGTGATTGGGCACTGCAGTCAGCAACGAGCGGAAGTTAGTGATGGCTTCCTTGTAGTTGCGCGTAGCGTACTGTGCGTTGCCCAGCCAGAACAGCGCGGATGGCGCAAGTTGGCTACGTGGATAGCGCTTGATGAAGCTGGCGAAGCCGGTCTGCGACGCTTTGAAATCACCGGACCGAAACACCACCAGAGCGGCATCGTATTCCTGTTTCTCCGCTGCATCTGTGGCGGCTGCGTTGGCGTTGGCGCTCGGGTCCGATGCGCTCGGTGCTGCTGCTGCGGCGGCTGCAGATGCGGCACGTGCCACTTCTGCGGCCTCCAACTTGCGCATGCGCTCATCAAGCTCCTGCTGCGAGCCGCCCTGACGCTTTTGCAGTTCGGACAGCTCGCGTGCAAATTGCTCGTCTTGTCCACGCGAACGGGCCAGTTCAGCGCGCATGGTTTCGATCTGCTGCTGCAGATCGAGCATGCTGCGCCGCATCTGCGTGTTTTCATCGACCAGGCGGTTCTGGGCATTCACAGCCGCGTCGAAGCGCTGACGCAGATCCAGAATGGCCTGACGCGCTTGATCGTCGCCACCAAACAACTGCGCCTGTGCGGCGGTTCCAGCGAAACAAGCCGCCGCCAGAACTGCGACACGGAAATAGGGCATTGATGTGGACACTCTCAAGGCTTAACGGTAGCGCAGTTCAACGCGACGGTTTTTCGCGAATGCCTCTTCGCCGGAACCCGATACTGCAGGCTTTTCCTCGCCGAAGCTGACAGCCTCGATCTGTGAGTCGCTGGCGCCAACTAAGGTCAGGGCGCGGCGGACGGCTTCAGAGCGCTTTTGCCCCAGGGCCAGGTTGTACTCGCGGCTGCCGCGCTCATCAGTGTTGCCTTCCAGGACGACGCTGCGGCCACGATTGGCCTGAAGAAAGCGCGCATGCTGATCTACAACAGACTGGAACGCAGGCTGCACAACGAAGCTGTCATAGTCGAAATAGATAACGCGATCAACGCCAGTAGGTCCGGCGACGTCAGACCTGCTGGCGTCGACCTGCACTGGCGCCACAGAGCTCTGACCAGCGCCCTGCCCCTGCGTGCCGGTGCCCGCGCCCGCGCCCATACCCGCACCGCCGGTGGTTGAGGAGGCGCTGTCCTGAATGGGTGGATCGAGTTTGACACTGGAGCCGCAACCCGCGAGCGCCGCGGCCACTGCAGCGAGCACAAAATAACGCTTGATCATGAAAGGTACTCCTTGGAGATGAAATCTGAGGAAAAAAATTAACGCTGAAACGGGCCCCAGGCGGGTTCACGAAGCTCGCCTCCCTGACCTGCCAGACGCGCCTTGATCTTGCCGTCTAGCGTAGTGGTCATGAGAGCTTCGCGGCCACCCTGGCGGGTGGCGTACACGATGAGCTTGCCGTTGGGTGCAAAACTGGGGTTTTCGTCGTCTGTAGTGTCGGTAATGGACGCAACATTTCCAGAGGCCAATTCCATGACCTGAAGCTTAAACGCTCCACCCACCCGTGATATGTAGGCCAACCACCTGCCATCAGGACTGATGGAGGGAGAAACGTTGTAATTACCGCTGAAGCTCACCCGCTGGGCAGCCCCGCCGCTGGCCGACATGCGATAAATTTGCGGTGCGCCCCCCCGGTCGCTGACGAAATAGATGTTGCTGCCGTCTGGCGAGAAGGCCGGTTCGGTATCAATGCTCTGCGATTGCGTTAGCCGGCGGGGTTCTCCGCCGCTTGCGCTGATCAAATACAACTGCGAGCCGCCGTCACGCGAGAGGGTGACCGCCAGATTCCGGCCGTCGGGTGACCAAGTCGGGGCACTGTTGGAGCCGCGGAAGTTGGCCAGCAGCCTGCGCTTGCCTGATGAGACGTCGTGCACATAAATGACTGGCTTGCGCGACTCGAAGGACACATAAGCCAGTTGCAGGCCGTCAGGCGACCAGCTGGGCGAAATGATGGGTTCAGGGCTGCTTAGTGCGGCCTGAGCATTTTCGCCATCCGAGTCTGCTACCCACAGCGAATACCGGCTGCCGGCCTTCGTGATGTAGGCCAGACGGGTAGAAAACACGCCTTTTTCACCGGTCAGCTTTTCGTAGATGTAATCGGCAATCTTGTGCGCGGCCAGGCGCAGGTCAGCCCTGGGAACCACATAGCCCTGCCCGCCCAGGTCCTGATTGCGAACGACATCCCAGAGGCGGAAACGAACGTCATACCTGCCGTCAGGCAACAGCGTCACACTGCCGCCGGCCAGCGAATCAGCGCTGCGCTGCCGCCAGATCGACATGTCAGGACGGGTATTTTCGTCCATGGCGTCGCCGGTGGTATCTACCGACCGGAAGCGGCCGCTTCGATCAAGATCGGCACGGATAATGGCACTGATCTTCTGCGGCGAAGATCCCTCGCCGCGAAAAGGCACAAGTGCGATGGGAAGCTGGGTCAGCCCGACGCCTGAGACTTCAACGCGAAACTGCGCCAATGCCGGGAGGCTGGGTGCTGCGGCCATGGCAACAATGAGGCCACGGCGGCGAAGGCCAGGTGACAAAACAACACGGGGGTCAAGTTTCATGCGATGCAATTGTGAACTTGTGAGATCCAGGTACAGGGTTGAATGTTACACACTCGGCATTAACCCTCGTGACAAACTGTATAGCGTGCAGACGCTCGCTTGCAAAATTCATTCATACGACACCACTTCCGTGCTTTGGTTCCGCTAGGAGGCTCTCGGACTTGGAGCGCCGATAGCGAGAAAAGGCCCCAGCGAGGACAGTTTTCAAGAAATCTGCAGGCCCATAGCCAAGCTATGGGTCAAAAAGACCTTGAAGAATGGACCGCTGCGGCCATTTCGCAGCCGGCGATTTCCAAGTCCGACAGCCTCCT
>JAECRA010000105.1 GCA_015999985.1 Comamonadaceae bacterium
GAGCATCTTGCAGTGCTCTTGCCCGCCCCTTGCCCTGCGCTCCTCGGCACGGCCAGAGGGGTGGGATACTCATTCGGGCCATTGCTGCGCTCGGCCATCAAGTGGCTGGTCTTTTCCCTTCGGGGAATAGATTAATTTAAGAGCTTGAAAGGCATCGGATCAGAACGTGCTCCTGATCCCAAAGCAGGAAATATATTTAGCGACCGGCCCATTCCCCACCAAGCTCATCGCTCACTGCCACGTTGCTGCAAAGCCCTCTCGTACAAAGCATTACGAGGCTGCCCGGTAATCTCCGCTGTCAGCTTCACCGCCGTCTTCAATGGCAGCTCAGCCATCAAAAGGCGCAGCACCCGATCATCATCGCTTGGCGCCGCGCCTGCCTCATGCGGATGAAGCACCAAGGCGAATTCGCCACGCAAGCGTTGTGGATCGGCGGCCAGCCATGCCGGCAAGGCAGCACATGCCATGGTGGCGATCTGCTCGAACTGCTTGGTCAGTTCGCGCCCCACCGTGATCAGCCGCTCCTCCAACGTGGCCAGTGCATCGGCCAGGGCCGCAATGCGATGAGGTGCCTCCAGCAGCACCACGGCGCGTGGCTCACGCGCCAGTTCAGCGACCGCACTCATGCGCTCGCCCTGTTTGGAGGGCAGAAAACCCGTGAAAACGAAGCCTGGATCGCCCGTCACCCCGGCCGCACTCAAAGCGCAGGTCACGCTGCTGGCGCCAGGCAGAGGTACTGCCCGCAAGCCGGCCGCATGCACGGCCGCCACGAGACGGGCGCCTGGGTCGCTTACTGCGGGCGTACCCGCATCGCTGACATAAGCCACGCGCTGGCCCTCTTGCAACCTGGAAATCACCGTTTGGGCGGCCTCGGCTTCGTTGTGTTCGTGCAGGGCAATGAGTTCGCTGCCGGGGCGCTGAATGCCCACCGCACGAAGCAGGTGCTGCGTATGCCGCGTGTCCTCGCACGCTATGGCGTCCACCATCAACAGCACATGCAGAGAGCGCAAAGTGATGTCGGCCAGATTCCCGATGGGCGTGGCGACGACGTACAACGCGCCGGACGGATAATGCTGCCCCCCAGCCGCTGCGCGTGCAGCTTCCAGGGCATGCTGAAACGATGGCTTGCCTATGGGCACGGATTCAGTGGCTGGCAAAGACATTTTTATAACTTCAAGAGAAGACAATTCGGATGGCGCTTTGGTCAGTCAAGCGGTCAGTAGGCACAGGCGCAAGCTCAAGCACCCGCGAACAAGGGATGTCAGCGGAAGATGCGGCGCTGGCTCATCTGGAAGGCGCAGGCCTGCGTCTCATAGATCGCAATTATCGGACGCCAGGGCGGGGCGGTGGTGAAATCGATCTGGTGATGAGGGCAGCAGGCGGAACACTGGTGTTCGTCGAGGTGCGCGCGCGCTCCAGTTCGGGCCATGGAGGGGCAGCCGCCAGCGTGAGCGCCATCAAGCAGCAACGAATTGTCTTTGCAGCGCGGCATTACCTGCGGCGTTTTCGCGCACCCCCGCCGTGTCGCTTTGATGTCGTGGCCATAGATGGTGGACGCATCCAATGGCTGGTCGGCGCTTTCGACGCGAGTTAGAAGCTTGAGCGGCTGGGCGCCCCCGCTCCTAGTGGGAAACCAGTTGGAAAGCATGATGCAAATTGACACGTTTGCTCCTGATTTTGAACTGATTTGCTCCTAAATTTGCACTGACCTGCCTTTCCGGCGTTATCATTGCGCCCGATGCTCGCGCAACGCATTCAACAACAATTCATAGACAGCGCCGATCTCCAATACCAATGGGCGGAAGCGCTGGCTGGTGCCGTGGCCGAAGCCGCGCAATCACTGCTGGCCTGTATCACCGGTGGGGGCAAGATACTCATTTGCGGCAATGGCGCTTCAGGCGCACTTGCTCAGTATCTAGCGGCCTTGCTGGTGGGCGGGCTTGAGCGCCCTCGGCCCGAACTTCCCGCCTTCGCTTTAGGCACTGACGCAGCCACGCTGACGGCGGTGGCACGCCGTGGCGAATATGCCGATGCCTTTGCCGCCCAGGTGCGTGCTTTGGGCAGTGCTGGCGACGTTCTTTTGATCCTCTCTTCCAACGGCCGCGCCAGCAACCTGCTGCGCGCTGCTCAGGCGGCGCATGAGCGCGAAATGAGTGTGATTGCGCTCACCGGGACCGGTGGGGGCGATCTGGGCATGATGCTGCGCGAGACCGACGTCCACGTCTGCGTGCCGCACGAGCGAACCCCCCGCATACACGAGGCACATCAGCTGGTGCTGCATTGCCTGTGCGACGGACTTGATCTTCAACTTCTGGGTGAACAGGAGAGTGCTGGATGACTTTACGCATGAATCGGCTGGCTGGTGTCTGCCTGGTGGCAGCCCTGGCGGGCGCTGGCGTTTCTGGCTGCATACCGCTGGCCATCGTGGGCGGCGCCGCTGGTGCCGGAACGCTGATGTTCGCTGCCGAACGCCGAAGCGGCGAAACGCAAACGGCCGACCGCACGATTGAACAGGAAGCGCAGCAAAAGATCGTCAGTGCCCTGCCCGGGCGTGGCCACGTCACCGTGACCAGCTATTACCGCAAGGCCTTGGTTACTGGCGAGGTCCCTACCGAGCAAGATAAGCAATTGGTTCACTCTCTTGTGAACGGCATTACGGGCGTGCAGGGCGTCGTGAATGAATTGGCGGTCATGCCCAATTCCGGCCCTGGTCAGCGCTCTAACGATACTTATGTCACCGGCAAAGTCAAGGCCAGGCTGATAGATGCCAATGGCGTACCAGCCAATGCCGTCCGTGTCATCACGGAGCGCGGGACGACGTACCTGATGGGGCGTCTGTCTGCGCAGGAGGCTGAACTGGCGACTCAGGTCGTGCGGCAGACGGCTGGCGTTGAACGGGTAGTGCGGGTCATTGATTTGATCGTGGAGCCGCCTGCGGCCAATGCGGGTATGGCTGCGGCGCCTGCTGCGGCTGCGCCACCCGGCTCTGCGGTGGTGCCGGTGAGTGAAGCGGCGACGGGGGTGGTGACTCAGCCGGTCACGCAGCCTACTGTGCAGGAGGCTCGTCCGCCCATTCAAGTGCAGACCTTGCCGCCTGTGAAGTAAAGAGGTTTGGGTTTTAGATGATTCTTGCTCTCCCTTGGGGGAGGGCGGGGCCGGTCGACCGGTGAGGGTAAGCGGCGGTCGAATTAAGCGCAGTGTCTACTAATTACCTTCTGCTCTTGCATGGAGGTCGGAGGCCGGGGAGTGCGCCCGGCAGCGCACCTACGTTTCTTTGCTCCGCCAAAGAAATGTAGGCCAAAGAAAGGCGGCCCCACTTGCCGTGACCCTGCGCTTCGCTCCGGGCAACCTGCGCTGCCCGCCCCTCGCACTGCGCTGCTCAGCACGTCCAGAGGGGTGGGAACCCTGACTCGGGCCATTGCTTCGCTCGGCCCTGCATGTGTCGGTCGCTAACGCGAGGAATTTTCCCCTCTCCTGCGGGCGGGCGCCCGGCTAGGGGAGAGAGTTTGGGGTGAGGGGGAACGGCGTGTCCTAATCACGTCACCAGCTTAGTCTCCCTCCATTAATTCAGTCGTCGATCGGCTACTTCAGCCTCTTGACCAAACTAGAAGTATCCCAGCGCCCACCGCCCATTTGCTGCACATCCGCATAAAACTGATCCACCAGAGCAGTCACCGGTACGCGCGCGCCATTGCGCTTGGCTTCATCAAACACCAACCCCAGATCCTTGCGCATCCAATCGACGGCAAAGCCAAATTCGAACTTGCCCTGCGCCATAGTTGAGCCACGGTTGTCCAGTTGCCAGCTTTGGGCCGCGCCCTTGCCAATGACTTGCAACACCTGGTCCATATCCAGGCCAGCGCGCTGGCCGAAGGCCACGGCTTCTGACAGGCCCTGAACCAGACCGGCGATGCAGATCTGGTTGACCATCTTGGTCAACTGGCCTGAGCCGCTGGGTCCCATCAAGGTAAAGGCGCGGGAGAACGCCATGGCCACCGGCAAGACGTCGTTGAAAGCGGCCGCATCACCACCACACATCACTGTGAGCATGCCATTCTGGGCGCCTGCTTCACCGCCTGATACAGGCGCGTCGATGAATTGCAGGCCCAGTGCGCGGGCGGCGGCATCGAGCTCACGCGCCACTGTGGCGGACGCAGTGGTGTGGTCCACAAAGAGTGCGCCCGGCTTCATGCCTGCAAAGGCGCCGGTGTCTCCCAGCACCACGGACCGCAGGTCGTCATCATTGCCGACGCAGCAGAACACGATGTCGGCCTGAGATGACGCCTGCGCTGGCGTGTCTGCGCGGCTGACTTTGCCGGTCGAGGCCAATTGCGCGCAAAACGCTTCTGACTTGGCGGGAGAGCGGTTGTACACCGTGATGGTATGACCCGCCTTGGCCAAGTGGCCGGCCATCGGGGCGCCCATGACGCCCAGGCCAAGAAAAGCCACATGGCGAGGAGCGGTGGATTCGTAGGTTTTTGGATTGATCTGGATGGTCATAGGATTTGGAGGTGTTCGGTGCCGGCAGCCAGATCCACGGATTTGGCTCGTTTGCTGGTCAGCTTGATCTGCAGGCGCAGGTCGTTGGCGGAATCAGCGTTTCGCAAGGCATCTTCATAGCTGATGAGGTGTTTCTCGAAAGCGTCAAAAAGCGCTTGATCGAAGGTCTGCATGCCGATCTCTCGGCTCTTCTTCATGATTTCCTTGATCTCAGTCACTTCGCCTTTGAAGATCAAGTCTGAGATCAGAGGGGAATTGAGCATGATCTCGAAAGCGGCCGTACGGCCCTTGCCGTCCTGTCTGGGAATCAGGCGTTGCGAGATCAGTGCGCGCAAGTTCAATGAGAGATCCATCAAGAGCTGGGCTCGCCGCTCTTCAGGGAAAAAGTTGATGATGCGGTCCAGTGCCTGGTTGGCTGAGTTGGCGTGCAGGGTGGCCAAGCACAGGTGACCCGTTTCTGCAAAGGCCACGGCATGTTCCATGGTCTCACGGTCCCGTATCTCGCCCATCAAAATCACATCGGGCGCCTGCCGCAGCGAATTCTTGAGGGCCGTACCCCAATCCTCCGTATCCAGCCCCACTTCGCGCTGCGTCACGATGCAGTTCTTGTGTGGATGCACGAATTCGACCGGGTCTTCCACCGTAACGATGTGACCCTGCGAATTGATATTGCGCCAATCCACCATCGCTGCCAGTGAGGTCGACTTGCCCGAGCCGGTCGCACCCACCATGATGGTCAGCCCCCGCTTGGACATCGCCACGCTCTTCAAGATCTGCGGCATGCCCAGATCGTCAATGGTGGGCAGATCCGCTGGAATCACCCGCATGACCAGACCAATCTTGCCCATCTGCACAAAGGCATTGCAGCGGAAGCGGCCCACCCCGGCAGGCGCCACGGCAAAGTTGCATTCCTTGGTGCGTTCAAACTCGGCGGCCTGCTTGTCGCTCATCACAGCGCGCGCGAGGGCCAGCGTGTGTGCGGCAGTCAGCGGCTGCGGTGACACCTTGGTGACCATGCCATCGACCTTGATCGCTGGCGGAAAGTCGGCAGTGATGAAAAGGTCGCTGCCCTTGCGAGCCAGCATGAGTTTGAGCAAGTCATTGATGAACTTGCTCGCCTGATCGCGTTCCATGTTTTCTCCTGACCCAATGTTGACCGTAGTGACCCGCCACTTTCGCTATCGTAGCGCCCGTCCCCGCCCATAAGCGAATGAGGCCAACAAAATCTGACCACCCCAGGCAGCCAAAATCAGAAGTCCATGGAGCTGACTTTTCCAGGCGGCTGGCAGCTGGCTACTCGCTATCGTAGCGCCCGTCACAGCCTTTAAGCGATTGAGACCACCAAAATCTAAAGGCCGCGGAGCAGGCCATTCGTGGGTAGCCGCGGAGCTGGCTTTGCCAGGCCGCTGGCTGCGTCCCCCAGGGGGGATGGCGCGAAGCGCCTCAGGGGGGAGCCCATTCTTACCCGGGGAAGTTCTCAGGAATCTTCGCTTTGCTCCGGGCCTCACCCACGCTGATGAGATTGCGCTTGACCAGGTCCGTCAGGTTCTGGTCCAGCGTCTGCATGCCGGTGTTGGCACTGGTCTGGATCACCGAATACATCTGCGCCACCTTGGCCTCCCGAATCAGGTTTCGGATGGCGCTGGTGCCCAGCATGATTTCGTGGGCGGCCACGCGCCCCTGGCCATCTTTGGTTTTGCACAGGGTCTGGGAGATGACGGCCTGCAGCGATTCGGACAGCATGGTGCGCACCATCTCCTTTTCCGCTGCGGGAAACACGTCAATGATCCGGTCAATCGTCTTGGCGGCGGATGAGGTGTGCAGCGTGCCAAACACCAAGTGGCCTGTTTCAGCCGCCGTCATGGCCAGCCGGATGGTCTCCAAGTCGCGCAATTCCCCCACCAGAATGGCGTCAGGATCTTCCCGCAGGGCTGACTTGAGCGCAGCAGTGAAACTCTGCGTCATGGGCCCCACTTCTCGCTGGTTGATCAGGCACTTTTTCGATTCGTGCACAAATTCGATAGGGTCTTCCACCGTGAGCACGTGGCCGTACTCGTTTTCGTTCAGGTGGTTGACCATGGCCGCCAGTGTGGTCGATTTGCCGGACCCGGTAGGGCCAGTCACCAACACCAGGCCGCGTGGCTTGAGTGCGAGGTCGGCAAAAATCTTGGGGGCTGCCAGCTGTTCCAGCGTCAGAATCTTGTTGGGAATGGTCCGCAGAACGGCAGCGGCGCCGCGCGCCTGATTGAAGGCGTTGACCCGAAACCGCGCCAAGCCCTCGATTTCAAAGGAAAAATCGATCTCCAGGAACTCTTCATACGCCTTGCGCTGGGTGTCGTTCATGATGTCGTAGATCATCGCGAACACCTGCTTGTGCTCCAGCGGCTCCACGTTCAGCCGCCGCACGTCCCCGTGCACGCGGATCATGGGAGGCAAACCTGCAGAAAGGTGCAAATCCGATGCTTTGTTCTTGACGCTGAAGGCCAACAATTGCGTGATGTCCACGAAGTTCCTCGGTCAGGTTGTTTACAGTTTGGTACGCTGCGAGGATTATGACGACGATCGCAGACAAGCTCCACAAAGTGCGCGAACGAATTGCAGCCGCGAGCAAGCAAGCCGGGCGCCCCGCTGACTCCATCGCCCTGCTGGCCGTGTCCAAGACTTACGGCCCGGAGGCCGTGCGCGAGGCCTATGCGGCGGGCCAGCAAGCCTTTGGAGAAAACTACATCCAGGAGGCCGTCGAGAAGATCGCGGCCTTGCGCGATTTGCCCCTGCAATGGCATTGCATTGGTCCCATTCAGAGCAACAAGACCCGGCTGGTGGCGGAGAACTTCGACTGGGTCCACACCATAGACCGTGAAAAAACCGCCGAAAGGCTGTCAGCGCAACGCCCAGACGGCATGGCGCCGCTGCAGGTCTGCATTCAGGTTAACGTGGACGGAGGGGCCACCAAATCCGGAGTGGCGCCTGATGATGCACTTGCTTTGGCACGCACCGTAGCCGCACTGCCGAGGCTGCGCTTGCGGGGAATCATGTGTATTCCTGAGCCAGCGCCGGATTTCGCCATCGCCCGCGCCGTGCATGAACGGGCGAGGCTCGTCTATGAAGAGCTTCAGAAGGCTGGCCTGCCACTGGACACCTTATCGATTGGCATGAGTGCAGATCTGGAGGCTGCGATTTCCGCGGGCAGCACTATGGTGCGGGTGGGAACAGCGATTTTCGGTGAGCGAGGATGATTTGATTGGCGGCTGAGGACTCTGCTGGTCCCGGGGTGGAGCTCCAGCTGTCTATCAAGAATGTCGAGCTGTGTTGATATGCAGAAAATACTAGTGAAGCTTTTCCACGACAAAGAAGAAGCGGGCGCCCGATTGGGGGCCTATGGTTTCTTTGTTGCGGTCCTAGGCGCCATCTTGACTTTCTCGGATCTGGATGTCATCGGGTATTCGATTGCGCTGATCGGCTCGCTTCTGGGTATTTGTGGAATAGGAATTCACTTCGTTGTAAATTGGCGCCTAATTTTTCGCCTTGATAAATAGAAGCTTATGAAGCCTTTATCTCGAAAATATTTCGCGCTCATTGTGCTGGTTTCATTTCTTGGCGTGCCATTGTTCATTTTTTTCTTTGGCGGGGACGGACGCGATTTTGAACGCTCTTGCAAAGAGAGGTGTCATCCAAGGTTAGGCCGCGTTAGCCCCGACCCTGCGTATGTAATGCCTGCCACAGGAAAAATCCCGCCTCTAAGGTGCGAATGCTCTTAGGAAATGCAGGTAGGCCTTGTGTGATCCGCAATTGCCCTGCTTGCCTGCTGTGTATGGGGACCCAGGCATTCGGAGAGCATGCACAATTGGAAAAGTGTGCCGCCGAGGGAGTTTGCCTCTGCGCTAGGGTGGACCGACAAGGTCTGTCTACCAAGCAATGAGCTTGCCCACACCGCCGTAGGCCTGCACCAAGCAGTGTGCCAACTGTCCAAAGGGATGGCTGCCCGACGGCTGGCCGAACAGCAACCCTGAGACCCGTTGTTTGTCCTGGGAAACAGCGCGTCCGCCACGCTGCGTGGAGGGCCTAAAGTCTTATGTAAACCCATATTGGGTATGACCATACCTTAATTGGGTGTTTTTTTCTGTGCTTAGTCCGCTTGCGGGTGGAAGAGCGAGCCTCACGGCAGAAAAGGCCATGGAGCTGCGACGAGACTTTGCGCTCGCCCCAAGCTCAGTCCATCCTGGCACCAGACGCCTTCACCGCCTTTTCCCAGCGTGGCGTCTCAGCCGCCAGAAATTTGGCAAAACCTGCACTGTCCAGGAACGCCGGGTCGGCGCCCTGGGACACCATGCGGTTGCGCATCTCGGGGTTTGTGAGCACCTGTTTGAAGGCATCGCTGAGCTTGGCCACCACGTCGGGCGGGGTGCCGGCGGGTGCCAGGAAGCCGTAGAAGCCCACTACTTCGAAGTCTTTCAGGCCGGACTCCATGGCGGTCGGAATGTCGGGGAGAGCGGGGTTGCGTTCGCGGCTGGTCACGGCCAGGGCGCGCACTTTGCCTTGCTTGTGGTAGCTGGCCGCCTGGGGAATGGATTCGGCCATGAACTGCACCTGGCCGCCCATCAGGTCGGTGAAAGCCGGGGCGCTGCCACGGTAGGGGATGTGGACCATGAACAGCCCGGCGGCGTTTTTGAACATCTCAGGCACCAGGTGGGAGATGCCGCCGTTGCCGGCCGAACCGTAGTTGAGCTTGCCAGGGTTCTTGGCGGCGTAGTCGCGGAACTCCTTCAGGTTCTTGGCAGGCACGTTGTTATTCACCAGCAGCGCCAGCGGCTGCTGGGCCGTGCGCGCAATGGGCACGAAATCTTTCAGCGTGTTGTAGGGCAGTTTGTTATAGAGCGCGCCATTGATCACCATGACCCCGGTATTCGCCAGCATGATGGTGTAACCGTCGGCCGGGCTGCGTGCCACTGCTTCTGCTCCTACTGAGCCACCCGCGCCGGGTTTGTAGTCCACGATCAGAGGTTGGCCCAGTACCGCCTGCAGTCTTTCGGTCAGCAGGCGGGCATGCTGGTCCAGCGGGCCGCCGGCAGGAAAGCCGATCACGATTTTGATGGGTTTGTCTGGGAAGGCGGCCCATGCCTGGGTGCTGGCGGCTACCAGCAGGGTGGCGACGAGGGCGGGAATGCGCTTGAGAAACATAGGCTCTGACCTTGCTGGAATATGGTCAGACGATCCTAAGTGAGCCCGGCGAGTCTGCGCGCTGGGCTTTTCCCTTAGGAAGCCTCACACGGGGGTTTCAAATGATCTCCCGCACCAACTCCGTAATACCAGTCCACAGAATCTGTACCCCGATGCACAGCAAGATGAAAGCGGTAAGGCGCAGGAAAACGATCAAGCCTACTTCGCCCAGCGGGCGCAGCAGTTGGCCGGCATAGCGGAAAGTGAGCATGACGATCACGCCGGTGGCCAGCATGGCAGATACGCCGCCGCCGAAGTTGGCCAGGGAGGTGGACCAAGAGTTGCTGTGCAAGGCCGCGCCGACCGTGATGGCAGCGGAGATTCCGCCCGGACCGCAGGTCAGGGGGAA
>JAECRA010000032.1 GCA_015999985.1 Comamonadaceae bacterium
CCGGGTGGCCGGCCCCCGGGTTTGCAGGCCCATAGCCAAGCTATGGGTCAAAAAGACGGGGGGAAATGGACCGCTGCGGCCCATTTGGAGCCGGCGATTTCTAAGTCCGACAGCCTCCTAGCCATTCTTCCAGATGAGCTTGCACGTTCGTAGCGAAGGTTTGCAGAACTTCCTTGCAGATGAAGCCGTAGTGACTGGTCAGCAAAGCGTTGTCCAGCGCACGCAATGGATGGGTCAAGGGCAGTGGCTCCTGCTCAAAAACATCCAGTCCGGCAAAACCAAGCCGGCCTTGTTGCAACGCCGTCACCAGCGCCGGCATGTCGATCAGCTCAGCCCGCGAGGTATTCACCAGAATGGCTTCTCTACCCATCAATGCCAAGGTCTGGGCGTTAAGCACGTGTCGAGTGGCCGGGGAAGGCACAAGGTGCAGACTCACCACATGGGCGTTGCGCAGCAAGTCGTTGAGCGGCACCGACGTGACGCCACAAGCTTCGGCACGCGCTGCTGTCATGTTGGGACTCCAGGTCACCACGTCCATGCCCAATGCCTGACCCACGGTAGCCACGCGTTGCCCAATCTGCCCCAAGCCAATCAGGCCCAGCGTCTTGCCAGCCAACACCTGGGGCAGGTGGTCCATCGCATCTGCCCGACGCCAATCAGTTTGTGCGTTTCGGATCTGCAATTGAGGAAGTCGGCGGGCACAAGCCAGAATGAGAGACCAAGTCATCTCGCACGTGCTGGCTTTCGAAGGCCCCCACTCCGTAAACCGCACTTCGATCCCGAGCTGGGCAGCCGCTTGCACATCCAGCTTCTGGTTGCGGGTGCCAGTTGAGATGATCATCCGCAACCGGGGCAACGATGCCAGCAGGTCACGGCTGAACGGCGTGCGGTCCCGAAACAGCACCACACACTCGGCGTCCTTCAGTGCATGAATGAGGTCCGGGCCTTCCAAATGCATGCCGTGGATGGTCACCTCGGCGCGAGACTCTATTGCAGCCCAATCGGTGAACCCAGCCAGAGCACCTTCCCAGTCGTCCAGTACCACCACGCGCGGGCGGGCGAAAGTCATTGAACAGCAGCCGCCGCTTTTTGGTTGCTCTGACCCGAGGGCGAGCTTTGCAAGGTGGCCAGTTTGATGACTTCGCGCACATCGGTTGCCTTGGCCAGGGACCAGCAGGCATCCATGAGTTGGCGGGTCTGGTCCTTGCCCAGAATCTCATCGCTCATATTGCTGAACTTGGTCTCCAGGTTCGCATCCGTCATGGGGCGCTGCAGTGACCCTATGGCGTGCTCTACCCGCAGATGGATCTTGCGGCCGTCCTTGAGGACAGCGGTCGCATCCACCGCCGCTTCGTCGATAGTGTTGTCGATCACTGCATTCACTTTGCCACGCGTGGCCACCATGTCGGCGCGGTTGACGATGTCGTCAGCGTATTGGTCTTCGCTGGCCTGGCCAAATACCAGGCCGGCCGCACAGCCGTGATAGACGCTGAACTTGCCTTCCAGACCATCTTTCGGCTCCTTCTTGCCTGTCAGCTCCAGCACCAGAGAGTGAACGCGCAGATCCAGGCGCTCCAGATTTTCAGGCGTCACTCCCTGCTCGCGCAGTTGGATGCAAGCATCGATGCTGGGATGGATCACGATACCGCAAGCAAATGGCTTGTAGGTGTTGAAGGAAATCTCAAAGCGCTGGCCCAACTCATCCGTGATTTCATTCCATGCGTACTTGGTGGAAACCACCTGGGCAAATCCACGCGGCGCTTCCAGCGCCCGGCGACTGGAAGTGAAGCCTTCCTTGGCCAGCAACGCAGACATCAGGCCGGCCTTGGCTGCGCCGCCAGGATGGAAGGGCTTCGTCATGGTGCCGAACTGCTCCCTAAGACCTACCGGCTGTGACGCAGCGATCCCCAGCGCCATCTGCGTCTTGTCTGCATCAAGCTTCAGCAATCGCGCGCACGCTGCCGCAGCGCCCAGCGTGCCGGTAGAACCCGTAATATGCCAACCACGGTCGTAGTGCTCCGGGTACATCATGTTGCCCACACGGCAGGATACGTCGATGCCCAACACCACGGCGTCGATAACTTCGCGGCCGCTTGACCCCAGTTTCTCGGCCAACGCCAGCACAGCGGAGCACACCGGACCTGCAGGGTGGATGATGGTCTTCAGGTGGGTGTCATCGAAGTCAAAGGTGTGCGAGCTGATGCCGTTGATCAACGCGGCGTTGCCCATGTCCACCCGGACATTGGAGCCCAGGACCAAAGCCTGCGCCGCAGGCTCGAACACCTGTGTGGCGCGGATGGCCGCTTGTGTGGACTCATGATGGGCCGCACCCACCGCACATCCCAGCCAGTTCATGAAGGTTCGATGGGCTTCATGTTCGACCGTGTCATTCCAACCCCGTGAAGGATGACCGGCGACGAACTCCGCCAGGATTCGGGTGATGGGCGGCGCATTCTTGTCGGCGGCGATAGTGGTGTTCAGTGCCATGGCGGTCTGTCTGTGAAATGAGAAAAAAACGTAGAGCTAAAAGTAAAGGCGCGCGTGGCACCATGCCACGCGGCGGCTTCGCCTCAGGAGTCCAGGCGAATATTTTGGGCCTTCGCGATTCGCTGCCAACGCTCGAGATCCTTGCGCACGTAAGCATCGAACTCGCCCGGGGACATCGGCATTGGCAAAATCGCCTCAATGGCGAGCGTCTTTTCAAGCCCAGGGTTCTCCAGGACCTTGTTCAGAGAGGTATTGAGCGTCGTCACGATTTCGGTCGGCATGCCGGCCGGCCCCGATACGCCGTACCACTGAAGGACGTCATCAAAGCCCTTGACGCCCAACTCTTCGAAAGTGGGCACGTCTGGGAAACGCTTGCTGCGCTCTTTGCCCGTTACCGCCAAGAGACGCACCTTGCCACTCATTGCGTGCGGAACGGCAGCGGCGAGGCCGGGAAAGATGAACTGCGTCGATCCCACCATGATGTCGTTGAAGGCAGGTGCAATGCCCTTGTACGCGATGTGTTCAGAAGCAAAGCCTGACCCTTGCTTGAGCAACTCCATCAACAGGTGGGTCAGTGAGCCTGCCCCAGCCGATCCGTAGTTGGTGTGCCGATTGTCCTTGACGTACTTCAGGAACTCATCGTAGGAGCGAATAGGCAACCTTGCGTCAACCGCCAGGACATTAGGCGTACCGCCGATCATGCCCACCGACGTGAAGTGCTTGATCGGGTCATAAGGAAGCTGCCGGGTCGCTGGACTGGTGCCTAGCGTGGCGACATACCCTTGCATCAGCGTATATCCGTCGGGCTTGGCGCGCATGGTCTTTTGACAGGCCACCACGCCACCGCCGCCACCCAGGTTTTCCACCACGAACGAAGTACCAAGCATCTTGCCCCACTCCGTCGTCGTCGCGCGGGCCACGTAGTCACTACCGCCCCCTGCGGCCACCGGCACGACAAAATTGATGGGGCGCGCGGGAAATTTTTCCTGCGCCAAACTCATAGTCGGCGCAGCCAATGCGACAGCACCCGCACCAGCTAGAAATGAACGTCGATCCATGTTTGTCTCCTTTTTTTTGTTGAAACCGCTAACCGAACCTGCCTACTTCTCGGGCAAGAACATGACTCTTCGTTGGCCTGTCTGAATGCTCCAATGACTCATCAGACCTCGAGTACTAGGGCGTGTTAACACGCCCTAGATCTGCCTCAAACGCACCAGCGCCTGATTGACGTGCGCCTCCAACAGGGCCGCGCACGGCTTGGGCTCCGCCGGCGTCCCGATATCACGCAACGCAGCCACAATTAATTTGTGCTCGTCGTTTGATTGCTTTCGATGCGCAAGATCCTGCAAATTTTTGAAACGAGCCAGGTGCAGCTTCTGCGTGATTTCGCGGTACGTGTTTTCGATTTCTTCATTCCCGAGCACTTCAATGAATGCCCAGTGAAATCGAAGATTGCTGTGGTAATACTTTTTGGCGTCGTCCTGAGAAATGGCGTCATCCATCTCACCGCATAAAAGATCCAGCCGCGCTGCCAATGCCGTGCGCTCAGCCGCCTCACGCAAACCGATCTGCTGTCCGGCAAATCCTTCCAGCAAAGCGCGGAAGGCATAAAGGTCGCTGACCTCCTTATCAGTCAAGGTCCGCACGCTGACGCCGCGGTTCTTGCGTGCAACCACCAGACCCATGCTCTCCAGTTGCCTCAGCGCTTCCCGCACCGGGACCCGGGAGACCTGAAGTTCCTCAACAATCTCCGGCTCACGTAAAGCCTGGCCCGGAGTGAGATCCCCGGAAAGAATCTTGGACAACAGGCGATTGCGCACCAAAGCCCCGAGGGTGGTATCCCTTACCTCGGAAAAATCCGTGCTGAGAGTGGGGAGTAGATAGTTCATACGATTGTTTCGACTAATCGTATACGATCTTACGCCTTCTATTTATGGTGTTAACCCTGAGACGGTATGAGAGGGCCGACGTGCTTTTGAACCGGCTACGCACCGCGCTTTTTCGTTCCCATCTGTTCAATCAGAAACTCGCGAAACCCTGCGACAGCAGGGGCCAGTGACCGTCTCCTGGATGTGTACAAGGCGAATTCCCGGCTTACCGTAGGTTCTACCAACGCAATCATCTTCAGACGATGCATTCTGGTCAGGGGCCTCACATATTCCGCGCAGATGGCGCAACCCAGGCCACTGGCGGCAAGAGCCATGGCGGTGCCTGCATGGTCTACCTGGGTAGTGGCCTGCACCCTCAGGCTCTCTGGCAAGACAGCATTGATGCGTTGAGATGTGTCGACACCCGTGAAAATCAGGGGCTCTCCAATCACCTCGGCCCAGCGCAGACTTTTACGCCCGGCCCAAAGGTGGCCTGAGTGGCAAACCAGGAAGACAGGGGTCTTGAAAAGCGTTTCAGCTTGCAGTTCGGGACCGGGATCGGTCGGCAAAATGATCGCCAGGTCGGCTCGCCCGCTTTCCAGGGACGGCAGGATGTCATCAACGGGCAAATCCATGAGTTCCAGCTGCACATCGGGCCGGAGTTTGCGATACGCCAATAGCAAGGGCGGCATGAGAGTCCATGCAATAACCTGACTGGTCGCAATGCGAACGCGGCCCGACAGTTGACTGCGCAGCTCTATCGCGACGCGGTTGATCGTATCCATGCCCTTCAGCAGGTGTTGCGCATAAGGCAAGTACTGCTCGCCAGCTGACGACAGGCTCACTCGGCGTGTCGTGCGGTCCAGCAGGCGAAGGCCGACTGAGTGCTCCAGCTCGGCCATCATCGTACTCAACGCCGATGCAGTGATATGCATGGCGGCAGCTGCCCGCACGAAGCTGCCGAGCTCAGCCACGGTCGCGAAAGCCTGAAGCTGGCGCAAGGTCACATTGCTCATTCTTCTGCTTCAACTCATGAATCGGTAGAAAAGTTTAGCTTGTAGCTGAACTTCCCGTATTCGACACTTGCCTCGCAAGAAGGCAAGCCACCTCGTGCTGGCTTTCGACAACATCCGGATCACACACGCAAACGATGAGCACGACACCAGAAAACCGAACGCACGATCTGCCAGAGCCCATTGCCGAACTCGATGTGCGACGCGCCGCTGCCATGCAAATGGGAGGCCCCGAAGGCGTCGCAAAGCAAGCCTCTTTGGGCAAGCTGACAGCGCGGGAAAGAATTGACCGCTTGCTTGACCCGGACTCGTTCGCAGAAATGGGCACGCTGGCCGGTAAAGGGACTTACGACAAGAGCGGTAGTTTCGTGTCGTTTTCTCCCGCGAATTCAGTCATGGGGACCGGGTATGTCCAGGAACGCCGCGTGGTGGTTTCTGCTGACGACTTCACCATCCGTGGAGGCTCCTCTGAATCCACAGTTTCGGACAAATGGATCTACGCCGAACGCTACGCGCATCAGATGCGCCTGCCCATTATTCGCCTGGTTGAATCTGCTGGTGGTAGCGTCAAAATATTGGAACAGAACCAGTCCACCAAAATCCCTGGCTACCCAAACTGGCCCTGGATGCCTCTGTTGGCGCAGGCGCCCGTCGTCGGAGTGGCCCTTGGTGCTTGCGCCGGACTGGGTGCCATCAAGGTGTCCATGTCGCACTTCTCAGTAATGGTCCGCGGCATGGCACAGCTCTTCGCTGGAGGACCACCGGTAGTCAAGCGCGGTATCGGTGAAGACATTCACAAGGAGGCCTTGGGCGGCGCGGAGGTTCACACGCGAATGAGTGGGGTGGTAACGAATGCGGCTGATACTGAAGAAGACGCTTTCGAGCAGGTGCGGCGCTTTCTCTCATTCATGCCAGGCAACGTATGGAGCGTTCCTGCACGCGTGCAACCCTCTGATGAAGCTCGCCGAGCCGATGCGTCGCTCGATGACGCCATTCCGCCGGACACACGCAAGATCTTTGATGTGCGGCGAATTCTCAAATCGGTCTTTGACACCGGATCGTTGTTCGAGCTGGGCCGAAGCTTCGGCGGATCCACGGTGACCATGCTGGGACGGCTGGACGGATTCGCTGTCGGAATTTTGGCCAATGATCCACGCGTGATGGGTGGGGCGCTGACAGCCCAGGCCGCGCGCAAGCTGGAGCGCTTTGTAGACCTTTGCGACACCTTTCACTTACCCATCGTCAATTTCGTCGACCAACCCGGTGTGATGTTCGGCAGCGATGCAGAGAAAGCGGGAACACTGGGTGCGGCCATCAGCGCTGTCTCCGCGATTGAACAATCTCAGGTCCCTTGGTGCGCCATTATTTTGCGCCGGTCATTTGGCGTGGGTGGCCAAATGCACGGCCCGCAGCACGGGCCGGATGGTTACGCCTTGCTGCATAGGTTCGCGTGGCCTACAGCGCGCTGGGGCTCCATTCCCATTGAGGGAGGTGTCGCAGCCGCCTACAAGCGCGAACTGGGCGAATCTGAAAACTCCGAACAGCGTCAAGCTGAGCTGGAAGCCTATTACCAGCAACTAAGTTCACCCTTCCGAACCGCTGAACGCTTCGGTGTCATCGACATCATCAAGCCGCGGGAGACACGGACCATCTTGAGTGGCTGGGTTCAAGACGCCCATGGGGTGACGCTTGGGCAGACCGGCATTCGCACGCGCACATTTCGCTAAGGAGACAACCTTGAAGAAAACCATGAAGCTATTCGCTACGGCATTGACCGTGAGCATCTGCACTTTTCTACCGCTCGCGCATGCACAAACCTGGAAGCCAAGCAAACCCATAGAGTTCTCTGTCGGCGCGGGTGCCGGCGGGTCCCTGGACCAGGTCGCGCGAATGCTCAAGAACATTATTGAGCAGCAAAACCCCCAATCGCCAGGCATGGTCGTCTATAACCGCCCTGCAGGAGGGGGCCTGATCGCGCTGAACGGACTCACGCAACATCACGGTGATGCCCATTACCTGGCATCCTGGTCACAGCAGTGGTTAACCAACTATGTCATCGGGGACTGGAAGGAATCGCCGACGACCAAATACACCACACTGGCTTTCCTTGTGAATGAATATGTCGGCCTCGCCGTGCGGGCTGACTCTCCGCTCAAGAGTGCGAATGACCTGGTAGCCAAGATGCGCGCAGACCCCCAGTCGGTCAGTTTCGCTGTGGCCACAGCCTTGGGAAACCATATCCACATCGGCGCTGCCAAGCCTCTGATGACCGCAGGCGTTGACGTCGCCAACATGACGGTGGCGCCTTTCAAGTCTTCTGCTGAATCGATCACGGCTTTGCTCGGTGGCCATGTGGATGTCGTCGCTGCCACAACGGCCAATCTCGTGGGCCAACTCGAGGCTGGCAAGATTCGCTTGCTTGCGATTTCATCCCCCCAGCGTCTCGGGGGTGCGTTCGCCCAGTCGCCCACCTGGAAGGAGCAAGGCATTGATGCCGATTTCGCCTCGATGCAAGGGATTACTGCGCCGGCAGGCCTTAGCCAGGAGCAGCTCGCTTTCTGGGCAGAAACGCTAACCCGCGCAACCAGCACACCAGAATGGGCTGCCTTCGTACAGCGAAATCAATGGACACCACGGCTGGTCACAGGGGTGGCCGCACAGCAGTTGGCAGAAGCGCAACTCATTGAAATGCGCGCGATACTGCGTCAGCTGAAGTTGGCCAAACAATAAGCACCCCATGAGCGAAACTTCTAACCAAGCTCAGGAAGGCCCCCTCCGCAATCTCAGGGTGGTGGAATTGTGTTCAACGATCGCCGGTCCCGTATGCGCCCGACTGCTCGCTGATTTTGGCGCGGATGTGATCAAGATCGAGTTGCCTGAAGGCGATCCTGGCCGCAATTTCGGAGTCCAGGTGGACGGCGTGTCGCTCTATGCGACGTCTATGTACCGCAACAAGCGCGCCATCGTTCTGGATTTGAAGAAGCCTGAAGGACGTGACATTGCGCTTCAGTTGCTGGACAAGGCTGACATCCTTGTAGAGAACTTCCGACCTGGTGTGCTCGAGCGACTGGGACTGGGGGAGGAATTGGTGCGAAAACGCAATCCGCGCCTGATCACTGTGCGGATCAGCGGCTATGGACAGACGGGCCCCTATCGCGATCTCCCAGGATATGGCGCCATCTGCGAAGCAGTAGCCGGCGTGCGCCATCTCACCGGTGACCCCGATCGCCCGCCAGCGCGCTGCGCCCTTGCAACTACGGACTACCTGACCGCTGTGTATGCCGCCTTCGGCGCTGTGATGGCTTTGTACGAGCGCACGCAAAGCGGCCTGGGACAGATGATAGACGTGGCGTTGTATGAGAGCGCTTTCTCGCAGATGGAAGAAGCCGTACCCTCTTATGAACGCACGGGATTCATCCCTACACGCCAGGGCTCACGTCTGATGAACACCGCGCCTAACAGCCTGTATCCCACCAACGACGGTCAATGGGTCTTGATTGCGGCCAACAACGACGCCATATTTCAACGTCTGGCGACAGCCATGGGCCATGCCGAATGGGCCTCGGATGTGCGCTATGAAACTCAGCGCGCGCGGGGTGCGCGAGTAGAGGAAGTCGATGCACTGATCACGACCTGGACCTTGGAGCGCAATGCCCTCGAGGTACTGAGAGTACTGATGGAAGCCGAAGTGCCCACAGCGCGTGCCAACACCATCGAAGATATCTTTGAGGACCAGCACTACCGTGCACGCGATATGCTACTTCGCATGCCGCACCCCAAGCTGGGACAAGTAACGATGACAGGCGTTGTTCCCAAAATGTCCCGCACGCCCGGGAAAGTTACGAAGGCGGGCTCGGACATAGGCGACGACACCCGCGATGTATTGATGCGGGACCTGGGGATGAACGAGATGGACGTGGCCAAGCTTGCGGCATCGAATGCCGTCTGGTGCGGGAGCCCGGCCACCGGTCGGGCGTCTGCGGTTACATCAAGCGCTTGAGCATCCGCACGACCATTGTTTGGTCTTTCGCTGGCCACAACGGGCAATACGACAAGGATAAATACGCATCCCGCGGGCTTGGCACAATCGCCTCATGCATTTTCGCTTTCTGAGTGCCGTTCTCATTGCCCTGCCTTGGCTCTGGCCTATTACCGCCGGTCCTGCCGCGACCATGGTCCCGTATCTGGCTTCGGCCGGCATGGGCGCCCTGCTTCTGGCCATTTGGCCGGCTCGTGAAAGGGCAGATGGGGCCGCCATTGTGGCCTGGAGCTGGTTGGCCGCTGCGCTGCTCAGCGGCCTGATCGCGCTTCTGCAATACTTTGATCTGGAACTACCGCTCTACCCTGTCGTCAATATTGCGGAACCAGGGCGGGCCTTTGGGAACTTGCGTCAGCCCAACCAGCTTGCCACGTTGTTAATCATCGGCCTGCTAGCGCTCCGCTGGTTATTGCAAAACCAGCGGCTGGCTGCCCTGAACGCAAGCTGGATGGCGGCGCTGCTGCTCGTGGCATTGGCAGCGACTGCCTCCCGCGTGGGCCTGGTCGAGTTGGCCGCGCTGGGAGTGGTCGTGCTGTGGTGGTCACGTCATGTTGCGGGCGGACGTAAGCGCTTTTTGGTGGCTATCGCGATCCTGGCTGTTTTTGTGCTTGCTGCAATGGCACTCCCGGCACTGATCCAGAACACGGAAGGCGTGGCCGGTCGGGATGTGCTGGAACGCCTGCGCAATGCCGAATCCACCTGCGGCAGTCGCCTCATCCTGTGGAACAACGTGCTACACCTGATTGGCCAGAAACCCTGGTTCGGTTGGGGCTGGGGTGAGCTCGATTACGCGCACTACATCACCCTCTACGATGGCCCACGCTTTTGCCACATTCTGGACAATGCGCACAACCTGCCGCTGCATCTCGCCGTGGAATTGGGTGTACCCGCAGCTTTGTTGGCATGCGCACTGGTGGCCTGGCTGGTGTGGTGCAGCAAGCCGTGGAGCGAGTCTGATCCCACTCGCCAATTGGCTTGGGGCGTACTGGGAGCTATCGCCATTCACAGCATGGTCGAGTATCCGCTGTGGTACGGCCCCTTCCAGATAGCAGTTGCGCTGTGCATCTGGCTGCTATGGAAACCGAAGCAGACAGCAGCTCTCTCCGGGCCCACGAAGTGGCGCCAATGGGCTGCTACGGCGATGATGGTGGCCGTGGTCTACGCGGCCTGGGATTACCACCGCATCAGCCAGCTGTTTCTGCCGTTTGAAGAACGTGCCGCGGCTTACCAAGACAACACCCTGGGCCAGGCGCACCGTTCCTGGCTGTTCTCCGGGGTGGTCGGCTTCGCAGAGGTCACTACCTTGCCGCTCACCCGCGAAAGTGCTTCCCGCATGCTTCCATTGGCGCTTGCATCGCTCCATTTTTCGCCCGAGCCGCGCATCATCACCAAGGTGATTGAAAGCGCATCCTTGCTCGACCAGGACGCGCTGGCGTTGGCCCACATGGCGCGTTTTCGAGCAGCATTTGCGAGAGAGTATCGGGAGTGGGCCGCGCTCAACGCGCAACTCGCCGAGACCGTCCAAAGCCAGAGCGAGTAGCCTGCCAGATTTTTTTGGCGCGTGACCATCATTCAGATGCAAAAGCTGTGAACAATGGAACCACCTTAGCCGGTGCGCCACTAACATCTGACGCCACTTTCACCAGGAGCATTGTGTGACCAACATCTCTGCCAACACCCCTCGGTTGACCGACCCTTCTATCGCTGTTCAAAAAGTCGACGCAGAACAGAAACCCGACGCCATTGAATTGGCCAAGAGCCAGCTATATTCCCTGGGTCTGGAAGAGGGGCTGCAAAACGAAGTGAATTCACTGCAGGCGTGGAACCCACTGCGCATTCTTGGCATCGGCGGGGGCGAGAAGCCAAAGCTACCTGACCTCCTGCTTGCCGATCTTTATGCGTGGGTCAACCCGGATCGGATCGGCGAGACATTGCAGCATTTGCAAGAGAGAGTCGATATGGAGGCCAGCAAGCTCGCAGGCCAATCAGACAAGAAAATTCATGACCATCTCATCAAGTTCTTGAATTCCAAGATCAACGATTACCAGCGTGATATTCAGAAATTGCCTGCGGAGTTGCGCGATATCAGCGCAGACAAACTCCGCAAGTTCGCTGCCACGGAGAAAGTCAGGATTGACCGAGGCCAAGTCGGGGTCAATCAAGGGCCCAAAGCTCGCTCTTCCACATTCAGCGAAGACACGCTAGCCGCTGAAGATCTCAAGGTGCAGACGCAGACCGTGAAAGCAATGACTTCCCTGCTGGAAAACGAGTTGCAAATCGCCAAACCCTCCGCGGCGGGTTCGTCCAAACCCGATCTCTCCCCGTAAGGCTTGCAGCGCCTCTCGAAAACCGCATGAGCACCAACTAGGGCGTGTTATCACGCCCTAAGCAAAGCTTTCGCAAGAAGCTGACTTTCGAAGAGATTTGCGTGGTTGAAACGAGCTCCGCTTCTTTGGCGGTATGATTTTTTTGAATAGCCCTTTTTTAGGGAGTTCCACAGGAGATGCGCATGCTTTCGGAAGACTCCTCTCCGTCAGATCAGGAAATTCAACGGGTGATCCTCGATGCCAAGCGCGTCCTGGTTGATGCCCAAGCCAAGCGCGAAGCGGCCGGGCTAGGTGGCACTGATGCTCGCGAGAAGCTTGAGAGCCAGCTCTCGCATGAAGACATCGCAGAAGTCCATGCGGCTGTTCAGGCCAAGCTGGCGCAGTTCAAGCGCGTTGCTTTGACCCGCGAGCAACGCACCGAGGCCCCTGCACCAAAGGCCAGGCGTCCTCGGCCAATGGTCTAGGTGATCGAAAACGCATCTTGCTCAACCAGGACGCGTTGGCGTTGGCTCATATGGCTCGGCTGTTCACCTGGGAGCGCCAAGCTCCAGCTCGGCACTACAGCGTCCGCGAAGCCCCCTGAATTGCCAAGCTGGAGCTTGGCGCTCCCAGGAAATACCAGACGCCTCCGGCACGTGCACCGAAGGCGCTGAAGCTCCCACGCCAACAACCCCATGTTCGAGCCGGCCGCCCCCGGGAGCGCCAAGCTCCAACGAGTCGCCGCGTCAGGCCTCGATTGCTGAACGGACGGCACAACTCACAGGGCCGATGGAACTCTCCTTTCGCCCCCGTTACTTACAAGGTGTGTGGACGGCGAAAGGAAAGTCGGCTGCAACGAATGTAGATACGGTCCATTGCGTGCCTCATTGATCACTCGTTTCACCAAGACCCCAAGCCGCCCGCCAACCTAGGAACGCGTTCATGACTTCAACGAAACATTACCGATCAGCCCGAGGTAACTCCCATGCGTTTTATGTCCCCTGCTCAGCGGGATCGAGAGATTCAGCGACTCATCCTTAACGCCGAACGCGTTTTCACCGAAGACGAGGTCCAGGCAAGACGCGAGGCCACTGTCCGTCAGCGCGCCCAAGCCCTGCCCCATTTGTCCACTGGATCGTTTGATCAAACACCGCCAAAGTCCAGGCACGCTTTCGAACTACGCTGGACCAGGTAAGGAAGGGAGCCACTGAACGTCCCCCTGCTCATTTGGCTTGGAGCGGCGCTCACGCTGGTGTCTTGAGTTGGAAGTTCGTTAGAAAAACAAATCTGTCTAAATCGGTGTCAGGCTAGCGGTTCGCCGGTGCGAAGCAAACCGCAGGGATACCGAGTGGTACTGCGAAGAGTTCTGGGGCCGCGTAGGTGACGCCGCATGGCGCCGATTCTCGGCGGGGTTGTTCAGCCGAACTTCCAACTCACGAAACCACGGCGCAAGCACCCATTCAGAGCCCCAGTTGCGCCTTCATCGCTTGCCAAGCTGTGGCATTCAGGCGGGCACTGGCCGTGATTCGGCTTTCAGCGTCTGCCTTGGCTTGGCTGACCTGATAAATCCATTTCTTCCATCTTCCACATCATCCGATCAGGTGATGTCGCGTCAAAAAGGCCTACTTGTAGCAATTGAAAAGGCCTCTCATTCAGCGAATGCCTGGAAGGTTTTTAAAAAGGACGACGGCACTCATGGCGTCCTTAGGCCTGTAGAACGAGAACTTGCTTCGTTATCTGCAGCATCTACGCAACAAATTGTCAAAGTTGTCCTACCAAAACAAATAGAATGAGAATGATTATCAATAACGTTATTATTTGAGATTAGTAGGGAGGATCGCCATCATGCAAAAAACAACTATCCGCAAGCTGCGGTTTAACTCCATTGTCCTGGCTGTGTTGGCTACAGGCGCCAGTTCCGTCAGTGCACAGTCCACCACAGCGCCTGCCCCTCAGGCCGAAAGCCAGGCCGGCACTCTCCAGCAAGTCACCATACGTGACAAATACGAGCGTGAAGACTTGCCCACACTGGCCCCAGGTCGTAAAGCGGCCAAAGGCGCTCGCCTGGGCATTCTGGGTGCGACTTCCATCGTGGATGCGCCGGTGCATGTGAATGCTTACACACGTGAACTGGCAGAAGACTGGTCGGCCCTGTCGCTGCAAGATGTGCTGGAGAACGAAGCTGCTGTCGTTTTCACGACCAACAAAGGTCACCTCCTGCAGAACTTCAACCTGCGCGGCCTGGACGTCACGGCAATGGACATTGCCACCAATGGCCTGTACGGAATTGCACCCGCCAACTCGGTGCCTATCGAGATGTTCGAGCGTGTGGAAGTGATGCGCGGCCCTAACGTGCTGCTCTCAGGCATGCCCCCGCTGGCGAGCGTGGCAGGTTCAGTCAATATGGTCACAAAGCGCGCGCTTTCGCAGCCCATTGCCGATCTGACCACGACTTATGTCTCCGGCTCCTACTTCCAGCTGCATGCCGACCTGGCCAAGCGTTTCGGCCCTGAACAGCGCCTGGGCGTGCGCTTCAATGGCGTCTACGGCGACGGCAAGATGGGCGCCAAAGACGAGAGCCAGGGCCGCCGCGTGGCTGCGCTCGGCCTGGACTACCTGGGCGACAGGGCCCGCTTTTCGCTGGACGTCTACAACAGCGTCAACAAGATCAGCAACGGCAGCCCCGGCATGTTCAACTTCCTGGGCAATGCATCCATTCCCGGCGTAGGCTATTTGTTGTCTCCTCCTCGCGGTGACACCAATATGTTCCGTGACACGCACGGAAAGTATGAAAACAGCGGCCTGCTGGCACGCGCCGAAGTCGACTTCACACCGAACTGGCAAGGCTACTTCGCATTTGGTGGCTCGGAAGCCGAAGGTCAGGGCCTGCTGTTCGGCACGCGCGCCTTCGTAACCGGCGCCGACGGCACCACCCGCGGCGCCATCTACAACGTGCACACCAAATCGGAGCGCCGCACGGCTGAGGCCGGCATGATTGGCAAATTCAACACGGGCAGTGTCCAGCACCGCTTGCAGCTGTCGGCCAACATCCTGCAGCACAAGGAAGGCACTGTGAACACCGCGTGCAACTACTGCACCAACACGAATATGTACAACCCGGTGACACCCGTGTTCCCTGTGGCACCGGTCTGGAAAGACTACACCACGGAAAACGAATTCCGTTCGCTCGCCATCGCAGATGTTGTGAGCTTCGCGGACGACAAGGTGCTGGTGACTGGCGGTCTGCGCTACCAGCAGGTCAAGACGCCTTTGGTGAACGGCGTTGCTTCCGACTACAGCAAAAGCCGTGTGTCGCCCATGCTGGGCGTCGTGGTCCGCCCCTGGGGTAACAACATCTCTCTGTTCGGCAACTACACGCAGGGCCTTGAGCCAGGCAGAACTGTCGGCGTGGGTTTTGCCAACCAGGGCGAAACACTGGCGCCTATGAACACCAAGCAAGGCGAAGTGGGCGTGAAAGTTCAGTTGGGTGAAACCACCCACACCTTCAGTGCTTTCCAGGTGCAAAAGCCTTCGATCATCACCAACAGTGCCAACCTCCAGGTGATGGACGGCGAACAACGGCTGAGAGGCTTCGAGTGGAGCGCTTTCGGTAAGGTCGCATCGACCATCTCCTTGCTCGGCGGTGTGGAATACATCAAGTCAAGCCAGATCAACACGGGTCTGCAAACGTACGGCGTGCCCAAGCTGCGTGCGCGCATCGGCGTGGATTGGGATACGCCCGTGCGCGGCTTGTCCGTCGGCGGCCGTTTGATTCATGTCGGCGCGCAATGGGCTGATTCTGCCAACAAGATCCGCGTGCCCTCATGGAACCGCCTGGATCTGGTGACCAGGTATGTCACCAAGGTGGGCGCTACGCCTGTACGCCTGAACGCCAGCGTGGAGAACGTGACCAACAAGAAATATTGGAGCGGCATTTTCAGTGACGGCTTCGTGATGCCAGGCGCACCACGGACGTTCCGGGTATCGGCCACCGTCTCGTTCTGAAACAAAGCTTGTGACACGACGTGCATTCCATGGGATGTGTGTTGGTCATTGAGCTAGCAGCTACACACCCAGCCGAACTCGAGCTGGGTTTGTCGTTTGATGGAATTCAACCTTCATGCCACTATTTAGCATTGCCGGCCTCATCTTGAGCACTCTGGCTTGCCTTTGTTTCTACGCAGCTTCACCCCACCAGAAGCTGTGGGCCAAGGCCTGGCCCTCCGGATTGGCGTACTCGGCTTGCATAGCCCTGTTGGTCGCAAGCTGGTGGGCTTTCTCGCAGGACATGCGCCCTGTGGCCACGGCGTTCGCCCTCGTAACGACGTTGATGCTGGCCTTGTCTGTGCTGCCCTATGTTGGGGCCTTGGTGAGTGGCCGAGGTTGAGATGGTCCCCCCTGTGTCGCTGTCGCTCCTTCCCCTACGCCGGGCGCCCCCAGGGGACGCCACCAGCGGCCGGGCCAAGCCAGAGATGGATCCCCCCTGTGTCGCTGCCGCTCCTTCCCCTACGCCGGGCGCCCCCAGGGGACACCACCAGCGGCCGGGCCAAGCCCGCTCCGCGGTGGCACGCGCATGGCCTGCTCCGCGGCCCTTTGTATTTGCCCCCTCTCCCGCAGGCGGGAGAGGGCAGGGGTGAGGGTCAGCGCGTCCAGCCCCCCGGCTCGTTTCAGCCGCAACTGACTCCTAGCAACACCTGACTTAAGAACCAAAAATGACCACGTTATCCAAACCAAAACCCAAGCCGATGCGGCCTGACTGGATATCCAAGACTCTGGCAGGGCTGCTGTTAGGCTTGAGTCTGGCCATCATCTGCAGTGGCGTGCTCATGGCCATTTTGCCCAGCATGTCGCTGGCCGTGAGTGGGCAGCTTGCCATGTGGCTGGTGCCGCTGGTGTGGCTGACAGCCCTTTCCCTCGTGTATCTTTTTTCCAGCGGCCTGCGCGCCTGGATTGGGCTGGGAGCGTTGAACCTTCTGGCTCTGGGCGTCTGGTGGCTTCTGCGTACGGGGAGCGGAACATGAAAGCCGACACCGTACGTACGTACAAATCTGTCCATACCTGGACAGGCATCGTCAGTGGCATGGCGCTCTTCATCGCGTTCTATGCCGGCGCGTTGACGGTGTTCAAGGAGCCGCTGCGGAACTGGTCCACACCGCCTGCCGCCATCGTGCCCACGGTGCCAATGGATGACATCCATGAACTGATCGCCAAGACCGTGGTCTCTACGCCGGCGGCGGCAAAAGCATTCACGGTTCGGCTGGAAGGCGACAAGGCAGTTCCTCGCGTGGAATGGCAAGTCAAGGATCCCAATGCGGACGACCACGACGAAAGCGCCGTGCGCCATTTCTCCGCCCGCCTTGGCCCGGGCGACAACGTTCAGGTAGACGAGCCACGCCCTTCCCGGCTGGTGGAATTCATAGACGTACTGCACAGAGTCGTGGGCCTGCCCGTGGACTCAGACCCCAACCGTTGGATCATGGGCGTGGTCTCTGCGCTGTATTTCGTGGCACTGATCTCCGGGCTAATCGTGCTGCTGCCCTCGCTGATCAAGGACTTCTTTGCCTTGCGCGTAGGCAAGAACCTGAAGCGCATGTGGTTGGATGCACACAACGTCGTCGGTATCGTCAGTCTGCCATTTCACCTGATCATGGCTTTGAGTGCGGTGGTCTTCGCTTTCCATGACCAGATCTACGAAATACAGGACAAGGCGGTGTTCGAAGGCAAGTGGAGCGAGATGTACAGCCCACGCCCCGCCAAGCCCAGCGAAGCACCTCCACTCAATCCAGCACAAATGCTCACGCCCACGCAATTGACGCAGATCGTCAAGGAGGCGTCACCAGGATTCGAGCCGACTTCACTCCAATACACGCAAGTCACCGGGCCGAGGGCCGCCGTCCGGGTGTGGGGCAAGAACATCGAGGCCGTCTCGCCACGCGCGGCAGGTGGGTTCGCCCAGCTTGATCCGTACAGCGGCAAGATCCTTTCAATGGATTACCTCAGTGGCAAGCAAACCACTGCCAATCTATTCATCAGCAGCTTCTTCGCCTTGCACATGGCCTCGTTTGGCGGCCTCGCGGTCTGGTGGCTCTATTTCCTTCTGGGGCTGGCGGGCGCCTGGCTCTTCTACAGCGGCAATCTGCTGTGGGTGGAAAGCCGGCGCAAAGCCCAGCGCAGGAACGACGGCGACATGCCAGTACAACGGCGGGACACCGCCTGGATGGCCGCCGCCAGCGTTGGCGTGTGCCTGGGCTGCGTGGCGGGCCTGTCCCTGACCATCGGCGCCGCCAAGTGGTTGCCGGGTCGGGTGATTGACATGGCTGCCTGGCATGTGGGCATCTACTACGTGGTGTTCTTTGGCAGCGTAGCCTGGGCCTTTTTGCGCGGCGCGGCGCGCTCGTCTGTTCCGCTGCTGTGGCTGTCCGCCCTGTGCACTGCCGCCATTCCAGTTTCGTCGTTGATCGGCTGGCTGATGCCTGCCTCCGGCCTGTGGATGGATGGCGCACAGCTCGGTGTTGACATCACCGCCGCAGTAGGTGCGCTGGCCTTTATCTGGATGGCACGCGCCACCGGCCGGCGTGTGCGCAACGGGCCCAAAGACAGTGTGTGGGCAGCACCAACGGCTCAGCGCCCTGAAGGCGGTGAAGTCACCGTGTAACTCCCCGATTTCCCGCCGTGCTTTTCCAGAAGCCTGACACCTTCAATAGTCATGCCTCTATCGGCCGCCTTGCACATGTCGTAGATCGTCAGCAGCGCGATCTGCACGGCGGTCAGGGCTTCCATCTCCACGCCTGTGGGACCCGTGGTTTCAGCCGTAGCGACACAAGCCACAGCGCCGGTACCACCCGGTTCAGCGCGGATGTATTCAAACTCGATTGCCACCCGGGTGAGCGCTAGCGGGTGGCAAAGAGGAATCAGATCACTGGTGCGCTTGGCCGCCATGATGCCGGCAATGCGCGCGATGCCCAGAACATCGCCCTTCTTGGCAGTCCCCGCCTCAATCAAGGCCAATGTAGCGGGCAGCATCTCTATGCGGCCACCGGCCACCGCTATGCGGTGCGTGGCAGGCTTGGCTCCCACGTCGACCATATGGGCCTGGCCTTGAGCGTCAAAATGAGTAAGAGGTGTGGTTGAGTTGGTCACGGGCGGGAACACAAATGCAGATAGGGCATCATAAGTGGACCTTGATCATTACTGAAACCATTCAGATGGCTCGTCATGGCCGGATGTGTGCGCGGTGAATACCTTGGAGTTGGCTTGAAACATAAGAGTTCATTGGGTCTTGCGGCCACCCTTGGAGGGTGGAAAGAACAAGAGGCGTCGGGTGCAAAGCTGGGACGCCTTGTGCCGCCCACAATCCTGGCCCTTGCCATGCTGATGCTGCCGACCCAGGCCAGTACCCAAACACCCGGTACAACCGCCCCTCCTGCCGCTCAGCGCGGGCTGCCGTCGTTGGGCGACGCCGGCATGCTGACGCCCCTGGAAGAGCGCAAGCTGGGTGACTCCATCATTCGCGACCTCTACCGCGATCCCGACTACATTGACGACCCCGTCGTGGGTGAGTATGTCGACGGGATCTGGCAAGCCCTGCTCAAGGGTGCGCGGGCGCGTGGTGAATTGCCGGAAGAACTGGAGGAACGCTTCGCGTGGGAAGTGCTGCTCGGGCGTGATCGATCGATCAACGCCTTTGCACTGCCAGGAGGTTACTTCGGCCTTCACATGGGGCTGGTGGGCGTGGTGTCCACGCGGGACGAGCTGGCTTCCGTTCTGGCACACGAGATGACGCACATCACACAGCGGCATATAGCCAGAATGCTCAGCCAGCAGTCGCGACAGACACCGCTGATGATGGCGGCTATGATCGTGGGCATGATCGCCGCCAGCAAGAACCCGCAGGCAGGCACTGCGATTGCGGTGGGTGGGCAAGCGGCTTTGATTCAAGCCCAGCTGAACTATTCGCGCGACATGGAACGGGAAGCGGACCGCATTGGCTACGGCGTGCTCGAACAGTCCGGTTTTGCCCCGCGTGGCTTCACGGGCATGTTCGAGAAGCTGCAAAGCGCCTCCCGACTTTCAGACAACGGCGACTGGCCCTACCTTCGCAGCCACCCGCTGACCACGCAGCGTATTGCTGACATGCAGCAGCGCCAGCGCAGCCAGGGCTTGAATCCCGCCGCCGCGCCGCCGCCGGACCTCCAGGCACAACTGATCGCAGCGCGTTCGCGCGTGCTCGGACGCCCCGGCGTCGATGTGCTTCGGGCATGGGCCGCCGAACCCGAAGGGCCCGGGTTTTCCGCGCAACCCCTGCCCCGCCGCGTGGGGGCGCTTTATGCCGCCTCACTCGCGCACGCTCAACTGCGGGATCTGCCGCGAGCGCAGGCCTTGGCGACGCAACTGGCCTTGGCCGTCGCAGGCGATGTGCCTGCTGCGCGCCAAGCGCGCCTGCTGCAAGCCGAGCTGGCTCTTCAGGCGGGCCAACCCGCGCGCGTGCTGACTCTGCTGCCCCCAGGCTCGCAACCTCCGGCCTCCCCAGAAGGCAAAGGCCAAGCCGGACGCCCGGAGCTTTTGTTGCGAGCTGCCGCCTTGACCCAGACGGGCCAGGCCAATGAAGCCAGCTCGTCCTTGCAGCCGTGGGTCAGCGACAGGCCACGAGACGCTGGAGCATGGCAGGCGCTGGCAGCCGCTTACGCCGCGCAGAATCAAGTATTGCGTGCGCTGCGCGCTGAAGGCGAAGCGCGGGTCGCTCAAAAAGAACTGGCTGGTGCAGTGGATAGATTCAGGGCAGCTCAGGACTATTCACGCAATAATCCGGGTGGCAACGCCGATCTGATCGAGGGCAGCATCATTGACGCGCGCCTTAGGGAAACGCAAGCGGCACTCACACAACAAAGAGCGGACGAAGCCAAGCGTTGATAGCCCCTTTTCCCGCTCGGCCGGACAAAAGGACGTGCTCAGAAAAAAACCGACCTCAATGAGGTCGGTTTTCTTTTATTTGAATTGGCCTGAAGGTTCCGACTCTACACACGCTCCAGAACTGCATCTATGAGCAGGCCTAAAGCTGAATAGATCAGCGAACCGATCAGCGCCGCAGCAAAGCCTGCCACATGGAAACCGTTCAAGACGCCAGAGGCTGCCCAGAACATCAGCGCATTGATCACGAACAGAAAAAGTCCGAGCGTGATGAGAGTCACCGGCAGCGTCAGCACCACCAGAATGGGCCGCACAATCATGTTGAGCAGGCCGATTACCGCGGCGGCGATCAGCGCAGAGGTGAAGCTGTTGACGGCCACACCGCTGTACAAGTAAGCCACTGCCAGCAATGCGGCAGCGCTAAGCACCCATTTGAGAATAAGTTTCATGGTGGGTAGCTTAACGCAGCTGCGCCTTGCTGTCAGGCCTGAGGTGCCTGCTCTTGCGCAGCCTTTTCGCGTTTAGACGTCATGAGACGCGCAAAACCCAGCACACCGACTACAGCCACCGCAGCCACAGCCCAGCGAGCCCAGCGCACAGGATCAGCAGATGTACCGAACCACTGCGAGAGCAATTGCTCGTTCACGATCATCGTCGCAGCCGTATAAGCCAGCACGCCTGCACCCACATAAATGATGATGGGGAAGCGGTCAACCAATTTGAGCACCATGGTGGAGCCAAACACCACGATAGGCACACTGATCAGCAGGCCGATCACCACCAGATCCATCGCGCCCTTGGCGGCACCTGCCACACCCAGCACGTTGTCGATACCCATCAGCGCGTCAGCCACCACGATCGTCTTCATGGCGCCCATGAACGTAGTTGCACCAGGCCCATGCTCGCCCTCTTCTCCGCCTTGATCGGCGATGAGCTTGTAAGCAATCCAGAGCAAGCCCAGGCCACCGATCAGCATCAGGCCAGGGATCTTGAGCAGCCAGACGACGACCAGAGTCATCAGCGTACGTACCGCGATGGCACCCACGGTGCCCCAGATGATGGCCTTCTTTTGAAGATGCTTGGGCAAACTGCGAGCGGCCAAAGCAATGACGATGGCATTGTCGCCAGCCAACACGAGGTCAATCAGAATGATTGCCAGCAGGGCGGACCACCAGGGGGCTGAGAAAAGTTCCATGAACGAAAAACTCCAGTGAAATTAGGATCGACACGCGTAATCACCCGCACGCTGAGGCAGGGCAAGGCATTCGACATCAGATGACACGGGCATGATGCCACGCGACTTCATGGAGCGGAATAGACCTCGACCAACTTTCTCACCTGCGCAGGCGGACTTTGATCGAAGGTCTTGCTCGACAGCCAAAGCACGTGGCTCGGTGGCTGTCCGACGGGCCGGAAAAGCGAGGGGAAACCCCACATTTCGTATTGACGACCCATCGATGCCGTGCGCGTGGTATCGCACGGCGGGGAGCTACTCCCCTTCGGTTAACCGCGAATTAAATCACCGGAATGCTGTTTTGACAAGCTGGGGAAACTCCTAATTCATCCAAGCACACGAATGAATCCGATAGTTTTCTTTTCTTTTGCCTGCACGATGACGGCCTATAAGCGATGAATTGGGCAATGGCGCGAAATACATCTTGCCCAGCCCGGACCTGCGCACTTACGAACAACTAAACGTCTGAAGTCGTCCTGACGCGGTCTGCATAGCGGTTGAAACGCAAGGCCGTACCCGCCTTTGTGATGCGGCGCCACACGATGCGCTTTTCATAGGGACTGAAGCCCAGCCAGTCCTGCACCTCTTGTTCGGTACGGCCACAGCCCATGCAAATGGCATCGCCCTGGCTGGTGGAGCAAATCGCAATGCAGGGGGTGTCAGGGGTGGTGGCGTACCAGACCAACCACGCCTCCCGTGCGGCCACCGGCATGGCTTCGACTTGGATTTCTTCTTGCCGGCGAAAGACCACCAGCGCATAGACCTCCGCCAGCGCCGCCGCTTCTGGCGCCAAAGCCATGTTTGCGGACGAGGGAGAACGCGCGCGCCAGAAATTAATGGCGGATTCGAGATCAGTGATGTGGATAGCCGGCATGCGTCCCCTCATCATAAGATGGGAGCATGGCACCACGCATCTTCAATGGTTGAAATACCTACAAACCCTCCACGCCGACGCCGCTGGTTGATGGTGGCTCTGCTGGTGAATGCGGCGCTTTTGTCGTGGCTCGTGTGGCGGAATTCACCCGCACCACCGTCCATGCCGCTCACAGCCGGGGAAACCGTGGTGCTTCGCACCCCGGGTGGTCGGCTTGAAGTCGCAGAAATCCGCCAGTTGGAAAGCTTTGAGGTTTCGCGAGACCACAGCGTGCTGGGTGTGCCTGTGGGCAGCACGTTTTCACGCATTCGCGTCCCGGCCCAATACCGTTACTACGTCGACCTGGCACCCGAATGGACCGTCCGTGTTCAGCCGGATGGCAGCGTCCGCGTGATCGCACCACGCATTCAGCCCAGTCAACCCGTGGCCATTGACACCGGACGCATGGAAAAAGAGTCGCGTGGGCTGTGGTCACTCTTCACAGGTCCGGCAGAGATGAAAGCTCTGGAGAAATCCATCACTGCAGCGCTTACAAGAAAGGCTGCCAGCACCCCCATGCTGGATCAACAACGCGAGGCTGCGCGCGCGACCGTGTCTGAATTCGTCGGCAAGTGGCTGATGACGCAAACACCCTGGAAACCGCTTTCAGACAAGCCGGTACAAGTGCTGTTTGCGGACGAACCCATAGAGAGCCTGGACGCCGCCTGCGGCGGCAACCCGGGCTGCGCTGCGGCGTGGCTCAATGCCGCGGGTTTGTGACGGCGTTCACACCTGTCGAAGGGTTGCGCAAGGTTTCGACAAGCCTGCCCTGAGCTCTGTCGAAGGGCTCAACCCGAACGGTTATCAATAAGCAGCCTCCGCGCAAGTCATGGTATTCGCTGGGACCGCCGAGCTCCCGCTCGGCATCTTCAGGAGCCCTTCGCAAACGTCGCCATGCCAAGCAGCTGACTCGCGTTGAAACACCAAAAACCGTTCGGGCTGAGCTTGTCGAAGCCTAGCGCAGCGCTTCAACAGTCTCAGCCCGAACGGCGTTTATCCGTGCGACAACTCGGTTCAAGGTAGCCTCAGCACCAGCGCGCCGTGGCTACCTCCCCTCTGGACGACTGATTACTTCTTGCTGACCACTCGAACCATGTCCAAGCAACGGTTGGAGTAACCCCATTCGTTGTCGTACCAGCTCACCACTTTGACGAAGGTGGTGTCCAGGGCAATGCCGGCTTCCATGTCAAAAATGGAGCTGCGCGCGTCGCCGCGGAAATCTGTAGCCACCACTTTGTCTTCGGTGTAACCCAGAATGCCCTTCATCTTGCCTTCGCTCTGTGCCTTCATTTCGGCGCAAATTTCGGCGTAGGTCGCTGGCTTTTCCAGTTCAACGACCAAGTCGACCACGGACACATCGGAAGTCGGCACGCGGAATGACATGCCGGTGAGCTTGCCTTTCAGGTCAGGCAACACCACGCCCACGGCCTTGGCTGCGCCGGTGCTGGAAGGAATGATGTTTTCCAGAATGCCGCGGCCGCCGCGCCAGTCTTTATTGCTGGGGCCGTCCACGGTCTTTTGCGTGGCGGTGGCGGCGTGAACGGTGGTCATCAGACCGCGCTTGATGCCCCACTTGTCGTTAAGCACCTTGGCGATAGGTGCCAGGCAGTTGGTGGTGCAGCTGGCGTTGCTGATGATGGGCTCGCCGGCATACTTGGCGCAGTTGACGCCGTGCACGAACATGGGGGTGTCGTCCTTGGAAGGAGCGGACATGATGACCTTCTTGGCACCGGCATCAATGTGCTTTTGCGCGGTTTCCTTGGTCAGGAACAGGCCTGTGGATTCGATGACGATGTCCGCACCAACTTCGTTCCACTTCAGAGCCGCTGGGTCTCTTTCAGCTGTCAGGCGGATTTTCTTGCCGTTGACCACCAGGGTGTTGCCTTCGACTTTGATTTCTCCGTCGAATCGGCCATGCACGCTGTCGTATTGCAGCATGTAAGCAAGATAGTCGGGCTCGAGCAGGTCGTTGATACCCACGACTTCGATGTCCGAGAAATTCTGCACTGCCGCACGAAACACCATGCGCCCGATGCGGCCGAAGCCGTTGATGCCGATCTTGATGGTCATAACTTTCCCCTTTGCTGATGAACCTATCGGCCCCCTTTTCCTATGGAAAAGAGCGGCCACCTATCTGACTCCCTCTCCCTCTGAGAGAGGGGCATCTGTCTGACCCCCTCTCCCCTTGGGGAGAGGGTTGGGGCGCCCGGCTAGGGGTGAGGGCAAACGGCGCCACCTTCAAGCGCTGCCCTCCCTCACCGGTTGGCCGGCCCCCCTGCCCTCTCCCAAACGGGAGAGGGTAAAAACCGTTCGACCCCGCCACTCTTTAGAAGCGGCACCTATCTGACTCCCTCTCCCCTTGGGGAGAGGGTGGGGGTGAGGGCAAGCAGCGCCACCTTCCAGCGCTGCCTTCCCTCACCGGTTGGCCGGCCCCCCTGCCCTCTCCCAGACGGGAGAGGGTAAAAACCGTTCGACCCCGCCACTCCTTAGAAGCGGCACCTATCTGACACCCTCTCCCCTTGGGGAGAGGGTGGGGGTGAGGGCAAGCAGCGCCACCTTCAAGCGCAACCTTCCCTCACCGGTTGGCCGGCCCCCCTGCCCTCTCCCAAACGGGAGAGGGTAAAACCTCCCGCAAGCAGGAAAAAATCCCCCTAGCGACGCAAAGCCGCGCGTACTGTATCCGCCACATTCTCTGGCGTAAAGCCAAAGAACTCGAAGAGCTTGCCCGCTGGCGCCGATTCGCCGTAGCGATCAATACCCACCACCGCCGCACAGCCATACTTCCACCAGCCGTCCGTCACACCCATTTCCACGGCAACACGCGGAATGCCTGTGGGCAACACTGATTTCTTGTACGCCGTAGTCTGGCGATCAAACGCATTGGTGCTAGGCATGGAAACCACGCGCACCGCGATCTTGCGTGCGGCCAAAATCTGCTGCGCCTTGAGCGCCAGCTGCACTTCAGAACCGGTGGCAATCAAAACCGCCTGAGGCTTTTTCTTGAGCCCCACATCAGAAGGCTCGCTCAGCACATAAGCGCCGCGGCTGATGTCACCCAGGTCGCGTTTGGCTGCATAAGGCAGGTTTTGGCGGCTGAGCAGCAAAGCGGTAGGACGATCGCGGTTCTCCAGCGCAACTGCCCAGGCGATGGCCGTCTCTGCCGTGTCAGCCGGACGCCAGACATCCAGGCCCGGAATCAGGCGCAGACTGGCCGCGTGCTCAATACTCTGGTGCGTCGGGCCGTCTTCGCCCAAGCCGATGCTGTCGTGCGTGAACACATGCACCACGCGCTGCTTCATCAGCGCAGCCATGCGGATGGCATTGCGGCTGTAGTCGCTGAAAGTGAGGAAGGTGCCGCCGTAGGGAACGTAGCCGCCATGCAGCGCCAAACCGTTCATGATGGCGGCCATGCCGAATTCACGCACGCCGTAGTTGATATGAAAGCGTGCGGCAATAGCCGGCGCAGCTTCACTTCCCGTGGTTTCAGCCGCAGGGCTCTCTGGAAGCACCACGCTGCCATTGTCCGCAAAGCGCAGCGGCATGGTGAAAGTGGTGTTGGTCAGGTTGGAACCCGTCAAGTCCGCGCTGCCACCTATCAGCTCAGGCAGTGCCGCAGTAAAGGCTTCCAAAGCAATCTGGCTGGCCTTGCGGCTAGCCACGGTTTCAGCCCGCTTGTGCGCCTCAACGGCGGCATCGACCGCGACCTGGGCAAAATTCTTGGGCAACTCACCAGCCATGCGGCGCTTGAAGTCAGCAGCCAGGCGGGGATACGCCTCTGCATAAGCAGCCATGCGCGCGTCCCAGTCGGCTTCCTGCTGGGCGCCAGCCGCCTTGGCATCCCAATCGCTGTAGGCTTCTGCCGGAATCTCAAACGGGCCGTAAGGCCAGCCCAGCTTTTCCCGGGTCAGCGTGATTTCTGCATCGCCCAGAGGTTCACCATGCGCCTTGGCGGTGTCCTGGCGATTGGGCGAACCTTTGCCGATGTTGGTCTTGCAAATGATCAGCGTAGGCTTATCCGTGCTTTTCTTGGCCTTGGCGATGGCAGCATCCATGGCCTGCACGTCGTGGCCGTCCAGCGGGCCAATGACATTCCACTGGTAGGAGCGAAAACGCTCAGCGGTGTTGTCAATGAACCATGGCGCGACCTTGCCGTCGATGCTGATGCCGTTGTCGTCGTACAGAGCGATCAGCTTGTTGAGCTTCCAGGCGCCCGCCAAGGCGCAAGCTTCGTGGCTGATGCCCTCCATCAGGCAGCCGTCGCCGAGGAACGCATACGTGTTGTGATCGACCAGCTTATGGCTGTCGCGGTTGAACTCGGCCGCCAGCAGCTTTTCTGCCAAGGCCATGCCCACGGCGTTGGCAATACCCTGGCCCAGCGGACCAGTGGTGGTTTCCACGCCGGGTGTGATGCCGTGTTCGGGGTGACCAGCCGTCTTGCTGTGCAATTGGCGGAAATTCTTCAATTCCTGCAAAGGCAGGTCATAGCCGGTCAGATGCAGCAGCGCGTACAGCAGCATCGAAGCATGGCCATTGGAAAGCACAAACCGGTCCCGGTCCATCCACTGCGGGTTGGTGGGGTTGTGCTTGAGATGCCGGCCCCACAGGGCAACAGCCATATCAGCCATGCCCATGGGGGCGCCGGGATGCCCGGAGTTGGCTTGTTGAACGGCGTCCATGGCCAGGGCGCGGATGGCGTTGGCCATGAGAGATGCATTTGCCATGCGAATAAACTCCGGGGGAATTGCGGACAAGAAATGGTCAAGCGCTCGCGACATGAGCGTGCCTTTCCTGTGATTTTACCGGCGGCCGAGGCCGCACCTCCAGGCCAATCCGTAATACAGTGTCGCCATGCTCGCGCTTTGCACTGAAATTTGCCCTTTACCGCCCCTTCAAAGGACAGGTAGAAATGCACGAAAAATGCGCTCCTGCATAGGCAACACCCCCTTATGAGACTAGGCACCCCCCTCACGCCCACGGTGCGCGCCATGATTCTCGCCGCAGGCCGTGGCGAGCGCATGAGACCGCTGACAGACCACCAACCCAAGCCTTTGCTGGAAGTGCGTGGCAAACCGCTAATGCAATGGCCCCTGGAGGCTCTCCTGCGGGCCGGGTTGACAGACATCGTCATCAACACCGCCTGGCTGGGTGAACAGATCGAAGAGCGCTTCGGCTCCCTGGCACGGCTGGATTCAGAGCGCGCTACCCTCCGCTACTCTGCGGAAGAGCGCGATTTTGGCTACGCGCTTGAAACTGCCGGCGGCATCGCCAGGGCCTTGCCCTTGCTGGCGTCGCATGAAAACGACGTATTCTGGGTCGTCGCAGGCGACGTGTTCACCCCGGAATTGACCTTCTCCCGTGAAGTGGCAGAACGCTTTGCCGCCAGCGGCAAACTCGCCCATCTGTGGCTGGTACCCAACCCCGTCCACAACGCCAAAGGCGACTTTGCCATCAATCAAGACGGCCTGGCACTCAACGAGGCACCGGCCGGCACCACGCGCCATACCTTCAGCGCCATAGCCCTCTACCGCCGCCAGCTCTTTGAGCCACCCTGGTGCACCATCCTGCCAGGCAATCCACAAGGTACTGCCGCCCCGCTGGCCCCCCTGCTGCGCAGCGCCATAGAAGCCGGCCACGTCAGCGCCGAGCTTTATACCGGCCCCTGGACGGATGTGGGCACGCCCGAGCGGCTGGCTGAGCTCAATGCTGGAGCGTCTTGATCTACCATCCAACCAACCTTGCTTTTCTTACCCTGCCCGTCCGGGACAGGGTGGCAGGGATTGCGAGTGGTCGTGGCAGTGGATACGCCGCTTACCCTCACCGGTTGGCCGCCCTCACCCCCGCCCTCTCCCCAGGGGGAGAGGGAGTTAATACGTCATTTCACACACTATGACAATCACCCCCTACGCTGCCCGCCGCGCCCATTTTGCCGCTGAAATGACCCGAATCGGAGGGCCAGACGCCATTGCCATCATCCCCACCGCTCCAGCGCACGCGCGCAACCGCGACACGGATTTTCTGTACCGGCACGACAGCTATTTCTACTACCTCACGGGCTTTACCGAGCCCAGCGCTTGGCTGGTGATCACCGGTGATGGCCGCACTACCCTCTTCTGCCAGCCCAAAGACCTCGAAAGAGAAATCTGGGATGGCATTCGCCTGGGCCCTGAGGCAGCGCCTGCTGCGCTGGGGGTCGATGCCGCATATTCCGTGACCGAACTGGGCCAGCAGTTGCCCAAATTGCTGGAAAACAAGGCAACCGTCTGGTTCCCGTTTGCCACCCACGCGGGGCTTGAAACGCAGATCGACGGCTGGCTACAGAAAGTGCGCGGGCGTACGCGCTACGGCGCCCTGGCCCCCGAAACGCAGCGAGATGCCTGCGCCATTCTTGACGAAATGCGCCTCATCAAGGACGCGCACGAGCAGGACATCATGCGGCGCGCGTCTCAGATCAGCGCAGGCGCCCACATTCGCGCCATGCAGCGCTCTGCCGCCATGCTGCGCGCCGGCCAGCAAGTGCGTGAATACCACCTGGACGCCGAGCTGCTGCACGAATTCCGTCTGCATGGCTCGCAAAACCCTGCCTATGGCAGCATCGTTGCCGCTGGAGCCAATGCCTGCGTTCTGCACTACCGTGCCGACACAGGCCCCATCAACGATGGCGAGCTGGTACTGATAGACGCCGGCTGCGAGCTTGACGGCTACGCCAGCGACATCACCCGCACCTTCCCTGCCAACGGCAAGTTCAGCGGACCGCAACGCGCTCTTTATGACCTGGTGCTGGCCAGCCAGGACGCTGCCGTAGCTGCCACCCGCCCAGGAGCCCGCTTCAACGACCCGCATGAAGCCACCGTCAAAGTTCTGACCCAAGGCATGTTCGACCTGGGCCTGTTGAACAAGAATCAGCATGGCACGGTAGAAGACGCCATCTCCAACCGGTCTTATTTCGCCTACTACATGCACCGCACCGGCCACTGGCTGGGAATGGACGTGCACGACTGCGGCAGCTATGTGGAACCCACGGAGGTCGGAAAGGTCAGTGAACGCAAGGACGCACTCTCCGGCGAAATCATCAAAGACCGCCCCAGCCGCATCCTGCGTCCGGGCATGGTGCTCACCATAGAGCCAGGCATTTACGTCCGCTCCGGCGAAGGCGTGCCCGAGGAGTTCTGGAACATCGGCATCCGTATTGAGGACGACGCCATAGTCAACGAAGGCGGCTGCGAATTGATCACGCGCGGGGTACCTGTAGACCCTGTAGAGATCGAAAAATTGATGACATCCGCCTGACCGCCACGGTCGGCCCTTACCCACCCCGCCGGTTTTCGACCGGGGTTTGCCCCCCTCCCAGGGGGTTACCCTCCCTCCCGGTGAATTGCCTCCTCTCCCTGGGGGTTAGCCCCCTCCCCAGGGAGTTGACTCCCTCTTCAGGGGGTTGGCTCCCTCTCCCGCAAGCGGGAGAGGGTTGGGGGGGCCGGCCAACCGGTGAGGGCCAGCCGCGCTAATAGCTACCCCGAGCCCCAGGAACACCTCATGCATGTCCTCATCACCGGCGGCGCCGGCTACATAGGCTCTCACACCTGCCTCAGCCTGCTGGAAAGCGGCATGGATGTCTCCGTCATTGACAATTTTTGCAACAGTTCGCCCGAGGCTTTGCGACGGGTTCAGTCACTCACGGGCCGCAGCATCCATGTCGTCGAAGCCGATGTCCGTGACGAGACTGCCCTGACCAAGCTGTTTTCCGGGCCTCCTGTCGACGCCGTCATTCACTTCGCAGGCCTCAAAGCCGTAGGCGAATCCGTCGCCAAGCCCATGCTCTACTACGACAACAACGTGGGCGGCACCTTCGCGCTGCTGCAAGCCATGCAGCGCGCCCGTGTCCAGACGCTGGTGTTTTCATCTTCAGCCACTGTCTATGGTGACCCCGCGCCCGAAGACCTTCCGCTCAAGGAAACGGCCCCTTGCGGCAACACCCACAGCCCCTACGCCACCAGCAAATGGATGGTCGAGCGCTGCCTGGCAGATCTGCATGCCGCACAGCCGGATTGGAAGATTGCGCGCCTGCGCTACTTCAACCCGGTAGGTGCTCACGCCAGTGGCCAGATCGGAGAAAACCCCAGCGGAATCCCCAATAACCTGATGCCATTCGTCAGCCAGGTAGCCTGTGGCGCCCGTCCCAAACTCGCGATCTTCGGCAACGACTACCCCACCCATGACGGCACCGGGGTGCGCGACTACATCCACGTCATGGACCTGGCCGAAGGCCACGTCGCCACGCTAAAACACCTGGCGGCCCGCCAGCAGGGCAACCTGCTCACCCTCAACCTGGGGACCGGCCAGGGTTGCTCTGTACTGGACGTCGTACGCACATTCGAAGCCGCCAGCGGCCGCAAAGTGCCCTTTGAGGTGGTCGCCCGCCGGCCCGGTGACGTGCCCGCCTACTATGCGGACCCTTCCCAGGCACAGAATTTGCTGCAATGGCATGCCAAGCGAAGTCTGCACGACATGTGCGCCGACACCTGGCGCTGGCAAGCGGCCAACCCTCACGGCTACATTAGCGAGTAACCAGCGCAGGCCCCTGAACGGCTTCACGCGCTCCTGCCCTCTTTCTCTCACCTATGCCTGCTGAAACCGCAACGAACCCAACTCTTGCTACCCTGCAGGCACGCATTGCAGGCGGCCAGGCGGTCGTCGGCATTTACGGCCTAGGCTACGTAGGGCTGCCCCTGGCCTTGCGCTTTGCCGAAGTCGGCTTGAAAGTCATTGGCTTCGATATTGATCCGCGCAAGGTGGACATGCTCAATGCCGGCCAAAGCTACATAGAGCGCTTGACGCCAGAGCGCATACAAGAGGCTGCCCGGCGAGGCTTTGAGGCGACGGCAGACTTCGCCCGCACACGAGAGGCTGACGCGCTCATCATTTGCGTTCCCACACCGCTCAACGCCCACCGAGAGCCGGACCTCAGCTTCATAGTCAACACCATAGAAGCCGCGCTGCCCCACATGCGCGCAGGCCAATTGGTCAGCCTGGAAAGCACCACCTGGCCCGGCACCACCGATGAAGTGCTGGCTCCCCGCCTGCGCGCGCACGGGTTGATACCTGGTGAAAATTGCGCCCTGGTGTTCTCCCCCGAGCGCGAAGACCCAGGCAACCCGCACTACGGCACCAAGGACATTCCCAAGGTCATAGGGGGCACAACGCCAAGCTGCCTGAGCCTGGGCACCGCCCTCTACCAACACGCCATTCAGACCATGGTGCCTGTCAGTTCCACTCGGGCGGCAGAAATGACCAAACTGCTGGAGAACATTCACCGCAGCGTGAACATCGGCCTGGTCAACGAAATGAAAATCGTGGCCGACAAGATGGGCATCAACATTCACGAGGTCATTGAAGCTGCTGCTACCAAGCCCTTTGGTTTTGTAGCCTACAAGCCCGGCCCGGGCCTTGGTGGCCATTGCATACCGATTGACCCGTTCTATCTCACCTGGAAAGCCCGGGAATACGGCGTGAACACGCGCTTTATCGAGTTGGCCGGTGAAATCAACCACTACATGCCGCACTGGGTGGTCAGCAAAGTGACCGACGCCCTCAACGACAGAGGCAAAGCAGTCAAGGGCAGCCGCATCCTGGTGCTGGGGTTGGCCTACAAAAAGAACATTGACGACACCCGTGAATCACCCGCCGTGGAGATCATGGACCTCTTGCAGAACAAGGGCGCGCATATCGAATACAGCGACCCCCATGTGCCCGTGTTTCCGCGCAAGCGTGATTACCACTTCGATTTGCAGTCAGTGCCGCTCAACGCCCAGACATTGGCTAGTTTTGACTGCGTGGTACTGGCGACGGACCATGACGGGTTTGACTATGCGCTGGTTAGTCGAGATTCTCGATTAGTGATCGATACGCGTGGGCGGCTGAAGGCTGATGTCAACATCGTGGCGGCCTGAATAACTTGTCATGAACCTTCAAGAGCTAAAAACCGTCCTCGCCTGCGGCGAAGATAGCCACCACCAGTTCAAGCAAGATGTGACACACGTTGATAGCTTGGCGGCGGAGTTGGCCGCTCTAGCCAATAGTGGTGGTGGGGAAATCTTCATTGGAGTGACAGACAACGGCGAAGTCTCCGGCCTGAATGCTGAGGCAGTGCGGCGCCTCAATCAGCTTTTGAGCAATGCGGCCAGCCACAATGTACGCCCGCCCATACATCCGATCACCAGCAATGTCCTGACGCCTCAAGGGGTCGTCATGGTCGTGACCGTGCCCAATGGATTGAACAAGCCTTACATGGATTTGCAGGGCCGTGTCTGGATCAAAAACGGGGCAGATAAGCGCCACGTCACGGCCAGAGAAGAGATGCAGCGCATGTTCCAAAGTGCTGGGTTGATTCGAGCGGACATGGTGCCCGTTGCAGGAACCTCCTCAGCAGATATCGATTCCAAAGCCTTCCAGGACTACGTGCACCGGCGTTTTGGCGAAGCCTTTGGGCAAGGTCATGATATCGGCCAGCAGTTGCGCAGCCTCGGGCTGGCAGATGGCAATGAACTGAACCTGAGCGGCTTGCTGCTATTCGGACGTACCCCCCAACGTTGGCTGCCAGTTTGCATGGTCAAAGCCGTGGCATTTCCTGGCACGTCTCTGGCTGACAAGTTCTATCAAGACAGCGAAGACATCTACGGCACCTTGCAAGAGCAATTCCAGCGTTGCTTCTCATTCATTAAGCGCAACCTTCATCACACCCAGCAAGGCAGGGGCTTCAACACTTTGGGTGAATTGGAGATCCCGCCCGTGGCGCTGGAGGAATTGCTTGTCAACGCCTTGGTTCACAGAGACTATTTCACCAGTGCGTCTATCCGTCTCTTGGTATTCGCCGACCGGGTGGAAATCATCAGCCCCGGCCACTTACCTGACAGCTTGAGCGTCGAAGACATTCGAGAGGGCAAGACCAACCGCCGAAACCCAACCTTGACAGAGCATGCCGCTCAATTGCTACCCTATCGCGGCCTGGGCAGCGGCATCAGCCGTGCCTTGCACGACTGGCCGCATATCGAACTTGTGGATGATCGACGGGGAAATCAATTCAAAGCCGTTGTTGCCCGCCCGGCATCGATAGAGAAAAGTCAAGTCACCCCACCAGTCACCCCACCAGTCACCCCACCAGTCACCCCACCAGTCACCCCACCAGTCTTGGACCTATTAAAGCTGCTTGCCGAGAAGGGAGACCTGGGCAATGCAGAAATCAGAGAATTCATGCAGCTCAAGGACCGCACCCATGTTCGAAAGCGCTACATCGAACCTGCTCTCGCCCAGGCCTTGATTGAATACACTTTGCCCACCAAGCCTCAAAGCAGTCAACAGCGCTATCGCTTGACAGCCAAGGGGCTCGCCCTTGTGGCTGCGTAAAGGTGCCATGTCGTCGCAGCCTGAGGTGCCCAAGCACCTTCATCATTCAGCTTCTCCGCCTTCGTTCTTCCGCCCGGATATCGAAGGGCTTCGTGCAATCGCCGTCCTGCTGGTCATCGGTGCGCACTTTGCCATTCCAGCGATGTCGGCAGGCTTCATTGGCGTCGACGTTTTCTTTGTCATCTCAGGCTACCTGATCACCAGCATCCTGGTGCGCGAACATGAGGCGACTGGAAAAATAGCACTGGCGCGGTTCTATGCGAGCCGCCTCAGAAGGCTGTTTCCCGCCCTAGCCACCATGCTGATCATCAGCAGCGCATTGGCGTACAAACTGATTCCCGAAGCTCAAAATCTGGCGCACAGCCAGGCTGCTGCGATGGCGGCCCTGTGGGTCAGCAACATTTATTTTGCGTTCGCAGACGTTGATTACTTCGCCGCAGAAATCGGTGCCAATGCCTTTCTGCACACATGGTCGCTTGGGGTGGAAGAGCAGTTTTACCTCGTCTGGCCGCTGCTGATTCTGGTTGCGGCCCGATGGGCGAAAGACAAGAGCACCAAGTCGCTAACGTACGTATTTGCTGCAATTGCGTTCCTTTCTCTGACTGCCAGCCTCATAGCCTCTTACACCTATCCAGTGCTTGGCTTCTACATGATGCCGACCCGGGCCTGGCAGTTCGCCGCAGGTGCGCTGATCTGGCTAATACCGCGTCAACAGGCGCCTCAGCAATCCGTAGCCAAATGGGCGAGTTGGGCAGGCGCTGCCCTGTTGCTCATCGCGCTGGTGACCATCAAGCCGGATTCGGCGTACCCTGGCTGGCTGGCGCTACTGCCTACCTTGGGAACCTGTGCGTTGCTGCTGGCAGGTACCGACCCAAACGCCTCCAGAGCCACTCTTCCCAGCGCCTTTCTATCGCTGCCCCCCATGCAGGCCATAGGGAAAATTTCCTATGCCTGGTATCTATGGCACTGGCCCGTTCTCATCATTGGCGAGAACTTGCTGCCCATCAAAGGCGATCTCGGCAACACCGTCCTCGCGATCGGCGTATCTCTGCTCGCAGCCATCTTGACCCGTCACCTGATAGAGAATCCCATTCGTTACGGGCGCCCCGCGCGCGTTCAAAACAAATGGCAGATCGCACTGGCGCTGTTTGCCATGGTCATTCTCAATTCTCAGTTACTGCGATGGAACACTCATACGGAAAAGTTGGTAGCAAGCGCCCAGAACGATGTCTACGCCCGCGCAGCGGGAGACATGCCCATCATCTATCAGCACAATTGCGATGACTGGTACCAGAGCGCAGAGGTCAAACCTTGCATATACGGCAAGAACGATGCGCCCAAAACTGCCGTACTTTTGGGCGACAGCATCGGAGCGCAGTGGTTTCCCACGTTGACCGAAATGCATGATCCGGCGCAATGGAGAATCATCGTTCTGACCAAGTCTTCCTGCCCCATGGTGGACGAACCCTTCTTCTACCAGCGCATCGGGAGGGACTACACCGAGTGCTCCGAATGGCGCAACAAAGCTGTGGAATGGTTAAAAACCCAAAAAGTGGATCGCTTGTTCGTGGGTGGCACGGCATCCAGCGCCTTCACTGACAAGCAATGGATCGAGGGGACACGCCGCCTAATGGACCGACTCGCGCCGAGCGCGAAGGCTATCTATCTGATTGAAGCTAATCCTATCCTGGGCTTTAATGGGCCAGAGTGCCTAAGGAAGCACAGCCCTCAAGCCATCGATGAGCAGGCGTGCGTGGGAACTGCAGACAACACGCCATATATTCATGTAGCTGCTTTGTTGAAACCCCTGGCAAGCTCCTCCTCAAAAATTCGCTGGCTGGAAACTAGCGGCTTGGTGTGCCCGGCTGGAAAATGCCGAGCTATTCGAGATGGTGTAGTGGTTTTCCGCGACTCTCAGCACCTAACCACTTCTTTCGTCTCAAGGGCCGCGCCGCACTTTCTTCAGCAAATCGAACAGCATGAGTATCGCCCTACCATTCAACTTAGCGCTCCTATTCAGATTAATACAGCAGACGCTTCGAGCGGAGATCCGCAACTCACCGTTCCCAAACGTTCACCGCGGAGAGCGCCTTGAGTAAACAGCCTAAACTAATCTTGCGCGAGTCGGCTGTGAGGGACATGAGCCAACACCTTCCGGTTGGGAGCTTCATTGAAATGGGAGCTGGCACCGGGCATATGGCTAGTTTGTTCCTAGAGCGAGGATTTCACGGCGCGTGCCATGATCTTGGGGAAAGTAGTCGGGCATTGATGCGTAAAAGGTTTGCCAACTGCCAAGACAAAGTACAAGTAGTCGATGACCTCAATGCATTACGCATTGGAGCTTTCGACTATCTACTCGCCTTCGAAGTACTTGAACACATTCAGGAAGATCATAAAGTGCTTACCGAATGGCTTCAGTATCTGAAGCCCGGAGGCACCATAGTTACATCCGTTCCCGCCCACCAGCGCAAATTTGGGCGCTCCGACGACATCGTGGGACATGTGCGCCGCTATGAAAAAACTCAGTTTCATGCGTTACTGCACGCTGCCGGCTTGGAAGATATCCGAATTATCAATTACGGATATCCGATCACCGAATTGACGCGCCTACTATCCAATCGAATGATTGCCAATGATCGTAGCTACGACAACTTGAATCAAGAGCAAAGAAGCATTCTTAGTGCACAGTCAAAGCCACCAATAATCAAAAAAACTCTCTCTTTTGTAAGTGCTCGCATGGTGACGCCTTTTTGTCATATCCAAAGGTGGTTTTACCCTAAAGACTTGGGAGACGGGATTATTGCCACCGCTAGGAAGCCTGCTGGATGATCTCAATCCATAGCAAGGGCAAAGGTTTGAATCCAGAAGGAATGAGTCATCGTTGCCATGTCTAAAACATTGACGAAAATCTGGTCGCTTTTTGCCCCAGCGGAGCAGCACAAGGCCATTTGGATGCTGCTGCTGGTCATTCTCATGGCAATGGCGGAAATAGCCGGCGTACTTTCGATCGTACCGTTTCTCTCTGTACTCGCACGTCCAGCCGTCGTGCATGAGAACCGATGGCTTGGCAGCGCCTATGAAGCACTGGGCTTCGCTAATGAAGCCTCCTTCATCGTAGCCTTGGGCTTGACGACCATGGCGGTCGTCATCGCATCGTCAACATTCAAGGCCCTCACGTTTCATGTGGTGGGTCGCTTTGTTCACATGCAGCGACAATCGCTGGGAGTGCGTTTGCTGTCCACTTACCTAAGGCAACCCTACGAGTTCTTTCTTGCGCGCAACTCATCCGAGTTGACCAAGAGCGTCCTTTCCGAAGTGGATCAGCTTACTTTTGACCTGTTGCAACCGCTCTCTATGCTGATTGCCCAGGGAACTGTAGTAGTCGCAATGGTCGTGCTGGTGTTTGCCTATGACCCATGGATGGCTATATGCATCGTGGTCGCAGTCGGGCTCCTCTATAGCGCGATCTACCTACTGGTACGTCAGCGCCTGTCGCACATCGGCTCGGCGCGGCAGGCGGCCAATACAACGCGCTACAAAAGCTGCAGTGAAGTGCTTGGCGGCATCAAGGATGTCAAGATCACCCATGCTACCGATGCCTATTTGACGCGCTTTTCTCAGGCCTCGCGGGAATACTCACGCCACTCGGCCACTGCCGAGACTCTGAGTCAGTCTCCGCTTTATGTCGTCGAAGCTGTGGGATACACCGGCTTGATCCTCATCGCCTTAGTGCTTTTGTGGCGATCTGGCGACATGGCGCAAGTGCTGCCGGCATTGGGGCTTTACGGATTTGCTGCCTACCGTCTGCTACCCGCGGTGCAAATCATGTACCGCGGGCTAGCGCGATTGCGTTTCTCTTCGGCTACGCTGGACAACATCCACCAGGACCTCTCACTTCCACAGCCTCCGGACTTTGGCCAACCGGACCATCCAATCGCGCCACAGAGGGAGATTCGGCTTCAGAGCATTTGCTACGCCTATCCTTCGGCACCGGGCAAACCTGTGCTGGATGGCGTTGAGCTCGTCATTCCAGCTAACACCAGCGTGGGCATCTCCGGCAAAAGCGGAGCCGGCAAAAGCACTCTCATGGATATTATTCTGGGCCTGCTTCAACCTCAGTCCGGCACACTGTCCGTGGATGGCATCCCCATAGAGCACAGCAATGTAGCGGCGTGGCAGCGTGCCATTGGCTACGTTCCTCAGCATATATACCTTGCGGATGCGAGCGTGGCTGAAAACATCGCATTTGGCGTGCCAAGGGGCCAGATCAACATGCAAGCAGTCGAGCGAGCTGCCCGTACCGCACAAATACATGACTTTATTTCGCATGAATTGGCTGAAGGCTACGACACTCTGGTAGGTGATCGGGGCATCCGCCTTTCCGGCGGACAGCGCCAGCGCGTAGGTATTGCCAGGGCTCTCTACCATGACCCCGCCGTGCTGTGCATGGACGAAGCAACGAGTGCGCTGGACACCGACACGGAAGAAGCACTGAATTCGGCCATTCGCAACCTTTCTGGAAGCAAAACCATCCTGGTGATCGCACACCGGGAAGCTTCACTCAGGGCTTGCGATACCGTTATATCGATGGACGCACCATCCGAAGAACCGAGGGAAGTTAATACACATGTTCGATGACTCATCTATTCTGATCACCGGTGGCACGGGATCGTTCGGCCACAGGTATGTCAAGACCCTGCTCGAACATCACCAGCCCCGCCGGGTCATCGTCTATTCCCGGGACGAACTCAAGCAGTATGAAATGCAGCAGCGGTTCTCTGCCCCATGCATGCGCTATTTTCTCGGTGACGTGCGGGACAAGGATAGGCTGGTACAAGCCATGCGAGGCGTCGACTATGTCATCCATGCTGCAGCCCTCAAGCAGGTCCCGGCAGCAGAGTACAACCCGATGGAGTGCATCAAGACCAACATTTACGGTGCAGAGCACGTCGTACACGCGGCACTCGCAAACAACGTCAAAAAAGTCATAGCGCTATCGACAGACAAGGCGGCGAACCCGATCAATCTTTACGGAGCAACAAAGCTGGCTTCAGACAAACTGTTTGTCGCAGCAAACAATCTCGCTGGAGGACATGACACTTCCTTCGCAGTCGTGCGCTACGGCAACGTGGTGGGCTCGCGCGGCTCGGTACTTCCTTATTTCCGAAGTCTCCTGACTTCTGGGGCGTCGCATCTGCCCATCACCGATGTGGAGATGACCCGATTCTGGATTTCACTGCAACAGGGTGTCGATTTCGTGTTGCGCAATTTCCAACGCATGCATGGGGGCGAAATTTTTGTTCCGAAGATACCTTCTATCCGCATCACTGACCTGGCTCGCGCTGTCGCCCCAGACCTGCCCCAGAAAGTCGTGGGCATCCGACCGGGTGAGAAGCTTCACGAGACTATGTGCCCTGCCGATGACTCGCGGTTGACGTTAGAGTTTGACGATCACTACGTCATCAGACCATCCATTACTTTCAATAGCCGCGGCAACGATTTCAATGTCAACGGCTTAAGAGAAATCGGTCAACCCGTGTCGCCTGGCTTTCAGTACGAGTCCGGGACCAATTCCCATTTCCTTGACGTCCCAAGTATCTCCGAGTTCAACCGTATTGCTGAGGAGTAGGTCGTGATTCCTTACGGTCGTCAGGAAGTACAGCAAGCCGATATCGATGCAGTCGTAGAGGTACTACGCTCTGACTTTCTCACGCAAGGGCCTATGGTGCCGCGGTTTGAAAAAGCCGTGGCAGATTACTGTGCGATACCCCATGCAGTCGCGGTCAACAGCGCAACCTCGGCACTGCACATCGCCTGTCTGGCGCTCGACCTTGGACCAGGTGACTGGCTATGGACTAGTCCCATTACCTTTCTTGCCTCAGCGAATTGCGGGTTGTATTGCGGCGCCAAAGTTGATTTTGTTGACATTGATCCGCGCACCTACAACCTATGCCCAGAGGCCCTGGAGAAGAAGCTCTTGGAGGCCGAGCGCACCGGCCGCTTACCCAAGATAGTAGTGCCTGTACACCTTTGCGGCCAGCCGTGCGATATGCGAGCCATACACGCGCTCGCCAAGCGATTTGGTTTCAAAACCATCGAAGATGCATCACACGCGATCGGCGGACGTTATCTGGATCGGCCTATCGGTAATTGCGAGTTCAGTGACGTCACGGTGTTTAGTTTCCATCCGGTGAAGATTGTGACCTCCGCTGAAGGTGGAATGGCACTGACCCGAGACCCGGTGCTTGCTAGCCGGATGACTCGCTTGCGCAGCCATGGAATGACTCGTGAGGCTGCTGAAATGACCCATGAGCCCGACGGCCCTTGGTACTACCAACAGATCGAATTGGGCTACAACTATCGCATGACAGAGTTGCAGGGCGCGCTAGGTTGCAGTCAGATGCAACGGGTTGATCTCTACGTCGCGCGCCGCCATGAGCTTGCTCGCCGATATGGTGAACTACTCGGCCACTTGCCACTTACCCTCCCCTGGCAGCACCCGGACAGCTACTCAGGCCTGCACTTGTACGTGGTCCGGCTCAGGCTCAGCCAGATCACGAGAACGCATCGCGAAATATTCGAAGCGCTTCGAGCCGCAGACATCGGCGTCAATCTGCACTATATCCCGCTGCATACTCAACCTTACTACGAGCGCATGGGATTCAAAATTGGCGACTATCCTGAAGCCGAGCAATACTATGCGGAAGCCATCAGCCTGCCGATGTATCCAGGATTAAGCGAAACACTGCAGGATCAAGTAGTCGCCGCGCTCACCACTGCCTTGAACTTATGAAGCTTGCCATCATTCCAGCCCGTGGCGGCAGTAAGCGTATTCCGCGCAAGAACATCAAACTCTTTTGCGGCAAGCCCATGCTGGCTTGGTCAATAGAAGCTGCACGAAGCAGCGGATGCTTCGACCGCATCATCGTGAGCACCGATGATGCCGAGATCGCCGCTATAGCTCAACAATGCGGCGCAGAAGCGCCATTCACTCGATCACCTGCGCTTTCCAACGACCATACGGGGGTAACCCCGGTCATTGCCCACGCCATTGGCTGGATAAATGCGAATGGTCCACAACAAGTTGAACTCGCGTGCTGCATCTATGCAACGGCTCCCTTTGTATCCGCAACCGATCTCCGAAGAGGCCTCGATACTCTCGTTCAAGAGAAATGCGATTACGCCCTCGCCGTCACCAGCTTTCCGTTCCCCATCCAACGAGCCATCCGCCTGACCGCAAACCGGCGCATCGAGATGTTTCGTCCCGAGCACTTCACAACTCGATCTCAGGATCTCGAAGAAGCGTGGCACGACGCTGGTCAGTTTTGCTGGGGCAAGGCTTCAGCCTGGTTGACGGACATGCCTGTATTCGCTCAAGGCGCCGCGCCGGTAGTTCTACCCCGCCATCGGGTACAGGACATCGACACACCAGAAGATTGGCAGCGTGCAGAACTCATGTTTCAACTACTTGCCCGGGAACCCCAATGACAACCGCCGTTGTGGCTGGCGGCGGCATTGCGGGGCTTCTATCCGCCAAGCTCCTCGCCCGCAATTTTGACGAAGTGCTGCTTGTCGAACGCGACGCACACTGCGGGGGCTTGCTGGGTTCGATTTCGAACGATGACGGAATAGCCTTCGACCACGGCGCGCATATCCTCAGCGACACCGGGGTGGAAGAGATTGACTCTCTGCTATACGATGATCTGAGCGAAGAGAAGTGGCACACTTTCCGTGTGCTGCGCGCTGGCAACTGGTTCGCTGGTGCAATGAACCGAAGCAGCCCTTTCCCCGATGCGCGTCGTGTGGGGCAAAACGCCTTACGCACCGGCCTCGCGGAAATTGCCGCAGCCTCAATTGCACAACACGAAGCGTCCCCATCGACTTTGGCCGAAGCGCTGGAGCGCCGCTTCGGGCCAACACTAGCGTCGTTGGTTGCTGGCCCGGCGGTGTGCAAGCAGCTCGGTGTAGACCCCGGACAACTGCACCCACTGACGCCCTTCTCGATTCGCCGAATCATCTGTGCCGATGCCGAAGAAAGCCGTCGCCTAAAACAAGATTCTCGCTTCTCCGAACCGTTGGCTTTCGGTTCTTATGAAGAAGGTGTCGGCGCGACGCGCCATCGCTATCCGCGCACAGGCGGCATCGGCCAATGGGTAGACGGCTTCGTCGACGGACTGCGACGTGATGGCGTGGAAATCGCCTGTGGCCGCACCATCGACGCTGTAGATCATGGCGCAGGCAAAATTAACTCTATTGCGCTGGACGATGGGCGCATCGTCTCATGTTCCATGCTGACATGGACATTGCCCCCCGCTCTGCTGTTGCGTGTTGCAGGCATACGCTTCGAAGGCCGGCCGCCACTATCAAGACCTATCGGGCTTTTCCACCTGGTGTTTGATGTGCCATTCCTGGATTCGAACTACCACGTAACTTGCTACGACGAATCCCTGCACATATTCCGGGTTACGCTATATCCCAATTTACGTAATGAGCCGCTTCAAAGTCCATATAACTGCACGGTAGAAGTTATTGGTGACACTCATATCGACTTCGAGGCGCTGCTTCTGCAGGTTGTAGAAGAGTTGAAGCTTATGGGTATTGTTGCGTCGTCGGCCACACTGCTTACGAGCATGGTGAGCGTTGTGCCCACGGGGTTTCCAGCGACTACACATGCCTTCATGGATTCCAGCGCCAAACAAACTGAATTGGCGGGAAACCATTTGCACAATGCCTTGCTCGTAGGTCGAGCGCGTTGTCCGCCATTCTTCACTACAGATGTCTTGGTGGATGTCTTTCACTCCATCAAAGCTTTCACCCATGTATGAAAATGGTCTCAACCTCGCATGAAGAACGCGCGGCAAATTCTTTTTCGCTGTGACGGTGGCCAAACTGTGGGTTTAGGCCACCTGTCCCGTTGCATATCTTTGGCTCGAAGCCTGAGTATAGAAGCGCCGGGAGCGCAGGTTACGTTTTGGGGGCGCTACGATACTCTTGCCACTCAATTGCTGACCCAATACGGTATCCCCACACTATCCCTTCCCGTGCCGCCCATGGACACAAGTGGCATAGCGCGCACCCGTGAGGTTTGCAGAAATTTTGATGTTCTAGTGTTGGACAGCTATGACACCCAACAGAGCTATATCGACGGGCTTAAGCACTTGGCGTGTCGGCTTGCATTGATAGACGATGACCAGCGCCATGATCTCAGGGGAGCTGATATGGTCATCTGCTTTAGAGCTGGCTCGGAAAAACTGGACTATGGCGCTCGACATCAATTACTCGGTCCGTCGTACCTTCCTGTCAAGCCCGAACTGTACGCCTTGCGAAACCATAACCTCACTTTGGATGAGAGTCGGCCTATCGAACGAGTCCTGGTGTTTTTGTCTGGCAGCAGCATAGGTACAAAACATCTCCAATCAGTACTACAGGCAGTTGATTTGACGGGTATACAAGTTTCATATTTAGCGCCGCGCGAACTGCCTTTCATGGCGTCAAATCGCGCCAAGTACATACCATTCACTCCTGCCATCGAGTCGGTGTATGCACAGTCTGATTTCGTGATTTCCGGAGGCGGCCTCACTAAGTATGAATGCGCTTACGCCGGCATCACCAATGCTTGCCTTTCCTTGACTGATTTGCAGGATCAGGACACCCGGGAAATGGCCGCGCAAGGCCTTACGCTGGATCTCGGCCCCGCAGAGACTTCGGAGATTGCGCGGGTACGCGGCCGGATCCATGAGTTTATTTCTGACCCGGAGGCTTTGAGCGCCCAGCGCAGAGCGTTTGCGTCCAAGCTGGATACCGAAGGCCCGCGTCGCGTTGCCCAAGCCCTTTCTGCCCTATGAACTCGCTTCAACAACACTATCAGCACCTGTTTCAGACGCATGGCGACTCCGCGCAGGCGGTGCAATACACCGATTCACCATCTCAATTCCGCCGTTTTCAGGTGCTGCGTGAGATAGCACCTGATTTAGGCTCAGTGGTCGACCTGGGGTGTGGGTTAGGTCACTTTCGCGACCACCTGAGGGCGACCGGATTCTCTGGCAATTATCTTGGCCTGGATTTTGTGCAGGACTTTGTCGACTATGGCAATGCCAAACATGCCAAAGATCCGCTCACCTCCTTTCAGCACTGCGATCTGCTCGGTGACGACTACCCGCAAGGCCATGACACTTACGTCATCTGCGGCGTCTTCAATAACAAAATGCCCGACAATGCTGCATTCATGCAAGCAGTCATTGAGAAGGCGTTTGCGGCTGCTCAAAAGTACGTGGCCTTCAACGCGATGTCCACGTATGTAGACTTTGAAGCTTCAGATCTTTACTACACCGATCCACGCGAAGTATTCGACTTTTGCAAGAAAAACTTAACGCGTCGTGTGAGCTTGCGCCATGAATATCTTGTACGAGACGATAGACCGCCTTTTGAGTACACCATTTATCTTTATAAATGAGTGACGGATGAACCAATCTGATGCCGCGTTGGATGTGTTGTTGCATGACATGGATGCAGCAGATCCCCTCTACAGGCCAACGCCTTTCTGGCGAGCTGCCTTGAGTCCGTTGGTAGATGAATTGCGTGGGGACAATCTGCGACGATTCCGCTCCCTTCCTGGGCCACTGTCATTCTTCGTGCCCACGTACGGATTCGCGGGGTACCACGCCAACCCTCAAAATTTCGCTGTGTTGCGAGATGCGTTAGGCAGCATGCAGCTTAGCGATGCCCGCAGTTCCATGCACCTTGAGCGTCTGATATCAGGTGAAGCCCAAGCCGAATCGGACTATCGCACGCTGCTAGCCTCCGATACACCTGGCGCGGTTTTCATTGATCGCTTCAGTGAAAGCCGTGTCGCCGATCCCATCGAACAATTTGAGTTCGAAGGTCGCCGCTTCGGACGCTCTTCGCTCAACTATCTTCTTGGTCTGAGCTTTCTGAAGCGACACTGCGACTTGTCTACCGTACGCACGGTGCTCGAGATCGGAGGTGGGTTCGGCTCCCTGGGAGAGATCTTGCTAGCCGATCCACGCAACGATATTTTCTACATTGATGTGGACATTGCTCCAACCATCGCCTGTGCGCATCACTATCTCGCGGCGATTCACGGCAACGCCGTCGTACTGGACTACATGAGTACGCGCAATGTTGCCGAGCTTGATATTGCCCAAATGCGTGCCACCTACCGCGCTGCCACCCTGGTTTCCTGGCAACTCCCGAAGCTGCAAGGAAAAATTGATTTGTTCGTGAACTTCATCTCATTTCAGGAGATGGAGCCTGACGTAGTGAAAAATTATCTGTCTCACGTCACTCGGCTTGGACCTCGGTTCGTACTTTTACGCAATATCCTCGAAGGCAAGGCCAAAGCCACTGCTCCAGGCACAGTGGGTGTCATAGATCCTATCAAGGGTGAAATGTATGACAGCTACCTGGATGCCTACCAGCTCTTAGCTCGCAATACCATACCGTTTGGCTATAGAACCGTAGACGGCTTTCACTCCGAATTGCGACTTTACGAACGGCGATGACGTTGTTCGCGACAACTCCATGCGCATTGCCATATTGCAACCCACATTCTTGCCCTGGCTGGGTTGGTTCGATATTGCCGACCAAGTAGATTCGCTGGTCATACTTGATGATGTTGCGTTTTCCAAGCAATCTTGGCAGCAACGAAACAGACTACGCACACTAAATGGGTTGGAATACGCCACAGTTCCAGTTCTCACGAAAGGTCGCTCAGGCCAAGCCATTCTTGATGTCGAAATCGCCGATGCACGATTTGTCAGCAAGCTTGAGCGTACGATTTCCGGAAGCTACGCAGGCGCTCCTCATCACAAGGAATTTTTCCCGGGTTTCTGCGAAGCATTGCGCAAAGCCGCGGCCACCGGCCGCCTATCAGGGCTGAACCTCGGAATGATCGTATGGTTCTTCTCGGTCCTCGGCATCTCTACGCCTTGGCAAACCAGCAGCACCTTACAGGCAGCAGGCAAGCGAGGGGAACACGTGGCAGCTCTGTGTGAACTTATGGGTGCCAGTGAATACTTGTCGCCAGCGGGCTCCGAAGACTATCTATTGAAAGACCGTGACGCCTTCGATAGGCGCAATATTCAGGTGCAGTTGCACGAGTACACGCATCCGCAGTATCAACAGGCGTTCCAACCTTTCATCCCATTCGCCAGCGTGCTGGATCTGCTGCTCAACGAAGGTCCGCGCGCATTGGAGACGATTCGCTCCGGCCGCGGCGCGCCGCGTACTCTAGGCAACCCAGGATATGTCAGTCTCCAACCGCAGGGGAACCTCAATGAAAACACCTGAAATTCGTATCGCGGGTCGTCCTATCGGCACGGCACATCTTCCCTATGTCATTGCCGAAATGTCTGCCAACCACAACGGTTCACTTGAGCGAGCCCTACGGCTGATCGAGGCCGCAGCAGAGGCCGGCGCGGACGCTATCAAACTACAGACTTACACCGCAGACACCATAACTCTAGATTGCGATTCGGAGGAATTCCAAATACACGGTGGCCTGTGGGACGGAAAAACGCTCCATCAGCTCTATCAGGAAGCGCACACCCCTTGGGACTGGCACAAACCATTGTTTAGCCGCGCGCGCGAACTGAACATCACCATCTTCAGTTCACCGTTCGACAACACCGCCGTCGACCTTCTGGAGGATCTGAATGCTCCGGCCTACAAGATCGCTTCGTTTGAGGCTGTTGATTTGCCGTTGATTAAATACGTGGCCAGCACGGGCAAGCCGATGATCATTTCCACCGGTATGGCCGATGCAGGCGAAATTCAGGAAGCTATAAATGCCGCTCAGGACGCGGGTTGCAAGGAGTTGGCTATCCTGCATTGCGTTAGCGGTTACCCTGCTCCAGCCGAAGACTACAACTTGCGAACAATGCTCGACAAGATGGCACGCTTCGGACTCGTCACGGGATTGTCGGATCACACATTGGACAACACAACCGCCATTGCAAGCGTCGCACTGGGGGCGTCCATCATCGAAAAACACTTCACGTTTGATCGCAGCGGTGGCGGTTCTGACGACAGTTTTTCCCTCGAACCCACAGAGCTTGCATCGCTCTGCACAGCCGCAAAGTCTGTTTGGAAAGCGCTGGGCGAAGTAAATTACGGCAGGAAATCGAGCGAGATAGGCAATGTCAAATTTCGCCGATCTCTTTATATTATGAATAATTTGTCCGCGGGAACAATCATTCAATCCGGCGACGTTCGAAGCATTCGCCCAGGCTTTGGCTTGGCACCAAAATATTTAGACTCAATTTTGGGTAAGCGTATTATTAGGAACGTGAGCAGGGGCGAGCCAACATCATGGGACATGATGGAATGAATTACGCGACAGATTCGATAATATTGGATTCTGAAAATATAATTCTTCAAAGATTCTCTAAGCACTCAAAATTATACAAATCCAGCGCAAATATGGGGGCCGGGAGAATTCTTAACTTGGCATTGGGCTTACCAATAGACTCGAGTGTGCCACTCAGTCTATCTCACGGCGTTGACTTCGGCCACTGCTTCCAACCATTGGATGTCAATTATATAGAACCAATTCACTGGTCATATAATGAAAAAATACATCGGGAAGCAT
>JAECRA010000106.1 GCA_015999985.1 Comamonadaceae bacterium
GTCCAGGCGGCTTGCCGGGATTCTTCCTGTTCGGCAAAGCTTCGGCTACGCTCTTCAAGCAGAGCATTGTCACGGGCCACACTCTCAGCCAGTTGCTGGCGCAGCTCTCCAATGACTTCAGCGGCTGCGCGCGGCGCATCTGATGCCGCTTGCATCAACACTCCGATTTCTTTCAGGGTATTGCGCGCCTGAGCTTCGAGTTGTTGGGTAATCCCATCGCCTGTGCTTGCCAGGGTATCGCCCAGCTGACGCCATTGGTCTGCGCTATGCTGACCTGCCTGCTGCCATTCGTCTCGCAACGTGGCTGCCAAGGTCTGCAAGGATTCTGTCCAGGCCGCTTGGCGAGAGTCTTCCTGCGCCGCGAAGCGACCTTGTAGGGCGATATGTGCCTGCTCCAACTCTTGCGCCACTGTCTGCAGTGCCAGACGCTGTTGCGCGGCTTGCTCTGCACCGCTTTGAGATTGCAAAGCCAAGGCTTCATCCCAACGCGTTGCAAGCGCCCGACCCTGATGGTCCATTCGCTCTGCCAGGCTGTCGACCAGCTTGGTGCTACGAGAGTCAAAAGTCAGGTTGAAGCCTTCCAGGGCGGCGCTGATCGCCCGCCCTGAGGCTTCACTCGTCTGTTGGTGTGCGGCCAGCGCGTCTGTCCACTGGCTTGTCACCAGTGCAGCGACGTCGCTGAAGCGCGCAGTCATTCCATCTAGATTCAAACGAACTTGCTCGGCCTGGGCAGCCTGTAGTTGCGCGCCCTCCCTTGCGAGACCAGCTAACGCAGCCTCTACAGCAGGTTGAATGGCTGAACCGGCCTGACGGGCGGTTTCGGCAGCCGTGGCCGTGAGAGTATGTTCAACCGATGCCGCCAGGCCTGTGTAGGCTGCTTCTGTATTGGCGTGAAACCTGGACTGATCAGCGGTCAAGCGATCAATCAGGGCAGCTTGTTGGCTCTCCAGTGCCGTCATGCACGCGCCAATGCGCTCTACCAACTGGGGCATCAAGCCCGCCTGCTGCTCCATCAAGCGCAGCGAATTCTCGCGTTGGTGCTGCGGCGTGAATGCCCTCAAGTGGGTTGCCATGGCCACGTCCAGCCGCTCTGCAGCACCCAGGCGCTCGCGCCGGGCCATTGCGGCCATGAGGCCGAGCGCCGCCGAAGCGCCCACCCCAGCCACAGAGGTTCCAAAAGCCAGTCCCAGACCCCGTACTGGAGCCGCAAGCGCATCGCGGATGGCTTGCAGGCCCTCGGCGCCCAGCAGCGCGGCCCCCGTGCCTTGCAAGGTCACCACCATCCCCAGAAAGGTACCGAGCATGCCCAGCAGCACCAGCAGTCCAGTCAGGTAGGACGCAAGCACCGGGCCAGGCAAGCCCGCGCGTTGTCCTTCCACCCTCTGCCGGATGACGGTGCGTAGTTGAGCAGGAAGCGGCGAAAGCCAGGCGTCCAGGCTTTCTGGCGGAGAACTCAGGGCATCCAAGCCACCAGAAAGCGCCTTGGTTGCACGTTGATAGCGCAAAAGTTCCCATGAGCCTGCGAGAAAAAATGCTGCAATCAGTAGAGTGATACCGAACGCCAGCAAGTGTCCGCCCAGGTAGCCCGCTCCCACCCAGCACAAGGTTGCGAGGCCTGCCAGAAAGGCAGCGCTAAAAATCAGTTTCGTCATCAGTCTTTATCCAGGGCGTCAATGAGCCCTTCCACTGGTTGCAATCGAAGGTCCAGTTCGGCCAACAATACCGTGTGCATATCCTGCATGAGCAGGGTCACCCAATTCCCACTTCCCTCATCGCGTAAACGCCGGTAGTGCTTTTCCAGCAGCCCTGGCACAGTGGCCAGTAAACGCCGCTCCTGCACGTTCAGCACTTGCGCCATCACCGTGTCCAAAACCGCCAACCGAGCCAGTTCCGGCGAACGCGCCCCCAGTTCAGCCCTGACGCGCTCACGCAGCGTGCCAATGGCAACTTCCATCGCCTGTTGCTGGGTCACATAGCGCTTGCGCAAGGATCCAAAGCCGACCGAAGCCTCCATGGCTGAATGCCCTGTAGGCGCCATCGCCCGGGCCGCGGCTTGCGTCAAGCTTGCACGGATGCGGTTGCATTCTGCTCGTTCATCGAGGCTGGCCTCGCTCACCACAGCAGCGCTGGGTGACCTTTCAAGAGCAGCGGACAATGCTATGGCGTCAGCCCAACCCACCCATTGCACCAAACCGTCGGTAAATCCAGTGCGAGCATCCCGAACGCGTACACGCGAGTCGGAAAGTGCCTCGAGCAGGCGCACCAGCGCCGAGCCCGTGAGGCTGGTCTGCACTGATTTTTGCTGCGCCATGTCGCCAAGGGGAAAACCCAGCAGTCTACCGCGATACTCAAGCCGGTTGTGAGAACCAATTCACGTAATGAGAATCGGCTGGTAACCTATGAGGCTGGCTGATACAGCCAAGGTACGTCAAGAATGCGTTGACCGAGCAACCGAATCGACGCATCTCGCCCCCAGCGGACCAAACCCGCGGAGTGGAAAATCTGGCCGTTTCGGATGGAGCGAGCCTGCACGCGGGCGCATCGCTGCCAACGTGACAGCGAATACCGCCCAAGCCGGGTTGGCACATCAACTGCGTTCATGGCGAGCGCATTGGCAAGGACAGCAGCATCCTCGATCGCCATACCCGCGCCTTGGGCCATGTAAGGGCGCATGGGGTGGGCCGCGTCGCCGAGCAGCGCCACGTGGCCCCGCGCCATTTGCCCAGGGCCAGAAACGGGTGCTCGATCAGACAAGGGCCACAAGCGCCACGCGTGGGCATGGACGGAAGCCTCGGCAGCTGCAGCAATCAAGGACTGCAAAGGCTCGCAGGTAGACCCCATGGCTCGTTGCAGATCAGCCGCATGGGCTACCTGGTCCCAGCCAGACACGCTTTCAGGGGGAGTTCCTTGAACAATCACCACGACATTCATCCACTCTCCGCCTCTGACGGGATACTGAACGACATGCAAGCGCGGACCAAGCCAGGCCGTCACCCGTGTGCTGCGAAGCTTCTCGGGCAGTGAACTCTGCCGCAGCATGGCTCGGTAAGCCAGATGTCCCGTGACGCGTGGGGGCGAGTCACCCAGCAATTGCTGGCGTACGCGGCTCCAGACGCCATCAGCACCGACCAATGCATCGCCCTCCACTCTTAAGCCGTGATCTGTGGACAAACTCAACCGATTGCCATCGTCATTGAATTTCAACACGTCTTGATCGAGGTGAAGCTGGCTCTCCGTTTGCTGCTGAACTGCCGTAAGAAGCAAACCATGAATATCCGCACGATGAATGGTCGCGTAGGGCGCGCCATAACGCGCACGTATTTGTTCTCCGAGCGGCAATACTCCCAGTACGACTCCGCTGGAAGCATTGCGCACTTGCAAGTACTCCGGAAAAGCCGCTACCTCAGCGAGTGCGCCACCCAGCCCCCAACGCTGAAGTATCCGCGTCGCATTGGGCCCCAACTGAATGCCCGCCCCGACCTCACTGAATTGCGGCGCCCGCTCAAAAAGGCTTACTCCCCAGCCTGTCCGCGCCGCAGCCAACGCGGTTGCGAGGCCACCGATACCGCCCCCGGCTATCAGAAGTTGTTTTGGAGCCATCTGGCAAGATTCTGTAAAACCATCAAAAAGCTTAGAAGCGAGTGGCCAGCGCCCAGGCTCAACGAGGGGCCTTCCAATTGAACTCCACATAGCGTCGAATCACCAGGCAACCAGGAGGCGTGTCGATCAGGGAGACCGTAGCGGTCGGATCTTTGGCGTCAGTAAATACCGTGAAAGTGGGCAAGAGGCGGGTCGCCGTCATGCCCTTCAATTCCTGCTGGGCGACAGTCTGACAAGACACGGGCGCCGCCGATATGCGCTCGGCTGCGACAGAGCACCCGCCGTTGTTCGTTGGAACTGCTGTGACCGACATCGCGGCCCCTCCGTTCGGGTACTCCAGACCAATCAACGAAAACACAGGGCCAGCGTCTACCCTTTGGCGATCCCAATCGAGCAGAACGTCATTGCCGCGCGTGCCATTGACAGCCAGTGTCGAGAGCCGCTCCAAGGCAGGCCGGCAGGTTTTGATTCCTACATTTTGTGAAGCCACCGCCAATGCGTTCTGCGGCACCGCCGCTGGGCGCGGAGCGTCCAGTACCGCTTGCGCATGCGTAACCGCAGGCGCGGAGAGCACGAGGACAACGCCGCTGAAAAATTGAATAAGTTGCTTCGTCTTCGTCATGGACAGGATCTCACAAGAAAGGGGCCAATGGCCTCACGCCCTAGTCGCCTCAAACGCGCCGGATGGCTTCACTATAGGCGCGAACATTGTCTTCATACAGAGGGTGAAGCGTACGCAGGAAGGCATTTGCGCGGCGGCGATAGTCCTGTAGATTCTCATCGTGACCGGCGATAGCTTCTAACAGCACGCGGCCGCCCTCTTCACAGTCAAACCCTTGATAACGCCAGCCGCAGTCGGCAATCAGATGAGAATTGTGGATAAGCGGATAGCCTCCATGCAACGCTTCGTAATAGAGGTAGTTCTGGGCGTTTTCCCATTGGTGACAGACAAGCGCGTCCGCGTGTTGGGTCAGAACGTCCGCGATGGAGAACCGGCCGTTGAAACCAGCCAGTTCGTGGCGCACGAGATTCGTGCTGCCGAACACCGTACTAAATACAGCATTGGATTTAAGTTGTTCGGTATTGAAAACGTGCACATATTCGATCTTGTCGGGATCCAGCCGATGCGCAACCTCGCATGCCAGAAACGGAATGATGCACGTCTTCACAATGCTGAGATTGGGCTCCATGATGGCCAAACGCCAACGGCGCCGGCCGGGCACGTATTCAAATGAAGCTCCGCTCTCCCGCTTGCGCACCGAGGCTTCCAGCAATTCAGGGCCCCATAGATGAGGCAGGATGGAAACCGGCGCCCGGAATGTGGCGGCATAGTACGGTGCCCCTACAGTTTCGTATTCCGGCAAGGTCCATACCGCATCTCGCTGATGACTGGGTACCAAGCGGCCTGCGGGAAGGTCGTAACCCAATCGTTCCGCATCGATGGCGAAATCGTTGCCCACACACATGCTCACCAGCTTGCCCCCACGCGCCTGAAAGGCCGCGGCCCATTCGGAGGAAAGCTGGGCACTCATCTCGATGACCATGTCGAGCTGGGAGGCCGCATCGCTCAGATCCACCGCCTCAATATCAGTGTCTTGCAGAAGTTCGCGCCTGGCTTGCTCGCTGCCATCGCCCACAAAAACAATGCATGCCTGCACGACGCCCGGACACTGCCGAAGTAATTGCACCTGGAAAATGCAGTTCTGGAAAATACCGTTTTCCCACAGCGACTGGCCATCGCGAATCGCGAGTGTGACGCCGATGCGTAAAGGTTTCAAAGTCATGCGGCGCCCCCCCGGAGCTGGCCGTTGGTCAGGGACATCAGCAGGTCGGCATAGCCTTGCACATTCTCCGGGCTTTCAGGGTCTACCGCCTTGAACACCCGGTGCGATCGCTTGCGATAATCGGCAAGTGAGTCCTGGTGGCGCTGTCTCGCCTGCACCAGCAGCGCTGCTCCGGCTTCCACATTGAACTCTGGGTAGTAGTAGCCTGCGTCTTTCAGCCAGGGCGAATTGTGAATGAGGGGGTAGTCTCCATAGAGCACATCCAGGTAGCTGTAGTTCTGATCGTTTTGCCACTGATGGGCCACTGCAGCATCCACACTGTACTGAGACATGAAACCAGCAATATCGTGCCGACCTGTGAAAACGGCGCGGTTGCTTTTGACCAGGTCCAGCGAATGCGCGAAGTGCAGCATGGTGGGATGATTGACCAGATGACCCGTGTTAAGCGCATACAACATGGAGACTGTGCCAGGGCTTCGGCGCTCTGCCACATCACTCACAAGCATGGGAATCAGCGACGACTTGATAGGTGCGAGATTGGGCTCAAACATGGTCACGCGCCAGCCTTTGGCATCTACATTTGGCTGATCTGGCTTGAAGCCGTAGACATGTCCAATGCCAGCAAGCTCCTGAATTCGATCCTTCAAGAAATGCGGTGACCACAGGTAGGGCGCCACCTGCACAGGGCATCTGTAGAGCGTGCGCATCATGGGCGCAAAAACGGCATCTTTAGGCAGCACCCAGATCTCGTCGAAGCGATCTGGCCGTAGAAAGAAACCTTCGCGATCAAAAATAGCGGTGTCTACAAGACTCGAATGAGGCTGGCCGACACAGTGGTAAACCACTTTTTTGCCTCGCGCACGCAGCAAATCCAGCCACGGTATCCCCAGTGCGCCCGCAAGTTCAATGACGACGTCGACCGAGTCCGTGGCTTCTTTCTGCCGCATTAGCCGAGTGCCGAACTTGTTCAGATCGATCTGATCGCTCAAAGACTCTTCGCTGCCGGCGTCGATCAGCACGACGTCGGTCACAAACGGAATCCTGCGCAGGGTCTGCACCAGAAACATGACGTTCTGGCCCAGGCCATTGGACCAGATGTTCTGATTCTTATGGCTGAAGGCCGAAATACCGATCCGCATCGCGCCTCTTAATCAATAGATTTCATTATGACGAGAGCATACCGTGTGCCCGTGGGGCAATCTCAACATGGCCGGCAGTTGGCACACGCTCGAGCGTGCACTGACGGTCAAAAAAAGGGATAGACGACACCCGATGAACTTCCAAGACCAACATGAGCGTGTTACGCAGGCGAGGCGGAACAAACGCTACACGTGGCCCAGGATATTGCCAGGCAGAACGGCGCGCGAGGCAACGAGCGATCTCACTGGATGCCGCCTCCCCTTGCGAGGAGGCGGTTAGCCGGTGACGCCGGAATTACTTCCACTTCCATCCGATACCTACGTTGACACCCCACTCCTTGCCCGTTGTGGAGACACCTACGCCCCATGACATGGCGCCCGTTTCGCTGAGTGACTTGAAGTTCAGCGCTACTGCGCCATAGCCCTTGTAGTTTCCAAGTCCGACGCCCAGCGCCTTTTCACCGGCGTACAGCGTAGGCATATAGGTACCCGCCATGGCCATGCTCATCGCAACACCAGAGTAGGCAATGCGCGCCACCTGGTTGAGTTGATTCATGTTGGCTGCGTCAGTGCCATTCACACCTGGCGCCACATTGGTAATGCGACGCTCGGCACCCTGAGATCCGACGGACACCGTGTTCGGCTGATCGGCCACCGAGTTGGCACCGAGTGCAACCGAGTTCGCCCCTGTAGCCTGCGCACCCGCGCCCAATGCCATGGAGTTTTGGGCTGTCGCTTGCGCTGCAGCACCCAAAGCAACTGAGTTGGTGCCAGATGCCTGTGAGTTCCAGCCCATCGCCGTCGCACGATCGGAGGTGGCTTGCGCCTGATAGCCAACCGCAGAGGAACCTTCATAGGCAGCAGTGGCCCGGAAGCCAATCGCCGTGGTGTTGGTGTTCTGAGCCAACGACTGCGCACCGTAAGCGGTCGCGCCCGCAGCGATGGTGGTTGTCGTTGCCCCGTTCACGCCAATCATGGTGCCCGCACTCGCGCACGCGCCCGTTGCCGTGGTGTCGACGCCATTGGCCACCAAGCAGTCAGAGGCCTGGATAGTAGACACAGTCGTGTTGTCAAACCTTCTGCCCTGCGTCTGAACGACGCCTGGCGTGCTGGTGGCACCGCCCGTGACCGTCGCCGTGATGGTTGCGCCCCGGTTGCCGGCAGTTTCTTGAGCTTGTGTCAACGGTGCCAGCGATGTCGAGAGGCTGGCCACCGAGCTGTTCGTATTGACAAGCCCCGTGCTCAAGGAAGCCACCGAACTATTGGTGTTGACCAATCCTGTGCTCAGCGATGCCACCGAGCTGTTCGTATTGACCAGGCCGGTGCTCAAGCTCGCCACCGAACTGTTGGTGTTGACCAAACCAGTGCTTAGTGACACGACTGACTGGTTCGTGTTGTTCAAACCGGTGCTCAGTGACGCCACAGACTGGTTCGTATTGTTCAAACCAGTGCTCAGTGAGCCCAGCCCGGTGCTCAAGCTTGCGATGCTGGAGCCGGTATTGCCGACACTGGTACTCAGGCTAGCCAGAGAACTATTCGTATTGCTCAGACCCGTGCTCAAGCTGGAAACCGAGCTACCCGTGTTGCTCAGGCCAGTACTGAGGCTCGACACCGAGCTGTTCGTGTTGCTCAAGCCGGTGCTCAAACTGGACACTGCGCTGGTTGAACTGCTCACGCTTGTGCTCAGACTGGAAACCGTGCTGTTCGTCTCGCTCAAGCCGGTACTCAAACTCGACACGGAGCTATTGGTATCGCTCAACCCCGTGCTCAAGCTGGACACCGAGCTATTGGTATTGCTTAGACCCGTGCTCAGCGAACTCACACCCGTACTCAACGAAGCGACAGAGCTATTGGTATTGCTCAGGCCAGTGCTCAACGAGGAGACTGAACTATTCGTATTGCTCAAGCCGGTGCTCAGGCTAGACACAGAGCTGTTCGTATTGCTCAGACCCGTGCTCAGCGAAGAGACCGAACTATTCGTGTTGCTCAGGCCGGTGCTCAGGCTAGACACAGAACTGTTCGTGTTGCTCAAACCCGTGCTCAGCGAGCTAACACCTGTGCTCAACGAAGCGACAGAGCTGTTGGTGTTGCTCAGGCCCGTGCTCAAGCTGGACACCGAGCTATTCGTATTGCTCAGACCTGTGCTCAATGAGGAGACAGAGCTGTTCGTGTTGCTCAACCCAGTGCTGAGGCTGGACACCGAGCTGTTGGTGTTGCTCAGGCCCGTGCTCAACGAGGAGACAGAGCTGTTCGTGTTGCTCAGACCTGTGCTCAACGAGCTAACTCCCGTGCTCAACGAAGCAACAGAGCTGTTCGTGTTGCTCAGGCCCGTGCTCAGCG
>JAECRA010000002.1 GCA_015999985.1 Comamonadaceae bacterium
TCATGGGCGGATCCATGGGCTCGGTGGTCGGCGAGCGCTTTGTGCGCGGTGTTGAAACCGCCATCGAGCAGAAAGTGCCCTTCATCTGCTTTACGGCTACTGGTGGCGCCCGTATGCAAGAGGGTTTGCTCTCTCTGATGCAGATGGCCAAGACCAATGCCGCCTTGACACGTCTTGCCAAGAAAGGCCTGCCTTACATCAGCGTACTTACAGACCCCACCATGGGTGGTGTGTCCGCAGGGTTTGCATTTGTGGGCGACGTGGTGATCGCAGAACCCAAGGCCTTGATTGGGTTTGCAGGCCCGCGAGTGATCGAGAGCACCGTGCGAGTCACTTTGCCTGAAGGATTTCAGCGTGCTGAATTCCTGCAAACCAAAGGCGCTATCGATTTCATTTGTGATCGCCGCGAATTGCGCGAAAAAGTCGCCAAGCTGCTGGCCATGCTGCAGCGCCAGCCTGCTGACGCAGTGAGCTGAACTGTCGGGCCTAGGCCAACGGGCCCTTGAGGCCCGCCGGCGATAGCCTCATTCCATTTTCAGCCCAAGCGCCTTGATCAAGGGCGCATATCTGGCTTCGTCTTCGCGCGCCATGGCGGTGAATTCGGCAGGTGTACTTCCTTGCGGGGTGAGGCCAGCGTTCTTGAATACAGTCTCAAGTACAGGATCTTTCAGGGCTGCGTGCACTCCAGCGAGCAAGATCTTTTGATGCGCAGGCTCCATCGCTGCGGGCGCGTGGATCCCATATGAATTGCTTCCAAGCACTTCTGGAAAGCCAGCCTCGCTGGTGGTCGGGACGTCTGGCAGGAACTGATAGCGCTGCCGCGCTGCTACGGCCAGTCCGGTGAGCTGACCAGATTTGATCTGGTTCACCACGGTATTGGCATCCACGTTGACGATGTCCACATCTCCAGCCAGCAGCGCTTGCAAGGCTGGCGGAGCACCGTTGAAAGGCACTGCCACCGCAGAAAGCTGAGCATCGCGGCGAAAGAGTTCGCTTGTGAGGTGCGTTTGAGTTGCATTACCAGCCATCGCCATATTCAACTGCTGAGAGCTGGTCTTTGAATAGGACACCACATCCGCAAGGCTCTTGAATGGCTTTTTTGCGCTGGTCACAAAGACGTTGGGCACCGTGGCAACGGTTGAGATCATGAGCAGCGACTTCCATGGGTCAAAACGCAGCTTGGTCACATGCGGGCGCAAAGCGTGAATGCCGGCTGGATGCAGGAACAATGTGTGCCCATCAGTCGAACGAATCACATATTCGGCGGCAATGATGGAAGACGCGCCTTGCTTGTTTTCGACCACAACGGATTGGCCCAGGGTCTTCTGCAAGCTGTTAGCCAACGCCCTTGCCATGGTGTCGGCAGAACCTCCGGGCGGAAAACCAACGACGATGCGCAGAGGCCTGTTGGGCCAGCCCGAGGCTTGCGACCACGAAGGTGTGTGCATGGCCGAACTGGTTGCAACGGCGGCCAATAGGAGTTGTCGTCTCTTCATTTTTTTGCCTTTGGTACTCGGTGTAGAACGGGGAGCTGATGCGAGCAGAAGGAAGACGCGCGACGCTTCTTCCACCGCCTTGAAATCATCATTCGAGAATGACGTCAGCCTCTTCCAGGAGTGCGGCCGAGACCTCTATGCCGAGCGCACGTGCGGCCTTTAGATTCAGCGTGAATGGCCCCCTGAGGTTCCGGTTGATGGGAATGTCTCCGGGTGCCGTGCCTTGAAGAATTTCGTCGACCACGAATGCCATCAATGGCCAACCCTGCCTTTTTCCCGGATTGAACGAAGCCACCCCACCGTTGCGTGCAATGGACAACTGATTTCCCACCGCAGGCAGACCAGCGCGCAAGAACATTTCACCAAGGATCGCGCCGTTCGTATTGAACAATTCGTGTGGGCCCACAACGACGGCCTCGCAGCCATCGCGCAGCATGGCGTCCGTGGAACTCTGGAATGCGTCCATCGACAAGGTTTCGTACACCCGAAATTCCATGCCCATCGCTTCTGCTGCCTCGCGAAACTGCTCCATGCAGGCAAATGCCGGTGAATAAGTGGGGTTATAGAAATGGGCCAGGCGTTTGATTCCCGGCTTGAGTAGCTTGATCAACCGGATCTTCGCCCAATTGTTATAGGGCACATACGAGAAACCCGTGAACAAGCCACCCGGACGGCGATAGCTCTCTATAAGACCTGCTGCCATCAAATCTGTGGCCCAGCACACCACAGGGATCGGTTTCAATTCCAGCAAAGGCTTCAAGGCCAGATTGGCATTCGTCAGGAACGAGACGATCACATCTGGTTCCCAATCGACTATTTCCTTGGCATTGCGCTGCGTCAACTCCTGGCTTCTGTCGCCATAGAGTTCCAGATACTGGACGTTCTCGCCCTCACGGTAGCCGATCTTGTGCATGCCTGACTTGAACCAGGCCACATCATTGGTATCAATGAACGCATCGCCCTTGCCTACATAGTGGATCAGCCCGATGCGCACTGGCTTGTCGGCATCCGATCCGCGCTGCAGGACTTTCTCCGCACCGCCCGAAATTGGTTCAGTCATGTGATGTCTCCAGGAAATAGCAAGTGAAATAGCTGCCAGCGATTAGCCCGACAGTCTTCGCTTGCCACTTTATGGGTGGTACGCGTGTTTGTGAATCTCAAAAAACTGCACAATTAGTGAGGTGAATCTCATCAATTGAATTCATCTTGGAGATCCATCTTGTGAATATCACCATCCGTCAACTGAAGGCTTTCGTGGCGGTCACCCGGCTTTCGAGTTTCACTGAAGCCGCGAACGAGCTATCGGTCACCCCGTCTGCTCTGAGCGCGATCATTCGTGAGCTGGAGTCCACGGTTGATCTGCGTTTGCTGGAGCGCTCAACCCGCCAAGTGGCGCTGTCTGATGCGGGTCAGGAATTTCTGCCTCGCGCAAAGCAGGTCCTCCAGGAGTTGGAGAACGCCAAACGCTGCGTTCTGGATCTGCGACAGCATAGGCGTGGCGTGGTCCGCATCGTGGCGACCCAGGTCATGTTCTGGACACTTCTCCCACCCCTGTTCGCGGCCTTCCGGCAGGCCAACCCGGGGATCATTCTGATTCCGGTGGAGGTGCCCGTTGAGGGTGTGATCGACGCGCTGGAAAAGGGAAAGGCAGATGTCGCCATTTTCTCGGAACGCCGATCGAAGTCAGAACTGAGCATGCGGCATATCTTTGACACCTCTCCACACCTCTTGTGTCACCGGGCGCACAGGTTCGCAGCGCGGGACTCCATCACCTGGGGCGAAATTGCCGATGACCCGCTCATCTTCATAGGCACGGAAGCCAAAACCAAGTTTCAGATCGAACTGAACTCGGCCTATGAATTCGCGGAGGCCAGCAGTACGGCATCAGGCACCACGGCTATCGGCATGGTTTCGGCCGAACTCGGCGCTGCCGTCATGCTGGGCATCATCCGCCCGGTCGTCGAACCGCTGGGACTGCGATTGATACCCCTGGTGGAGCCAGTACTGACCAGGCGCATGATGCTTTATTCGCACTCAAGGAAGCTCGCATCCAAAGCGGTCGAGCATTTTTGCGATTTTGCCGTGGACTACATGCAATCTTCGCGTTGATAGATTTTTCGAGTGGATTCAACCCGGGGTCACACCCCAATCACCGCACCACCCAGCAACCGAGCTTGCGCTGCACCCAGCATGATGCTGGCGATTTGAAGCAAAACAAGCAGCGCCAGTGGAGACAGATCAATTCCGCCAATGGGCGGTATGACACGGCGCAGTGGTGCCAGCAAAGGCGCACTCAAACGCTCAAACACATCCCCCATCGAACTTTGGTTCTGTACCCAGGACATGATGACGGAAACCAGGACCACGGCGGTAGCCACAGAGATGGCAAGTTTGACGATACCTAGCAGCGCCAGAACAGGCAACACTGCCCATCCATGGCCACCGAGCAGAAGCAACATGACCGCGAATTGCAACAGCTTGATCAACCAGGCCCCTAGCAAGCTGGAAGCATCGACCGAGCCGCGCGGAGGGATGACCCGGCGCAGTGGCAATACCAGCCAATCTGTCAGGGCCAGGACAAAGCGGCCAACCGGATTGACCATGGACATACGGCGCCACCCCATATAGAGACGGAGCAGGCAGGCGCCGCCCACCAGCGTCGCGGCAACTTCAAGCAGAAATGAAACGATTTGGTAGAGCATTGGCTGCCGACTGATCGGCCAGAAGATTCATATGCGTGCGATCATAGCGACACCTATGGCTGACGAACCACTTACCCTCACTCGACTGCCGTTATTTCCGCTGGGCACTGTGCTGTTTCCAGGCGGGGAACTGCCTCTGCGTATCTTTGAAGTGCGCTATCTGGATCTGATTGAAAAATGCTATCGAGCGGGCGCGCCCTTTGGCGTAGTCAACTTACGCCAGGGTCATGAGGTTCAAGTCGCAGGAGCGCCCGAAGAGCAGTTACATGAAGAGGGTACGCTGGCGCACATCGTGACGCTCGAACGCCCGCAACCTGGGCTGTTTGTAATGCAGTGTGAGGGTAAGCAGCGGTTTCGCACAGTCCGTAAGGAACGCCTCAAACACGGTCTCTGGGTCGCCGATGTGGTCTTGATAGACGACGATCAGACGGTCAACATCCCTGAAGATCTTTTGTATGCCGTCGATCTTTTGCGCCAGGTGCGAACAGCGCTTCGTGCCAATGGTGTTGTGACGACAGAGTCCGATCCTGCAGGCGCCTACGCCGATTGCGGCTGGGTAGCCAATCGTTGGTGCGAGTTGCTACCGCTACCAAACGAAACAAAACAGCAGCTCATGGCGCTGGAAAATCCCCTCCTGCGCCTTGAGTTGGTAGCAGACGTCCTGAGCCGTTCCAACATTGGGGGACAGCCGGCAGGGCCTGAGGTGCCTTGAGTTCAGACGTTGAGCCCCTGCCCCACCGGGCTATGTGAAGCTAGGGCGCCTGAGGCGCTGCTGCACTCGTCGCGCTCGAAGTGTCCTTTTCCGTTTTCCGCTTTCCCGCCTGGTACTCGGGAACAAACCCATTGAGCAATGCACGAACCGCATCTCCTGAGGGCGAAACACCAAGGCCCAATATGGCGGACTCGATAGCCGCGGGGCTTGCGATTTCCGACCCTGCCGCCTTGGCTACCCTGAGCTTAGGGTGCGGCGTAATTTCGGTGGTTTCATCATCGGCAAGCAGTTCTTCATAGAGTTTCTCACCGGGGCGCAGGCCGGTATACACAATGGGAACTTGAGTTTCAGACTTGCCGGACAGCCGAATCAGCATGCGAGCCAATTCTGCAATCTTCACCGGCTCGCCCATATCGAGCACAAAAATCTGCCCTGAACTTCCCATCAGACCGGCTTGCAGCACCAACTGCGCGGCCTCCGGAATCGTCATGAAATAGCGCACGATTTCGGGGTGGGTGACTGTGATTGGGCCGCCCTTCTCTATCTGAGAAGTGAATAAAGGCACTACAGAACCACTGGAGCCCAAAACATTTCCAAAGCGTACCGAGAGGAATTGGGTACTGGCAAACTGCTCTGCCACCGCCTGAACTACCAGTTCTGCCAGTCGCTTGCTCGCGCCCATGACACTGGTCGGATTGACTGCCTTGTCGGTGGAGACCAGAACAAAACGCTGAGCGCCGCAAAGGGCCGCAGCCCTTGCTGCATACAGCGTTCCAAGAACATTGGTGCGCAGAGCTTCGACCTCGTTACTTTCCTCCATCAGGGGTACGTGCTTGTAGGCAGCGGCGTGGAGCACCACGGCGGGCTGATACTGCATCGCGATGTCGGCAATGCGTTCGGGTTCCCGTACATTCACTGTCAAGAACACGCCGCGCATATTGGGGAAACTGCGGCGCAGCTCCTGCTCAAGTTGGTAGATCGAAAATTCTGATTGATCCACACAGACGACACGCGTGGCACCAAAGCGCGCTACCTGGCGGCAAAGCTCCGACCCTATGGAGCCTGCAGCACCTGTGACCAGCACGGTCTGTCCACCCACCAGTGCCGATAGACCTTGAGCATCGAGCTGAACCGGTGCTCGTCCCAGCAAGTCCTCCAGCCGCACCTCCCGCGGTGCGACTGCGCCAGGGCTCAACCATTCATCTGCACTAGGCAGGGTCAGCAGCACCAAACCAGAGCCAGACCAGCGCAGCAACACTTCGCGCCGCAGCGCGGCCCCTGGTGGGCTGGCAAGCAAGACCGTTCTGACATGGCCAGCCTGAGCCACCTGAGCAAGTTGTTCCACCGAGCCCAGCACCGGCACACCCTGCAGCGTGCGACCGGTCTCCTGGACGTTGGGAGACACCACGCCGCGCACCTGCCACCCCGTCACGCCCTTCAAGGTGCGCAAAGCCTGGTCCGCTTCCTCCAAAGTGCCCACCACAATCAAGGGCTGGGCACCAGATGCGCCTCCGGTGGGCGCGTGAACCAGCTCCATCAAAGTGCGCCAGGTTGCCCTGGCCCCCGCCAGAAATACCAGTGCCAAGACCGCACTGATAAGAAACACCGACCGCGGAAAACCTTGTATGCGCAAGCCCAGAACCACGGCCATCGTCAGCAGCGCCCCAAGGCCCACCCCGGCCGCCAGCCCCCGCAAATCCGCAAGCCCCACATATCGCCACGATTGGCGAGGCACCCGCAGCAGTATCAATCCGCAGGCCATGCCTAGCAGCGCGATAGGTGTGGTGATCAGCGCGTCATAGACATAGCGCGCAGGCAGCCCCAGATTAAAGCGGAGCCAAAAGGCCATCCACCAGGCAAGTGCAATCAAGGCAAGGTCCGGAAGCCAGCTCTTGCTGACCAAGGAGTGCCGTAGTTCAGTCAGCATGGCGCGTATTTTCGCCATTTTTCAGTGAAGGGCCGCTCCCGAGATGAAAAACAACCCCCACGGGGGGCAGCGATCCATGCGAAGCAGGTAAGCGTGGGGGTCAATTTCTAGTGAAGGGCCGCTCCCGAGATGAAAAACAACCCCCACGGGGGGCAGCGATCCATGCGAAGCAGGTAAGCGTGGGGGTCAATTTCTAGTGAAGGGCCGCTCCCGAGATGAAAAACAACCCTCTCGGGGGGCAGCGATCCATGTGCAGCAGGTAGGTGCGGCGGCTTTTTTTCAGTGATGGGCTATGCCCGAGACAAAAAAACCCTACCTGAGTGGTTCGACGAGTCGTCGCACATGATAAATGGAAGCGGTAGCTGTCGCAGTTCTACGACGGCAGACCCACTGGTCAACCGCTACTCACGGCGTGCTTGACAAAGCCTTTCAGGCACACCGCCTATCTACGCCGCACCCCACCGTTTTTCTTCGTTCCTGATAGACTTACAGGTATAAGAGGTGTCGCCTATGTCAACCAAAGTCCACCAAACCATTCTGACCGAAAGAGGAATGCAAATCGCAGAGCGACGCATTCCTACGATGGCCGCAAAGGCAGGTCACGACGCTTACTGGACCACGCTCAGAGATACGGGCGCGGTCACAGTAAAGACGGCAAATGGACAAGTCGTTGAGCGTATGCTTGATGGTAGCGTAACCGTCATCAAAAACATCGCGATTGGTAAGCGAGTCAAGCCTGGCACTATCCTCAGGCGTGTCAAATAAGGCTGCTCACGCCGACCCGGCAGCTAAAACCACCAACCCCGCGCCGGCTCAACTTGCCCAGCCGCGCCTTCGGGTCCTCGCCGGTCCCAACGGATCTGGCAAAAGCACCATCAAACCTGAGCTGAAGCCTCAGTGGATAGGCGCCTTCGTCAATGCCGACGAAATAGAGAAAGCGCTGCGTGTCTCCGGCGGCTTTCTGAATCTGCGGGAGCTTCGTGTCACTGGTGAGCCCGTTGAAGTTCTGAGCCGAATCAAAAACATTCTTCAGACGTTCGGGCTGGACAAGCGCCTGAATATGGATGCTTTGCTTCCCGGAATCACACTTGACAAAGAGCTGACCCTCTGGCTCCCGGGGCCCTACCACTCTTACCTTGCGGCGTCGCTTGCGGAAGCAGTCCGCCAGGAATTGCTTCACGAAGGCAAGACCTTTACCTTTGAGACGGTCATGTCTCATCGGTCAAAGATCGATTTCATGCGCAAGGCCCGCGCGCACGGCTATCGCATCTACCTTTACTTCATGGCGACCGATGACCCTGCGATCAACATTGACCGTGTGCACCGGCGCGTGCTGCAAGGCGGGCACTCGGTGCCGGATGACAAGGTCAAGGACCGCTATTACAAGTCCATTGGGCTGATGACAGAAGCTTGCGAGGTCGCGCACCGCGCCTATATTTTTGACAACTCGGGCGCCAGGCACAAGCTGCTGGCCGAAGTCACGGATTACGACACCATCCGACTGGAATCCAGTGTCATCAACCCCTGGTTGCTTGGTACCGATCTCTGGAAGACCTTCTCCTGATTACGCTGCGGCCCATCGCCTGAACCCTCAAAGATTCAGCACTTTCCGGAGTGTGTCGAAGATGATGCGCAAATCTCCCGAGACGGAGTGGTTTTCCACGTAGTCCAGGTAGTAGCGTTGCTTGACGGGCATGACCTCCTGCACGTAGGTCTTCTCTGGATCATTGCTGGCCGCAAGCAGTTGTTCTTCATGGCGAAACTCGATCGCTGCTCGATCTGTAATACCTGGCCGAATGGACAAAATTTGCTGGCGAGCCTGTTCCGGGTACATCGCCATGTAGCTCGGAACCTCGGGCCGTGGTCCCACAAGACTCATGTCGCCCTTGAAGACATCGATCAACTGCGGCAGCTCATCAAGCTTGGTTCGCCTCAGCCAATATCCAGCGCGCGTAATGCGCGCATCGCCCGCCGCAGTCACTTGAGGCGCTGAGCCCGCCTGATGCACGCGCATTGTGCGAAATTTGTGAATGCGAAACAACCGCCCTCCTCGCCCGACGCGCTCTTGCCTAAAAAGCGCTGGGCCAGGCGAATCCAGCCGCACCCAAAGGGCAACAAGTGCCATCAACGGCAGCGCGATAGGCATGGCAACCAGCGTGAGGCCGAGATCAAATGCCCGTTTGGCTGCGGAAGAACCTTGGGAGATCATGCGGTAGGACGGTGATCCGGTGCAAACGCCCCCCACATAAAAGCTGAGAGCAGCCCGATTCCAATGACCACAGTCGAAGAGGTCACCGCACCACGGCCTTAAGCGCAGTGATGATTCGGCTTTGCTCGTCATCGCTCATGGCGGTGAACAAAGGGATGCTGAACATGCGCTGATAGGCTTTCTCCGCCACAGGAAACTGCTCAGGCACCAGCCCATAACGGTCACGCCAGTAGGGCTGGCGGTGCAGAGGCACATAGTGAACGCTGGTAGCAACACCAGCATCAGACAGGCCTTGAATCACTTCGTCCCGTGTGGCTTTGGCGTCGTCAGAGAGTCTAAGCACGAAAAGATGCCAGGCGTGCGTCTGTCCGGCAGAGGCTTCAGCCGGGAAAATGAGAGGCAAGCCTTGCAGCTCGGCCAAATAGCATTCAGCCAGTTGCTGGCGGCGCTGCACAAAGGCAGGCAGCCTCTGCAACTGCACGCGGCCCAGTGCCCCTGCCATATCCGTCATGTTGTACTTGAAGCCCGGCGCCACAATCTCGTAATACCAGGAAGGCGTCTTGCTGGAGAAACGGTCAAATGCGTCACGGCTGATGCCATGCAGTCGCATCACCTTCATACGGTCTGCCAGCGTCTGATCCTTGGTGACGACCATACCGCCCTCTCCCGTGGTCATGGTCTTGTTCGCATAAAAGCTGAACACGGTCGCTGCGCTTGGCAATTGGCCAATAAGCGTTCCGCCACAAGTGGCCGGCAGCGCATGGGCGGCATCTTCCACGACCTGTATGCCGTGTTGGCGTGCAATCTCCAAAATCCGCGGCATGTCACACGCCAGGCCGCCATAGTGCACTGGAAGGATGGCTTTCGTTCGTGGCGTGATCGCGGCTTCTATCCTGGAAGCATCCATATTCAAAGTGGCCGGATCGCTGTCTACCAGCACCGCGTCCGCCCCCAGGTAACGGGCCACCTCTACAGTGGCGGTAAAGGTCAGCGTCGGAGCAATGACTTCGTCCCCGGGACCCACCCCCACGGCCTCCAGAGCCAGATGAAGGCCGGCGGTAGCCGAGTTGACGGCAATGGCATGAAGACCGCCGCCCAGGTAGGACGCGAACTCCTGCTCGAACGCGCGAGTCTCCGGTCCGGTCGTAACCCAGCCAGAGCGCATGGCGCGAGCCACGGCATCGATTTCGGCCTCACCTATGTCAGGTCGCGCGAAGGGAATGAAGCTGTCAGCTGTGGACATAAAGTTTGGTAGAAACAATTCAACGGGTGATTTTCGCCGACGCACCTGAAATCCGCCGACCGCGGACCATATCCAGCAATCCGCGCCAAGTGCCCAGCCCGTACCCCAAATGGAAGCTGGCAATAGCCAGGGGCACCAAAGCCGTGAACATTCGCGTTGTGCCTACGCCACCATCTTGGGCAGAGGCCTCTGGCGAAGCCTTTGTAGCGCCGCATACCGCTGAGCATGAAGCCAGGGCAAGATACGCGGCATAGCTGCCTAGCAGCAGCAACATGGGAAGCGCACTCCAGAACAAAGCTGCCGCCGCGGCCGTCAACGCAGCGACAAAAAAAGCGGGTACCAGTTGACGTAACGATCCGGGTTGGCCGTGTTTTCGCATCACAAAGGGCCGCCAGTAGCCGTACTGGTACTGCTGCGCGAACAACTTGGCCAGAGAGCTTCGGGGCTGATACCAGGACCGTATGCGGGCACTTTGCCAGATACGCCCCCCTGACAGGCGCAGGCGAAGGTTGTGCTCGTCATCCTGATTGCGCACCAGATGCTCGTCGAAGTTACCGATACGGGCAAATAAAGCGCGAGGCCAGCACCCAAGGTAGACCGTGTCCACCGAGCCCTCATAACTGGTGTCACGCGAGAGCGCGCCGCCCACCACCCATTTGCACTGAAAGGCGGCGGCAATGGCCCGGCCCATGGCGTCTGTGCCACGCGCCACCCACGGTCCGCCGACGTTGTCGGCACCGCTTTGATGCAGAGTGGCGATGCATTGCGCCACATAGTCCGGCGCAAAGGCAGTGTGAATATCCATCCGCACCACAACCGCACCGCCCGAACGCGCCAGACAGGCGTTCAGGCCAGTGGACACAATGCGACCAGGATTGTCCACGAGTACCAGGCGAGAGTCCTGCAATGACCGTTCTTGCAAGTACTCGCGAGAGCCGTCGTCACTGCCACCGTCGGCCACCAACAACTCCAAGCCCCATCCGGGAGGCAATTGCTGAGCCAGAGCCTGATCGCAAAAGGCTTCTATGTGGGCGCGTTCGTTGCGGCACGGTGCTATCACGCTCACCAGTCGTTCGGCGCCGCCTTCAGAGGGACACCTCTTGGTCTCGTCACTTGGCATGGTGAGCACCACGTCCACTGGTCAGCAGTTGGCGATAGAGTTGATCCATCGCATCCATTTGTGCCCGCCTATCGCCGTCAATCGCAATACGCTCCGCATTGGATTGCCCGAGATATGCCGCCCGATCGCCGTCGTTCATCAATGACAGCCATTTTTGCGCCAGTGTGTCTGCATCGCCCGCCGCGACCAACGCATCGGCGCCCAGCCAGTCGCGATTGGCAGGAAGGTCGGAAGCCAAGACAGCCAGTCCGCAGGCCATACTTTCTAGAACTGAAACAGAGGTGGCGTCACTCTCTGGAACGCTGATCGAGAGCTGGCATCGTTCGAGCACCGCAGCCATGCCTGCGTCGTCCAGACGCCCGTGGAAATGCACGGCATTGGCCAGGCCAAGCGAATTGGTTTGCGCACGCAGTGCAGATTCCTGTGATCCCCCGCCCAAAAGGTGAAGACGCGCATCAGGTCGCTCGGCGCGGACTTTTGCCAAGGCTTGCAAGATCACATCAATGCGGTAGTTGGGCTCCCAACTGCGCAGGCTTACCGCCTCAAACCCCGGTTTGGCTTCCCATGGCGCGGGGGTGAACCGGCTCAAATCCACGCCCCAATGAATCAGCTCCGTGCGCAGCCCTTGCCGCAGATTGAGCGCCGCGGCTAGAAGGTCTGGCGAATCGCCGGTGATCAGGTCCGCCCGACTCAGAGTCCAGCCGGTCAGTAAGCGCAGTGCCAAGTTCCGCCGCGGCGTCACCAGCAAATCGCTACCCCAGGCCGTCATGATCAGCGGGCGCCTGCCACAGCGTGCAGCAAGGTAACCGTAGGACGTGATGTAGTGGGCATGGACGATGTCGGGATTCAGATCAGCGATTGCGCGTCTCGCTGGAGACACGCGCGCAAGCCAATCGACCGAGCGAGCGACCGGGGGTAGGACAATTTGCCGAACCCCGGCGATAGGTTGTGGGCGCGCAGTGACCAATGAAATCTGCCACCCGCGCGCCAGCATTTCCCCAGTCCACCGCTGCACATGCACGCTGTTGGCGTCACCGAGCAAGCATAAGTGATGGCTCATCGCTCAATACCTTTGGGGCTCAGCGTGGCACGCCAGCGCGCGTAGGCTTCTTGCAAGGCCGGCCTTTGTGCCAGCCAGGCCTCATCTGTATCCCGGGTGTCACCCACCACCTCTGCAGGACTACCCGCCAGCACGGAAAAATCAGGAAACACGCCGCGCACGCGGCTGTGCGCCGCCACCAGCGTTCCATGCCCTAACGTGGTGCCGGCTTCTATGGTGCTGTGTGGGCCGATGAAAGACCGCTCGCCGATGGCGATGGGCGCACGCAAAACAGCGCCCTCTGCGTCTTTCAAATCCTGGCCTGAAAGTTCCGCTGCCACGCGAACGCTGCGATGGGTGCTGTGACTGATGATGCTCACGAAATTGGTAATCTGTGTGCCGCGCCCTATCTTGACGCCGGCACTCGCCTCTATGAAGTTGAAATGGCCAATGAACACATCATCGCCCAGTTGCAGGAAACGCTCATGCTCAACGCACGTGCTGGGTGAAATGCGGGTTCCGGGAAGGCTCACGCCCTGATGACGTTCACCAAAAAGCATACGGAAAAATAACCCATGCCATAACTTCCTGCGGCATCGGTTGACCCACGCGCGGATTTCGGTCATGAGTGATCACCCTTTTGTTCTTTGACTGAGCGAGGAATAGGGACGTGAGGCCAGCGCGCCAACCTGTAAAAGTACCAACCAAAGTAAGGCAGCATGACGCCTGAGACCGCCCAGGCGCCCCCTTGCAGCCCTCCGGCGCGAAGTCCGAGAGCCAGTGCCAGCACAAAAGCGACCTGCCCCACCAGCGCCCAGCGAAACGCCCACCTCTGCGCTTGCCAGGCCATGGTTACCACGGCCAGTGGAGCGGCGACGAAATGTGCAGCAATATAGGGGGAAAGCGCACGCGCCAATTCACCTGCCTCCCGCCAGGTAGGGCCAAAAATCAGTTCGAACATCCATGGACCGGCAACCATCAGTAGCCCCATGAGTGCCAACCCAAGCCCCCCCAGAAGCGCCATCAATTGGCGAACCATAGCGCGCGCAGCATCTGGCTCAGCGCCAATCAACCGGGGATAAAGCGCCTGCGATACCGCGGCACCGACCAGCGTGGAGGGCGCTTTGAGGTAACGCAGAGCCAAGCCCCAGAAACCGGCAGCGGCTTCACCAGTCCAGGCCACCAACAGGGCAACCGCCACCGCGTCTTGCAAAGTTCCCAGGAAAGCATGGGGCGTGTTGATCAGCGCGAAATCCTTGTGCTTGTGAGCGGTGGCGCGCATGGCCTTCTTCAGGGGGGGCGATGCGGGTTTCAATACCGAAAGCCAGCCCCCCGTGGGAGTGGGCCGCAATAGCCAGAGGCTGGCCAGCAACTGGGCCAACAAAGTCGCCACGACCAGGGCCCAAGCGGCGTCAGAGCCCAAAGGCCGTCCGCCTGCACTGCGCCACAGCAGATAACCCAGAGCCACCTGAACCACCGCCGCTCCGCCCCATTGAACCACTCGCCCCACGGCGACTGCCCGAAAACGTTGTGCGCGGGTCGCCCACATCATGAGCAACTGCAGCCCTGCTGAGAATGCCACCGCCAGCGGCAGCAAGGCGGGCAATGGCAGCAAGCCGGCGACGTGCAGACCCCAGGCCAGGGGAACACAAAGTACAGCCACCGCCAAGCCAATACGCACAGCGAGCGCAAGCAACGCGTTCGCCTCGTCGTCCTCCCTGGCCATCGGGAGCGCCCAGTCGTAGCGCAGGCAAGCAGCCACTCCCATGGCCGCGGCAACGGTAGTGAACTGGGTAAAAAGACCCATCGCTTCCGGCGAAAAAATGCGTGCAATGAGGGGGCCCAGCAGCAGAGGCAACAGCTGTGCCAGCGCGCCTCCCGTCAACAGTGTGAGCGTGGCCCGTAAAAGAGTGGAGGAAGGCGCTTTCATGCCCTGAACACGCGCAGCGGCCTTCCCAAGCGTGCGCTCAATAAAACTCCAGCAATGCGGTTGAAGTGGGCCAAGAACATGAAGTTGGCGGACGGCGCCTAAAATGTTGGGTTTGCCAGCCAGGGATTATCCCCGCGCACTCCCCTATTCCAATTCGTAGATCATGTCAGAACCCACCGCACTCAGCTCAGCCGCCCCCGAACAAGACGAGAATAAACTGATTGCAGAGCGCCGCGAGAAGCTCAAGTCCTTGCGGGAATCCCATGCGCAAAACGGCGGGGTGACGTTCCCCAACGATTTCAAGCCCAAAGACAGGGCTGCTCAGCTGCATGAAGCCTATGGCGCGGCAGAAAAGCCTGCCATGGATGCCGACATCGCGGAAGGCAAGAAGATTGCAGCCAGCGTATCGGGCCGAATGATGCTCAAGCGCGTGATGGGCAAAGCCAGCTTCGCCACACTGCAAGACGCCTCAGGACGCATGCAGCTGTACATTGCCAGGGACGAAGTAGGTGAAGAAGCCTATACCGCCTTCAAGCATTGGGATCTGGGTGACATCGTCGCGGCTGAAGGGTATTTGTTCAAGACAAAGACGGGCGAACTCTCCATCCATGCCACCAGCATTCGCCTGCTGACCAAGAGCCTGCGTCCCCTGCCCGACAAATTCCACGGCATGCAGGACCAGGAACTGAAATACCGTCAACGCTATGTGGACCTGATCATGGACGAAGCGGCGCGCGCTCGTTTCGTGGCCCGCAGCCAATCTCTGGCCGCCATGCGAGCCTTCATGACCGAAAGCGGGTTCATGGAGGTGGAAACGCCCATGTTGCACCCTATTCCGGGCGGCGCCAACGCGAAGCCTTTTATCACGCACCACAATGCGCTCGAGCAGGAAATGTTCCTGCGCATTGCGCCTGAGCTGTATCTAAAACGCCTCATTGTGGGTGGGTTTGAGCGCGTATTCGAAATCAACCGGAGTTTCCGCAACGAAGGTATCAGCGTGCGGCACAACCCCGAGTTCACGATGATGGAGTTCTACGCTGCCTACTGGAACTACCTCGACCTGATGGACTTCACCGAGGCCCTTCTGCGCGACACCGCACAGAAAGCCGTGGGCACGCTGCAATTGCAGTACCAGGGCCGCAGCGTCGATCTGGGGCAGCCGTTCAAGCGCATGACCATCCGCGAAGCCATCAATGCCCACACGGATATAGGTGCCGGAGTAGATGACTCAGCAGAGTTGATCAACCGCCTGAAAAAGCTTGGTCTCTCTGAAGAGAAAGACAGGCTATCAACGCGCAGCCTCCCATCGCTTCAGGTGATGTATTTCGAGGAATCCGTGGAAGACAAGCTCTGGGAGCCTACCTTCATCATGGAGCACCCAACGGAGATCAGCCCACTGGCTCGCGCCAACGATCAACGGCCTGAAGTGACAGAGCGGTTCGAGCTCTACATCACCGGCCGCGAAATCGCGAACGGCTTCAGCGAGCTGAACGACGCAGAAGACCAAGCCGCCCGTCTCCAAGCCCAAGTGGCTTCAAAAGACTCCGGGGATGATGAAGCCATGTTCTATGACGCAGATTTTGTGCGTGCACTCGAGTACGGCATGCCTCCGACTGGTGGCTGCGGTGTAGGCATAGACCGTCTGATGATGCTGCTGACCGATTCGCCCAGCATCCGCGATGTGATTCTGTTCCCTGCATTGCGCCGGGAAGCTTAGACGGCAAAACAGAAGCGAGAGGCTCTTGAATAGCCTTTCGTTTCCGCCTGAGTTTAAGTTGAGCTCAACATGAGCTGAACCTTAGTTTTACCTGAGTTCAGCGAGTGGGCGGCTCTGAAGGCTGATTTCTATCCGAGACTTCACGCCACGATACATCTTGCACGCCTGTCGGCACTGATGCGCCCGTCGCACTGGCAGTATCCGCTCTAGGGGTCGCACTCGCTGCAGGTTGACGTGACGGCCAACGCTGGCGAGTCATTTCACGGTAACGGCGCCACAGCAAGGTCACTGTCGCCGGGCGACCCGTAAATACACTCATGACCAAACTGGCAACGACGCCAAACGCCAGCCAGACCAGAAGGCTAAGTGCAAAAAGCAAACCGACCAATGCCAGGCTAGCCCACACCATCAGTCCAAGCACACGCGAAACAATACGCTCCAGGCTGCTGGGATTGCGGTTGTAGGGAGGTGGCAATTGTTGGGAAAACATCTGGCTCATAGTAAATTGACCACTTTTAAGCTTTGAAGTTCAATTTCTGACGCATTCTTGATTAATCGGCAATCAATGCCAAGGAGCGCACATACTCCGGTAACCGCGTCAGCACCTCCCAGTTTGGGGCGATTTGCCTGGGTAACAAGGCCTGTCTTCTCGATTCACTCTGAGCAGAGGGAATCCATTGCCCACTAAGGCTTGCCTCGTTTAGTCCGCGTAGTGCTTCATCCAGGACCCCTCCCCCACGTAGAGACTGGTTGCACAACAGCGTAAGATCGCAGCCAGCGGTCAAGGCAGCCACTATGGCCTCTAGCGGGGTGACGATGCGCCCTTCAATATGCCGCGCCGCCTCCATGCTCAGATCGTCCGTGAAAATAGCGCCCTCAAACCCTATGCGGCCTCTCAGCACGGCCTGTAGCCATCGCGCAGAATAGCCGGCCGGTCTGGAATCCACCTTCGGATAAACCACATGGGCAGCCATTACCGCATCCAAAGCAGTGCCAAGCCAGCCATAAGGCGCGGCATCCGCACCCAGTATTGACTTCAGGCCACGCGTATCTCGTGGCAAGTGGGTGTGAGAATCCGCTGCCACAAATCCATGGCCAGGAAAATGCTTACCGCAGTTGCCCATACCTGCGCGCAGCAAGCCGTGCATGACGCTTTTGGCCAGTATGCTAACCACGCGAGCGTCTGCATGAAAGGCCCGGTCGCCGATTACCCCGGAAGGCCCCCAGTCCAGATCGAGCACGGGTGTGAATGAAAAATCCACGCCGCAAGAGCGCAATTCGGCTGCCAAGACATATCCGCAGGCGGTAGCTACCTCTTGCGCGCGCATAGCGTCCTGCATCCAGATCTCGCCTAATTTGCGCATGGCTGGAAGATGGGTAAAGCCATCCGTACGAAAACGCTGCACGCGGCCGCCTTCGTGGTCCACGCAGATGAGCAGATCGGGGCGCAGCGCTTTAATACTGGCCGTTAGTTGCGTAAGTTGCTCGCGGCTTTCCCAATTGCGACTGAACAAAATCAGCCCACCCACCAGCGGGTGCGAGAGGCGACGGCAATCGTCCTCGGTCAGGGTGTGGCCGGCAATATCAATAATGAGTGGAGCGTGCGGCATGTGCTTCACGCCACCTGGTTGCCCGCTTCAATGCAGCGCAGATATTCGGCAATCGTCGCTGCATACCCTAGGTCCAAGGCGTCTGCGATCAGTGCATGGCCAATGGACACCTCGGCCACACCGGGTACATGCTGAAGAAATGAAGCCAGGTTGTCACGGTTCAGGTCGTGTCCGGCGTTGACGCCCATACCCACGTCCAATGCCGCGCGTGCAGCGGCTGCATAGCGCTGCAATTGCTCTGTCCTGAGGGCTGCCTCACCGCGCGCCCAGGCTGCCGCAAAGGGCTCCGTGTATAACTCGACGCGATCAGCACCTAGCGCACGTGCCGCTGCCATTTGCTCAGGAAGCGGGTCCATGAACAGGCTTACCCGCACTCCGTTGGCCTTGGCCGCCGCTATCAAGGGCGCAAGTCGCTGCCTTGTTGCAGAGTCTTCCAGATTCCACCCATGGTCACTTGTGAACTGGTCTTCGCTGTCGGGCACAAAAGTACATTGGTCAGGGCGCACGACGCTGACGAACTCCATAAGGTTCTGAGTAGGGTTGCCCTCAATGTTGTATTCGCGGCCTGGCCATTTCTTCATCAGCGCGGCCAGTTCATGCACGTCCTGAGATCTGATATGACGCTCGTCGGGGCGTGGATGCACGGTAATGCCATGCGCTCCCGCCTGCAGGCAAGCTTGCGCAGCCTTCGTGACGCTGGGAATACCCAAATGGCGCGTATTGCGCACCAGGGCGACCTTGTTGACATTGACAGAGAGGTTGGTTTTCACGATGTAAAGGATTGCAGGTCGATCATCATTTGGCGGGTGCGCAAAATGCCGCCGCCACAATGGTAGTGCAGTAATTCTCGCAACTGCTGGCGCAAGCCGGAGCGCATTTCACCAGGCAAGCCGGCGCAGACATTGAGCGCCGCTGTGAACGGTGCGTCATCATCCAACGCGGCAGCCAGGCTCAACCAATGACGGCCAAGCAGCCACGCCCCACTTTGCTCTGCCTGTGCGCTTCGTAATCCACCTTCAGCGACCAGGCTGTACCGGTCTTTAGGCGCCAGTGGCGCAAATGTCAGGGTCTGGGCATCGAGTGCAGGCAGATGGCCCGCTTCTCGAAGCAGGAGCAATTCAAACGCCCGCAGGGCTGCCGCATGAAGCGTTTCGCCCTTCTCGGCTGCAAGCACATGCACTAGAGCCGAGTAAACATCAAACAGGCGAGCATGCGCATCCTCACGCGCCAGCAGACGCATGAGCAATTCGTTGGCGTAATAGCCAGACAGCAAGGCATCACCCGTTGGCATGACATGGCCGCCTGCCCATTCAGCGCTCTTGAGTGTGCGGATTTCTGCATCCCCACCCCAGCTGAGTAGCAGAGGCTGAAGCGGCAGCAAGACCGGGCGAAAATTCGAGGAAGGACGCTTGGCCCCCTTGGCAACCAGCGCCATCCGGCCGTACGACCGTGTGAAAACCTCCGCTATGACGCTGGACTCACTCCAATCGTAGTGGTGCAGCACAAACCCCGGTTCGTGGTTGACGCGTTTCATCATGTGCGCATCCGAGCTGCGCGCCAATGCATCGGCCGAACAAGGCTCGATCGGTTAACAAGGCAGATGTGCGGGCATGGGCACCGCTCTTGTGCATTTGGACGCACTGGCCCTCACCCCTACCCTCTCCCGCAAGCGGGAGAGGGGGTAATACCCAAAAGGCTGCGAGGCAAGCCATATGGGATGGCCGTGGCGATGCTTCTGCCATACGGCTGGCCGTGTTGCCCGGAGAAGCCCCGGCATATTGGCGACGGACGTAGGAGCAAGACGCGAAGCGCCTCACGAGGGCTACTCATAGCCGAAGCTGCGCAGTCTCGCCTCATCATCAGCCCAACCGGAGCGGACTTTGACCCAAAGCTCAAGAAACACCTTGCAATCCATGAGCCTTTCAAGCTCCTGCCTGGCTTCGGTACCGATGCGCTTGAGCCTCTCACCCTTCTCGCCAATGATCATGGCCTTGTGCCCATCGCGTTCAACCACAATGGTGGCTGCAACACGCACCATGCGGCCGTGAGCCTTGCTCTTTTCTTCGTCGAATTTGTCTATGATGACTGTGGACGTATAGGGCAACTCATCGCCGGTCAGACGAAACAGTTTCTCACGTACCACTTCGCTGCTCAGGAACTTCTCGCTCTTGTCGGTCAGTTCGTCTTCCGAATACCACCAGCCCTGCTCTGGAAGGTAGCGTTCGCAGATCGTCAGCAGTCGCGCCACATCCTTGGGGTTTTTGGCAGACATGGGCACGAACTCGGTGAACGCGTGCCTCTCCTGCATATCTTTCAGCCAGGGGGCAATTTCTGCGCGCCGGTGCACGTTATCGAGCTTGTTGGCGACCAGTAACGTAGGCGTGCGCTCGTTCAGCAACGCCAACACCTTGGCATCAGCCAAGGTGAAGCTCCCAGCCTCCACAACGAACAACACGAGATCGACGCCATCAATGGCCCCGACCACGGTTTTATTGAGCGATTTGTTCAATGCCGTACTGTGGCGAGTCTGGAAGCCTGGTGTATCTACGAACACAAACTGCGTCCCACCCCCATCACCCGTAGGCACTGTGTGCATGCCGGTAATGCGATGGCGTGTCGTCTGGGCCTTTCGACTGGTGATACTGATTTTCTGGCCAACCAACGCGTTCAGGAGCGTCGACTTACCGACATTGGGCTTGCCAACGATAGCAATAAGTCCGCAGCGTTGGGTGGCCCCCTGTGTTGCGGAGGATTCAGTAGGGCCTTCAACTACTGAGGCCTCTTGGCCGTCAGCTGTGCTTTTTTTTGTTTCTGTCATGTTGGGTCTGGTTCACGAGCTTCAGCATAGCTGCAGCGGCAGCCTGCTCACCCGCGCGGCGCGACGGACCGCTGCCGATTTGGTGAAGATTCAATTCAACGATCGTGCACTGCACATCAAACGTCTGACGATGGGCAGCGCCGTGGATTCCTGCCACGCTGTACTGAGGCAACTGCATCTTGCGCCCTTGCAGCCATTCCTGCAAGGCAGTTTTAGGATCTTTGGCTGCGGCCTGCATCCCGGGATTGATTTCCACCTGATCGAATAGCCTGCCTACAAGCGCCTGCGCGGCTGAAAAGCCTGAATCGAGATAAACAGCGCCAATGAGTGCTTCCACCGCATCGGCCAGAATGGAAGGCCGGTTTTGACCTCCGGAGCGCAACTCTCCCTCGCCTAAACGTATCCGTTCAGGCAAATCCAACTCCAAGGCAAGACGATGCAAAGTGTCTTGCTTGACCAGGTTAGCGCGCACGCGGGAGAGATCGCCCTCAGGGAGATCGGATAGCGCCTCGTAGAGTAAATGAGCGACGCACAGGTTCAAGACCGAGTCGCCAAGAAACTCCAGCCGCTCATTGTGGTCGGCCGAGAAACTACGGTGCGTAAGGGCTCGAGCCAGCAGCGCTGGCTCCTTAAAACGATGCTGCAGGCGCGCCTGCAGGGTATCAAGCGCAGACTGCATGACGATACGAATGCGGCTTCAGTTATAGCCCCCAGCGGAGGAACCAGAGTATTTGATGAGAAGGTAAGCGGGGCCAAACAACGCAATTTCCTTCTCGTAGGCAAAACGCACCACGATCTTGTCACCTTCCTTGGTGATGTCGAGGTCTTTGCCGGAGATGGAACTGATGTAGTCCACCGACGCCGTGCGGTCGAAAGCAGCACGAACCGCAGGGACGGTGTCTCCGTCCACCGCAGCTTTTTTGGCGGCCTTCTGAATGGACATGAATTCACTGGCCGTAGGAACCACCTTGGCTCCTACGATGGCCAGGAACGCAAAGATCACGCCCAGAAACAGCAGGCCAATGAAAGATATCCCCTTTTGAGAGGAGATGCGCCCAGTGTTCATGCGCCTTCTGATCATTTCTGTTTTTTTAGCCATTGATTAATTGAATGCGCCAATTCGTTTCAGATTGCTGAAATTCATCCACACGAAGAAAGCCTTGCCGACGACGTTGCCGTCAGGCACGAAACCCCAGTAACGTGAATCCAGCGAATTGTCGCGATTGTCGCCCATCACGAAGTAATGTCCCTCAGGCACCTTGCAGCTAACGCCTTCAACGCTGTAGCGGCAATTTTGCTTGAACTTGAAATCATCGACACCGGGAATAAAACTGGGTCGGGTCTCGTCCACGATGATGCCGTGCTTTTTGACGCCCAACTGTTCGTCAAAATATTTGAAATACTGCATCACGGACTCATCAAAGAAATCCGAGCCGGGAGTTTGCACCACGGGCTTGCCATTGATGGTGAGTTTCTTATTCAGATAAGAGACTTCATCGCCTGGTAAGCCGACTACGCGCTTGATGTAATCCACACTCGGCTTGGGAGGGTAGCGAAACACAACCACATCTCCAGTTTGTACCGGGTTTCCTTGCGTTACGCGGGTATTGAGCACCGGAAGCTTCAAGCCGTATGTGAATTTGTTCACCAAAATCAGATCGCCGATCAACAGCGTCGGAATCATGGACCCTGATGGGATCTTGAAGGGTTCGAAAACGAAAGAGCGCAGCAGAAAGACGATCAAGATGACAGGAAACAAGCCTGCCGTCCAATCGAGCCACCACGGTTGCGCGAGGATTCGCTCACGCGCAGTGGAAATATCCCCATCCACGTCCTGGATGCCTTGGGCAGCCAAATTGGCACGACGGTTCTCGTCCTGCCCTTCAAGTGTTTTGGCTACCGCCCGACGACGCGGCAGAAAAATGAAACGTTCAGCCAACCAGTACAGACCGGTCACCAAGGTCGCCAGGAACAACAGCAACGCGAAGTTGCCTTCGATCATGCCGAAATACCAGGAGCCTGCGTAACCGACGAAGCCGGCCAAAACAATGGCAGTCAAAAATGGCATCATTCTTCCACCTGCAAGATTGCCAAAAACGCCTCTTGAGGGACTTCAACCGAACCGATCTGCTTCATTCTCTTCTTGCCCGCTTTCTGCTTTTCCAGGAGCTTGCGTTTACGCGAGATATCGCCGCCATAACACTTGGCCAACACGTTCTTCCGGAGCGCCTTGATGTTCTCACGAGCGATGATGTTAGCGCCAATAGCGGCCTGGATCGCCACGTCAAACTGCTGACGGCTGATGATTTCGCGCATCTTGGCCGCTACAGCCCGCCCGCGGTATTGCGACTGACTTCTGTGCACGATGATGGACAAGGCATCGACTTTTTCCGAGTTGAGCATGATGTCCACCTTCACGACATCGGAGGGTCGGTATTCCTTGAACTCGTAGTCCATGCTGGCGTAGCCTCGGCTCACGCTTTTGAGTTTGTCGAAGAAGTCGAGCACTATTTCACCCAGTGGCAGTTCATACGTCAACATGACCTGACGACCGTGATAGGCCATGTTGAGCTGGACGCCCCGCTTGTTGTTGGCTAGCGTCATCACAGAACCCACATATTCCTGCGGCATGTACAGGTGAACAGTGACGATGGGCTCGCGAATTTCGTTGATCTTGCTCGCCTCGGGCATCTTCGATGGGTTTTCCACCATGATGACTTCGCCATCTGCCTTCTCCACCTCATACACCACACTGGGTGCAGTGGTGATCAGATCTTGATCGAATTCCCGCTCCAATCGCTCCTGCACGATTTCCATGTGGAGCAAGCCGAGGAACCCGCAGCGAAATCCAAAGCCCAAAGCCTGCGAAACCTCGGGTTCAAAATGAAGCGAAGCATCGTTCAGTTGCAGCTTCTCGAGGCTGTCCCGAAGCGCGTCGTATTGGTTGGCTTCGGTAGGGTAAAGGCCGGCAAAAACCTGCGGCTGAATTTCCTTGAAACCAGGCAGAGCCTTCTCTGCAGGCCCCAAGTTGCCAGGAAGTTTTTTCTCCAGGGTGATGGTGTCGCCTACCTTGGCAACCTTCAGCTCCTTGATGCCCGCAATGATGTAACCCACCTCGCCGGCGTTCAGCCCTTCGCGCTGTTGCGGTGCAGGCGTGAACACACCAAGCGTGTTGGCTTCATACGCTGCGCCAGTGGCCATCATCCGGAAGCGTTCACCTTTGTTCAGATGACCATCGACCACTCGCACGAGCATCACGACGCCCACGTAAGCGTCGAACCAACTGTCGATGATCATGGCGCGCAGTGGCGCCTCAGGTTGGCCACGCGGTGCTGGCACCTTGGCGACGATCTGCTCGAGAACGTCGTCAATACCCATGCCGGTCTTCGCCGAAATTGCGATGGCCTCACTGGCGTCGATTCCAATCACCTCTTCGATTTCGGTCTTGGCGGTTTCTGGATCCGCTTGCGGGAGATCCATCTTGTTGAGTACGGGCACCACCTCAACACCAAGCTCCAGCGCCGTGTAGCAGTTCGCCACAGTTTGCGCTTCAACGCCTTGAGATGCGTCAACTACGAGCAGCGCGCCTTCACAAGCCGAGAGCGAGCGTGAGACCTCATAGGAGAAATCCACGTGACCGGGCGTGTCGATCAGGTTGAGGTTGTAGACCTTGCCATCTCGCGCTTTGTATTGGAGCGCAGCAGTCTGTGCCTTGATGGTTATCCCCCGCTCTTTCTCGATGTCCATCGAGTCCAGTACCTGCGCCTCCATATCACGGTCAGCAAGACCTCCGCAGCGCTGAATCAAGCGATCCGCCAGCGTGGATTTGCCATGGTCAATGTGCGCGATGATCGAAAAATTTCTGATGTGGTCCATCAAGGAGTCGAGCCAAGTATTTGAAATAACGGGTGGTGCGCATGAAAAAAGGGCGCGCCAAAGAAGTGACGCGCCCTCAACCAACAATCTATGGCAACTGCGATAGTTGGAGCTTCATTGTAGGCAAAAAGCGCCTTTTTCGAAGCCTCAAATCACGAATCATCGGTCGTTGCGACGCAGCAACGGAAATTTATCAACAGCTTATCAACAGTTCAGGTGGGCTTCCCTTTGGACAAGCTGTGGTCTTTTTGTGGAATGCATGTAATGTGATGAAGCCAATTTCCGCAATGTGGATTTAAGGTGCATCCATATGCGCGTTGGTCGGCGAAATAAGGCGTGATTCTATCTAAAACAATATGTAAGCCAAATGAGAACCTGTTGAAACAATTGAATGATTGGTCATCTCAAATAAAGTTGCTCAAGTTAAGCGTCGCAAAAAAGCCCCAATCCCGACTGAGGGCTGGGGCTTTTTTCAAGCCGTCACCGAGGTGATCTCCGGCCTCAAGTGGCGCTCGTCACCTCTGATTTTCATCGCCCTTTGGCGGACGCAGGCCTGCCATAGCCGCCTCAGCGGTTGGGCCTCAAGATCACATATTGCACGAGGTCGCCGCGCAAAACCAACACTGATACAGGCTTGGAGCGGTCCGTCTTGGCGGCGGCTGCCTCAAACTCCTTCACAGAATCGATCTCAATGTTGCCCACCGACAAGATCACATCGCCTTCGCGCAGTCCCGCTCGAGCGGCACTATCAGCGGCAGATTCAACTCGAACACCGCGTTTGACTTTCAGTTCCTTGCGCTGAGCATCAGTCAACGCGGTTACTGTCAGGCCAAGCGCCTGGACGGAAGCGGTGGATTTCGGCGTCTCGGCGCGCTCGAGAGTCCGGCGAGCGGTCTTCTCTGGCTCCAGTTCCGCGACCGTGATTGAAAGGTCACGGCTGGCCCCGCGTCGGAAAACCGTAATAGTGCCGCGAGAGCCTGGCTTGACATTACCGACCTGACGCGGCAAGTCAGACGCTTTTTCAATCGGCCTGCCCTCGAATCGGGTGATGATGTCACCCGCCTCAACGCCAGCCTTCTCAGCCGGAGAGCCAGCCTCCACGCTCCGCACCAAGGCGCCTTGGGGCTTACCTAATCCAATCGATTCAGCGACATCCTTGGTCACCTGGTCAATCTGAACGCCGATGCGACCGCGGGTCACTCTTCCGCTAACGCGCAGCTGTTCGCTCACGCGCATCGCTTCGTCAATGGGAATGGCAAAGGAAATGCCCATATAGCCGCCCGAGCGCGAATAAATCTGGCTATTAATGCCGACCACTTCCCCGCGCATGTTCAGCAGCGGGCCACCGGAATTTCCTGGATTGACGGCGACATCGGTCTGGATCAACGGCAGGTAATCACCTGTGTCTCGTTGCTTGGCACTGACGATCCCCGCAGTGACTGAGTTTTCAAGCCCGAACGGGGATCCGATGGCGACTACCCACTCCCCGACTCGCAGGCGGTTGATGTCACCGATCTTGACCACAGGCAGCCCAGTCGCATCGATCTTGACGACCGCAACATCCGTACGTTTGTCGACGCCCACGATCTTTGCCTTGAATTCACGCTTATCGGGGAGCGTGACAATCACTTCGTCAGCCCCGTCGACTACGTGGGCGTTGGTCATGACAAAACCGTCGCCGGAAAGAATGAACCCGGAACCGACTCCGCGTGGCTGCTCCTGCTCGGGCTGAGGGCGGTTGGGACGTTGAGGTTGGCGTGGCGCATTGGGCATGGGAATGCCGAAGAAGCGCTTGAAAAACTCCTGCATTTCCTCTTCCATCGGGCCGCCTGCCCCATCAGAGCCTGCTCGCACGCGCTCCATGGTTCGGATATTCACTACAGCAGGACCCACCTGCTCCACCAGATCGGTGAAATCAGGCAGCCCACGTACAGATGCAGCCACAGGAGTCTGCTGGGCTCCTGCAGGGCCTGCCAAGCCTGCCATAGTGCCGCTCACGATCAACGGAGCAACCCATGCGGCCAAAGCCAACTTTTTGATTTTCAGATTCACCATATCAGGATGCTCTCTTCTCATGAATAGCAAAAAATACGTGATGGAGCGATATAACGACCATACGCGAGGCAATCACCTTAAGGTTGCCCCTCTGACCAAGTTTTCAAGCCTGAAAGCTTGACCCGCTGACTTGGCGCCTTCAAATAAACAATGGGCTGAACCCCATCATTAAAGACGGGGTCGGCGCATTAATTCTTACGTTCCAAGCTGTCTGTAAAGGCTTTAAGAGTGCCCATGGGTACTTCGCCTACGGCGGTTACCCACCAATCACCAGCCTTGTCGGCCAAGCGTTTCGTCAGCGTATGTGTCGCACCAAGGGCAGACTGACCTTCGCGCACATGGCGGTCGCGATTGAAAGGCTCCATGAACAGAGAGACCGTGGCCAGGCCGTCAGAGAAAATCCACTGCACCATTTTCGAGTTGGACGCTGGAGGCTTTCTATAGCAACTCTGGGGACTGAATCCCGGCACAGGAGATTTCAGGCTCCATCCTTCAGAGGCAGCAGTGGTCTTGACCTTGTCCGACTTTTCAAGTCGATAGCCATCGGTCTGAGCCATCATTTGCTTGAGCTTGTCCATGCTCAGTGGTGCGTCGAGCTGCAGTTCCGAAAATGCCACTTGCTCGAGTACCCTGCCGTCGCCGGCGAGAGTCTGCATTTTCACTACCAGCCCAGTGCGTTTTTCGCTCCAGATACGGTAGCCAAAGCGCAGTTCATCCAGCGGCAAGAGCTGAACGATGTCTGCATCAAAGCCCGCGACGCGGCCCTGCCCTTGCTGACGGGCGTTATAAAAATTCTCAGTCTCGAATTCCTCAGAGGAATTCAGTAGTGAAGGAAATGCCCCGTTCGACTCGCGTCGTTCGTTTTGCATGACACGGGTCTGAGGAAAGAACGTCACCACCGAGTCATTGCGCCGGTAGGTTAACCTGGGGGCACCAGTCAAGGACTCTACACGCTCGATCTGGGTATCGCCTTCGCACACGTGCCAGATGCGCGCGCTCGACAGCGCCCCGGATGTGGAGGACACGACGAAAGTGCCTGCATAAGCCGGCCAACGTGATGCCTGTTGCAAGCGCACCAACCATTCAGAGACGGTGCGCTCTGGCGGCCCCACAAGATGGGCTCCGCCTGGACCAAACTGTCCGGCACCAGCTGGTGGATTAGAGCGTTGCGCTCCTGCGAGAGGTGCCCCTGCAGGCCCAAACTGCCCTGCACCAGTAGGCTGGCTTGAACGTTGCGATCCTGCGGACTGAGCGCCCCCTGGGCCAAATTGCCCGCCAACCTGGGCGCAAGCCAAAGTCAAAATGCCACCGGCGCTCCACGCCAAAGCCACGCGCAGTAACGTGTGAGCCAAATGCCCGGCAGGGCTGCGGCCGTATGTGGTCGCGATACGGTACGGAGCCGCCAATACGCCGCTCATCAACGTGAAGGCCCTTCGAAGGTAGCATTGCGCAGGAAACCGGAGGCGTCACCCAATGCAGACACTCCGGAGGCTTGCCTGTGGGCAGACAGCAATTCGTCCAGACGGGCGTCACGTAGCATCACCGGAGTTTCCGTCTCAGCCACCGAGACGGAAGGTTGAGCCAAGGTGAGGTTAGGCGTGGCGTTTTGAGCCATTTGAGGGCCTGCAGGGCGCGGACCCAGGCTGCCCAAAGCGCCCCACCCTATGGCTGCGACTGCCGCAAAAGAGGCGAATCCAGCCACCAACTTCCAACGAAACACGCCATCGTTGGCGGCTGTGCGGCCAATGCGTTCCTCCACCACAGCAGGGATCGGAACGATAGCAACCGGTTTAACCGCGATTGGCACAGGAGTTTCGTGCTTCAGGCGCTCACCGAGACGCTCAAGAAAGAGCGCATCACGCCGGCAATCGGCCAACTCGGGGGACCTGAGAACGTCGCCGATCACATGGTACAGATGCCAACTCTCGCGCATCTCGCCTAGCGAGGCGTTTTGCGCGGCGGCATCGAACTCGGTGCCGCTCAGTTGGCCGTCCATCAGCGCCGACACCTGTTCGCACAGTGGGGTTTGTTCTTGCGTTTTCATATTGACCATCATTAGCACTTCAGCATCAATTCCCGCCTCATGAGCCCATGTTTACCGGCAATCTGAGATTACCAGCGTTTGCCCATCTGATGACTCAGCAAAGGCTTGACCTTCACGGAGATAGCTTCTCGCGCCCGGAAAATCCGGGAACGCACTGTTCCGATGGGGCAATTCATAGCTTCCGAAATCTCTTCATAACTCAAACCCTCAATCTCACGCAAGGTCACTGCCTGGCGTAAATCTTCGGGTAAAGCTTCCATCGCTGCATTGACAGCGGCTGCGATTTCACGCGCTGCCAACTCAGTTTCAGGAGTCGCCTCGGAGGTTAGTTCGTTTTGCGGCCGGGAAGTTTCATCTTCGCTCTCAGCAGATAACAAAGCGGCTTCCGTGACGGTCGGATCGCGCTTCATCTCCAGAAGCGTTTTCTTGGCTGTATTGACCGCAATCCGGTACAACCAAGTGTAGAACTGGGCATCCCCACGGAATTGGTGCAAGGCACGCCAGGCACGAATAAATGTTTCCTGCGCAATATCAGGGATCAGGTCTACGTCCCGCACCATGCGTCCAATCAGACGTTCGATACGACGCTGATACTTGATGACCAGCAGTTCAAACGCCCGATGATCACCCGCAGCGGCACGCTCGACCAGGCGGGCGTCGCTGTCGGTGGCGGAAACGGGAGGTTCAGAAGGTAGAGACAAGGATAAACTAACCTGCGCGGGCGCAGCTTGAAAGATCAGGGTTGGGTAGGTTCACCGGCCACCTCGGCTACGGGCCGGTTGGCGGGCGAATAAAGCGCACAGCGCAATAAATGCCAGCGAGAAGGAACGCTCGTCGCCTCTGCCCAAAGCCACTTTGCCTGGGAGTTGAGACCGCACCCCGCCCCGGGCCAACGCAAAAGCATTCCGCCCCATGCGTCCAGCACTACGGCCACAGGCTCTCCGAGATTGGTCTGCGGCGTCATATCTGGCCCGTACAGCCACCATTCTCCACCATCGAAGGCCAGGCGCTGCGAAATTTGCGTACGCCAGAAAAATATCAGACCAAGGCCGCAGGCGATCAGCACCGTTAAAAGCAGGCTTAGCCTCCAGATGAAGGAGGTCTGCTCTGACACCTGTGCTAGAGACCAAGCCAAGCCCACCAAGATGGACATGAGCCAAAGCCCCAGCAGCGCTCCCGCCAGACGGGGTGTGCGCCCAACTGGATAAACCACCAAAGGGACTTCGTTCATCTTGCATTATTCAAGTGGCGTTTGCCTGACCTGCCCCAAACCAACTCAGGCCCCCAATGGTGCGCAAGCAGTACTTAAGGCGGCTCGAGTCTTTGGAATGGAATAGTGGCAAGGCGCTGAAGCGACTCTTCAGGCGGCCTGCGGTTTGAAGGCGATCCAGCCAACCGACCGAACCACCCAAGCAGCCGCAGAGCAGTCTTTTCAGACTCGTTTGAATACCAATGACCCGTTAGTGCCACCAAACCCAAAATTGTTCTTCAACGCCACATCAATTTTCATATCGCGAGCGGTGTTGGCACAATAATCAAGATCGCATTCAGGATCTTGCTCGAAAATGTTGGTGGTTGGCGGACTCTTCTGATGATGGATGGCCAACACAGTAAATACGCTTTCAATACCACCTGCGCCGCCGAGCAAATGTCCGGTCATGCTCTTGGTAGAGTTGACGACCACGCGCTTTGCGGAATCACCTAGCGCCGCCTTGATGGCATTGGTTTCGTTGACGTCCCCAAGCTGCGTAGAAGTGCCGTGAGCGTTGATGTAGTCAAGTGCATCAGGGTTCAGACCTGCATCACGCAGCGCAGATTGCATGGAACGCTTAGGCCCATCGACATCCGGGGCGGTGATGTGATACGCATCACCACTCATGCCGAAACCAATCAGCTCAGCATATATTTTGGCGCCGCGTTTACGCGCATACTCATACTCTTCGAGCACCATGACGCCGCCGCCCTCACCCAGGACAAATCCGTCGCGACCCTTGTCCCAGGGGCGTGAAGCTGTCTTGGGGTCGTCGTTACGAGTAGACAAGGCCCTGGCAGCTGCAAAACCCCCTACTCCCAATGGAGATACCGTGGACTCAGCGCCGCCTGCCACCATCACATCGGCGTCGCCGCACTGGATAAGTCTCGCCGACAGGCCAATGGCATGCAGACCTGTGGTGCATGCTGTCACAACAGAAATGTTGGGGCCCTTAAAGCCGTTTTGAATAGAGACGTGCCCGGAGATCATATTGATGATCGAGGCGGGCACGAAGAATGGGGACACCCGACGGGGGCCGCGATTGACCAACTCCGTGTGGGTGGCCTCAATCATGGGCAACCCACCTATGCCGGAGCCAATATTGCAGCCGATTCGCTCCGCCAATTCTGGCGTCAGAGCGTCTCCCGTGGGAAGCCCCGCATCGCGTATCGCTTGCGTGGCTGCAGCAATTCCGAGATGAATGAAGCGATCCATATGGCGCGCTTCTTTTTCGGGCATGTAGTCAGTGACATTGAATCCCTTGACTTCCCCAGCAAACCTGCACGCGAACGCGCTGGCGTCGAACTGAGTAATCAAATCTATGCCCGACCGGCCCGCGAGCAAGTTGGCCCAGCTCTCAGCCACAGTGTTACCCACGGGGCTCACACAACCCAGACCTGTGACGACAACGCGGCGCCGGTTCATCGGAAAGCTCATCTCAGTACTTAGGCCTTCTTGGAAGTGGCGTAGTCAATCGCCGCTTGCACAGTAGTGATTTTTTCGGCGTCTTCGTCGGGAATTTCAATGCCGAACTCATCTTCCAATGCCATCACCAGTTCCACGGTGTCCAGCGAGTCTGCACCCAGATCGGCCACAAAGGCCTTTTCGTTGGTGACTTGTGACTCTTCCACGCCGAGTTGTTCGGCGATGATTTTCTTGACACGTGCTTCGATATCGCTCATGGATTCCCTCTAAGGGTTATAAAAAAAAGGATTTTACCCGCGCTTACAGAGCCTATGGCCTGAGAGGCGCCGGAAGAAAAAGTTACAGTGACTTCAGATGGAGTCGCGGTCAGGGTTAAATGACTGAATATGGTCTCGCTTGCAGGGCAAGTTCAGGCCATGAACATTCCGCCGTTCACGTGCAATTCCTGCCCCGTTACGTAGCCGGCATGTGGGCTGGCAAGGTAGGCCACCGCATGAGCAATGTCCCTAGGCTGCCCCAGGCGACCCAGTGGAATTTGCCCTGCGAGGGCTTTTTGCTGTTCTTCTGAGAGCGCTGCCGTCATGTCTGTGGAGATAAATCCAGGGGCCACACAATTAACTGTAATGTTGCGGCTTCCCAGTTCGCGAGCAAGTGCTCTTGTCATACCGGCTACGCCGGCCTTGGCCGCCGCATAGTTGGCCTGACCAGGATTGCCTGCCGCACCCACCACACTCGTGATGTTGATGATGCGGCCATAACGCTGTTTCATCATGGGCCGTATTACAGCACGACTTGTGCGAAATACTGCTTTCAGATTCGTATCCAATACGGAATCCCAGTCATCGTCTTTCAGACGCATGGCCAGCATGTCCCGTGTGATGCCTGCATTGTTCACCAGAACGTGCAGTTCTCCGTGCTCTTTGACAATGCTGTCTATAAGAGCTTCTGCGGCCGCCGCATCATTCACGTCAAGGCGGGCTCCACGGCAGTGCGGATGAGACGCAAGCGAAGCACTAATGCGTGCAGCGCCCTCGTCAGTGGTGGCGGTACCCACCACCTTGAAGCCACGCGCCGCAAGTTCAGCTGCAATGGCAGCGCCAATGCCACGCGAAGCACCAGTGACCAAGGCCACCTGGCCCGTAGTATTGCCCGACATTCAATCCCTTCCGGCCATACTGGCCACCGACACCTTGGTTTGCTCAAGGGACGCCGGGTCATAGACTGCGAGGCCTTCCATACCGGCATCAATTCTCTTCGTCATACCAGCCAATATCTTGCCCGGTCCGAATTCGACGAGTGTACCTATCCCCATGGCCTTGATCTTGTGAACGCACTCCACCCAGCGCACCGGACCAAAAGCCTGGCGATAAAGTGCGTCGCGGATTCTAGCGGGCTCGTCCTCAATGGACACATCGATGTTGTTGACGACAGGGATGCGCGGTGTGGCCAATTCGACTTCAGCTAACTTCTCTCTCAGCTTTTCCGCTGCAGGACTCATCAGGGTCGAATGAAAAGGCGCGGATACGGGAAGCGGCAACGCTCGCCTGGCGCCCATGCCTTTGAGCACTTCACAAGCTTTCTCAACGGCCGCCCTGCTACCGGCAATAACGGTCTGCGCCGGGTCATTGAAATTGACCGCTTCGACGATCTCGGACTCTGAACCCAATGCCTGTGTCACCTCTGCGCAGCCGAGGATGACTTTCTCGGCATCAAGCCCGAGAATGGCAGCCATGGCACCGGTACCAACGGGCACAGCCTCCTGCATGGCAGCCGCACGAAATCGAACGAGCGGAGCCGCCTGTGCAAGCGTGAGCGCCTCTGAGGCCACAAGAGCGGAATATTCGCCCAAAGAATGGCCTGCCAGAGCAGCAGGCAAATCCCCTCCTTCGGATATCCAGGCACGCCAAGCAGCAATCCCAGCGACCAGCATGACCGGCTGGGTGTTGGTGGTCAGCGCCAAAGCCTCCTTGGGACCATCGTGAATAAGGGCCGCGACGTCCTCGCCCAAAGCATCAGATGCTTCTGCGAGCGTTTCAATGACGGCAGGATGGTCACCCCAGGCGTCGAGCATACCGACCGACTGAGAACCTTGACCAGGGAAAACGAAAGCAACAGGTTTCATGAAAGCAGGGATCCTATGTTGGATCTTTCAGAATATTCAAAATCTTGACAAGTATTCACGTTGATTCGGCTTCACGGAGCTATCTAAGCACCGGGGACGCTTCCAGGGCGTTCTCAAAATTCCAGAAGGACAGCGCCCCATGTGAAGCCACCGCCGACACCTTCAAGCAAAAGTGTCTGGCCTTTGGATATCTTGCCTGCGCGCACCGCATGGTCAAGCGCCAGCGGAATCGATGCCGCTGAGGTGTTTCCATGTTCGTGCACGGTGACCACCATCTTTTCAGGGGGCAGGTGCAGTTTCTTGGCCGTTCCCTGCATGATGCGGATATTGGCCTGATGCGGAATCAGCCAATCGATGTCGGCTTCGGTTTTGCCCGCTTTTGCCAAGACAGCACGCGCAGCCTTGTCAAGCACGCCCACTGCGAGCTTGAAAACAGCTTGTCCGTCCATGGTGAGCAATGGACTGCCTGTGACTTTTCCACCCGAGACATGGCCCGGAACGCAGAGGATGCCCACGTGCTTGCCATCGGCATGCAAATCTGTAGCGAGAATTCCCGGCGTGGAGCTAGCCTCCAGCACAACCGCGCCAGCGCCGTCACCAAACAACACGCAGGTCGTGCGGTCGTTGAAATCCAGAAGCCGCGAAAAAACCTCTGATCCGATCACCAGGGCTCGGTTAGCTGTGCCGTTGGCGATCATGGCGTCGGCAACGGCGAGCGCATAGATGAATCCGCTGCAAACCGCCTGGACATCAAACACCGGACAGCCAGCGATGCCCAGCTTGTTCTGCACGATCGCGGCCGTAGCAGGAAACACCATGTCCGGGGTCGATGTTGCGACGACTATCAGATCGATATCTGAAGCTTGCAGGCCGGCCGCCTGAATAGCTGCCTGGGCCGCCGGTACAGCTAAATCACTACACGCCATTTCGGGCGCGACGAAATGACGAGCCTTGATACCGGTCCGCTCAACGATCCACTGATCTGAGCTCTCAATGCCCCGCTCCGCCAACTCTGAAACCAGATCTTCGTTGCTGACGCGGCGCGGTGGCAGGTAACTGCCGGTGCCAGTGATACGAGAATATCGACGGGTCATTTTCTAATTGTGGCCTTCAAACGAGGTAAAACTGCCTCTCTTATGCGGTGCCCGCCACCCCCAAGCGATACGCCCCAGGGGCAACGAACCACACAAGCGTGCGGCATTATTTTGCGCTAAGCCGGTGTCTCGGCACCCGCACTGACGGCGGAAGCGGTCAGCAAAGGTGCCGCCTGAGAAATTCGCGCTTGAACGCGACTCAGCAATTGTCGGCTAGCGGCATCATACGCGCGCTCCAGAGCCTGCTCGAATGCCACCGCATCAGCAGAGCCATGGCTCTTGAAAACCAGGCCACGCAGTCCAAGCAGGGCGGCGCCGTTGTAGCGCCGATGGTCCATGCGTTTTTGCAGCGATTTAAGGACAGGATAGGCAAAAATGGCCGCGATTTTCGTAAAGATAGAGCGTGAAAACTCTTCCTTCAGGAAACTCACAATCATTCCTGCAAGGCCTTCACTCGTTTTGAGCGCAACATTGCCCACAAAACCATCGCACACCACGATATCGACCGTGCCTTTGAAAATGTCGTTACCCTCGACATTTCCATAGAAATTCAGATCATTGGACCGTCCGGCTGAGCGGAGCAAATCCCCTGCCCGCTTGATCTCATCGCTCCCCTTGATCATCTCTTCGCCAATATTGAGCAACCCGACCGAAGGGTGGTCATCATTCTTGAGCACCGAGACGAGGGCAGAGCCCATGACAGCGAATTGCAGCAAATGCTCGGCCGTGCAGTCCACATTGGCACCGAGATCCAGAACTGTCGTGGCACCGCCCTTGGCATTGGGCATCTGCGTGGCGATGGCTGGGCGTTCAATTCCGTCCAGGGTTTTAAGAAGATAGCGAGCAATCGCCATAAGTGCGCCCGTATTGCCGGCGGAAATTGCGGCTTGTGCAGCACCATCCTTGACCTGCTGGATGGCAATGCGCATGGACGAATCCTTTTTCTTGCGCAAGGCGATCTCAACGCTATCGTCCATACTGACGACTTCACTTGCCGCCACCGCCTGCGCTCGGGGGTGGCGAAGGGACGCCAACGCTTCAGGCTGTCCAACCAGCAAAAGCTTTGCATCCGGATGCTTCTCGAGAAATCGCTGACAGGCCGGCAGCGTGACCTTGGGGCCATGGTCACCACCCATGCAATCAACTGCCAAAACGATCATGCACACCCCATGAAGCTCGGCACCTGTAAGCGCCGTATCTCTTGAATTAGATATTTGCCGCCCAGAAACAGCAAGAGCCCGAAACTACGTATGAGCGTAGGCTCGGGCCCAGCAAGTATATGCAAGGAAATCAGACCAGCGGAGCTGGCAGACCTCTTTACATAGTCAATAACTTAAGTTTCAAGCCTCAGCTTTAGACTTGATCACCTGGCGACCACGGTAGAAACCGTTGGGGCTGATATGGTGACGCAGGTGCATTTCACCTGTCGTTGGCTCCACAGCAGTACCTGGTGTGGTGAGCGCATTGTGCGAACGATGCATGCCGCGCTTGGACGGCGATTTTTTGTTTTGCTGAACGGCCATGGTGGCTCCTTCGAAGTCTAATGCGGGCTCCGACTATAGGATCAGACGTTGATCAAACAGCAGGGACCAGGTTGAAATGGAGTTTTCAAGGCACTTAAAGGATTGTTCAGGCTTGCACAGAACACCCCTCTAGCGCACTAAGCCTTTGATTATAGCCTGAAAAAAAATAGATGTCGCTAAAAACGCTGTTTGTTTTGCCAGTAACAATCGGCCTTACTTTGATTTCAGGCTTCCCTTGAGAGCGGCCAGCGATGCAAAGGGCTTAGGCTTGTCGTTCAGCGCCGCCTCGAAATCTGCATCGTCAGACGCCAGGATCGGCTCGTCAGGGCACTGTTCATGGCGCGGCACCAAAGGCAACGCCATCAGCATTTCATCTTCTACCAAGGCCTGCAAGTCAAATTCGGACGAAAGAGCGAGTACATCATCCTCTTCTGAAGACTCGTCCAATGAAGCGGCGGCTTCTTCGTCTGCCAGGAAAATGAAATGGCGATCTACTGTCACCGGCTCAATGATTTCGCCCATGCACAACTGGCAAGTCAGCGGAAGATCCGCGCTGGCATTCAAATGAAGCGCCAGATAGGTTCCACCATCGACTGCTCGTCGCTGCCCACCTACAGCTTGCCAATCAATAGACACGCCAGGCGCTGGACCGTGCAACTCTTTGGACAGGCGTTCATAATCCTGCACCGAATCGTGACCGGATACTTGGGCTTTGGCTTGGGATAATGCCGCGACATCAAGCCGTCGCGGGTTAAAGTTTCTGCTCATCGAAGCAGTATAAGAGCGTGCCTATGATCTCCATGGGGGCGTCAGCCAAAAAATCCCGCATGGCCCGCGACATCAAAACCCGCGCAGCCGATGAGCCATTGTCTGAGCCTGCGCTCGAAAGCGCTGGCTCGCCTGCCACGTCATAGTTTCGCAAGTCATCAAATCAGTTCACGCAGAATCAAGCTCATGCTCTCGATTTCCCCCAACTCCCCTCCGCCTTCTCAGGAAAGCGCCGCGCGGCCACTCATTCTGGGATCTACCTCACGCTACCGGCGTGAACTGCTGGAGCGCCTAGGCCAAGCTTTCACCGTCGTTGCGCCTAACGTTGATGAGACGCCCTACCCCGAAGAATCGCCTCGCGCCCTGGCGCAGCGCCTCGCGCTGGCGAAGGCGCGTGATGTAGCCGCCCGCCACCCTGATGCCATCGTGATCGGATCGGACCAGGTGGCTGATTTGAATGGCGAGCCTTTGGGCAAGCCGGGAACGCACGAACGCGCGGTGGCGCAGTTGCGCCGCATGAGCGGCCAAACCGTGATCTTTCAGACAGCTCTGGCTGTCGTATGCCTGGACGACACGTTTGAAAGGAGCGATCTAGCAGCAGTTGAAGTGCGGTTTCGTTCGCTGGCGGAAGCAGAAATTGAGCGCTACCTGCGCGCAGAACAGCCCTACGATTGCGCCGGGAGCGCCAAGAGCGAAGGCTTGGGCATCGCGCTGCTTGAAGCCATCCACAGCGACGATCCAACAGCGCTCGTGGGACTACCATTGATCCGGACGGCGCGTTTGCTCCGAGCCGCTGGCAAGACGCTGCCATGAGCACACCATCAACGTCGAAAGGCAAACTCTATCTGGTACCCGTACCGCTGGACCATGGATGTGAACAGCAAACGGCAGCCGATGACGTTTTACCCCTGGGGACGCTCAAGCGCGCAGCTAGCCTGACGCACTGGATTACAGAGAACGCGAAATCTACTCGAGCGTTTCTCAAGAGAGTTAATGCTCTGACACCGCTGGCTCAGCCCATACAGAATCTGCAAATCACGGAACTCCCTCGTGAGGTGCATAAGAAGGGTGATCACGCGGGGGCTGGCTCAACACCCTACGATGCTCGCCCCCTGCTCGCCGCTGCCCTGCAAGGCATGGACATCGGGCTGGTCAGCGAAGCGGGTATGCCAGCCATTGCCGACCCAGGAAGCTCGGTCGCACGCGCCGCGCACGAATTAGGAATTGAGGTCATACCGCTGGTAGGGCCGGTATCTATTTTGCTGGCCTTGGCTGCGAGCGGATTGAATGGACAGAATTTTGCGTTTGTAGGCTATCTGCCCCAGGATCCCGCAGCTCGAACTCAACGTATCCGCGATCTAGAAGCTATCGCCCGGAAACATGGGCAAACACAGCTTTTCATAGAAACGCCCTACCGGAACCAAGCACTGTTGCAAGCTTTGATAGCAAGCCTGCGGGAAGACACGCGGCTGGCCGTTGCGAGCGGCCTCACACTGGAAAGTGCCAGGATATCCATGCGCCCCATCAGTCAATGGAAGCGTTCCGGCATAACAACCTCCGATGCCGAAACTTACCTAAAGCTGCCTTGCGTCTTCGCTATTGGCCCCTGAGCAAATTTCCTATGTCCAACTACGCCTATTTAAAGGTGTAGTTGTATTGGAACATCAAGCCTGCCGTGCCCAGCACATTGACTTGCAGGGCCGATTCGGGCGTGAACTGCCAGCCTATCGCAGGAATGGCGGTGAAGCCCCAACCGCTTGAAGAATTGAAGGGAATTTTCTTGTGATATGGCTCTTTGTAGCCGTGGATCACACCAGCACTCAGCTTGAGAAACAACTTGGGCGCCGACGACAGCGGCTGAAAGCGCCATCCGTAGTAGAGATACTGTGTAGGTTGGCCAAATGAATTGTTGAACCACGCGAAGCCGGCAAAGTTGCGCTCATTCAGCCTTTTTTCTGCAGCCAGGAGCCACACATAAGAATGCTCCTGGTTGTCAGGCTCAAAATCATTCTCTTTTTTGGCCTTGGAGAAATGCAAAGTGTAGGGGGCGGCGCTGAAGGTCCATCCCGATAAAGCTGACGCGGCTCCCTCGCCCTTGTCTGCCTGCGCTAGGGCCGGCGCAGAGGCCGTAGCAAGGACTGCCAACGGCAGAGCCGCTTTCCAGAAATGATGGCGCACTTTCGGGACCTTTCAAGTTTTTGATTTTTGTTTTTTTCGTGCCCCGTCTGACGGCACGAAAAATAATCGCAGGATCATAATCTGAAGAACGCGAACTATTCGTGATCTCTAGGGCGTGTCATCAATTAAAACCCCCACGCGTTGCCATGCCAGGGGGCCAGCTTGCCCTGCGGCGTCTATTTTGTCGGCAGCCTTGACCGAGATCACTACCGCCTGCGCCTGCCTTCACGTATCCATCCTCAGGGCGAGTCAGCGTGGGGGTTTTAATTGATGACACGCCCTCGGGAACCGAAAGATGGATGAAAAACTCAGCGCAGTCTGGGCATCGATTGCAATGCAGCGCCCGCTGCGCCCTGCCCCATGGCAGCTCCGAAACGCTTGGCGAGGCGTTCTGCAATGTTTTCTCTGTTCGAGTAATCCACCAGCTTGTCTGCCTTCACAACGTCTCGCGCTACAGAATCCAGGCTGCCCAAGTTATCGGCCAGACCCATATCCACCGCCTGTTCACCGGTCCAGAACAGTCCGCTGAATGTTTCTGGCGTTTCCTTCAGCCGATCACCTCGCCCCTTTTTGACGGCAGCAATGAACTGCTTGTGAATTCTGTCCAGCATGACTTGAGCGTATTTCTTTTGCTCTTCAGATTGTGGGCTGAAGGGATCCAGGAAGCCTTTATTCTCTCCCGCAGTCAGCAGCCGGCGCTCGACGCCCAGCTTCTCCATGGTGCCCACAAAGCCAAAACCGTCCATCAATACGCCAATGCTTCCCACAATGCTGGCTTTGTCTACGTAAATGCGATCAGTCGCTGCAGCAATGTAGTAGGCGGCCGAGGCACAGGTCTCTTCAACTACGGCGTAAATCGGCTTGTTGTGGAGCTTGCGAAGACGCGATATTTCGTCGTTAATGATGCCCGCTTGAACCGGGCTTCCACCAGGTGAGTTGATCAGAAGCACCAAGGCTTTGGAACCTTCGTCTTCCAGCGCCCCACGCATGGCAGACATCACATTTTCCGCGCTTGCCTCGCCTCCGTCGGAGATCTCGCCCTTGATATTGACCAGCGCGGTGTGCGGGCCAGTAGGAACGTTGGTGGAAAGGCGGTCGGACGCAAGCATCCAGATGAGAGCGCCGAAAAGACCCATCCATACCAGACCCTTGAACATGCGCCAGCGGCGCGCCGCCTTCCTCTCGCGGACATCCGCCAGCAACAGTTTTTCAATGGCTTCACGCTCCCATGAGCTCGATTCGGATTTCACCGCGAATTCACTTTCCATACAAGTAACTTAAGTTCTCCGTAAGCTCAAAAAATTTCCAGCGCAAGGCTGGCAGCGAGGACATATATTTCGTCAGAAGACGAGCGGCTTGAGTAAGTATGAGGTGTGCCAAGACACCACGCCATCTTTCTCTGACAGAGCAATTTTGACCAAACCGCCCCGGCATGGCCCGCCGGCGCATTCGCCAGAGTCTGGAGCGTAAGCGGCGCCGTGAGAGGCGCAAAGCAGCCACTGACCGCTGTCATCGAAAAATTTCCCCTCCTGGTAGTCCATTTCCATGGCAACGTGAGTGCACCTGTTCAAGTATGCGTGGACTGCCCCCTCGAAACGGATTGCAAAGGCTCGACAGGTCTGCCCCCCGTAGACTATGTCAAAGGGAACTGCCAGGCCGCCTTCTTGCAAGTCAGAGCTATTACACAGATCGATGGTCTGAGAGTCTTCGTCAATCATCCAAAAGCATCCATGATCTAAATTTTTGAACGAGCCTCTGATTGCTCAAGCATGCTCAGCCAGCCACTGATGTAGATCAGCCACAGAATGGGCGATGAATCTCGGATCCAGAGCGTCGAAATCAGTGGGCTCATGAGCTCCGTAACTGACACCCACGCTGGCGCAACCAGCATTGAGCGCCATTTGAAGATCGTGTGTAGTGTCACCAATCATGAGTGTGCGCTCGGGCTCCGCCCCGAATTCACGCATCAATTCCTGCAGCATGCGCGGATCAGGCTTACCAGCGGTTTCGTCTGCAGTACGCGAGCCATCAAACACACCTTGCAATTGCCGCGACTGCAGAACGTCGTCCAATCCTCTGCGGCTTTTACCGGTGGCAACAGTCAGCCAGTGGTGCCTTGCCTTCAATTCGGCCAGCATGGGTAGAACTCCCGAAAAAAGGCTGATGACATTCTGCTGCGCCATGTAATGGTGACGGTAGCGCTTTCCCAGCTCCGGGTATTTTTCCGGTGGCACATCAGGAGCAGCATGCGCAAGTGCAGGTGCGAGGGCCATGCCAATCACATAGGCGGCAGCTTCATCGCTTGGCCGAACACCGCCTACGTCGACCGCAGCTTGCTGAATACAGCGCACGATGATCGCGGTGGAGTCAAATAGAGTTCCATCCCAGTCAAAGGCTATGAGATCAAATTGGCGCAGGCGGCTGGACATGATTTATGAAGGTTTGAAGCTCTGGCGGTAAGGGCGCGGACAACTCTACTCGCTCCGCACTGACCGGGTGGGTGAACTGTAAACGCCAGGCATGAAGGAACATGCGCTTGAGACCGCCCTTTTGCAAGGCTTTGTTGCGATCATAGTCACCATATTTGTCGTCACCAGCTATGGGATGCCCTGCTGACTGCAGATGCACACGGATTTGATGGGTACGGCCGGTTTTGATCGTCACTTCAAGCAAAGTAAACCCTGGCAGCCGTTCGCGCACCTTCACCAGGGTGATGGCGCGCATGCCATCTGGGTCGTCCTTGGAAACTACCTTGACCCGCCTTTCGCCGTCGCCCTGCCCGCCTTCGAGCAGATATTTATGCAGCGGAGCATCGATTACCTTGAGCTTGGCAGGCCAGTCACCCAAGACCAGCGCCAGATAGGTCTTGCCCGTCTCGCGTTCGCGAAATTGTTCTTGCAAGTGCTTCAACGAGCTTCGCCGCTTGGCGATCAGCAGTATGCCGCTGGTCTCCCGGTCGAGCCGGTGCACCAGCTCGAGGAAGCGGACTCCACCAACCTGACCGTAGTGGCGGGCGCTTCTTAGCTGCTCGATGACGCCAAAGCTCACGCCCGAGCCGCCGTGCACAGCGACACCGGAGGGCTTGTCGATGGCCATCAGGACATCATCTTCCAGCAGAACGGGAAACTCCCGGGCAGGGCCTGGTCTATCTTGCTTATCGACGGACCGCTCCGCCACACGAACTGGCGGCACCCGGACGACGTCACCTTCTTCGACTCTGGTTTCAGCGCCGGCCCGCCCCTTATTGACCCTCACTTCGCCCGAACGAATGATGCGGTAGACATGAGTTTTGGGCACACCTTTGAGGTGGCGAATCAGGAAGTTATCGAGCCGCTGACCTGCACTTTCGGCGTCTACTGTCAGCCAACCAACCTCGGGTTTCTCCTTAGGCACGATTGCCATGTCTTTGACACTTATAATTCTATTCACTGGCAACCAGCTGTAATGGGTTGAATTTGACAGGACTTACGCAAACGGGAATGCACGCAGGTCGTCTCCATTGGAAAAACACCTCGCATGGACCTCATAAGCGCAAGTCATGTCTGAAAATGGAAATGAATTCCTTATACGGGAGTTTAAAGCCACAGGTCACCTAGCTTAGCGCCAGTACAGGTCGATGCCGCTCTTGCACAAGAAAGCGCCCTGCCCCGAGCCAATGCCGCGGCAGCCACGCCAAGAAAAGCGCAGGACGGGCCGACGCGATGAAACATTGAATACGGAATACCCAAGGCGTGCAGACTGCTTTTCAGTAGGCCTTCTGCACTGCCGGATCGAAGCGAGACCTACGTCGTGTCTATGATGCCGCCACCCGCCAAATGGCGCGGGTTGATTTTCAAGCTCCGCGAGACAAGCCAATTGCTTGTCGGCGTGAAGCATGGGCATATGGCTGCACGCCGAGTCACCACACGGCCTTGTGCCCCCGCTTTCTTCCACGCGCCCCCGCTCGATAAACCGCCACTAGGTCGCTGACAAACAGCGTACACGCGGCTGCCCGAGCGCACCCGGCAGTTCCTTTCGTTTCATTGCGAATGCCTAGGCATCGTTGTGCCCCAATGGGGGCACACGAACGTGATAGATAACGAAAAGGAACGCATCATGAAGCGGATGCTGATCAATGCCACGCAGGCTGAAGAGCGCCGGTTGGCTATTGTTGACGGGCAAAAACTGCTCGATTACGAAATCGAAATTGAAGGACGCGAGCAGCGCAAGGGCAACATTTACAAGGCTGTCGTCACACGTGTCGAACCCTCCCTTGAAGCTTGTTTCGTAGATTACGGCGAAGAACGCCACGGCTTCCTGCCATTCAAGGAAATCTCTCGCCAGTATTTTGCAGAGGGCGTGTCGGTCAGTCAGGCGCGCATTAATGACGTCATCAGAGAGGGCCAGGAACTGCTGGTCCAGGTAGAAAAGGAAGAGCGCGGCAATAAGGGCGCTGCACTGACTACCTTTGTGAGCTTGGCCGGCCGCTATGTGGTCCTGATGCCCAACAACCCTCGCGGCGGTGGCGTCAGCCGCCGCATCGAAGGCGATGACCGAGCAGAGTTGAAAGAGGCGATGGACCAGCTCGAGTACCCCAAGGGTATGAGCATCATCGCGCGCACCGCCGGCATAGGCCGTAGCGCACCTGAGCTGCAATGGGATCTGAATTACCTGCTTAAGCTTTGGGACGCTGTTGACGGCGCTTCCAAGGGCGGAAAAGGCGCTTACCTGATTTATCAGGAAAGCAACCTGGTGATTCGCGCTATCCGCGACTATTTCAACAGTGACATTGGCGACATCCTGATCGACACAGACGACGTGTACGAGCAGGCCCACCAGTTCATGAGCCATGTGATGCCGGAGCACGCTACGCGTGTGAAGCGCTACCGCGATAACGCTCCACTGTTCTCTCGCTTCCAGATTGAGCACCAGATCGAATCTGCTTACAGCCGCACGGTCCAGTTGCCTTCAGGCGGCGCCATCGTGATCGACCACGCAGAAGCGTTGGTCGCCATTGACGTCAACTCCGCACGCGCCATCAAGGGCGGTGACATCGAGGAAACTGCAACCCGCACCAACCTGGAAGCTGCCGACGAAGTCGCACGCCAGATGCGTCTGCGCGATCTAGGTGGGCTGATCGTGATCGACTTCATCGACATGGAAGAGGCGAAAAATCGCCGCGAAGTCGAAAACCGCCTGCGCGATGCGCTGAGACAGGACCGCGCTCGTGTCCAATTCGGCAGTATCAGCAAGTTTGGCTTGCTTGAAATGAGCCGCCAGCGCCTGAAGCCCGCTCTCTCCGAAGGCGCATCCATACCCTGCCCTCGCTGCGGTGGCTCAGGCCATGTTCGCGATACCGAGAGCAGCGCGCTGCAGATCCTGCGCATCATTCAAGAAGAATCGATGAAGGACAACACCGCAGCGGTCAACGTACAGGTGCCGGTGGAAGTGGCCAGCTTCCTGCTGAACGAAAAACGGCCGGAGATCGCCAAGATCGAGCTCAAACAGCGTGTTAATGTGACGCTGGTGCCCAACAAGACGCTCGAGACTCCGCACTACAAGCTAGACCGGTTGAAACACGATGATCCTCGTTTGGACGACGTGGACGCCAGCTACAAGATGGCTGAGGAGTTCGAAGATCCAACCACCGTCACCCGCCGCAGCCAGGAACCGACAAACCGGCAGACGCCCGTCATCAAAGGCGTGCTTCCTGACGCTCCAGCTCCCCAGGCGGTACCCAAGCCTGAGCCCGTCAAGGCAGCACCACCTGCGGCTGTCGTCCCGGCACCCACTCCAGCGCCTGCCGGTCTGGTTGGTTGGCTGAAAAACCTTTTTGGCGTGGCCCCTCCTCCTGCGCCCGTCGTCGCGCCCGCACCCGCCGTTCAACCTTCCGAAGAAAAGCGTGAAGCACGCGGTGGTCGCGATGGAGAGCGTCGCGGTAGCCGCGGCGGTCGTGGCCGTGGTGAGGGTCGCTCCGGCAACGGCGAAGGCCGTCGCAATGAAAATGGTGAGGCCCGCCGGAACGAAAGCCGGAACGAAAGCCGGAACGAAAGCCGTGGCGAAAACCGTGGCGAAAACCGTGGCGAAGTCCAGGGTGAGGCCCGAGGTTCTGGTCGCGACGGAAATCGCCGCAACGGTGCAGAACGAGGTGAGCGCGGCGAGAGGGCTGAACGTAACGAGCGTGGCGAACGCCAGAGCCCACGCGAGAAACGCGACCTTCCCGCGCTTTCGGAGACAGGCACCAACCTTCTCTCGGAAACCCCCAACCAACCACACGAAGGCGCACCATCGCGTTCTGAGCGTGGCGAGCGTGGTGAACGCAACGAGAACCGGCGCAACCGGGGCGAGCGTAGTGAAGGAGGCCGCCGTGAACGCAGTGACCGTAGCGAGCGCGCCCCTGACTCTCGGGCGGATCAACCAGCCGACATCGCTGAAGTGCAAACCCTGAGCGCTGAGTCGACTGATTTGCCAGAAAACGGCAATGGCAATGGCAACGGCGTACAAGGCGAGGAACGGCGCGAACGCAGGTCCAGGGATCGTTATGGTCGTGACCGCAAGGATCGTGGCGAACGCAATGTCGAACGTCCAGAGCGCAACGACCAAGCAGAACCCAATGGTGAGCCTGAATTCAGCGCGCCTGACATCACGCCCGAAGCCGCTGCAGATCGTCCGGCCGGACGCTCTTATTTCAATCGCGGAAACGAGGCGCCAGCAACGGCAACACAGGTACCAGAGGTGGCGGCACCAGCACCGTGGCCTGAAGCCGTTGTAGCTTCCTCGCCTGTGGCCGTACCACCATCAGTGCCTGCACCAGCGCCAGCACCCGTGGCGGTAATTGCGTCTGCTCGCCCTCCCGTAGCGAGCGAACAGGCTCCAGTACCGGCTGCCGCTACTGCTGCAGTGACGCCAACTACCGGCAAAGCTGGCCTGCCCAAAGTTCAGCCCTTTGACCTGCCCCTGCCCGACCTGGCTCAACTTGCCAATACGGCTGGCTTGCAATGGGTTAATTCCGACGCAGACAAGGTAGCTGCCGTGCAAGCAGCGATCGCTGCCGAGCCTCGGCCAATCCACGTTCCTCGGGAGCGGCCAGAATTGGTTGAAATCAACGACGGTCCACTGGTTTTGGTCGAAACACGTAAAGACCTTCGCGACATGAAACTGCCTTTTGAGCAGCAAGCGAACTGAGACCTTAAAATCTCAGAGCAAAAAAGCCGGGTATCTAACCCGGCTTTTTTGCTTTTAGGCATTACTCATTCTGACCCTGGCGCATCGCCTCTCTGCAGCGTAAATACTCAATTCGCCCCCGATTGAGTCACTGGCGTGCCTCAATCGGGGCGCAAACCGCGGTCTAGCGGTTTGACTCAGTGAACATCAGCGCTTGCCCCCTGTCAGTGATGGCGCCCCTCAGTTCTAACGGACGCCCCTCATGCAGGTTCTGCTGAAGGTCCATTCAGCGCCTAGTCGGAGGTCGCCTGCGCATCGAGACGCCAGTTGCAAGGATCAGCAATGCCATCATCATCCACAGTGCCCATTGAGACACTGTAGGCACTGGCACTGTGCCAGGGCCGGCGAGTGAAGCCACCACACCAGGGCCTCCCGCATCCACGATGACGCCATTAGCGCTGAGATCGTCGTCACCGAGACCCCCGTCCACGAGGGTCAGGCGTACCAAGTTTCCTTCGATGACGGCACCAGGGAACACATACCAGTGTGGTGCCGCACAAGAAGGTGCATCGACGCATCCGTGGCCTATCGGGGTTGGGCCATACTTCCAGTACACCGAGTCCGCAGGCAATGCAGAGGGATAAGTCACAGTCAATTCGGCAGTGCTGCCCGGGGTGCCGCCTTCGAGCACAAAATCGAACAGGCCGTGCGGGAAGGAGACGTTCGCGGGCAACGAGCCCACAGACGCTGCGGCGATGAAGGCTGCAGAGCGGAACGTCCATCCGGCGCTGACATCAGCAGTGGCTTGCCCGGAGGACGTAGGAGTCTGTGCCCAAGGAGCTGAGCACGTCGTCAATGGCCAGGGAGCTGCCTCGCAACCCCATTGGTATTGACCGTTGGCCGAGGTTACCGCCGTGACATTGCCCCCAACGCAGAGGTTGGAACGCGGCAGCACGACGCTGGCGATACCCTGCGCGCTGCCGCATTGCGCCGGCGCTGCTGCAGCTGGACTGACCGGCGCGGACGCGAGTGAGGGCTCGCCGGTGCCGATGATGTTGCGCGCCGAGACCGTGCAGGTCACTGGCTCACCATTGGTCAGGGCCGAAACGGTGACAGGCGAAGCTGTAGCGCTGGCCGTCTGCGCGCCGCAGGTGACGGTAAATCCCATCAGCTCAAGATTGCCGACATTGTCTGCAGGCGTGAATGCAACCTGCACTTGCCCGTCGCCTACGGTCACGCTTGTGATGGCAGGCGCCGGCGGAACCAGCGCAGCCTTGGCTACCTGCTGCAGCGCAACGGCGTCTGCGGGCGAGATACCGAGATCGATTGCCGCCAGCTCACCCGCGCCGAGCGATGTGGGATCAACGCCCGCGATGCGGCCTAGATGTACCAGCGCGCTCAGATAGGAGCCATATTTGCTGGGATGGAAGTAGTCGATGTACCAGAGGTTGATCTTGCTTGCGTCTGGCACATACGGATCACGCATCGCCACACCTGAGGTCACCGCACGCAGGAAGGCATCTCCTACCGGAGATACGCCCTTGAAGCGCGTATTCGCGGCGGCGCGTCCAAAATAGCCCGCGTGAAAATCGGCCGTCATGGCCTCAAGCCCTTCTGCTGCCGTGTAAGTGGTGCCGTTCACGTTCGAGCCGTTGGGGCCGATCAGGTCGGGACGAGCCCAGGTCTGATACAGATAAATATCTGCATTGGCATTGGCGTTCAAATTCGAGCCCGGCACCGTGCGCACGACATTGCAGGTGTTTTGCGATGCGCCGGTGATGGTCGGGCAATTCGGGCCGAAAAGTTCGGTTTCAGTGAATGAGCCACCCGCACCTTCGTGAATCCATTGCTGGAACTTGTCCGCATAGGCGTTGAAGTACGGCAGGTTAGCATTGTGGCTGCGGCCCGGAGGCAGTGGCTCGTCGCTCAAATCCTGCAACACGACAGTGGTCCATCTCTGCGACGCAGCGTTACCGCGCAAATCCCAGCCTGCTGGATTGGAGTTCAGGAAGTGCCCACGCAGCGAGGCCGCGTTGCGCGCCGAGATGGACACGTCGTAGTCCAGCCCTGCTTGGTCGGCCATTTTCTTGAAAACGCCGGGAATGCCGCCCCAGGGGTGCGGCTCGTCAGGGTTGGAGCCCGTCGCATCGCGTTGCCACATGGGCATCGTGAGGTCTGTGACATTGTTGGTGTTGTAGCTCATGACCGGATCCATCCGGCCGAACGTATAGCTGTTGCCAAGGAAAAGGATGACCTTCTTGGCAAACCTGACATCAACGCTGCACGCTTCAGTGACGGGTTTGGTCGTGTAGGTGGTGCCCTGTAATTGACCACCACAAGTGCCACGCACCGCGACCGCATAGCCCTCATCGGGCACCAGCGTAAAGCTGGCCGTACTGCCCTGAATCACGTTCTGTGGCGCGCTGTTGGCAATGCTTCCGTGCCCCTGGCTGGTGGGTGTGACACTGAACACCGGTAATGCAACAAACGATGCAGAGACCGTGCAGTTGCTAGTGATGGCTTCGGTCGTGTAGATCGAGCCAGAGAGAGCGCCACCGCAGGTGCCCCCGACAGATGCCGAATATCCGGCCAGCGGGGTCACCGTGAACTGAGCAGTACTGCCGTAGGGCCTGTTTTGCGCGGTATTCGGGCTGATTGAACCGTTTGCCCCAGCGCTCGGAGTGACAGTGAAGTTTTGCAGGGCGAATGTGACATTGACCGTGCAGTTGCCGTTGATGGGCGATGTCGTGTAAGTGGTGCCGCTCAATGTGCCCCCGCAGGTGCCACCGACCTGGGCTGTGTACCCGCTCTGCGGCGTAACTGAGAAGATAGAAGTCTGGCCACTGATCACCGTCACAGGCACGGAAGGCGAAATGGTGCCGCCGGTGGTAGCTGTCGGCGTCACTGTGTAGGTGACCTGTTGGGTGAAGCTGAAGTTGACCGTGCAGTTTTCAGTGAGAGGCTGAGTGGTGTAGATACCGTCACTCAACGTGCCAGCGCAGGTGCCTCCAGCCACCGCGGTGTAGCCGGGGTTGGCGGTGACATCGAAACTAGTCGTTTGTCCATGAAATACAGTCCGGCTGGCCGGGCTAACGCTGCCGTTTGCGCCTGCCGTAGCGGCTGCTGTCACGCTGACTTCGGGAGCCAATGCCACACCGCGAAACGCCCGCAGGGAGCCCGCTGAAGCGAGAATGGTGGGAACGCCAGCGAAGGCGCCATCAAAACCGCTGGCGTCGACCATCGACATCAGGGTTTCAGCACCGCGGGTGGCAAACAAAGTTACCGTGCTGCCTGCTACTGTAGCCGTCAATCCTCTGTAATCATCGTCTGCCACGCCAACCGTGCCATTGGATACCCAGGCTCCGGACTTGAGAGAAAACTTGGTGATGCCCTTGTCATCATCGGCCAAATACAGAGTGTCCGCTCCTGGCGCGCCGTCGAGATCAAGCAAGACAAAGGCGTACGGGCTCGGAGTGAGCGCATCACTCAGGCCAGGCAGGCGAGTGGCCGTAGCCGTTGTCGTAGGCGTTCCGGATCCGATGCGATTGACGCCCTTGAAGGTGTTGGTACCCGTATTCGAGGTGTTATAGAGTTGGCCATCAATCACCGCCACCGAGCGACCTCCCGCAGGCGTCGAGGCGACAGGCGCTGAGGTACTCGCGCCAGCTGCTGCGGCACGCGTGCCATCCAGACTGCTCGTCACCCAGAAGCCAGTGCAGTTCGTGCTGGCGGCACCGCGAAAATTATTGGCGCTGGCGTTGTTCAAATCTGTAAGCGCCGTGGATGTATCAACATCCCCGGCTCGGGAGACGATGGCCACGACACGCGGGATGCCCGTCGCGCTGACCAGATTGCCGCTGGTCACTGACGGATCGCGTCCGTAACCCGGCACGACCAGGCAGCGCTTGTCTTGCGAGCGGGTCAGCCAACCTTCCGATGTGGCGGTGCCGCCACCGGCAAAGGGCTGCTGAACGCCACTCGCAGCCGTCGGCATGGCAATCGATTGAACCAACGTTCCACTTGGCGTGAATTCATCAAGAAAGACTGGGTTACCTGTAGCAACCAAGGCCCGACTGCCGTCGCCCACCCGATAAACCACTACGTTGCCCGGCGTAAACGCTGCGGCGGATGCTGGAGCAGTCCAGAACGGGGGGATGATCAAGGTCAGGGCAAGAAGGGCTCGCCAAGAGAAGTTTGCTCTCATGCTTGTCTCTTTATTGGTATTTCTGTGCCGGCTGACGGCAGGTCCAGCCATCCTATGTCGGGCCTACCCAAAAGTAAAATATCTTGAACACGGTACTTGCATATCTTTGACATATGCAAGATTCAACCCCGTCCGTCGCCATTACGGGGACACGACCCACGCCAAGAGCAAGTCAGCGACTAGTCTCGCGCTCTACCTGACTAGCGAATTCCTTTGCGGAGCCTTCGAATAGCTGATTGTTCGCATCCTTCAGACGGGCTCGAATCGCGGGGGCTCGCAGCGCCTGTTCGATCGACTGATTGATGCGCTCGACCAATTCGGGGGGCGTTCCGTGGGCAGCGAACAGCCCAAACAGCGAATCCAGATTGGCCTGGGCATAGCCCAACTCCGCCAGGGTCGGCACCTCTGGAAGGAGAGGCAGCCGCAGCGGCGCACCTACGGCCAGCGCCTTGAAGCTTCCTTTGCGCAAAGCCGTCAATTGCGTGGGCGCCACGTTGGTGGACAACACTTCAAAATGTCCGCCAAGCGCGTCCGTCAACTGCTGCCCCCCGCCTTTATATGGAACGTGGACGATCTGCAAGTCAGCCTGCCTGCTGATGCGCTGCAGCACCCTGTGGCCCGTCGTGCCCTCGCCCGTCGTCGCCCAGCGCAGACTTCCGGGGTGGCGACGCGCGTAAGTCACCATGTCTGCCAGCGTACCGCCCTCCAGTGCAGAGGTGCCCACCAACAAGAGCGGAGTGCGCATCACGCCTGCCACGGGCACGGGCATGGCCACCGTGGGCGCAACGCCCTGACTGGTAGAACGGCTCGTGAGCGTCTCACGCAGTATGCCCATTGCAGCTGAGGCCGTGAAAACAAGCGTGTGGCCATCGGGAGGATTACGCGAGAGCATATCGAGCGCCAGCGTTCCCGCCGCGCCCGGCCGGTTCTCCACCAGAACGGGCACCTTCAGGCGCTCCGACCATTCCCGAGCCAGCGCCCTGGCCACCAGATCGCTCACTCCGCCGGTGGGATAAGCCACGAGCATGCGGATGCCCCCCCTGGGCCAGGCCTGAGTGGCCAGCACCGCCGACACGCCTCCCGCAAGTGAGAGGGTCAGTAGCGTTCTGCGCGTGCAGGCCTGGTCTGCAGTGACAGCGGAATGAACGAGTGCCGGATCGCCTGGCGTGGGCATGAGGCGTTCTTTCAATGGGTCCGCGCCATATGTTGCCGGGAAAGCCTCTTGGCAAGCGCTATGAATGACCCGAGAGGTCCGTCTCCATCTTGCGCGCGATAGGCCAGGGTCAGCGGCGCGCTCAGATTCACTGATGGTTCGAACGAGCGATACACCACCGCGTCCTGGTGCGAACCCTTGACAGACGCAGGCACGATAGACAGTCCTACCCCCGCAGCCACGAGGTTCACGTTGGTCATCATTCGCTCGACCTCGGCGGCAATTTCCACCTGCACGTTTCGGAGCGCACACAGCGCGAGAAGATTGGCGTAGAGGCCTGGCGCCCCGGGACGACGCACAAGCACCAGTTGCTCGCCATGAAGCTCATCGAGCCGCACAGGAGCCTCCCGCTCCTTCGCCAACCGATGATCCACCGGGATGGCAAGCAGTGACTCTTCCTGTAGCAGCACCTCGAAGACCAGCCCCGCTGGCTGCGCGACCGGCACGCGAAGAAATCCACAATGCAGACGCCGCTCAGCCACTGCTTCAGTGATCTCGGCAGCGTTGTTCTCGCTGACGCTCAGCAGGATGTCTGGATGCTCCTTGCGGCAAGTGCGCAGCACCTCGGGCGTGAACGCATGGGCAGCGGCGGAGCTTGTAAAACCGACCTGGAGATGGCCCCGTTCGCCGCGTGCAAAAGCCTGCATGCGATCCGTCATAGCGGTGAAATCTGCCATAAGGCGCTCGGCCTCCACACGCAACTCGCGCCCGGCATCCGTCAGATCGACGCCCTTGGCGTGGCGATGGAACAGCGCGGTTCCGAGTTCGGTCTCAAGCGCCCGGATCTGCAACGACAGCGGCGGCTGCTGGATACCCAGCCGCTCGGCAGCCCGCGTGATATGCCCGCTTTCGGCCACAGCGAGAAAGTAGCGCAGATGCCTCAGTTCCATATATTCAAAAAGTATGAAGTCTATATTTTATAAATCTTTGAAATATCTCAAGAGACTCCCCAGAATGCCGCCAACAACTCGTGACGGCTTCCAGTTTGCTTCTACCACTATTCATGGTTGATGCCGGAATTCAAAAGACTTCAAAGGAGACATATTTCATGCAACTCAGCCTTCGCCCTTCCCCACTCTCCCTGATGGTCCTGCTGGCGCTCGCGGGCTGCGGCGGTGGCTCAATGACGCAGCGCGGCTCGTCCACAACGAGTGAAGCCGCACCGCAGGCGGCTACCTGCCCGGCCGACGTTCCGCTCGACGCCAGGTGCCTCTCAGGACGCGACTCCGCGGGCGCGTTCTACATGATCGCCGTGCCAGCCAAATGGAACGGGACGCTGGTCATGCATGCCCACGGAGGCCCCGACTTGAAGGCTCCCGATCTGGGGCGTTCGCGCGAAGACCTCACGCGCTGGTCCATCATGGTGAAGGCGGGCTACGCATGGGCAGGCTCGTCATACCGCCAGGGCGGCGTGGAATTGCGTGCCGCTGCCGAAGACACAGAGCGCCTGCGCGGCATCTTCCACAAGCACATTGCCGTGCCCAAGCGAACGGTGCTACACGGCCAATCCTGGGGCGCAGGCGTGGCGGCCAAAGGCGCGGAAATGTTCACTAAAGACACTGTGGGCGAGCGCCCCTACGATGCGGTGCTGCTCACAAGCGGAGTGCTGGGCGGGGGCACGCGTTCATATGATTTCCGGCTTGACCTGCGCGTGGTCTACCAATACCTGTGCGGCAACCACCCGCGCCCGGCCGAAGCGCAATATGCGCTCAACCTCGGACTGCCTGCCGATGTGACCATGAAGCAGGCCGATGTGGCGGCGCGCGTCAACGAGTGTTTGGCGCTGAACAAACGCACGGCCGAACGTACAGCCGAGCAGAATGCCAAGATAAAGACCATCGTCGACGTGATCAAGATCCCTGAGAGCGCAATCCAGTCGCACATGAACTGGGGCACACTGCATTTTCAGGACATTTCCGCCAAGCGCACCGGCGGCACAAGCCCATTCGGAAACGAGGGGGTGGTCTACAGCGGCTCTTCCAATGATGCCGCTCTCAACGCAGGTGTCCTGCGCTACAGGGCTGACGCAGCAGCCTATCGGAAATTCGCGAGGGACACCGATCCGCTTGGAAAAATTCCTGTGCCTGTGATCTCAACCAAATGGATCGGCGACCCTACAGCCTTTGTAGAACTCGATTCGCGCTTTCGCGAAGTGATGCGCGAGGGCGGCAGCGGTGAACGCCTGGTTCAAACCTTCACCACCAAAGGTACGCACAGTTTCATCAGTGATCCAACCTACCCCACCCTGATGACCGCGCTTTTGCGATGGGTGGACACCGGCGTCAAGCCCACTCCCGCCGACATTGCCAACGCTTGCCCAGGCTTTGAAGCGCAGTTCGGCCAAGGATGCGTCTTCAACCCGACCTACCCCCTTCCGTCACTCGAGTCCCGAGTGCCCGCACGTCAGCGCCCCCAATGAGGGGCCTCATCGTCCAGTAAGCCGCAAACGCCGCCGCCTTGGCAGCCGGCTCAATTGCAGAATGGGTTTCTGCTAGCCCTTGCTAGCTAGGGAAGCTCTGCACAAATCGATCGCCGCGTGCTTCGGTGGATTTGGGGGGGCGCCTAGCTGCGGTCTGCAGCGTTGCCTAGGCGGCCCCGAAAATCCTCTCGATACCACCCGGTATCGCTGCGGTTTTCGCCTCGCATCCCATCCCAACCCACCGTTCACGCTTACCGCTCGATTTGTGCAGAGCTTCCCTAGCGCGAGCATATTGACGGTATTGAGGGCATTGGCTATCGGAATGGCCGCCGAACGCCCGCAGAGGTGATTCTTTGAACAGGCTCTTAAAGTGCTCGGCCAGCGCCAAGGAGAGTCCTGAGTGTTGAATTAGCTGCTCCGTCAAAACTCTCACATGGTTCTGATGTAAGCTGAGAGGAGCGAATGCGTGTCTTTCGGCCGTGCGCTGATTTGGGTAGCCAACAGGTCCACCAGCAGCGGCTATCAGCCCCATAGGCTCAGACTAATGATAGGTTAGGCAAAATGAATCAAAGATTCAATAGTCCATGCCTATAATTCACTCATCGCAAATCATTTCATCACTCTTAACTAACTCAAGGAGAAAACATGTCCCTTATCAATACCAAGGTTCAGCCGTTCAAAACACAGGCTTTCCATAACGGCAAGTTTGAAGAAGTCACCGAGCAAACACTCTCGAACGGTAAAAACTGGTCTGTCGTGATTTTCATGCCAGCAGCTTTCACCTTCAACTGCCCTACCGAAATCGAAGACGCTGCTGATAACTACGCCGATTTCCAGAAAGCCAACGCAGAGGTCTACATTGTCACCACTGACACGCATTTCTCCCACAAAGTGTGGCATGAGACCAGCGAAGCAGTGGGCAAGGCCAAGTTCTTCCTGGTGGGCGACCCAACTCACGCGCTGACCAACGCTTTCGACGTGCACATTCCTGAAGAAGGCCTGGCACTGCGCGGTACCTTCGTGATCGATCCAAGCGGCACGATCAAGACCATGGAAGTGCATTCCAACGAAATCGCCCGCGACGTGAAAGAAACCGTTCGCAAGCTGAAGGCTGCTCAGTACACTGCCGCTCACCCCGGCGAAGTGTGCCCTGCCAAGTGGAAAGAAGGCGAAAAGACTTTGAAGCCTTCCATCGATCTCGTCGGCAAGATCTAAGCGGATAACCCCGCCTTTGCGCACACCCTAGGGTAAGCGCATGACAGCCGAACGCGACGGGGATCGCAGATCCCCGCCGTTCGGCTTTTTATTGACTGAAATTTGGCTGGCCGCCCCCAAATAAGGTGGTCAGCAACCAAGCAAGGAGCCATCACCATGTTGGACGACGACATCAAGCAACAACTTAGCGCCTATCTCGAGCGCGTAAAAGAGCCGTTCGAGATGGTGGCCTCCCTGAACGACGGCGAAAAAGCCAATGAGATGCGTGAACTGCTGGAAGAGATCGTGGCGGCCCGGCCGGACATGATCAGCCTGCGCACGGACGGTACCGACGCACGCAAGCCTTCGTTCACCTTGCAACGCAAGGGCACCGACAGCAAGCTTCGATTCGCGGCCATTCCCATGGGCCACGAGTTCACTTCTCTCATCCTGGCTCTGCTCTGGACCGGCGGTCACCCACCCAAAGTGGAAGCCGACACGCTCGAACAGATCAAAGCGTTGGATGCCGATCTCACCTTTGAGATCTACATGAGCCTGTCTTGCCACAACTGCCCCGACGTGGTGCAGGCGCTCTCGCTCATGGCTATCTACAACCCGCGCATCAATGTGACCGTCATTGATGGTGGGCTCTACCAGAACGAAATCGAAGAACGCGAAATCATGGGCGTTCCTACTGTGTTCCTCAATGGCCAGTTCTTTGCGAACGGCCGCATGAGTGTGGAAGAGATCGTTCAAAAAGTAGACACGGGCGCTGCCAAACGCGACGCTGAGAAATTGAGCGCCAAAGCACCTTATGAGGTGCTGATCATTGGTGGCGGCCCCGCAGGTGCAGCCGCAGCGATTTATGCGTCTCGTAAAGGCATTCGCACAGGCGTCGTGAGTGAGCGCTTTGGTGGACAGGTCAATGACACGATGGAGATCGCCAACTACCCGGGCATTCCGGAGACCAACGGTCCTGCCTACGCTTCGGCGCTGGAGCAGCACGTACGGGGCTACGAAGTTGACATCATGAACACGCAGCGCGTGGCTGGGGTGACTCCAGCTGCGGTTGAAGGTGGCCTCATCACGGTCACTCTTGACAACGGTGGAACGCTCAAGAGCCGTACCGTTATTTTGGCTACCGGCGCGCGCTGGCGCAATGTCAACGTGCCTGGCGAGCAGGAATACAAAACCAAGGGCGTGGCCTATTGCCCGCACTGCGACGGCCCCCTGTTCAAAGGCAAAGATGTCGCCGTGATTGGCGGCGGAAACTCCGGCGTTGAGGCGGCCATTGATTTGGCAGGCCTGGTCAAGCACGTCACCGTGATCGAATTCATGCCTGAAATGAAGGCCGATGCCGTGCTCATCAAGAAGCTCAAAAGCCTGCCGAACGTGACGGTGCACACCAACGCCCAGACGACGGAGATCACGGGTGCCAGTGGCAAGGTCAATGGCCTGAAGTTCAAGCACCGCGGTGACGGAACCGACGCCAATGTGGATCTGGAAGGCGTTTTTGTTCAGATCGGACTGGTGCCCAACACTGAATGGTTAGGCACGACCGTCGAGCGAAGCAAGTTTGGTGAGATCGTCGTGGACGCGCGAGGCGCCACCAATGTGCCCGGCGTATTCGCTGCAGGTGATTGCACCACCGTGCCGTACAAGCAGATTGTGGTCGCGGCAGGCGCGGGTTCAACCGCTGCCCTGAGCGCCTTCGATTACTTGATCCGCACGCCAGCGCCGGAAGCCGCGTCTGAAGAAAACAAGGAAGCTGTGACTGCGTGAGCGCCTTGCGTATGTGCTTTAAGCCCGCTCTTGTAGCGGGCTTTTTAATTTAATGACGACACTAGCGACTTACTGCAAAGAACTATGCCCCTTCATATCCAAACACCGCTAATCGATTCCGATGCCTTCAGCACACCAGATCAACGGGTCCGACTCAAACTCGAATGCTTGCAGCCCAGCGGCTCTTTCAAGTTACGAGGGGTCGGACATGCCTGTGAAGTCCATGCCGCCCGCGGCGCACGGCGCTTTCTGTCCTCATCCGGTGGGAATGCAGGTTTGGCGGTGGCGCATGCTGGACACCGCCTCGGCTTGCCGGTGCTTGTCGTGGTACCTGAATCCACGTTGGAATGGCCCAAGACACTCATTCGCCGCCTTAACGCAGAAGTGATCGTTCACGGGAAAAGCTGGACGGAGGCCAACGAACACCTGATGTCACTGAAGCGACCTGCCGACGCCTTCATCCACCCCTTCGACGATCCATTGCTATGGGAAGGCCACGCGACGATGATCGCTGAAGCTGCGGTACAAGGGCCCAAGCCACAGGCCGTCGTCTTGTCCGTTGGTGGCGGTGGCCTCATGAGCGGCGTTTTGCAAGGCATGCATTCGGTTGGCTGGGAGGACGTACCACTGATCGCTGTGGAGACGGTCGGCGCCGATTCGCTCAATGCCTCAATTGCTGCAGGTCAATTGGTGACCTTGGATGCCATAACCAGCTTTGCGACTTCCTTGGGAGCACGCCGGGTCAGCGACGCGGCATTCCAATGGACGTTCGCCCACGAGGTCGTCAGCACGACCGTCACAGACGCACAGGCGATTCACGCTTGTCTTGAGCTTGCCCGGGAACACCGCCTCATCGTCGAGCCTGCATGCGGTGCCGCGCTGGCCCCGGTGTTGGGAAGGTCGGCACCGGCATTGAAGGTCGCCACAGATGTGCTTGTGATCGTCTGTGGAGGGGTCTGCACAACCTACGACGACCTGAAGAAATTGGAGTGCCAGAGTACTGTTTCTTGACTATGGCAAGGCAAGCGGATCATGTGCATCAAGCACTACCTAGATACAGATTGTTTAGAGAGCCTCGCCTAATTGGGGGTACCTCGTACTAACTTATAATGAAACCACTCGTCATTGGGGAGTAGCTGACCTGCGCAATGCAGGAGCTTGCGTCAACACACTTGGCTTTCTTAGCTATGGCGCAAGCAGCTTTAAGGCGTCGCATTCGTCGCCTTGATTGCCTGGCAAGACCTTTGACCATGTCGCCTCCGGTTGGGCCGGGGAAGCGGCGTGGTCTTTTGTCTTTCCGGCCCCTATAAAAATCCCACGTCATGGAAGCATTTTTCGTATCACTCGGCGTTGTTGCGCTCGGGGAAATGGGCGACAAGACCCAATTGCTAGCGATCATTCTGGCCGCCACTTTCCGCAAACCTTGGCAGATAGTCGCAGGCATCTTTGTCGCAACGGTCGTCAACCATGCCGTTGCAGGGGCCGTGGGAGGGTGGGTGGCGCAAGCGCTCGGACCAGACCTGTTGCGCTGGATTATTGGTATCTCCTTTCTTGCGATGGCAGCGTGGATGCTGATCCCCGACAAGATTGAAGACGATTCCGCCACCACCAAGAGAGCCTACGGGGCATTCGGGACCACCGTGGTCACATTCTTCCTTGCGGAGATGGGAGACAAAACACAGATTGCCACCGTGGCCCTGGCAGCGCGTTATCCAGAGGTGGTTCAAGTGGTGCTGGGAACAACGCTGGGCATGATGTTGGCCAACGTACCTGCGGTGTTCCTTGGAGACAAGATTGCCCAGAAAGTATCCATGAAGCTAGTGCACTCCGTGGCCGCGGCCATTTTTGCCGTTCTAGGCGTGCTCACGCTCCTGAACGTAGGTAACTTCTTCTGAATGCGGTCAAGTAGTCCCTGGGCCTAGGGGGCTGTCGGGCTTGGAGCGCCGAAAGCGAAAATGAGCCCCAGCGAGGACAGTTTTCATCAGTTGGCCGCCCCTTGGATTTGCAGGCCCATAGCCGAGCTAGGGGCGGAAAGACGGGGGCCGGCCAACTGGTGAAAAATGGGCCGCTGCGGCTCATTTGCAGCCGGCGATTTCCAAGTCCGACAGCCTCCTACGGATTGCGGGCTCGGGTTTATTCCAGTGCCGCTCTCTTCCATGCTTCTGCGGCTGCGTCCTTGTCGCCCTTGTGTTCAGCCAATTCAGCTAATGCGCGCCAAGCGCTACGCCGCAGGCCGCCATCGCGCAACTGGCGCGCAGCCTGGGACAGCAGCAGTTGCGCCTTACCCCACAACTGTCTATGCAAACAGGCCATCCCGGCCAGGTACTGCAAAGTGGGGTCTCGGGGGTTGGCTTGCTGCGCGGCTTCTATGCGGGCAAGCCAATCACGCTCGCCCGGCTCATCTTGCCCTACCCCGGCTTCCAGCACGCGGATCAGACGGGCTCCGTGAGCGTCAGCAAAACCGTCTGGCAGCGTGAGCATCTGCTCCCAAACGGGTTGCAGCCATTCCCGCACAGTCGAGCTTTCACCGCCCAAGGCCATCATTCGTTGAGCAGCTCTCAAAGCCAGCTCAGGCATAGCGCGTTCATTGGCGTCAAGAGACGCCCAAATGGTTCGTAACTGTGCTGGGTCTTGCGCACTATCAATCAATTCACTCGCCAAGCTGCGCAGCAGGCTTCGCGCTGCATCGGGCGAGAAGGCTCTATGCTTGGCAAGAAGCCGCGCGGTTTCAAGTGCATCCGAACTTTGCCGGGCTTGACGAGCGGCTTTGAGCTTGATGCGCAAGGCGAGCGTACGCCGGCCAGCTCCTTGTGGAAGACCCTCGAGCCACTGAAGCGAGGCCGAAGGGTCATGATCATCCAGTGACCAGCGAGCCGCACGCATGAGCAGACCTTCGCGCAACTCCTGCGGAGCCGCACCCCGTGCGGCGGCCTCCAGTGCTTTGTGCAGATGTGAGTCCCGCAAGCTATGGTCCTGAAGGGAATGGGCGCTGGCCGCCAATGAGAGATGCGCGAGCGCCCGCAGTGTGGCCGCCTGAGGCAGCGCCTCGCCCGATGCGGCCATGGACTGCTCACGGTCCAAGGCATCTTCCGCCGCCTTGCGTGCGCGAAGATACCGCCCTGCCGAAAGCTGAACCATGCTGTCCAACAATTGGGCGTTAGCGGCACGCTCGCGTTGCTGAGATCGCCAACGGCGCGCCTGACGCGGCAGTTCAAGAACTGCAGCCAGCGCACGCAGGGCCGCATAGACCAATACGAACAGCAGCACCAGCAAAAGCAGGACCAGGTTCGCGGACAGATCCACCCGGTACGGAGGCCAGAAAATAGTGACCGTGCCCTGGTTGTCGCCCGCAAATAAAGCAAGCGCCACGGCTGCCGCAAACAAACCTACCAACCACAGAGCTGCGCGCATAGCGTTTACCTGGCTCCGGAAAGGTTGGCATTGGCTGTGGCCGCGATCGCGGTACCCAGAGCCGTCAGGGTTTCGTCCACTCTGGGCAAATCGGCGGACTTGGTCGATGCCTGGATTTGCTGTAGCAGGGTGGCAGCCGCCTGAGTGCGGCGTGATGCGGGGTCAAAATACGCCCCCAGCGCGAACTGGGCAGCTGCCAGGTTGGAGCGCGCGGCTTCGTACTGGCGCGCCAGAATGGCCAAGTGCGCACCTTGAAGACGCAGTTTGAGATTTTCGCGGAGGAAGAACACTTGCTCGGCACTCATCATGCTGGCGTCAGGCCGCTCAATTCGACTCACACTGAGCAGTTGGCGCGCCTCAGACTGCACCACCTGCAGCGTTTTCGCCCACCAACCCGTGGCCGGATCGAGAGCTGAATCCACACGCTGCTTTTCAGCTCGCGCACGACCGACGTCATTGGCGGCGGGCAGCTCGTCAATTTGCCGCAAGAGCTGGTCGATACGTGCCAGCAGGCCGGCTGTATCAGGGATGCTTGCCTCCTTGACGCGTTCGAGATCGCGCGTTACCGCGCGGCCAACGGGAACCAGGCGAGGGTCGCCAGAACGAGCAATTCGCCGCTCCGCGGTGCGAAGTGCTGCCAGCAAAGGCTCAATACGCCCCGTCAGTTGTGTCTGATCCTGGGCGACATTCAATGCGGCTTCGAGGTCGACGGCCAGATTTTCATCGCGTGTTCGCGCAACGCTCTGTACAGCGTCTTCAAGTTGCGCCCTGTAAGCCGAAAGGTCGCCGATGCGCGTATCCAGGATGGCCACCTTGGCTGCGGTTTCACGCACGGTTTCTTCTGCCTGGCGCGCCAAGGTGCGCGCCTCCACGGATCGAGCGCCGGATTCACCACTCTGCCGAGCCAGTTGCTCCTGGATGGACGACAGTTTTTGCCAAAGCAAAAGGCTGGCTGCCAAAGCCAACCCTGCCAGAACCCAGGCCACGATCAGGCCGGGCCTCAGAACCGCACGACGCGAGCGCATATAGCCGGACGGCGGGAGCTGAGGCGCGGCTTGAGGAGTTGGGGCGGCAGGAGCGGACACGGAAGGACTCGGCGCAGGGCCGGGTGAAGGGGGCGGCAAGGCAAGCGGGTGCTCGTCGTTCATGCAAAGGATTCTATCGAGGCTGACACATCATCCAGTGTGGGGCGAACCTGCTTGACTATTCCAAAGCCTGCATGACGCGCAGATTGTGCAATGCGCTCATGAGTTGCGAGTGCGCGCGCAAGAGACCAGTTCTGTCCGGGCAGCACCAAACGAAGATTCGAGATGGCCTCTGAACTACTGAACAACCAGATGCTGCCATCGCTCACAGCGCTCTCAGCCACGCCCCGCTGCGCTTCGTCCAGCACCGGGGGCGCCCGGCGATAAGCGGCCACCTCTTCAACAGTAACGCCAGCCTCTCGCAAGCGTGCCGCGAGCCAGTCTCGCCCTGCAACCTGGCCCTTCGCATCAGCTCCGCGCACGATCAACACGCGCTGGCCTGGCGTGGCCTGCTGCTGAACCTGTTCCCACAGTGACTCGGAATCGAATTGCAGTGCTTGCAGGTCTGGTGAGTCAATAGCTGAGGCTGGCCAGCCAGACTCCATCAGCGCACGTGTCGTTCCGGGGCCTGGCGACCATGCCCTGGCGCCTTCGCACAGAAGTCTCATGTCTGGATGACCGCTCTGTCTGGCAGCATGCGCAAATCCGGTGACCGCATTCGCGCTCACGAACATCACAGCGTCATAAGAGCCCAGCTTTTCGACAGCCTGCCTGAGAGGCTCACTATCGATTGGAGGCTCAATGCCGATCAAAGGGAGCGCGCACGCCTGCAAACCCCTGGCCTGGAGGTCAGTTACCCAGCGAAAGCCCTCTTTCTCAGGGCGAGTCACGATCAAGCGGGGCATGGTTCTCGCTGTCCGATCAGGCTCAGGCAATGCAAAACGCTTGGAAAGATGTAGATCAATGAGCGCCACCGGCCCGCAATTCGCCGGCCACCCGAGTGCCCAAGGACTCTGCTTCAGCCAAGTCACCAGCCGTGGCAACGCCACGCGCGGTAACCAGCGTTGGGCCACCATCAGGATCGCCCCAGGCAGCGCGCAAATGAATTTGCCCGTTGCTTAGCGTGGCATGTGCAGCCAGTGGCATGGAGCAGCTTCCCCCCATGGCGCGGCTGACCGCCCGCTCGGCAGCCACGGTCAGCCAGGTGGTCTGATCAGCCAAGGGCGCCAGGGCCTGTACCAATTCCGGGCGCAATGTCCTCGTCTCTATGCCCAAAGCGCCCTGCCCGGCGGCCGGCAGCATTTCATCTGTACTGAAGATGTGTCGGATCCGATTTTCCAGTTTCAGCCTTTTCAGCCCAGCGGCTGCCAGCACGATGGCGGCATATTGACCTTCATCAAGTTTGCGCAGACGGGTGTCCAGGTTACCGCGCAAGGGCTCGATACGCACATCGTTGCGACCTGCTGCACTCAGCATGGCACGGAGCAAAACAGTACGGCGCAAACTGGAGGTACCAACCACCGCGTTCTGCGGCAGGTCAGCGGGAGAGGCGCAAGCCGAAGAGACCCAGGCGTCTCGAGGATCTTCGCGCAACATGACGCAAGAAAGATCGAAACCTTCAGGCAGCTCCATCGGGACATCCTTGAGTGAATGCACCGCGATGTCCGCACGGCCGTCTTCGAGAGCGGCCTCCAACTCTTTCACGAAAAGACCTTTGCCCCCTACCTTGCTGAGGGTGCGGTCAAGAATTTGATCTCCCCGAGTGGTCATGCCCAGCAATTGGACTGAATGACCACGAGCTTCCAGCAGCGCTTTGACGTGCTCGGCCTGCCACATGGCCAATCGGCTCTCACGGGTGGCTATGGTGATGGTTAAGGCTGAGGACATACTGCAATCGAAATGAATACGGGAAAGTGAGGATGCTATCGCATGCGGTCGCTTGCACGCCCTAACCGCCAAGTGCCTCCCGTACCGCGGCCACCTGCCGGCGAGAAACCATGAGCTGCTCGTCAGCGCCAAACAGGCGCACGGCCCAGCCTTCTGCCTCATCGCCCTCCTCGGCTTGATGGCGTATGAGTTCACGGATGGCGCTGCGAGCGACCAGACTATTGCGGTGAATACGCAAGAAACGACCCGGATGTCGCTCTTCGATCTGGTTCAGGCTACCGTCGAACAGGTGGCTAGCCTGCGACGTTCTTACCGTGACGTATTTCAACTCGGCCTTGAGGTAGAGCACCTCAGGCAAGGGGATACGTACCGTGCGCCCTCTTTCCGTAATCAGCAGCCACTCAGGATCAGCGTCAGAGATGGGTGCTTGAATCACATTACCCATACGCTGGGCCTTTTGCAGCGCAGCCTGGAGCCGCTCCAGCCTTACCGGCTTGGTCAGATAGTCTACCGCTTCCAGATCGAACGCATTCACGGCATATCCGGCGTGTGCGGAGACAAAAATGACCAACGGCGGCTGCGGCAGTTGCCGCAGTGCCTGCGCCAGCTGGAGGCCATCTGCACCTGGCATGTGGATATCTAGCAGGGCCACGTCAAAGGGCTGGCGTTGCACCCACGAAAGCGCCTGCGAGGCATTGGCGGCTTCTGCAGTCACCAGTGCGTCTGGTTGGCGGCAGTCTCCCAACAAAGTGCGCAGGCGAGAACGGGCCAGCGCCTCATCGTCAACAATCAATACCTTAAGAGCGGTCATCAGGCGCCCCACCCTGGCATGGGCACCTCAATTCGTGCCTGATACCGGTCTCCAGCCAGGCCAGCCTGAAAGCTGCCCTCAATGTCGTGCAGCAATTTGAGCCGATCGCGGACATTGGCCAGCGCCATTCCGTGCCCCGGTCGCCCTTGTCCAGCCGGCATGGTGTTGGATATCTCGATGATCGCCATTTGACCTCGCAGCTGAGTGGACACGCGCAAGTGTGCGCCCGTGGCACTGGGCTCCACCCCGTGCTTGACGGCGTTCTCAACCAGGGGCTGCAAAATCAGCGGCGGCAGGCGCGCACCATGGGCGCGCTCATCCAGGGCCCATTCGATGCGCAGGCGATCGCCAAAGCGCACCTGCTCTATTTCCAGATAACGCCGAGCCAAAGTGAGCTCCTGCTCCAGTGTGAAATTGCCCTCAGGCTCCACGAGGGCGTGATGAAACAGCTCGGCCAAATCTTCGAGCACCATTTCTGCCTTGGCGGGCTCCTGCCTGACCAGGGCAATCGCCGTGTTCAGCGTGTTGAACAGAAAATGTGGCCGGATGCTGGACTGAAGCTGCTCCAGGCGTGCCCTCGTTGTAGCTGGCAAGCGCCCGCGTACCCGCCAGGCCAGGGCTGCCACCAAGCCTGCTGCGAGCGCGGCGCCCGTAAACGCGCTTGCCAGCCAGCGTGGCGGATGAAAAGTTCCCAGGAGGCTGAGCATGCCGCAGGCATAGATTCCCGCCAAAGCGCCCAAAGCCATGCCGACGGCATATTGACCAGCCAAAGGCAGCCGCGCTATCTGGCGCTTGGCCGCACACCCCACTATCAGCCAGAGCAGCGTGGCGGGCAGCGCACCTCCCGTGACCATGGCTACGTGAGCTACCCAATCGGCGAAGTCCGACGCGCCATACATCAAAGCGACAGCCAACACCGTCTCTACATAAAGCACAGCCCGCAACACCAAACTGACCCTGCAGGCATCGAAAACCAAGACCCGCGCAACCGCACCTGCCTCGGCAGTCGGTTTGCGGTTTTCGAAGGTCGATAGAATTTGCGGGTCTTTCATCAAGCTATCTCTACAGTGTAGAGGTGCTTTGGCTGCTTTTTTCCTGCGGCTCACGTTCCTTCATATGTCTACCAATCAATTCGACAAGAAATCCCAGGCCTGGTCCGCGCTGTTCTCAGAGCCCATGAGTGAGTTGGTTCAACGCTACACCGCCAGCGTGGATTTCGACCAACGCCTGTGGCGCGCTGACATCGCCGGAAGCCTGGCTCATGCCAGCATGCTGGCCGCCCAAGGCGTGATCTCCGAGCAAGACCGCTCTGAGATCGAAAGCGGCATGAGCCAGATATCCAAAGAGATAGAGAGTGGCTCTTTCGAGTGGAAGCTCGCCCTGGAAGACGTTCATCTGAATATCGAAGCGCGTCTTACGCAGTTGATTGGCGACGCCGGTAAGCGCCTGCACACCGGCCGCAGCCGCAACGATCAGGTAGCCACGGATATCCGCCTTTGGCTGCGTGATGAGATCGATCTCATCGCAGGCCTGCTGCGCGAACTTCAAGGTGCTCTCATTGAGGTGGCAGAAAAAAATGTTGAGGTCATTCTGCCTGGCTTCACCCACCTGCAGGTGGCACAGCCTGTGAGCTTTGCCCATCACCTTCTGGCCTATGTAGAAATGTTTTCGCGCGACGAGGCCCGCATGGCGGATGTGCGCAAGCGGGTCAACCAGTTGCCGCTGGGGTCGGCCGCTCTGGCTGGCACCACCTACCCGCTCGATCGTGAACTGGTAGCCCGGACACTGGGCATGGAGGGCGTTTGCCAGAACAGCCTGGACGCCGTGAGCGACCGGGATTTCGCCATTGAGTTCTCTGCCGCCTCCTCACTGGTCATGGTGCACATAAGCCGGCTCTCAGAAGAGCTGATTCTGTGGATGAGCCAGAACTTCGGCTTCATTAAAATCGCTGATCGGTTCACCACCGGCTCGTCCATCATGCCCCAGAAAAAGAACCCGGACGTGCCAGAGCTTGCGCGCGGCAAGACGGGCCGTGTGGTCGGACACCTGATGGGACTGATTACCCTCATGAAGGGGCAGCCACTGGCCTACAACAAGGACAACCAGGAAGACAAAGAACCCCTGTTCGACACTGTGGATACCGTGCGAGACACGCTGCGCATCTTTGTGGAAATGATCGCGGGCCAGCCAGACCCGCAGACCGGCTCCCGCCAGGGAGGTATCACGGTGAACGCTCCGGCCATGGAGCAAGCAGCCCTTAAAGGCTATGCCACCGCCACCGATCTGGCCGATTACCTGGTCAAGAAGGGCCTGCCCTTCCGTGATGCGCATGAGACAGTCGCCCATGCCGTGAAGGCAGCGCAATCCCACAACTGCGACCTGTCGGAACTGCCGCTTACCGTTTTGCAAGGCTTTCATCCAGACATCGAGAAGGACGTCTACGAGGTGCTCTCACTTCGTGGAAGCTTGAATGCGAGAAATACGCTAGGTGGCACCGCACCTGCGCAGGTACGGGCTCAGATTACGCGCCATAAGGCCAGGCTGGCCATAGCGCACTGAACTAACGCTCTGAAGGTGCTCAGGTCAACAAATCCAAAAATGAGCGCCACATCCGAATCATCGGCATTTGCTACCCTATGGGCGCGCTGAACGCCCTTTTGGAGCTCTACATGCATTTTTCTTCTTGTTTTCGCCATGCCGGACGGGCAGTTATGCTGTCGGCGGCGTTCTGGGCTCTGGGCGCACAGGCGCTCACCATCACCAGCCTTTCGCCTCAAGGAGAGGTGACCCGCGTCAGGCAGCTGGTGGCCAAATTCAACGAAAACGCTGTCAATTTTGGTGACCCCAAGGCGCCGGCGCCTATCAAAGTCAGTTGCGACAACGCTGACGCCTCACGTGGGCAAGGGCGCTGGAACAGCGCGCGCGAATGGGTCTACGAATTCGAACGTGACCTGCCGCCTGGCGTTCGCTGCCGCGCGGAGGCTGTCGCGGGCTTCAAATCAGGCTCCGGAGCGGCGCTAACGGGCACCACCCAGTTCCAGTTCAACACCGGTGGTCCATTCGTCCAGCAGATCAGCCCACACACATCCACCCGCATTGAAGAGGACCAGGTTTTCGTCTTGCGGCTCAATGGCAACGCCACGGCAGACAGCGTGCGCAACCATGTCTGGTGCGCCATCGACGGCGTCGGAGAGCGTGTGCCCGTGCGACTGGTAGAAGGTGAAGCACGCACCAACCTGCTCAAGGCGATCGGCAGTGAAGACGAAGCTTCCAAGGAACCTCAGCGTTTCCACGCGTTTACTTGTAACCGTCGGTTAACCCCCGCAACCCGGGTTCAGGTGGTGTACGACAAAGGGGTTTCCACGCCTAGCGGCATAGCAAATGCGCAGGAGCGGCGCTTTGCTTTCCAGGTACGCGAGCCCTTTACGGCCAGCATGAGTTGCGAGCGGGAAAACGCCCAGGCCGCGTGCATGCCTATCCGCCCCATCAGCCTTGCCTTCAGCGCACCGGTGTCGCGGAGTATTCTGGAAACTGTACGCCTGCGCTCGCCCAAGAGCGAGTACAAACCCAAACTCGACGAAGGCGATGCCGACACGCTTATCGATCGGATTGAATTCAGCGGACCTCTCCCTGAACGAACCTCCCTCACTCTGACACTGCCTCCGGATCTGAAGGACGCCAGCGGTCGCCCATTGAGTAACGCCAGCACCTTTCCGCTGGAATTCGCCACCGCGCCCATGCCGCCGCTGGCCAAATTCGCGGCGGCGCCCTTCGGCATAGTGGAGCGCTTTGCCGAAGGGCCACAAACCCAGGCCTTGTTCCCTGTCACGCTGAGGCGGGTCGAGTCCAACTTGCAGGCCAGCGGAATCCAGGTCAGCGGCCTGAGGCCCCAAAGCGACCCAGACATCATTGCCTGGTTCCGGCGTATCCAGCGCTACGACAGCTTCAGTATTTCCCGCAAGCTTGCAGCCAAGGATTTGCGCCGTCCCCTTCCCCCACCCATCGATGCGGACAGCAAGACCATGGTGCAGACGCGCATGTTGTCCCTCCTGACGGGCGTCAATGGTGTGCAGACGCTGCAGGTTCCCCCCTCTAACGACGGTGAATCCACCCGACCTTTCGAAGTGGTGGGCATACCCCTTGTTCCAGGGTTCCATGTGCTGGAGATTGGCTCACAACGCCTGGGCGAGTCCTTGCTGGACGAGAAGTACGGTGCCAATCGGACCATGTACGTACGCAGTTCGGCCTTGGTGACCAATCTCGGCGTGCACTTCAAGCTGGGGCGTGACAATGCCCTGGCCTGGGTGACTTCGCTAGATAAAGGGCTGCCTGTGGCAGGCGCCACAGTGCGTGTTTCTGACTGCGGCGGCCGCGAGCTGGCCAAGGCCACCACGGATGCGCAAGGGATCGCGCGCTTCAAGGGTTTATCGCCAGAAGCGCCTGCGTGCAAGATAGATGACGAAGATTACGGCGACTATTCGCGTGGTTATTTCGTCAGCGCCCGCACCACCAGGGACAACGTGGATGATTTGGCCTTTACGTGGTCATCCTGGCAAAAAGGCATTGAGCCGTGGCGCTTCAATGTCCCTACCAACACCGATGCGCGGCCCGACGAACGTGCACACACCGTGTTTGACCGCACCTTGCTTAGAGCGGGAGAGACTGTTTCCATGAAACATATCCTGCGCACAGAAACAAGCACAGGATTTGGTTTGCCGAAGGAAAGCCCGGACACCCTGGTAGTCACCCATGTGGGCAGCGGACAGGAATATGCGCAACCCATCGCGTGGCGCAACACCAAAACCGGTGGACGCAGTGCTGAAACCAGCTTCGCCATCCCCCAGGCTGCCAAGCTTGGCGTTTATCAGGTCGAACTTCGGCAGAACGCCAAGGACAGGAACTCAGGTGAAGGCAGTCGCAGTTTCCAGACCGGACAGTTCCGGGTGGAAGAGTTCCGCCTGCCCGTCTTGCAAGGCCGTGTCAGTACTGTCAGCAAGGAAGCCCTGATTGCGGCCACCGACGTTCCCGTCAGCGTCCAGGTCAACTATGTGGCCGGCGGCGCAGCAGGAAATCTCCCGGTGCGCGTTTCTGCACTCACACGGGCCAAGAACCTGAGCTTTTCAGACTACGACGATTTTCGATTCGATCCCCCGCGTTCGTCCACTGAGCAAACAACCAGCAGCGAAGGCGAGGAAGAAACTGCCTCGCGTGAAGATCAGAGGGTGGTGGCAGACAAACTGGCCGTTACTCTGGACCGCAATGGTGCCGGCACGGTCACCATTGAAAAGCTGGCAGTTCCTGCTCGCGCGCAAGATCTGTTGATCGAAGCTACCTATGCGGACCCGAATGGTGAGATCCAGACGCTGCGCGGTAACGGCACCCTTTGGCCAGCAGGCGTTGTAGCAGGCATCAAGACCGAAAGCTGGGTTTCTGCCAGCCAGTCGGTACAGATGCAGGCCTTGGCGCTTGACCTGGCAGGAAAACCCAAAGCCGGTGTGACGCTGGATGTAAAAGCCATTGCGCGCATCACCACCACCAGCCGCAAGCGGATGGTGGGAGGTTTCTATACCTATGACAACCGGACAGAGACCAAGGACCTGGGCACGGTCTGTACTGGTTCCAGCGACGCGCGCGGTTTGCTCAGCTGCAGCGTGAAGATGAATCAGCCTGGCGAAATCGAACTGGTGGTCACCGCGCGGGACGACAAGGGCCGCACCACCAACGCAGCCAGTTCCGTGTGGGTCACCAAGCAGGGCGAGCTCTGGTTTGGCGGCGAAAACCACGACCGCATGGATCTGGTGCCGGAGAAAAAGCTCTACCAGCCTGGGGAGACCGCGCGCTTTCAGGTGCGCATGCCGTTCCGCTACGCCACAGCACTGGTGGCTGTGGAACGCGAAGGCATCATGCACACGCAGTTGGTGCAACTGCGTGGCGATGATCCCACTGTGAGCCTGAAAATTGAAGAAGGCTGGGGTCCGAACGCCTATGTCAGCGTCCTGGCTTTGCGTGGACGCCTGATCGACGTTCCGTGGTACAGCTTCTTCACCTGGGGCTACAAGACTCCACGCGAATGGTGGCAGGCCTTCTGGCATGACAGCAAGGACTATGTGGCGCCCACCGCCATGGTTGACCTGAGCAAGCCCGCATTCCGCCTGGGCATGACTGAAATTCGCGTGGGCACAGGTAGTCACCGGATTGATGTGTCCGTGAAAGCCGACAAGGAAACCTACGCCGTCCGCGGCAAGGCCAAGGTGACGATTTCTGCGAAGCTGCCCAATGGCCAACCTGCTGCTGATGCAGAAGTGGCGCTTGCCGCTGTAGACCAGGCCCTGCTGGAACTGATGCCAAACGGCAGCTGGAACCTGCTGGAGGCCATGCTGCAGCGCCGAGCCTGGGGCGTGGAAACGTCCACAGCCCAAATGGAAATCATTGGTCGCCGGCACTATGGCCGCAAAGCTGTACCCACCGGTGGTGATGGCGGCGGCCGGAACCCAACGCGGGAGTTGCTAGATACGCTACTGCTGTGGAATCCGCGTGTGCAGCTTGATGCAAAGGGCCAGGCCGAGGTGGAAGTGCCCCTGAATGATGCCTTGACCACTTTCCAGATTGTGGCTGTGGCTGACGCAGGTACAGGGCTGTTCGGCACCGGGCAGACCGCCATCAAAGCCACGCAAGATCTACAGATCATCAGTGGGCTTCCGCCTTTGGTGCGCGAGGGAGATCAGTTCAAGGCGATGCTGACTCTGCGCAACACGACCCCCAAAGCCATGAAGGTCGAAGTAGCTCCTCGCGCCACCTTGCTTGAACTCAAGCCGCAGACCATCGACATCCCCGCTGGCGAAGCGCGCGAAGTTCAATGGGACGTGACGGCCCCTGAGCAACTTGCCGCGACTCGCAACGAAGCGCTGATGTGGGAAATAGAGGCCAAGGACAGTGCTGGTCAAGCGCGTGATGCGCTGAAGGTCAGTCAGCGCATCATTCCTGCCGTCCCCCTGACCGTGCAGCAGGCGACTCTGGAGCAGCTCAACGGGACCTTCACACTCGACGTCGCGCCCCCAGCGGATGCACTTCCGCCAGGAAACGACAAGCGTGGCGGTGTCCGTATATCCATGCAGCCCCGACTGGCTGAAGGCTTGCCCGGCGTTCGCGACTGGTTCGCCCGCTACCCATACGCCTGCCTGGAACAAAAGACGAGCAAGTCCATTGGCCTGCGCGACGAAAAGCTCTGGCAGCAGACTGCCGCGCAATTGCCGGCCTATCTCGATAAGGATGGCCTGGCTAGCTACTTTCCGCCAACCAACGGTGACGCAGACCGCGGAAGCGATACCCTCACGGCCTGGCTGCTGGCAGCTACACACGCGGCGGGTCAACTCAACCCGGCATTCTCCCTGCCGGATGAATCCCGGGCGCGGATGATTGCAGGCCTCACCCTGTTTGTTGAAGGCAAGATCGAGCGCAAGTTCTGGTCGCCCCGCAATGACTTGGACGTGCGCAAGCTCGCGGCCATCGAAGCGCTGTCTCGCCATGACGCGGCCAAGCCCTCCATGCTGAGCAGCGTCACCATTGCGCCCAACCAATGGCCCACCAGCGCTGTGATTGACTGGATCAGCATTCTGAAGCGCCTGCCTGCCGTGCCGAACAAGGCTGCACAATTGGCGCAAGCCGAGCAGATTCTGCGCGCCCGCCTCATGACCCAGGGCACCAGAATGGCATTCAACACCGAGCAGGACGACTATTGGTGGTGGCTGATGGCAGGCGGTGATGTCAACAGCGCACGCATGTTGCTTCTGGTCATGGACGATCCGGCCTGGAAAGATGATCTGGGCCGTTTGGTCAGCGGCTTCATTGCTCGCCAGCAAGGTGGTGCCTGGAACACCACCACGGCGAACCTATGGGGCGGCATGGCCTTGGAACAGTTCTCCAAGCAGCACGAATCAACCCCAGTGTCCGGAAAAACCACCGCCACGCTGGGCGCATCTACTGCGGAGATTGATTGGACCAAGGTCACGCGCCTCAAGAGCAGTGATGCGCAAGGCGCGGCTCACCAGAACAGCGCTTTTGGTGCGCCCTCCTCGCCCGGTCAATTGACGAACAACTCAGCTCTGCTGCCGTGGATAGATACCAAGCCTGGCGCCAAGCAACCGCTTGTCATCACACAGGCAGGTACTGGCAAACCCTGGATCACTTTGCAGTCCTTGGCTGCGGTGGAACTCAAGGCGCCGTTTTCTGCTGGCTACCAGATCAAGAAAACGGTGACACCGGTGGAGCAGGCCAACAAGTCCTTGCCCGCTGGACAGTTCACACGCGGCGACATTTTGCGTGTCACTCTGGAGGTCACCGGCAGCAGCGATATGACCTGGGTGGCGGTCACTGACCCGGTGCCCGCTGGCGCCACCATCTTGGGCAGCGGTCTGGGGCGCGACTCGCAAATCGCCACACAAGGCGAGAAACGCAGCGGACCAGGATGGCCAGCCTTTGAAGAACGCAGCTTCGAAGCCTTCCGCAGCTATTACGAGTACCTGCCCAAAGGCACTATCAAGATGGAATACACCGTGCGTCTAAACAATGCTGGAGCATTCAGCTTGCCACCGAGCCGGGTGGAGGCCCTGTATGCACCAGAGATGTTTGGGGAGTTTCCAAACGCACGGGTCACTGTGCAAGCGCCGTAGGAACGCCACATGATTCGGGTGGCTACCCCTTTTGGGGGCCACCCTGGTTTTCTTTAAAGAATATTTAGAAAAACAATCATGGATGTAAAACAGGATTTGGAAGAATTTAACCAATCGATTAAAGAGATCGATCCAGAGGGTTTTGAGTACTACATCCTACAGTTCGATGCCCCATCAACTGCTGAGCAAATAAGAGCTCTTCAAGGGCACTCCAATATTAAGATTCCAGAGGATTTGATATCCTTCTATCTGCAATATGGAGGTCTCGAGCCAAGTCAGAAGTACAGCGAATCCTATTTGAAAATTGCAGGCGTTTCCAAAGTTCTGAAATCACTCAATAGCGCTGGAGGGCTAGCTAGCTTGGGCCTGATTGATGGAATCAAGCACTCATGGGGAAATGATCGCTGGGAATTCGAAAAAGACGAGTTTTTCTCATCCGAAGAGCTTCAAGCATTGAACGCCAAATACAAATGCTTCGGCCTTTATAGACCAGACTTGGAGCGAGCACATTATTTATACTTCGACGAACAGGGAAAATTCGGCGAACTACATTACGACCAAGATTTATTTCAAAACGCCGAAACCAAGCTTCGATCCATGCTTCTACAAAGCCCTGCGGAGTTAGGTTTTAATTCACTTTTGCAGAATAGTTTGCAAGCCTTGCTGGAATTCAGACGGTAATCTGACGGCGAGCAAGCCCCTGCCCCCTCTAGGAGGGACAAAGGGAGCCAAGCCGCTGAGCCTAACCTTCCATGCGATGCGTCTTGGCACGCTCCCACGCAGCACGTACAGCAGGACTTGCCTCCTTCCAATCCAAGCGCGAGTCACCACGGTAAACGTGCCAATCATGGGCCAATGTGCTTTCATGCTCTTCGTACGTGCCGTCAGGATTCTTGGCGGTGTAATCCAGGCCAGCCCTGTAGGCGGGCTCATAGTCGTCGTATGTGTAACCTTCGACGTAGTACGCCTCGCCTTGGTACTTTTCGCGCCAGTAAGCGTGATGAACTTCCGGATCAAACGGGGCGCCTGGCTTGTTGGGTGATTGTGCTGACATGTTGATCTCCTTATTGCCGTCAAATGCGGTGTGTAAAAGAGTAGGCTCATCACACCCTGGTGGATGTAGGACAAGGCAGAATTCACCCCTATGATTTCGTCGCTTTGTCTGTCGGGTACTCTGCGCGCGTGGGTGGCGCGCGGCTTAAGGCTGGCGCTGGTCGTGTCGTCAGTTGTGAGTGCGACAGGTGTCAACGCACTTACCTTTGACGAAGTTCGCAGCTCGCACCAGCCGTCTGAAACCTTGATCCTGGACCGCCGAGGGGAACTGCTGCAACGTGTTCGAACGGACCTTACGGTACGCCGAGGCCCCTGGATTGCGCTGGGAGATGTGTCCCCGTCCTTGCGCACGGCCTTGGTTCTATCTGAGGACAAACGCTTTTATGAGCACTCCGGAGTCGATTGGCGGGCAGTTTCCTCAGCGGCCTGGGCCAATCTCTGGAATACGCGCACACGTGGCGCCTCTACCCTCACTATGCAGTTGGCGGGCCTGCTTGATGATGACTTGCGCCTGGGGGGCAGTCGCAACCTGCGCCAAAAAATCGGCCAGGCGGTGATGGCCACGCGCCTGGAGTCTCGCTGGCGCAAGGATCAGGTTCTTGAAGCGTATTTGAACCTCGTGCCATTCAGAGGTGAGCTGGTCGGCATAGATGCCCTGTCGCGAACTCTTTTTGACAAGGCGCCGCATGGCCTCAATGACAGCGAAGCGGCACTGGCAGCGGCACTGGTGCGATCGCCAAATGCGCGTCCGGCAGCCGTAGCTCAGCGGGCGTGCGGAGTGCTCAAGGCCATGCGCGGTGCGCGTGAAAAAACGGATTGCCTGGCGCTTGAAATGCAAACGGAAATCTCGCTGTCTCGCCGTGCCTATGCAGCCAGCGAAGGCATTGCACCTCATCTTTCCAGACGCTTGCTGGCAAACGCAAAGCAGGACGAGACCAACGCCAAGGCCGACGCCGCTTCCGAAAAAGCACCCTCAGCTCCAATTCGCAGCACGCTCGATGCCCGCCTGCAACGCATTGCCATGGAGGGCCTGCAACAGCACGTCAAGGAGCTGCGCGGGCGCAATGTGGAAGACGGTGCAGTGGTGGTGCTTGATAACGCCTCTGGCGACGTCCTGGCTTGGGTAGGCTCCACAGGTAGCCTGAGCGCTGCTTCGGAAGTCGACGGCGTGCTGGCGCAGCGACAGCCTGGCAGCACACTCAAGCCTTTTCTGTACGCACAGGCCATTGCAGAGCGCAGGTTGACGGCGGCGTCTCTGCTCGATGACTCTCCAGCCTATTTGCCCACGGCCAGCGGCCTCTACATTCCCCAGAACTATGACCGGCAGTTCAAGGGCTGGGTTTCGGCGCGTACGGCGCTTGCTTCATCGCTCAATGTGCCCGCAGTTCGCACTCTGGTGATGGTCTCACCAGCTGCATTCGCTCGGCAGCTGGGATCGCTCGGTATCGAGCTAGGGCAGCCCGGTGACTATTACGGCTACAGCCTGGCGCTGGGCAGCGCCGAGGTGTCGTTGCTGCAGCTAACCAATGCCTATCGCACCCTGGCCAACGGCGGACGCTTCAGCCCCGTGGCTTACCAGCCTCGCCAAGCTTCGGCCAAACCCGTCGCGTACACCGCAGCCTTGGACCCAGCGGCCACCTTTGTCATTTCGGACATTTTGAGCGATGGCAATGCGCGGGCCCGTACCTTTGGTACGGACTCCATCCTGGCCACCCGTTTCTGGACAGCCGTGAAGACGGGAACCAGCAAGGATATGCGCGACAACTGGGCTGTCGGTTACAGCCAGCGCTATACCGTGGGGGTCTGGATTGGCAACGCCAGCGGTAAGGCGATGTGGGACGTCAGCGGAACCAGTGGGGCTGCTCCTGTGTGGGCGGCGCTGATGCGCGAGCTCCATGCGCGTACGCCATCCATCGCACCGCGTGCACCTGCAGGGGTTGTGCAGACGGCGGTCAGTTTTGGCGAGCAGCTAGAGGCAGCCCGGTCCGAGTGGTTTCTTGCGGGGACAGAGCAAGCGCTTTTTGCAGTCAATGCTGGCCCCTCCCCCGTCGGTGCAAATACGCGCGTTCATGGAAACACCCGCGCGACTGGCGATGAGCGCCTTGCCGTGCCCTCCCGAATCCTGAGCCCGGCCAGCGGCACCATTCTGGCGTTGGACCCTGACATTCCTCCGAGCCGCCAGCGGCTCACTTTGCTGGCCGACTCAGGCACCGCCTCGCCTGCGTCCCTGCGCTGGTTCATAGGCACGCGCGAAGTGGGCCGGGGCACGCGCGCTCAGTGGTTGCCTTGGCCAGGTCGACACAAGGTTCAGCTTCGTGATGCGCGCGGAGAAGTGCAGGACGAGCTGAACATCGAAGTGCGTGGGGCCGGAGTCAAGGCTGCCGCCGCCAGGCGATGAGCGAGGAAGAACGCGTCCGCAGGCGCTGAGACCTCTGCTGGACTGCACGCGCGAAGTCTAGTCATCCGTCCCACTTTCGAAGGGACTTTGAGGTTATGAAGATACCAAGCTCCAGTTTGGCATTTTCGGTTGCCTGCAAAGGCCGAATTGCCAAGCTGGAGCTTGGCGCTCCCAGGGGGGAGAGCTCCAAAAATCCAGACAAGACCTGATTGACCATTTATGGGCCTAGAAGTACCATGTTGCAATACGGAAATTAATTTCCAATATACAGAACACAAAATGAATCAACCTCAGACTTTGCTCCCTACCTTGGACTGCGATCTCGCAATTTCCCATTGGGGCGCATACGAAATCACGCGTCAGAATGACAAGCCAGCGCTCCACCCGTGGCGCGAAGACCCCGACCCTTCCGAAATCGGGCTTTCCATGTTGGACGCCTACAGGTCCAAACTGCGCATCAAACGCCCTGCCGTTCGAGAGGGTTGGCTAAAGGACCGCAGCCGCAGCGGCCGCGGTTCTGATCGCTTCGTGGAAGTGAGCTGGGAAACTGCACTTGATCTGGTAGCCGAAGAGATGAAGCGCGTGATTGGCACGCACGGCAACAGCGCCATCTTTGGCGGCTCCTATGGTTGGTCCAGCGCCGGACGGTTTCACCACGCGCAGAGCCAGGTCCACCGATTCCTCAATGCAGCGGGTGGGTATGTCAGGCATACCGATTCCTATAGCCTGGGCGCCGGCCGGGTCGTGACGCCGCACATCGTGGCCGAAATGGACTATCTTAAGGATTCGCACACCAGTTGGGATGTACTGGCGCAGCACACACGCCTTTTTCTAACCTTCGGCGGGGTGGTGACCAAGAATGCCCAAGTCAATGCGGGCGGCGCCATGACCCACCATGCCCCTGGAGGACTTGCCGCCCTGGCCGCCAACGGGTGCCGTTTTGTTCATATAGGCCCGGTCAGAGGCGACCTACCCTTGCCCGATGCGTCTGTGGAATGGATTCCCATCCGTCCCAACACAGATACCGCGGTCTTGCTCGCACTCGCTCATGAAGTGATCGTCAATGGGCTTCATGACGAAGCGTTTCTGCTCAAGTACACCCACGGATTTGAAAAATGGAAACCTTATGTACTGGGAGACGCTGATGGAACGCCCAAGACTCCCGAGTGGGCTTCAGAAATTTCCGGCATGCCGGCAGAGCGCATTGCCCGCCTCGCGCGTGAGCTGGCGGCCGAACGTAGCCTGATCAACCTGGCATGGTCACTTCAGCGCGCAGACCATGGTGAACAGCCCTTTTGGGCCGGCATAGCCCTGGCTTCCCTGTTGGGCCAGATAGGTCTGCCCGGTGGCGGCTTCGGAATCGGCTACGGGCCTGCGAATGTCATGGGCAGCCCTTTTGACAAACTGCCTGGCCCTACTTTTTCTCAAGGTAAAAACCCAATAAGCGACTTCATTCCTTGCGCGCGTATTGCTGATCTGCTGTTGCACCCGGGTGAGAAATTTGATTACAACGGCGCCAGTCACACCTACGCCGATATCCGCATGGTCTACTGGGCAGGTGGCAACCCGTTCCACCACCATCAGGACCTGCATCGCCTGGTGCGAGCCTGGGACAAGCCAGAGACCATCATCGTGCATGAGCAGGTCTGGAATTTTCACTCCAAGATGGCAGACATCGTTCTGCCAGCTACAAGTTCGCTGGAGCGCGACGATCTCGGTTTTTCGTCGCGGGAGCCGCTCTTGGTGGCCATGCGTGCGCTTGAAACACCTCCGGGCGAAGCGCGCGATGATTACGACATCTTCGCCGACATCTCCCGTCGTCTGGGCACCGAACAAACCTTCACTGAAGGCCTGAGTTCCGCCCAGTGGCTACGGCAGATGTATGACTCATGGGCCGTGGTCATGCGCGGGCGCGGCCATGATCTGGTTGACTACGACGCGTTCTGGAGCGCAGGCGCACTGCGCCTTCCTCTTCCCAAGCGCCCACCGGTCATGCTGCAGGACTTCAGGGAAGACCCCGATGCCCATGCGTTGAAAACGCCAAGCGGTCGCATCGAAATCTTCAACGACAAGGTGGCCGAGTTCGGTTATGACGACTGCCCTGGCTATGCGCGCTGGTACCCACCTGCCGAATGGCTGGGCTCTGAGAAGGCTCGCGAATATCCCCTTCACATGCTGTCAGATCAACCTCTGACCAAGTTGCACAGCCAGCTCGATTTTTCTGCGTACAGCCTCTCCAAGAAGATCAAAGGGCGTGAACCCATTGTGCTGTCCACCCAGGACGCGCAGGCGCGCGGCATTGCGGACGGAGACATCGTGCGTGTATTCAACGACCGTGGTGCCTGCCTGGCCGGTGCAGTGGTTACAGATGCCATCATGCCCGGCGTGGTGAAACTTTCCACCGGGGCCTGGTGGGACCCTCAGCGCCTGGGCGATCCAGCGGAGCCAGACCGCCACGGCAACCCCAACACATTGACGCGAGATGTCGGCGCATCTCGCTTATCACAAGGTTGTACCGCGCAAACCTGCCTGGTGCAAATTGAGAAATTTGAAGGTGAAGTGCCCCCCATGCAGGCTTTCGAACTGCCCGCATTTGCACCGGGGCTATAGCAACTGATTTTTTGCCCGTGCTTTAAGGAAAAACTAGATGAGACAAATGAACCGCATCGCGCGCATCGGCGGCGTGGCTTTGGCCCTGAGCTTTGCTCTTGCGCCCCTCGCCGCGTTGTCGCAGGACAAATGGCCCACGCGGCCTCTAAAGCTTGTGGTGCCCTATGCAGCAGGCGGCCCTTCTGATGCTGCGGGACGATTCATAGCGGATGGCCTCACCAGAGAGCTGGGCCAAAGCGTCGTCGTGGACAACCGACCAGGTGGTGGCGCTTCCATTGGTGCGGCGGCAGTGGCCAAAGCCGCACCTGACGGCTACACCTTTCTGCTGGGCCATGCGGCTTCCGTGTCGCTCACTCCGCAGATTCGCAAAGTGGACTACGATCCGCTCAAGGACCTTACGCCCGTGGCAGCTTTTGCGAGCAACTTCACACTGCTGGTCACACGCAAGGATTTTGGGCCAAAGAATATGGCCGAACTCAAGGCGCTGGCCGCCTCCAAACCTAAGGCGGTCAGTTGCGGCACCGCAGGCGCGGGCTCCGGCTCCCATATTGCGTGCGAAACTCTGGCGGACCTGATGGGTGCGCCGCTGCTCGTGGTGCACTACAAGGGCTCAGCGGAGGCGGTCACGGACATACTGGCGGGGCGAATCGACATGATGTTCGACCCCTCCTCATTGCAGCATGTGAAGTCAGGCCGGCTCAACGTTCTTGCCGCGCGCGGTGAAGGTACTGGGCGCTTCACATCAGAACTACCCAACGTGCCCTCTTTCGCGGAGCAGGGTTATCCCACCATGACTGATGGGCTCTGGATAGGTTTGATGGCCCCCACGGGCACTCCTGAGCCCATACTGCGACGCTTGGCGACGGCAATTGAAAAGGTGACCAAAGCGCCAGACACTGCCGAGAAACTGCTGCGCTTCAGCCAAGCTCCTGGCTACATCGATACGGCTGGTTTGAAGAGCCGTATCCCTGATGAGTTCAAGCAATACACCGCGTTGGTCAAGAAGCTGAATCTCCGCGCTGACTGAATTTCGAGAGGCTACTGCGGCACAATACCGGCCGCAGCGGCCACCTTGCGAAAGCGCTCATATTCAGCGGTCACGAATTGGCGCATTTCCGCAGGCCGCAGAGGCATCAATTCGCCTGAAATGGAATCCGCGAACTTCTGCGCATCCGGCGTCTTCAGAATTTGCTGCAAGGCCTCAGTCATGCGCTCAGTCAGCTGAACCGGGGTTTCCCGACGTACGAACAACCCCACCCAGCTGTAATGAACATACTCGCCAAACCCGCTTTCTCGTACCGTGGGCACATTCGGAAACGCGGGATGGCGCGCGTCGCTGGTGATCGCCAGTGGGCGTAGTTTGTTTGCCTTGAGCGTAGTGACTGCACCCCCAAAATCCAGCAGCGCTGCCTCGACCTGGTTGCCCATGAGATCGGCCATCAGCGGCGCTTGCCCTTTGTAGGGAACATGCACGAACTTGGCGGACGCGAGCTTCGCCAAATAATCCACAGCCAATTGATACCCTTGGGAATAATTACCCATCGCCACGGGGGTCTTGCGGGAAGCAACAACCAGGTCCTCTAGGGTCTTGTAAGGTGATTCCAGAGGTACGCAGTAGATGGCGGGGCCTCGGTAGAGCCCGCTTAGCGGCTGAAAATCGCCTAATGGGTCGTAGCCGGGGTTCTTGAGTACCACCGGGTTGATCGCCATCAATGAGATGTTGCCGAGCAAAATGGTCGAACCGTCGGGCGGCGCGGACTTCACGGCTTGGATCGTGATGAGTCCGTTCCCGCCCGGCTTGTTTTCGACGATCACAGATTGATCAATCAGCGGACCTAACTTTTCGCCAAAAAACCTTGCTGCGGAGTCCGAACCGCTACCAGCTGTGAATGGCACCACAATGCGAGCCGTTCGCCGCGCGCCCTGCGCAAGCGCTACCCCACTCACTATCTGGCTGCCAGCGGCAGACAGCGCCATCAGTGCCCACCTGCGCGTGAAGCGGCTTGGAAGCCGTGTTGATCCAACCATTTGTCGTCTCCTTTTCTTATCGCTCAAAAAAACAGGAGCCAGAGCATTAACGCCGCTCAGGCTGATATCTGATTCAAGCTGCTCACTCCTTGAGCGCAGCCCTCGTCGCACTCCTCAACATTTCGGCGGACTTATCTCAGTTACGACACCGCAGCGAAGGTCGGCAGGCTGTGCGCCGTCAAGGCGGGCAGTTCGCCTAGGTATCGTTCCATCTGCACCAGGCAGGTCTGAGCTGCGCATCCCTGCGACAAGCTTGAAGCGCCTATGTCCATAGTAAGTGCGTTCGGATTGCCGTGCTTCTCCAGCGGCCGCTCAACGTCCCAGGCGGCGGGATCAAACCAGGCTCCTGTAGAGAGCTTAACGACGCCCGCGCGAATCTTTGAAGACACGCGGGCCCCGGCGAGGCAGCTTCCGCGGTCATTGAATAGGCGGACGACGTCACCGTCAGAAATGCCACGCGCCCCCGCATCTTCTGCGCTGATCAGGACTGGCTCGCGCTCCTGGATCTTGTTGGCTTTGCTGTACGCACTATGGTCAAGCTGGCTATGCAGTTTGGTAAACGGCTGGTCAGAAATCATGTGCAGCGGAAAGCTCGCTGCTTTGGGAGATCCCAGCCACTCGGCAGGCTCCATCCAGGTGGGGTGTCCTGGGCAGTCCTCATAGCCGAAGGAGTCAATCGTCTCGCAGAAGATTTCAATGCGGCCGGATTTCGTCTCCAGGGGATGCGCCACCGGGTCGGCCCTGAAGTCGGCAAACATCACGTGTTCGGGCTCAGTGCCACCAAACAGATCCAGCATGCCCGCTTCAAGAAAACCCTCGTAATCGGGCAGACTCAGGCGCGGGTACTTGTCGCGGAATCCTTCGTAAAGCTCGCGCTGCCACTGGGCCTCACTCTTGCCGTCTGTAAATTGCTGCTCAACGCCCAGTCGCTTTGCCAATGCAGCATAGACATCAAAATCGCTGAGCGACTCACCTACCGGGTCGAACACCTTGCGCATAGCCACCATGTAGCGCTCATGCGCCGAATACCCGATATCTTCGCGCTCCAGGGTGGTGGTCACCGGAAAGACGATGTCTGCCGCTTTGGCTGCGGGAGTCCAGAATTGCTCGTTCACGATCACAGCCTGCGGCTTTCTCCACGCCGTCACCAGTCGGTTGAGGTCCTGGTGGTGGTGAAAAGGATTGCCCCCTGCCCAATAGATCAATTGGATGTCCGGGTAAGTCAAATCGAGCCCGTTGTACTGGAAGCCTTTTCCTGGCTCCAGCAGCATGTCTGCAATGCGTGCGCACGGAATGAAGGACCGGACGGGATTGCTGCCCTGCGGAAAAGAAGGGCCGGAGACGCCGGGACTGACGTTACCGACTGCGTTGGCAGTGCCGTAACCGAATCCGAAACCGCCGCCCGGAAGACCAATCTGGCCCAGCATGGCCGCCACGGTCACCAAAGCCCAGGGCGGTTGCTCGCCGTGGTGCGCGCGCTGAAGTGCCCAGGTCATCGTCACCACAGAGCGCGTGGCAGCCAATTCCCGAGCCAATCGGCGCGTGCGCTCAGCTGGTACGCCGGTGATGGCTTCGGCCCATTCGGCGTTCTTTGGAGTGCCGTCCGTACTGCCCAAAAGATACGGAAGAAAGCGCTCAAAGCCCACACTGTGGGTTTCCAAAAATCGGGCGTCGTGCAGGCCTTCCTTGTACAAGGTATAAGCGATGGCGAGAAGCATCGCCGTGTCTGTATTGGGGCGGATAGGGATCCACTCCACATCCCCACCCGTCTCAAGATTAGTGCACTCCGGACTCACGTTGATGAATCTCGTTCCGGCACGGTCCATGTTTTCAAGGCCTCGGCGAACCATGTGTTCACCGACGAGCCCGGGGTTGACTTGACCGTTCTTGGAGGGTGACCCACCAAAGGCGACAAAGAGTTTGCAGTGCCGCTCCAGCACGTTCCAACTGGTGTGGTTGGCAAAAAGCTTGTCCATGTTGCCGACGATATGCGGCATGACGACCTTCGCGGCGCCCAGGCTGTAAGACTCACTGTGGCGGACATAACCGCCCAGACAATTCAAAAAGCGGTGTACCTGACTCTGAGCGTGGTGAAAGCGCCCTGCGCTTGACCAACCATAACTGCCCCCAAAAACGGCTTCGTTCCCATATTGGTCGATCAAGGTACGCGTGGCCTTGGCTGCCAGATCTAGCGCCTCGTCCCATCCTACCTCCACGAAGGGCTCCGACGCCCGCAGCTCAGGGTTCGCACACGGGCCTTTTTCGGCCCAACTGCGCCTGACCGTCGGCCGCAAGACGCGATTGTGGGACCGGCACGCGTCCACCATCGAGAGCCCTATAGGCGAAGGGTCGGGATCCTTGGCATGGCCCTTGAGCACAGGCCCTTGCTCGCCCTGCTCTACTTCGTAAATACCCCAATGGGTGGCGGTGTAGGTCGTCATAGGTCAGCTATACAGGTAGCTCAGACTGCAGTGGCCACGGGCGCGCCGCCAAAAACCGCGTTCGACTGCAGACGGTCAATTTCTGAATCCTCGAAGCCGAACTCTCGCAGGACCTCTGCGGTGTGTTCTCCCAAGCGCGCCGGAGCACGCTCGATCGTCGGAGAGCCGTGCGCCAGACGGAAGCCTGAACCCACCATGACTTTCTCACCCAGATGCGTTTGCACGTTTTGTAGCACGTCGCGAGACTTCAGTTGTGGATGCTGAATGACCTCCTCAATGCCAATCACCGCCGCGCAAGGAACGTCAGCCGCAGTCAATCTGCGCTCCCACTCGCGCGCATCGGTAGATGAAAGCCCCCCTTCAATGATCTCGCGTAGGGCAGGCTCATGCTGCGCGCGCGAGAGCCAATCCGCAAATCGCGGGTCAGCCAACGCATCTGAGCGTCCTACCGCAGTGAGCAACCCGGCGAATTGTTTCTCAGTGAGCGCAGCCAGCACAATGCTGCCATCGGCGGTTTCAAAGCGGTTTCCGGTCACCTTGCGGCTGATGGTCATGTTGCCGCGCTGCTTGTGCACGACCCCGGTCAGCGTGTGTTCGGCGACCTCGATCGCAAGGTAGTTGAGTGCCGAGTCCAGCATGGCCACATCTACGAACTGACCTCTGTTGGTATGCGTTCTTTGGAACAGTGCGCTGGAGACGGCCAATGCACTCGTCATGCCTGCCATCACATCGCATACGGCAAACCCGGCGCGCATAGGGCCGTCTTTTTCCTCCCCCGTCAGCCTCATGATGCCGGACATCGCCTGAATCTTGCCGTCAAAACAGGCCTGCGTCATTTCAGGGCCTGTGTGACCGAAACCGGAAACCGAACAGTAGATAAGCCGCGGGTTGATCTCTGAGAGCACCTCATATCCCAAGCCCATCGCGTCCATGACGCCGGGGCGGAAGTTCTCCCACACCACGTCTACCTGCTCAACCATGCGTTTGAGCGCGGCTATCCCTTCCGGTGAACGAAAGTTGACCGTCATGCTGCGCTTGTTGGAATTGACCGCCATGAAATACGGCGCCATCTTCGTCGTCTTGGAGTCAGGATCAATGATGGATATGCGTGAATCATCTCCCTCAAAAGATTCAACTTTCACAACATCCGCGCCCATCAGAGCGAGTTGGTAGCAGCCAAATGGCCCCGCCAAAAAACGCGTGAAGTCGAGGATGCGAATACCTTCAAAGGGTTTAGCCATGACTACCTTTCATATCTACCGAATCAAAAATCCGCCCACCATTCCACAATAGAGAACATAAATTCTTTATTTAAGAACATATAGTTTAGGCAGCGGTCAAGTTTCACGTCAATAGCCAAGTCTCCGTGTAATCCCTCATGTGATAGCACTGATTTTCCATAGCCTGCACAATGGAATAACTATATACTGGAAAGAACGTTCACATATACAGAACACAAAGCTTGATGGCAACTTTGAGGAATGCATGAGAAACGTCACTCGACTCCTGGCAGGCCTGCTGGTCTCTACAGCATGCGCGCATGCGTTTGGCGCATGGCCAGACAAGCCCATCAAACTTGTAGTCCCCTTCCCTCCCGGTGGAGGAACTGATGTCGTCGCGCGCCTGGTGGCACAGAAGATGTCGGAAGAATTAGGGGTCCCAGTGGTCATCGACAACAAGCCCGGCGCAGACACGCAGATTGGGACCGGCCTCGTGGCGCGCTCCCCGGCTGACGGATACACGATTGGAATCGTGACTCCGTCCTTGGCCATCAACAAGACGCTCTACGCCAAAACCATCACCTATGACCCGATCAAGGACTTCACGCCCATAAGCCTTGTCGCATCCACACCTTTTTACCTGGCAGTAGGCGCCCAGACACCCTACAAGACCGCTAGTGAGTTGGTCAATGCGTCCCGCCAACCCAATGCCCACATCACCTACGGCACCGCCAGCAGCATCGGCTATTTGAGTGGCGAGCAAACCCGGCAAGCACTCAACCTGCAGGCGGAGCACATTCCCTACAAAGGCAGTGCCGCAAGCGTCACCGCAGTAGCGTCCGGAGAGCTCACTTATACCGTTGACACCATCTTGGCCATGCGCTCACTGGCACAGGCAGGCAAACTGCGCATACTGGGGGTTTCCAGCGGTCAGCGCGCCAAGGCCTACCCAGACATCCCTGCCCTGAACGAAACCTGGAAGGGCTTCGAGGTGGTGAGTTGGTGGGGCTTGGTCGCCCCTGCGGGAATTCCTGAGGAGGCGGTTTCCAAGATGAATGCAGCATTATCCAAATCACTTTCCACACCAGAAATGCGGACCAAATTCGAAGAATTGGGTGCCGAGCCCAACTATGCCAATGCGCAGCGATTCGCAACCGTCATTCGCGAGAGCCTGGTCAGCTACGAGCAAACCATCAAGGCAGTGAAGCTGGAGCCGGGGCGCTAGATCGCCTTACCCGCCTATATAGCCTGATAGCCTGACATTCAAGACCACCCGGTGTCCCCTCCATTTTTTCAAGAGAACGAAAACCATGAGTAACGTCAACCCTGCTGCCAACGAAGGACAACTCAACCAGGCGGAGCTGGATGCCCTGCTGGGCTTTGCCTCTGATGACGACAGTTTCGTGCCCTACATGAAACGTACACGGGACTGGTACATCACCCTGGGCTACAACAATCCTTATCGATACGCCCATTTCGCCAATGTGCCCTTCACACCCTTGAAGAAGCCGTTGGCGCAATCGACCGTAGCTCTGCTGACAACGGCAGCCCCCTACCAGGCCGACAAAGGGCCGCAGGGCCCAGGGGCGCCTTACAACGCCGCTGCCAAGTTCTACGTGCCCTATACCATGGACACCGCGCAGGACCATGACGTCAGGGTCTCGCATGTGGGCATCGACCGCAAGCACACCTCCATGGAAGACAGCAACAGCTGGTTCCCCCTGCCCATGCTGCGCCGCCTGGCGTCTGAAGGGCGCATAGGCAAGCTGGCACAACACGCGCATGGCGTTCCCACCAATCGCAGCCAGCGCCACACCATGGAGATCGATATTCCCATGATCATCGAGCGGTGCAAGCAAGATGGCGTGGACGTAGCCATCCTGGTTCCCAATTGCCCCATCTGCCATCAGAGCATGAGCCTGACTGCTCGCGGCCTGGAGGCCGCCGGGATTCCCACCGTCGTCATGGGTTGCGCAAAAGACATCGTCGAGCATGTCGGCGTGCCACGTTTTCTTTTCTCAGACTTCCCCCTGGGAAATGCAGCAGGCAAACCTCACGATGCGCAGTCGCAGGCGGCAACTTTGGAACTCGCGCTGCGCGTGCTAGAGACTGCGCCAGGACCACGCACCACGGTGCAGTCTCCTCAGCGCTGGTCTGAATCTCACGACTGGAAGCTCGATTTTTCCAACATTGAGCGTGTCCCTGCCGAGGAAGTGGCTCGCCTGCGTGCGGAGTCCGATGCCGCCAAGGCGACCGGCAAAGCCATCCGGGAAGCCACCGGGGTATTGACCGGGGAATCGAAGAAAGACTCGGCGGCAGCTTGATCGTCAACTTATCCGGGCATACCCCCCACAGTGCATTGCTATCATCCTGAGTCCTCACCGATGAGGAGTGGAAAGCAAGAATGAACAACACACTTATCAAGGGGTTGCAGCTATTGGAGCACCTCGCCCGCAGTGAAACGGCATTGGGAGTCACGGAACTCGCTGTTGCACTGGACTTGGGCAAAAGCAATGTGCACCGACTGCTGCAGGCGCTGGTTGAGCTGGGCTACATACAGAAAAATGAAGTCCGCGGGACTTATCAGGCCACCCTCAAACTGTGGGAGTTGGGTACGGCGCTGGAAGCGCGGCTGACCATCAAGAGTGCTGCGCGGGAGGCCATGGATCAGTTGCTCAAGGATACGCGCGAGACCGTACACCTGTCCGTACTGGACGGTGACGAGGTGGTCTACATCCACAAGCTCGACAGTCCTGAGCCAGTGCGTGCGTACTCCGAGATTGGAGGTCGCGCACCTGCCCACTGCGTGGCAACCGGCAAAGCCATCCTTGCCTGGCAGAAGGAGTCTTATCTTCTCGATCTTTCGCGTCGCCTCGTGCAGCACACCAGCAAGACGATTACAAAACCCGCGGACTTTCTCAGTGAACTTGCACGCATCCGCACCGCGGGCTTTGCAGTCAACCGGGGTGAATGGCGCGAAACCGTCTGGGGCGTGGCTTCTCCCATATTGAATAGCGAGGGCACAGTGCTAGCGGCTGTGGGCATCTCGGGCCCTGCCGTGCGCATCAAGCAGCCAATGATCAAACGTCTGGCGGCAGACGTGCAGGCGGCCGCTGAATCCATTTCCGCCAAACTGGCTCGCGGCTAACCAGGAGGCAGCGAGACAAGTTACCCACCGCTCGCTGCCTTTTTTTGTCACGGTCCCTGGTGTCCTTTTTGGCGCCGGGGCGGCGTGCTGCGGCGCAGCGGTTGTCTTTCCCATTTCAAACCACGAAGGAGACAACCATGATTCGTAAGCGTGCGCTACTTGCAGCAATGGCAGCTGCATCCGCCCTGGCCGCATTCCCTGCCCATGCAGCTTGGCCGGAACGCGCCATCAAGATCATTGTTCCCTACCCCCCTGGCGGTGGCGCCGACGTGGTCACCCGCATCGTGGGACAAAAGCTCTCGGAAGCCCTGGGCCAACCCGTACTCATAGACAACCGCGCTGGCGCAGAGACCCAGGTGGGCAGTGAAGCGATCGCCCGGTCTGCACCCGATGGTTATACGTTCGGCATCGTCACGCCCGCTTTTGCCATCAACCGAGCCATATATCCCAAGGCCCCATTCGATGCGACAAAAGACTTCGTGCCGGTCGCCATGCTGGCGACCACTCCGTTTTTTCTGGTAGTCAACTCTTCCATGGACGTCACCACGCTCGATCAGTTTCTTGCGCAGGCGCGCCAGCAACCCGGTAAATTCAGCGTAGGCGGCTCAAGCAGCGTGGCCCTGCTTGCCAATCAATTGCTGAAGAAGCAAGCAGGCATAGACACGTTGTATGTCCCTTACAAGGGAAGCGCGCCGGCAGTCACTGCGGTAGCAGCTGGTGAAGTCACCTACGCACTGGACACTGTCGTGGCAACGCGTTCGCTGATCGAGGCCAAGAAGATCAAGCCACTGGCCATCACGTCCAAGCAACGCTTGCCGCAAATGGGCCAGGTGCCTTCAGCGTCCGAAACCAGCCTCAAGGATTTCGAGTTCTTCACCTACTACGGGTTGGTAGGTCCGACAGGTGTCCCTGCGGACATCATCACCCGCGTCAATACGGAGATTGGGAAAATCCTGAGCCAGCCTGAAGTCAAAGCCCGAATGGAATCCATGGGGGGATTCGCGGCACCCATGACTCCGGAACGTTTTGCAAGCCAACTCAAAGACGATTTCGTGTTGTATGACGGGCTCGTCAAAGGCGCCGGTTTGGCCGCGGCAAAGTAAGCAGGCGGTACGCCCAGGCCGAGACCTCCAGTGGGAGAAGCAAAGAGGTCGCGCCGAATGTGGCGCTCCCCCTTCAATGTGAGTTGGTGTGCATGAATCCGGCTTAAGGCAATCGCTCACACCTTCTCAGCGCTGCATGCCCCATTTGCGCACGGTAGCGTTCTCAACATTGCGGAAGACAAGGCTCTCTACCAGCAGGCCGATCAGAATCACTGCGAGCAAGCCGGCAAAGACATTGGCCGTTTCCAGCTGGTTCCGGTTTTCAAAGATATACCAGCCCAAGCCGCCACCCCCGCCATTGCTTCCAAACACCAGCTCCGCAGCAATCAAGGTTCGCCAGGCAAAAGCCCAGCCAATCTTCATGCCTGTAAGAATAGATGGGAACCCTGCCGGAACGAGTATTTTGACTATGAACGGTATGCCGCGAAGCCCAAAGTTCTGCCCCGCCATGCGCAAGGTTTCACTGACCGACTGAAAACCCGAATGCGAATTCAGTGCCACCGGCCAGATGACTGAGTGCAGCAGCACGAAGAGAGTGCTGGGCGTGCCCAACCCAAACCACAGCAGTGCCAACGGAAGAAGGGCAATCGCGGGCAAGGGGTTCAGCATGGCCGTGATGGTGGACAGAAAGTCCGTGCCGATTCGTGTCGTGACCGCAAAAGTGGTCAGTACGGCGGCAATGAGCAAGCCTGCGCTGTAGCCCATGGCCAGCACACCCAGCGAATTGCCAATGCGTTCCACCAGCACCCCGCTGGCAATTCCCTGTCCGAAAGCCACACAGGTATCGATAAACGTAGGAAACAGCAGTGGGTTGTTCAGCAGCCTGCCGTAGACCTCCCAGATCAGTGCCAAAAGCACCAGAACGAAGACTCGCCTGGCGGCAGCGTTGTCAGTAATTCGCTCCCAGGTGGACAAATTCCGCTGAATTTCTCCCACGTCGGCAGGAAGTGCCGCGTCATCGAATTCGAACTCCGGTCTATGGCCTGAAGCCAGGGGCTTGGTAGTATCAGGCATGAGGTTCCTCCTCCACGGCGTGTCCGGCGAACACCAGGTCTTCAATGCGAGCTTGCAGTGCCGCAAACTCTGGGCTGCCCACGCCTTGCGTCACGGAGTTAAGCTCAGCACGCACCCGACCGGGGTGTGGGGACAACACCAGAATACGTGTGCCGATGATGATGGCCTCCTCAATGGAGTGGGTCACAAACAGCGCAGTGAAATGAGTGTCTTGCCAAAGGCGCAGCAACTCTTGCTGCATCTTGCGGCGAGTGAGCGCATCAAGCGCCGCGTAAGGTTCATCCATCAGAAGCATTTCAGGCTCCATCGCCATCGCACGCGCAATGGCCACCCTCTGCTTCATCCCCCCCGACAATGCATGTGGATAGGCGTCTGCAAACGCTTCCAGGCCCACCTTGACGATGTACTTCATCGCCCTGATTTCCGCGTCTGCACGGCCAAGGCGTCCCGAGGCCAGGAGCGGAAACATGACGTTGTGCCGCACCGTCTTCCATGGCAGCAACTGATCGAACTCCTGAAAAACCATCATGCGGTCCGGCCCCGGCGCGTCGATCTCCCGTCCCGCAAGTCGAATGGCGCCTTCCACGGGCTTGAGGAAACCGCCCACGCCCTTGAGGAGAGTTGACTTGCCGCAACCCGAAGGCCCCAGCAGTACGAAACGATCACCACGCCTGACCTGAAAACTGACACGGCAGGTTGCGGTGACCAGGTGATGGCGAGTCTTGTACTGAAGCGTCACGCCCTGAACATCGAGCAGCGGTGAAGGATCTGATGTCCATTCCGGCGTCGTTCCGCCCGCAGCGCCGTTCCTTCCCCCCTTCGCTAGAGCATCGCCTTCCATTACTTGGCGTCCTTGACGTAAGACTGCAATTCGGGAAAGAACACGTCTTGCCAAGTGGCAGGCTTGGACTGCAAGCGCTTGGTGGCATGCATGAAGTCGGAGATTTTGGTCAGGTTGAGCGGGGCCATAGTGAAGGCCACTACCTGGGGATCTTGCAACTGGCGGGCGATCTCTTCTACCGAAGCCTTGTCATTGGTCGCACGTTTGTAGATCTCCGCTGCCTCCTGGGGCTTTGCGTTGATTAGATCGACGGCATCTTTGTAGGCCGCTACAAAGGCTTTGAAGGTCTTGGGATTGGCACTGTGGAACTTGACAGGCGCATACACGACCGCTGAACCGTGCGGCCCGCCGAAAACCTCGTAGCTATCAAGCACTTTGCGAGCACCCGCGTTCATCTCCAATTGCTGAAAAGGAGGGGCCGAGAAATGGCTTTTCACTTCTGTCTTGCCTGACGACAACATCGCGACCGCATCGGGATGTCCCATGCCGACTGTATTGATATCGAGCTTGGCATGGTTTTCAAGACCAAACTCCTTGGCGGCGGCCATTTGAAGGATGAGCGCCTGGGTAGAGACCTTGACTGCAGGCAGTGCGATCTTGTCGGTGCCTCCGAAGTCCTTGATCGACTTGATGCGAGGGTCCACCGTGACCAGATAGACCGGCCCTATGCCCACAGGAGCCACCGCTTTGATAGCACCCTTGGTCTTGTCCCACAGTACGGCCATGTTCGCGTAGGCACCGCTGGCGAAATCCAGACTCCCCGACAGAATGGCATCTGTCATCTGCGAACTGCCAGAAAAGCGGCTCCAAGTCACTTTGAGGTCTTTAATTCCGGCTTGCGCTGCATGTTTTTCAAGCAGGTTCCGGTCACGCATGATGGTCAGCGGCAAATAGACCAGGCCGAATTGCTCAGCGATGCGAACTTCCTTGGTTTCGGCTCGTACCGGAGTTGACGCAGCAGCCATCAAGAATGACAGGGCCAATGCGGCGCCTGTGCCAGAAATTTTGAAACTCTTCGTCATCATGAAACCCTTCGAATGTGTGAAAAGCGAGCTCACTCCGCGCGCAACTTGTTTTCTTTCACCAAGTTACCGTACTTGACGAACTCCGCCTGAAGGAAAGAATTGAATTCCTGCGGCGTTTGCCTGAGAGGCGTCGCGCCTAACGCATCTATGCGTTCGCGCACATCGGGCATCTGCACGATCTGCCCTATTGCGTCGTTGAGCCTGGCTACCACCTCCGCAGGCAACTTGCCTGGGCCAATAAAGCCGAACCAACCCACTATTTCGTAGCCGGGCAAGCCTTGTTCAGCCACCGTAGGCACATCGGGCATTTGCGCAGTGCGCTTGGGCGCTGTAACAGCGACCACTCTGAGCTTGCCGGAATCCACCTGTGGCTTGATGCCGGTAAGAGTGAAGAAGGAATAGGTCGCCTCGCCAGTCATGACGGCCATCATGGAAGGTGGCGTTCCCTTGTAGCGCACATGCACAGAGTCCATTCCCGACATCTTCTTGAGCAGCTCACCAGCCAGGAAAGCGTCTGCACTGGAGGTCGAATAGTTCAACTTGCCTGGATTGGCCTTTCCGTAGCGAATCAGTGAAGGAAGATCCCTGGCTTCATGCTGCGGCCACGTGACCACGTAAAAAGGTGAAGTGACCAGCCCGGCAATGGGCGTGAAGTCCTTGGCCGCGTCGTATGAAAGATTGGGATACAGCGCCTTGTTCACTGAAAAGCCGGAGGTCAGCAAGCCAATGGTGTAGCCGTCCGGAGCGGCTTGCGCCACTGCTGCGGTACCAATCTGAGTATCTGCACCGGGCTTGTTTTCGATCACTACGGGTTGGCCGAGCAGAGGCGAAAGCTTGCTGCCCACTAGCCGAGCCAAGACATCCACGCCCCCACCTGGCGGGAACGGAACAACTATGCGGAGCGGCTTATCCGGCCAGGCTGCCCAGGAGAGCGAAGGTGTGGCCAATGCAGTCAGAGCAGCAGCCATGAAGAAAACAGTGCGTCTATTCATCTCGTCTCCTTAAGTTCCATATAATGGAACCATCCTTCCTTTTAATGGAAAACGAATAATGAGCACCATCAAGCAACCTGTCAACAGGGTTGACACCTGTTGATTGCCTGGCTTTAGTGTTTTCATTTATGTAGAATATATATTCCACTTAGTAGAACAAGGATGAACATGACAGGAGACATCTTCAACCTCGGTCCTGCCGTTACCGATGCCGTGGCGCGGCGCGATGCGGTGGCTTATATGGCCGCGCTGGACGATCACCGTATGCGCAAGCTGGGGCCTCAGTTGGCCTGGTGCTTCGCCAATGAGTTCTACGGAGCCAAGATGCGTGAAGCGGGGATTGAAGATCCGCGCGACATTCGCACCATTGATCAGTTCCGGTCCCTGCCTTCCTTCATGAACAAAGCCTGGCACCGCGAATCGCAGGCGTTATCACTTGAAAAATACGGCCATCCATTCGGTCTGCACCTTTGCGCCAACCTGGAAGACGTGCTTCACGTAGCGGGCACCTCCGGCACCACAGGCTTGCCCACGTTCTACCTATTCACCAAGAAGGATCTCGACCTCACCTTCCTGACGCTGACCCGGATGTTCAGAGCTTGCGGACTACGCAAGGGCGATACGGTGCTGCATCTGTACGGACTCAGCATGTGGGTCGCTGGCACAACCATGATCCAGGCGGCCGAATCCATGGGTGTGAGACCTATCCCGCTTGGAGCAGAAGCTGGCGTCACCAAAGCACTGCAGTACATAGAAATGTGCAGGCCTGCGGCGTTGTTCTGCACGCCGTCCATGCTCTCGCATTTGGTCGAACGTGCGCCGCAGCAGTTGGGCAAGCCGTTGTCTGCATTCGGCATTCAGCGAATCATCTCCGGCGGCGAACCTGGATTGGCCATTCCGGAAATGCGCCAGCGCCTGCAAAAAGGTTCCGGCGCCAAGCTTTTTGACACCAGTGGCGGCGCATGGACCAACGCGGCCTGTGACTGCGGAGGTCCCGACCACATGGGCCAGCACGTCTGGGGCGAAGACTACTGCTTTCGCTACGATCTGGTCGATCCGCAGACGCGCAAGCCACTGCCATTGGTGGATGGCCAGATTGGCGAAGCTATCCACACCGGGCTGGAGTATCAAGCGGCGCCTGCGCTGCGCTACGCCAGCGGAGACGTTTTGAAGCTCATGGTGGGCGAGTGTCCGAACTGCGGACATTTCGGAGCGCGCTTCAGCTTTGTCGGCCGCGCCGATGACCTCATGAACATCAGCGGCGTGAAGGTTTATCCGACTGCGGTGAAGGAAGTCGTTGAAAGCCTTTCACCAGATATTTCCGGCCAGATGCAGATTGTTCTGGACCAGCCACCACCGCGAGTCGTGCCGCCGTTGAAGCTGACTGTAGAGGCAGCGTCCCATGTGGCCGAGTCAGCCTGGGAAAGCCTGGCCACCAGCATCGAGGCCAAGATCCATCTGGCGCTCAAGATTCGAACTCAGGTCACCGTCGTGGCGGCCGGCACCCTGGCCACTTCCAACCTGAAAACCAAGTTAGTCCACGTGGTTTCTAGTCCACCCCCCGCCTAACAAGGCCAGAATTAGCCGAGCTGTTCGCATATATAGAAAGATTTCTTTGAGATATAGAACAGGGTAGCATCCACTCAAACATCTACATGAAAAATCAAACCACCCCAAATATGACAAATTCAGGACATCCTTTGGCCGGTGTCAAGGTCGTCGAATTTTGCCAAGTGGCGGCAGGCCCCTTTTGCGGAATGCTGCTGGCTGATTACGGTGCGGATGTCGTCAAGATCGAGCCACTGGAAGGCGACACCCTGCGCCAGTGGCCACCGATCAAGAACGGCGACTCAGAGAATTTTGCCTCTCTGAACCGCTCCAAACGCTCCATTGCACTGGACCTGAAAAAACCGGCTGATCTGGAATTGGCGCGCCGCCTGGTATTGGAGGCTGATGTGCTTGTAGAGAACAATCGGGCTGGGGCGATGGAGCGCCTGGGTCTGGGCTGGTCCTGGTTCAAAGAGCACAAACCCACGCTTATCTACTGCTCCATCTCAGCATACGGCCAGGACGGCCCTCGTTCCGGCGAAGGTGGCTTTGACTTGACCATGCAGGCAGCCGCTGGCGTGATGAGCGTGACGGGCGAGGCCGATGGCGCCCCCGTTAAATGCGGCGTCCCCATTGCAGACTTCACGGCCGGGCTTTACGCTGCTTTCTCAATCAGCTCCGCCCTTGCCCGGCTGCGCGGTGGTGGCGAGAACGCCCAAGGCTGCCATATTGATGTCCCCATGTTCGCCACCACCCTGGCAGTGGGCGCACTGCAGACCAGCGAGTATTTCGGAACCGACCGTAACCCGCGTCGCCTGGGTTCTGCCCACCCTCGCAATGCGCCCTACCGCGCATTCAAATGTGCAGACGGCTGGTTCGCTATCGCTGCAGGCAACAACAAGCTATGGCGTTCTGTTTGCGAAGTTGCCAATACACCCGAGCTACTGGAAGACGAGCGCTTTGCAACCCCAGGTCTGCGAGCAGCCAACCAGGACGCACTTAAAGATCTGCTGGAAGTGAAGTTTGCCCACGCCAGCATCAAGGATTGGGTAAGCCGATTCGCCGATGCAGGTGTACCGTCTGCACCGATCAACGGATTCGCAGAGGCGCTTGCAGACCCCCAGGCCGAACACCTGCAACTGGTTCACCCCATGAGCTTGCCTGGTGGCACAGAGACCCGCACCGTAGGGTGCCCTGTGCGCTTTGACGGAGATGTGATTGAAGTCAACACACGTCCTCCAGCCCTCAATGAACATGGCAAAGTGCTTAGAACCATCTATGAGAGCACGCCCACCACTGTAGAAAGCTAAAAGATGAACACTGCTACTGAGCCCCGGATCGACCCGCTCGTCCAAGCCAAGTCGCTCGCGCCGCTGCGCGAATTCATTGCCACGACCACCCGTATCGTGGAGCAGGATCAACCTGAGCCCGAACGCGTTGAAGCGGTTCGTGCGGCGTTGACTACCTTGATTGCCAATGACACCTGGCTGCCGGAATCGGCGGCGCAACCTCACCCAGAGCACTACCAGCAATACCTGTTGCACTGCGATCCCCTGGAGCGCTTTAGCGTCGTGAGCTTCGTGTGGGGGCCTGGCCAACGCACGCCCGTGCACGATCACATGGTGTGGGGGCTGATTGGCATGCTTCGCGGCGCGGAAACCGGTCAAAGCTTTACAAGAAATGGTGTGGGCGAGCTCGTGCCGCATGGCGACGCGGCCACCTTGAATCCTGGCGACATCGAATTGGTGTCACCAAGCACCGGTGATATTCATCAGGTGTCCAACGTCTACGATGATCGCGTCTCGATCAGTATCCATGTCTACGGCGGCAACATCGGCGCTGTCTCTCGGCACGTGTTCGATCTTCAAAGCGGCGCGGTCAAACCCTTCGTATCGGGCTATTCGTCGCCGCAAATGCCAAACCTCTGGGATTTATCGCACATCGTCCGTGAGCGCATTCAAAAGGAGGGGGCGTGATCGAGTTTTCGAATGTAGATCAGGTAGCGGTCGCGACCCTTGCCAATCCGGCCAGAGGCAACGCGCTTTCAGAATCCATGGTGGAAAACCTGATCGCATGGATTACTGAGTGCGTGGCCGATCAATCCGTCCACACGCTGGTATTGACCTCCACCGGCTCGCATTTCTGCACAGGGTTTGATCTGGGCGCCGAGCCTCCTGAGACTGGCGATGAAGGTATCGTCAGCCGCGCAGCAACTGACGGCCCCCTCCTCTGGCGCTTTGCCCGGATTGAACACCTTCTGTCCCTGTTATGGAATGCCCCGTTGCGCACGGTGGCCGTGGCACAGGGCCGCACCTGGGGAGCGGGTGCAGACCTTTTCGCAGCATGTGACTTGCGCTATGCGAGCCCCCAAACCGAATGGCGCTTTCCAGGCGCCGGTTTCGGGCTGGTTCTAGGTACGCGCAGACTTGCCACCCTGGTGGGGCAACCACGCGCCATGGACTGGGTGGCGCACGGTCGCCGCATCGACGCAGAAAACGCTGATTCTGCCGGATTAGCGACTGCGCTTCTGGGCGAATCCGACCGCTGGCGCGACGAACTTCCCACGCTGGCTGTGGATCGATCCACCTATGCGCAACTCAAGGCCGCCACCCGGCCAGACCAGAGCCCCACTGATCTCACCGCGCTGGTGAGATCCGCCGCACTGCCCGGCTTGGCAGACCGGCTTGAAAAATACAAGAACAGCAGCAAACCTCGTAAGTAAGTACCTAACAACCGATCCCGGAGACAACCTTTTTTTAATCAAAGGAAAGATCATGAGCAAACCACAACGCCTACGCCTGCTGGCCCCTCTGGCCGTCATGTTTCCCTCTCTGCTGACGAGCTCAAAAGCTTCTGCACAAGCAGCCCCCTGGCCATCTTCTCCAATCCGGATGGTGGTGCCTTTCCCACCCGGCGGCTCTTCGGACATCCTTACGCGTCTGGTGGCCGACAACATGGCCAAGTTACTGGGCGCCAACATCTTCATCGACAACCGTCCCGGCGGTACCACTCAGGTGGGTACGGAGTTCGTGGCCAACGCCGCGCCTGACGGCAATACATTGTTGATGGCAGCTTCCAGCAGCTTTACCCAACTGCCCAACCTGCGCAAGCTCAACTACAGCTTTTCCAGCTTTGAAACTGCCGGTGGCGTCGCCGACTACATCGCCGTGATGGCCGTGCGCAAGACACTGCCCATCAAGACCATGAAGGAATTTATTGCTTACGCGAAAGCGAACCCGGGCAAGCTCTCCTTCGGCTCCGCCGGTGAGGCATCAGCTGGTCACGTTTTCGGCCTGACGCTCGCGCACGACACCGGCATCAAGGTGCTGCACGTGCCCTATAAAGGCTCTGTGGCGGCAGTCAACGACCTCGTAGCGGGCCAGATCGATTTCATCATCGACGGTGCAGCCACCCCCATGGTCAAGGCAGACCGCATCCAACCGCTTTCAGTGTTCTACAAAAAACGTCACCCGGATCTTCCGGATGTGCCGACGCTCTCGGAAACCGGCTACGACATCAATCTTGCGAGGGGTGCTGGCTGGGGCTTGATGGCGCCTAAAGGCACGCCCAAGGCCATTATGGACAAGCTCTCCAATGCGTTGCACAAATCTCTTGAAACCAAGGAATTGCAAGACGCCATGGTTCGCGCCAACACCATCGCGGCCTGGACGCCACCCGAAGAGTTCAAAAAAGCGATTCTTGCCGATGAAAAGATGCTTGGCACCCTGCTGCCCGCCATTGGCATCCGCGGTAACTGATTGACTCCAATTTCTCCAATGACGACACCCGTTTCCGATCAGATGAGCTTCCCTGTGACTCCCAATCAAACCGTTCGCCAGATCCTGCACCCTACCGGAGTTGCCATCGTTGGCGCTTCTGGCGACGAGACCAAATGGGGCGGTCGCCTGCTGCGCTACATGATGAAGCATCAGCATAACGGCCCTATTTATCCGATCAATGCCCGAGCCACCGAATTGCTGGGCTTGCCGGCCTACCAATCGGTCAAGGATTGCCCTGGTCCCGTTGACCTTGCTATCCTTCTACTGCCACGTGAGCACATCAAGGCAGCCCTTGAGGATTGTGTGGCCAAGAAAGTGGGCTGCGCACTGTGCATCACCTCTGGGTTTGCTGAAACCGGCCCCGAAGGTCGTGCAGATGAAGAAGAACTGGTCGCTATTGCCCGTGCGGGTGGTGTGCGGCTGATTGGTCCCAATTGCATGGGCCTGATGAATGCTCATCACAATCTGTGCGGCACTACCGGCGTCGTGATGGGCACCGTGGACAAGCTGCCCGCAGGCGGCATTGGCATGGCCAGCCAGAGCGGCGCACTGATGGGCGCCATGATCTCGCGCGGGGTAGACATCGGCGCGGGCTTCTCGTCCACCATATCCGTGGGCAATCAGGCCGATCTGGATCTGAACGATTTCTTTGAATACCTGATTGATGACCCCAAGACTGAGGTCATCACGCTCTACATCGAAGGCATCAAGGATCCGCAGCGCTTTACCGCTTTGCTGGAGCGTGCTGCCACAGTGGGAAAACCAGTGTGTGTCGCCAAGTCAGGCCGCAGCGAAGCCGGTGCACGAGCTGCTGCCTCGCACACCGCCAGCTTAGCTGGTGCGTGGCCGTCTTTTGAGGCGACTTGCAGACGTTGGGGCGTCTACCTTTTCGAGTCCATCTACGATTTGCTGCAAGGCGCGCAGATGCTGCAGCTCGGAAAACGGAGCACCTCGAACAATGTCGCTGTGTTCTCCGGCTCTGGCGGCGGCGGCGCCTTGCTGGTCGACGGGTTGGAAGCGCACGGACTTGAATTGCCGCAGTTGTCCGACGCGACCGTGCAAGCCGTCTCGTCCGTGCTACCTGCGACCCATCGCCAGTTGCCGTTTGACTTCGGCATGCTCAACCATCAAGCGACGCCGGATCCTGAGGTGGCTGGCGGCTCCATCGGCATTGCGCTTGATCGCGCCATGTCCGACCCCCATGTGGGCGCCGGCCTTTTGCTCCTGACCACGCAGCCTGGTCAGGAAATGGTGGTGAAAGCAGCTATCTCAGCCGCCAACCGCACCAAGAAGCCACTCGCCTTCGTTCAAGGTGCAGGCAACCATGGTGAGATTGCCCGCAAGATGATGCGAGAAGCAGGATTGGGCTACTTCGACAGCCTGCATGACGCCTTGAAGGTTCTGGCCGTATTGGCCCACCGCACCGAACCGCAACCGGCCGTTGCTCCGCTATCAGACAGCGGCATCCCTGCGGACTTGCCCAGCGGCTTCCTGACTGAGCCCGACGCGCGCCGTCTGCTCGAAGCCAATGGCATTCCCACCACACGTTGGTCGTTTGCTGCCAACGCCGAAGCCGCTGTCGCAGCTGCCAAGGAAATTGGCACCGCTGTCGCGATCAAAGCGGTCAGCGCGCAGATTGTGCACAAGAGCGACATTGGTGGCGTTCGGCTGGGCGTTCAAGGCGATGACGCCGTCCGCGAGGCCTGCAAGGCTATTTCGGACGCAGCGCAAGCAGCAGGCGTAAAAGGACTCGATGGCTATCTCGTCACCGAAATGTGGCGTGCCGATGCCGAGTTGATCCTGGGTATTCAGAACGACCCTGAGTTCGGCCCCTTGGTCATGGTGGGCGCAGGCGGTGTGCTGGTGGAACTGATGAAGGACGTGCAGCTCTGGCCAGCTCCGCTGTCGCACGACATGGCCCTCGCCATGCTGGGCAGATTACGCAGCCGCGCCTTGTTGACCGGCTTCCGCGGACGCCCGCCAGCCAATCTGAATGCCATCGCTGACGTGCTGGTACGACTGGGTTCACTGGCGGCCACCTCTAACGGCCGCTTGCGCGAACTCGACATAAATCCGCTTTTCGTTGCCGGCGAACACATCGTTGCGGCGGACGCAAGAGCCACTTTGGGCTAAGCGATCTAACTGAGCCAGGCACGTGCATTCAGACGTGCCTGGCTTCCAATTCTCACGAGCATCAATTCATTCACACACAGGAGACCAGTCATGTCAGAAATCACATACGAAAGCGTTGACGGCGTTGCACGCATCACCATCAACCGCCCCGAAGCACGCAACTCCATCAACAATGCGGTCGTCCAGGGCCTGCACGCCGCATGGCGCCGCTTCGCAGAGAGCGATGACCGCGTCGCTGTTTTGGGCGCCGCTGGCGAGCAAGCGTTTTCCGCCGGAGCAGACCTCAAGGACATGCCGCGCGATGTCTGGACCTGCATGCCCAATCTCTCGGTGCCTTGCGACAAGCCCATCATTTGCGCCGTGAACGGTTTCGCCGTAGGCGCAGGCGCCACCATGGTCATGCTGGCCGATATGGCGGTGGCCGAAGAACAATCGCAATTCATCTACCCTGAGGCCAAGATTGGTGCTTTCGCAGGGATCATGGCCGGGTTCCCACCCCGTATGCAGTACAAAGCCGGCCTCGAGTGGTTGATGACCGGTGACCCCATGACCGCGCAACGAGCCTATGAAATCGGCTTGGTCAACCGCGTAGTTCCGAAGGGCCAGGGGATGACCGCTGCCCTGGAATTGGCCGGCAAGATCGCGCGCAACGCGCCTTTGGTCGTCCAGGCGATGAAATCGATCGCCGCAGGCACACTGCCCGTTTCGCCATCCGCGCAGCACTACCCGCAGCGAGCCATGCTGGACCGCATTGCCTCCAGCAGCGATGTAAAGGAAGGCGTCGCCTCCTTCAAGGAAAAACGCGCTCCCAAGTTCACAGGTAGCTGATCTACCAAACTACCCCAAGATACTCGCAAGGAGACATATGATTCATAAGAGACACTTCATCAGCATGTTGGTATTGGCCAGCCTGCCTGCCACTGTCACAACGGCCATGGCTCAGTCGGCGCCTGCCAACTGGCCCAACAAGCCGATTCACTTCGTCACGCCCTACCCTCCCGGCGGCTCTTCAGACATCATCACGCGTTTTATCGGTGATCGTCTGTCCAAGGCGCTGGGCCAGCCCATCATCATCGAGAACAAACCGGGTGCCGGCGCGATCCTGGGGACCGATTACGCCTCCAAGGCCGCGCCTGATGGCTACAACTTCTTCGTCGGCCCCACGGCCACGGTAGCCGTTGCGCCCTACTTGCGCAAGACCAGCTACACATGGGAAAGCTTCGCCCCTGTGGCCAAACTCAGCTCATCCTACGGCCTGGTTTCTGCCCGAAAAGATGCTCCGTTTTCCAACTACAAGGAATTCGTTGCAGCCGCCAAGGCCAACCCCAACAAGTACAACTTTGCCTCTAACGGCGTAGGCTCCATTGTTCACCTGACAGGCGTGTTGCTGCACAAGCAAACCGGGATTCAAGTCACGCATATTCCGTATAAAGGCGCGGTTGAGTCCATGAGCGACATGATCGGCGGCCGCATCGACGTGATGTATGACCCCGTACCTGCACCGCGTGTTAAAGCAGGAGAACTCAAGGGTTTGGCCACCGCGAGTGATGAACGCAATCCACAGCTGCCCGACGTACCTACCCTGAAGGAGCAAGGCTTCGACGTCAACGTTCCAAGCTGGTTTGGATTGTTCGCACCCAAGGGCACACCACCAGCCATTGTGGCGCGTATGGCTGAGGAAACACGCAAGGTTCTGGCTTCTCCAGGCGTGCGTGAACAGTTGCTGCTTTCTGCCATGTACCCTGATTTTGAAGGGCCAGCGGATTTCGGCAAGCGTGTGCAGCAAGATGCCAACTATCTGAAAGAAGTGATTCAGAAAGAAGGCATCAAGGCCGATTGAGTCGATTGCTGGACCCCCATCCAGCCTGAAGCCAAGTGATTGACATCACTTGGCTTTTTTTTCGCTTGTACGCTCCCCAACGTTATTGGTCGTCACAGCGTGTGCCCGAATTTTCAGAGGTCCCGCATCACTACCCCACTCGAGTGGGACTGCAGCATCAGCAAACTGGATTTTTACCATCAGGATTACCAACTGACCTTCTCTGGCTTCGTCCACTCAAGATTTGCGCCCCTCCAGGCATTCGTCCCTCCGCGATACCAAATCACGTCTGTATATCCAGCTTCAATTGCGTGTAAAGCGGCGTTGTAAGAAAGCCAGCACTCGGAACTGATGCAAAGAAAAACGACAGGACGAGCTTTGTCACCGACGGTCAGTTTTTCCATGGCTGCTGAGAATCTACTTTTTTCGGCGGCAAAAAATCGACCATCCCCAGCACCTGACATCCAGAAAGCGCCTGGAATTGATTTTCTTGTTTTTGAATCAAGCACATCGATAATTAGGATACTTTTATTTTTCTCAAGAAGACTTTGTAGCTCCATGGTTTTTATGACCCGACCGCCAGGAATAGACATAGGGGTGGGAGCATGAGGAGCTCCTACTTTGGGTGTGGTTGGAGCCTCAACACTCCAATCCTTTTCCTCCAAGGAAAAGCTTGCTATAGGTTGCGGAAGCTCGGGAAATGGCACTTGCCCGAAGACAAGGCACGGAAACAGACTAACGAGAAATATCGAAAGAAAGCGAATCATGGTTGCTCCATATAAAACAACATAAAACCAATATCTAAAACACTTACAAATCAAATAATAATACTCCCATCAATTTGGAGAAAGAAAAACCTCCTTTGAATGAGATGATTGTTTATCACCGTCCTCCGTGCTGTAACGGACGCGATATTTGATAGTGCCCGAAAACTTCTGCGGAATGTCCTTAGCTGTCAATACCACAACCCCACCAGGCAACTTGTTAGAACAGTTTTGTCTTTTTGCCATTACGGTTTCCTCTCGAATGTGGAGTTCGACTCCCGGCGGACCATCCAGCATATCTACGCCTACAATTTTCTTCAGAGTTGAAACGCAGTTGCTTTGCCAATACACGGCTCCAAGGTCAGCACTTTCACCTATTTTGAGTGAAACATCTTGACCACGCGCGCTGAATACAATCATCGACAGAACGAAAAAATTAGCACAAGCAAAACGAGTTATATACATCAATATTCTTCCAAAAATTTGAATTGGATGGGAAATTTCACAAAGAAAATCAGTGCAAAACCTTATCCACACGTGCAGCCCTGTTTACCTCACCGCACACCGATGGCGTGAACCATCGTAGGGAAAAGAACAAGTCCATGGCTCCGGCTTATTGCATATGACATTTGTGCGGCTTTTTTCCTGAAGTTGTTCAGGCTTTCCTCCTTCACAGCTGCAGACTTGCTTTGCAGAACTTAATGAACTTATCGTTCCGCAATTTTTTTGAGAAATTTTCTCTGAACTTCCAGATGCGTTGTATTGGGCCGCTCCTGTCCTTGCAATTCCCGAGGTAGGACTACCCTGAAGAGCTGAACCCAGTACTTGAAGTTGGGGCGCATTCTTCCCCCCCGCAATCGCAGCTCCTTGCGCCAGTGCACCTAGCATGCTCAGAGCCGAAGGGTTTGCTCTGTGCTCTGCGGCCGCTTGCGCCACGGACCGCTCGCGTCTAGCTCTTTCAGCGTTCAACCTTCGAGTCGTTGCATCTGCGAGACCGTTGACAATGGCCACTCGATTGGAATCTCCAAAACCCAAACGAACCAACTCTGCAGCATAGGCACGTTGATAGACCACAAGTTGCTCATGTTCAGAACTGGTCATTCCATTGGGCAAATCGCAATATTTCAAATCGCACTTCATCGTCGTGGCGGCGGCTGCTCGGTCGCTTGCCGCCTGCAGCGCGCCACGAAGGCCTTCAAGCTGTGGCAGAAACGCCGCCTGGTCTTCCGGCATCCCGTAAGTATTTGAATTCACCCAGAACATGTCCTTTGGATACCAAATACCTCGATCAATACTGATGCCGTAGAATCGAGCCCAGAGTTTGGCTTCGCTATTATCTTTTGCTAATTTAACTAAATTGAATAAATTTACAACATAAGCATGCGGATGATGCTCGATGTAATCCACTAAGAGATTTGCAATTTCGATCGCGTCCTTTGGTCTATATTCAGCTAGGTAGCTCGCGGCGTCCTTCGATTCCTCAATAACCTTCGCAGGATTAGTCGAACATGAGGAAATCGTTTCACGAACCCCGACAATAGCCTTGTCAACATAATTTGTATTTAGATTATTTTCATTCTTCGCGCTAAGAATGGCTGTCCTGTAATAATAAGCCGCTTCGGAGCAATCTGTCGCACGCTCCGCGCGATCCAAATATGAGGCGGTTGAAGTACTGGCACACCCCACAATCGTATTTATAATAAATCCAACCGTCGCACATACAAAAATTCGATTGAAGCAAGGAATAATAAAGTAGCGAGCCATCGGATTTATTTCATCATCGAATTTTCGATTTACACTCACTGCCGATTTTCTGAGAACCCAGGGAGCATGAAGCGAATAGGTAAACGCCCAGTGAAGCTCTGATCAAATCGATCGCCGTGCACCTGTGGATTGGGCGAGCGGGGGCGGGTTAACGGGCCGCGGTGCGCTTGCTTGGGGCCATCTAGGGCCCCGCGCCACCGCCCATACTTTCCAACCGATTTTTGCAGCGTTTCTCTTAGAAGCGCGTCAACTGAGATCACATGTTGATGCGTTTAGGACTTTGCGGCATCTTCCAAATGGAAGATGCACAAGACCGTGCAAATGCAATCGGGTCTGCCAGTGAAAAGCCGTCGGAGCCGGAAAGCAAGCTCTTCAGAAACTTACTGAGCCACCCACAACGCAGCCAGCAGACGAATCAATTCGGCCTGCCCAGATGTTTCTGTCTTGGCGAAGATGGCTCTGAGCTGGGTGCGCACGGTGCCGATACCCACACCTGTGCGCCGCGCGGCCTGCGCTGGGGTGTCGCCTTGGCACACCGCCAGAGCAATGCGTGCTTCGGCCGGGGTCAAACCATAGATTTGCTGTAGCAGATGCTGCTGAGCGCCGTATGGGGGACTGGAGTTGCATAAGTCGTGCAGCACGACCAGCGCCAACGGACGGGCCCATTGGTTGAAGCAACTCAGTTTCGCTGGCAAGGGCAGCACCAGCCATTGCAGAGCTGGCTGGCCTCGGGAATCCATCACCAGCGCACCGCCAGCCATGGCCGGGCCATGGCGACCGCAAGCCGAATGCACCAACTGGTCGAGTTGGCCTGCACGCAAGCCCTGTGCAAGCAAGTGTCCGTGGCGCATCTGCAGCAGCGGTTGGCGCCGCATCAGCGCTTCAGCTTCGGCATTGGCCACCAGAACCTGGCGCTGTTCATCCAGAACGATCAAGGGAATGCACAGGCGGTCAAGCACGACATTGGCCAGCCCGGCGCGCTGTGCCTGCCGCTGCATGTGCATGCGGATGCGCGCGGCGCGCTGGACATGTGGGATAAATTGCCTGAAAGCAGCCAAGTCGGCATCGGTGTAATGCGGCTGGCCTGGGCGCCGCTGCAAGGAGAGGTAGGCCTCCTCCGACCCATCGCCCAACAGGCGGTTGCAGACCGTGGTAGCCATGTCATGGCGCAGAAGGAAGTCTTGGTAATAGGCGCTACGCCGCATCGCGCGCTCGCCCAGGTCTCGCCGATCCAGGTACCAGCCGCCCAGTGGAATAGAGGCGGCAAAGGGAAGCGCTTCGTCGAGGAGGTGGAAGTGTCTGTTGTAAGCTGCCAATGCTTCGTCAGTCGCGCCGACGATTTCATGTATGGCCGTGACTTGCGCATGCGGATCGAACACGACGATGGACGCTTGCGGGCTGCCTGTCACCAGGGTCGCTGTATGCAGCGCCTCTCCCCAACCCTCGTCCGTCAGCGCACCTTCGTAGAACTGCTCGATCAGTTGGCCGACGTGATCGCTCCTCACGCTCACGCTCATACTCATGTTCCCCTACGTTTTCTGCGTATCTTATTCCGCTCCAACGCATTCGTATAGGATTTCAAAATACGTTGCAGCGCCGAGTGAGTGGCTTTTGACGATCAAGGCCGGCACGAGCGAATCGCTCGTCCCTTCTCAGTACGTGACCCATCCCCCGGACATCTCGAATACTGCGCCGATACTGAAGCTGCAATCCAGCGACGATAACCATAAAAGCATCGAAGCCAGCTCATCCACCTGGCCGAAACGGCCCATTGGATCTCCTTCTCGTCTTCAGCCCGTACTAGTCAGCAAACGTGGGCGTGTCCTCGACGAGAACCCGTCGGCTTCAGACGATTCGCACGGGGCCAGGTGGGCTAGCTCTATAGCAGATCTATAGCGATTGCGAGCACACGTATCCTGGCTTTAGCCATGCGAAGGGTCCTCAGACGGCGTGCAGATCACATCGCTGCAATCGAAGCCGTCATTTCAGCCCCTCAAAGCCACGTAATTCAAGTCATTTTGAGCCGCTTTTCCGTCCAGTTTTGACAGGGGGCGTTGACGAATTCGAGACCAGGTTGTGAAAGCCACCCTCCACGAAGAAGGAGACGCTGCGCGCCAATTGCGTGACTTCGGACGACGTGAATTGCATTTCGGAAAGCCGTTCAATTCGACCAGGCCGGGCGCAAACGGCCAACATCACAGCGATCATGAAAAAGAAGGCTTGATGGATCTTTTCGGAATCGGCGCTAGGGTATGAGCGTTGAAGTTCTTTGACATAGGCCCTGGCGCCGTCATCGTAGTGCTTGCTGATCAGGCTGCCCCATTGCGCTGCGTTGGCGAGATTGGCGACCAATGTTGCGTAGTTTCGCCATCCAGCGTCGTTGCGCGATGGGCGTGCGAGAAAGCAAGCGGCAAAGCCATCGAACAACTCTCCAACGGGAATCGGGCGCTTACCGTAGCGCTTGCGGGCATCTTCAAGAAACGCCATGCGCTCGCCGTAGCAAACAGTTGCACGACGGCCAAGCACGCTGTCCAGCAAATCTTCTTTGGAGCCGAAATGGTAGCCCACCAAGGCGAGCTGCACATCTGACAAGGCTGCAATGTCTCGAATGGACGTGCCGTGAAACCCGTGCTCAGCAAAGAGCTTTTCGGCGCAGTCAAGAATTTTTTCCCTAAGCCGCTCGGACTCGCCTTTTGGTCGGGGCCCACGGCGTTTCGGTGGCACTGCAGGTGCCACTGCGGCTACCGAAGGCGTTTTTACAGTTTTGACGGATACGGTCATGAGGTGACTGTAGCGCCAAAGGGGCTAGGGTAACCACCTATTTAGACATACGTATAAATAAATAAGATTGCGATCCAGACTCGCTCGCTTCTCGGTCGCACCCCAAAGCCTGATCAGTTCTAACCCTAACTAGGTAGCAAGAATGCATCCCAACGACCCGACATTACGCTCCTTTCTCGAAGTGGCCCCAGAGTCTCACTTCCCAATCCAGAACCTTCCCTTTGGCATTTTTAGCACCGATGGCGGCAGCCCTCGTGCGGGTGTAGCCATCGGGAAAATGGTGGTAGATCTGCAAGCGCTTGAGTCATCGGGACTGCTGAAAGGTTCAGCACCCAGCGCAGGCGCCAGCGTGTTCGCACGCCCTACCCTTAACGACTTCATTGCACTGGGCCGCGAAGCGGCCACCGAAGTTCGCACGCGTGTCAGCCAACTGCTGCGCCATGACAACCCCATCCTTCGGGACAATATGGCGCTGCGTACGAAGGTATTGCATGCTATGGCCTCGGTTAAATTGCACATGCCGATTGCCGTCGGCGGTTTTAGCGACTTCATGCTGTCACGCGAGCATTCGCTCAACTGCGTGGACATCGTGGGTGGCGCTGCCGCCGGTCAGCTCTGGCGCAACTGGACTTACTTGCCCATGGCCTACAACGGCCGCGCGAGCTCCGTTGTGCTGAGCGGAACGCCCGTCAAGCGGCCGCGCGGGCAGGTGCTTAACGAAGGCCAGGTGGCACCTGTCTACCAGCCAACAGCCAAGCTCGACTTCGAGCTCGAAGCCGCCATCGTGGTCGGGCGCAGCAATGAACTAGGCAGCACGATAGGCATCGGCGATGCAGATGCGCACATGTTTGGTGTGGTTCTTCTCAACGACTGGAGTACGCGGGATGTCCAGGCCTGGGAGGCACAGCCCTTAGGCGTGTTCGTATCCAAGAGCCATCGCACCAGCATATCGCCGTGGATCGTGACCTTCGATGCGCTGGAGCCATTCCGCACGGACGGGCCTGAACAGACGCCGCCGCCGCTTGCCTACCTAGACCAAAAGGGGCCGCGCAACTTCAACGTCCATATGGAAGCATCCATCAAACCAAAGGACCATGCCGAAGCATCCGTGGTTTGCCGCAGCAACCTCCAGGCCCTCTACTGGAGCTTTGCACAGCAGGTGGCACACCACACGAGCACTGGCTGCAACCTGATGCCGGGTGACCTGCTGGCCACTGGAACGGTCAGTGCCAGCGGCCCGAACGCGCAGGGTTGCCTATATGAAGCCACCCGTGATGGGCAGCAAGCGATCACCCTTGAACACGGAGGCACCCGCCTGTATCTCGAAGACGGCGACGAAGTGGCATTGACGGCGTGGGCGCAGGGCAAGGGCTACCGCGTAGGTTTCGGCGAATGCACGGGCTTGGTCACGCCGGTAGACAGCAACAAAAACGGAGCAGCGACATGAAAACCAGCAATCCCCTGCGCGGCTGGCAGGTAGACCGTGAAGCCATCAGCTGGAGCGGTCGCGATCTGCAGCGCCCCGAGTGCATTCTGGCCGAACGTGACGGCACGCTGTGGGCCGCCGACGCGCGGGGTGGCGTGATGCGCATAGACCCGAACGGCACACAACAACTCATCGCACCGAAGGCGGACAAACACTTCGACCTGAAAGCCGATGCCCAAACCAGCCTGCTGCAGGGGACCCTGCCGAACGGGCTGGCGTTTGCTGAAAACGGCGACATCCTCATCTCAAATTTTGGCACCGATGCGCTGGAGCTGATGACACGCCAGGGTGAATATAAGCTGCTCTTCAACAGCTTGGACGGCAAGCCGATGGGCAAGGTCAATTTCGTGCTGCGTGATTCGCGTAACCGCATCTGGATCACCGTGTCCACACGTATCAACCCATGGAGCGACGCGCTGCGCTCAAGCTTGCAAGACGGCTACATCTGCCTACTGGACGAAAAGGGGTTGCGAATTGTGGCCGATGGTTTCTCATTTACTAACGAGATCCGGCTGGATGCGAAGGAAGAGTTTCTTTACGTGGCGGAGACCACCGCCAAACGCGTCAGCCGGTTGCGTGTGCAACCCGACGGTTCACTCACAGACCGCGAGGTATATGGCCCTGACAACCTGGGCAACGGGCTGATCGACGGAATCACTTTTGACAGCTTCGGCAACCTCTGGTGCACCATGATTTTTGCGGACCGGCTGGTGGCCATCACCCCCGAAGGCGATGCACTCACACTGCTTGAAGACGGCGACCCCGCAGCAACGGCCCAATTCGAAGCTGATTTTGCAACCGGAAAACCCATGCCGTTTTCAACGCTGGAGAAAACCGGCGGAAAGATCGCGCCCTGGCTGGCGAGCGTGACCTTCGGCGGGCCAGACCTTAAGACCGCCTACCTCGGTCACTTGCGGGGTTCGCGAATTCCCAGCTTCCAGTCGCCCGTGGCGGGCCTGCCGATGGTTCATTGGAAATAAGCCGCGGATGCGCACGAACGAAACAACTATGAACCTCACCGGCAAAAAGATCATTGTCACCGGAGCCTCCAGTGGCATCGGCTATGGCGCTGCCCAAGCGTTCCGTAAAGCGGGCGCCCTGGTGTTTTTGGCAGACTTGGAGGGGCCAGCCCTTCACAAAGCTGGTAACGACGTTGACGCTGCAGGCGTTGCCGCCTGCGATGTGACTATAGAAGCCGACTGCGATGCGTTAGCTGTCTCCGCTGAGCGCGCCATGAATGGCCTTGATGGCATGTTCCATTGCGCAGGGGTGGCCGACCAAGTTGCAAAAGCACTGGACATCGACATCGACGCCTGGCAAAAAATCGTGGACATCAACCTGCGCGGGACCTTCCTGGCTTGCCGTGTTGTAGGGCGCATTCTTGTGGCACAGCGCTCAGGCGCTATCGTCAATGTGTCTTCCATCCAAGGCTTAAGTGCCGCACCTCGACGCCATGCTTACGGCCCGGCCAAAGCCGCCGTCGCCCACCTGACGCGCACCCTTGCATGCGAGTGGGGCAGCTCATCAGTACGTGTGACCGCCATCGCGCCTGCCTACATTGACACGCCCATGGTTGCGCAACTCAAGGCTGACAAAAAGATTGATGTCGCAAGGCTGGAAGGCCGCACCCCTCTGGCCCGCTTCGGCAAGGTCCATGAAGTGACCGCCGCTGCCAGCTTCCTGCTATCCGATGCCGCCAGCTATGTCACGGGTGTCGTCCTTCCGGTAGATGGCGGCGCCGGCGAAGTTGCGTCAGCCTAAGTCAAATTCGTTACGTACCCCTTTCTTCCACATATCAATACAACTGGAGACAAGCATGAAATCAGTCAAGACTTCAAAGTTCGCAGCACTCACTCCCAACCGGCGTTCAGCTTTTGCGATGGTCGCGGGTCTGGCCATCGCCGGTGCAAGTTGGGCGCAAGGGGCCTTCCCGGACAGGCCCATCCGTGTCGTGGTGCCCTTTGGCGCAGGAAGCTCACCGGATGTAATTTCCCGCTTGTGGGGAGAGCAGCTTTCGAAGGCCGTTGGCCAACCGGTCATCATTGACAACAAACCGGGCGCCGCCACCATCATCGGCACACAGGCTGTGCTGGCAGCGCCTGCTGATGGCTACACCCTGCTGTATACGGTGTCCAACACCACATCTATCAACCCCTATATCTACAAGAATCTGCCCTATAAGGCTGAAGATTTGATGCCTGTCAGCCGCATCCTTTCTGTGCCGCTGGTGTTGGTGGTGTCTGCCAATTCGCCCATCAAGTCTGTTCAGCAGTTGGTGCAAGCCGGCAAGGACAAGCCAGGCAAGATGAACTACGCCAGCTATGGCATAGGCATCTCCACCCATGTGGCGATGGCGCGCTTCCTGAGTTCCGCCGGAATCAGCATGACCCACGTGCCCTACAAAGATGGCGGCCTGATCGATGTGATGAACGGTAATGTGGATGTGTCGTTTGAACCGAGCACCACGGCGATGGGCCAGCTCAAGGCCGGCAAGCTGCGCGCCCTGGGCGTGTCTTCGCTGAAAAGCGTGGCAGCCCTGCCGGGCGTGCCGCCCATTGCAGACGTGTACCCCGGCTTTGTTGGCGATTCCTGGCATGGCATCCTGGCCGCAAAAGGCACCCCCGCTCCGGTCATCAACAAGATTGCCGGCATCTCGCAGCAGATCATAGATTCCGAAGAGTTTCGCAAGCGCCTGACCGATTTGGGCTTGGTCCCTGCGGGTGGCTCCATCCGCGAATTCCAGGCTTTTATGGCAGAGGATGCGAAAGCTTGGTCCAAGGTGGTCAAGGATTACGACATCAAGGCCGAATAAGCGCATTGCGCCCTCCCCACCTGGCAACGGCGGTAGACCGGACTTGCCTTTATCGAGCCCTATAGGAAGCCCCATATGGATCCCCGATTGATGAAACCACGTTTTGTGGATCTCTCGATCTTTCTTGAAAACGATGTGGTGTCGGACCCGCCCGCCTACGCACCAAAGATCAACTACCTGACCCATAAAGACACACTGGACGAGGCCACCGCATTTTTCCCCGGCCTGCAGCCGGGTGACCTGCCAGACGGTGAGGGCTGGGCGTTGGAGAAGATTTCGCTGACTACACACAACGGCACACACCTTGACGCGCCCTACCACTTTCATTCCACGATGGACGGCAAGCTTGGCGACAGCCAGCCGTCAATGACCATCCATGAGGTGCCGCTGGAGTGGTGCTTTCAACCGGGCGTAAAGCTGGATTTCCGCCACTTCGCGGACGGGTATGTGGTTCAGGCAGCGGATGTGGAAGCCGAATTGAAGCGCATCGGCCACACCCTCAGCCCCATGGAAATCGTGGTGATCAACACCCGCGCGGGCATGCGTTATGGCCAACCGGATTACGTGACCTCCGGGTGCGGCATGGGCTATGAAGCGACCATGTATTTGCTGGAGCGCGGCATCCGCGTGACAGGCACAGATGGCTGGAGCTGGGACGCGCCCTTTGTCTACACTGCGGAAAAATACGCTGCTTCAAAAGACGCCAGCGTGATCTGGGAGGGTCACAAAGCTGGCCGGGACATCGGCTATTGCCATCTTGAGAAACTGCACAACTTGGAATCGCTGCCAGCAACCGGTTTTCATATCTCATGCTTTCCGCACAAAATACGCGCCGCCTCGGCCGGGTGGACACGCGCCGTCGCCATTTTCTTCGGTGAGTGAACGCGGGCAAGCATCGTGGCCGCCGGAGCCTGTCATGGCGTTGTGTGCCTTTGCAGCGATGCGCCTGGGCTCTGCGTTAGACGCGTCCCTTCAGAGAAGGTGAGCAGATATTGCAGCATCGTGCGCAAAGCTCGTCCGGCGAGCTGCTCAGCGTCCCGGGTGATTTCGCTGTATTCGCCTGCACCACATGCCAGGCGAATGCCCACTTGCCCCTCCACGACGAAGGGCGCAAGCCCGCGCGCGGTAAGAAGACGGCCATACTCGTCGGCGGGCATATCGCGGGCAATGATCTTTCGTCCCCACGCTTCGGATGCCAGCTCGGCTACGTCAAAGAGATCCAAGGCCTCGGGCCCGGACACTTCATACGATGGTTCAGGCTTGTCCAATGCAAGCGCTCCCACCGTTGCAGCGGCGACGTCCTGACGTACAATGTAGGCGACCTTTCCTCTCGCACCTGGTAAAGACAGCTCGCCGGAACTTCTCGCGCGCAGCAGGGCATCTTCCAGATTTTCAGCGTAGTGGTTGTTGCGCAGGAACGTGTGCCTTAAGCCGCTTGCACGGGCATGCGCTTCACTCGCCTCATGCACTTTGGCAAACGGAAACAAACTGCCTTTCGTAGGGTTCGTGAAGCTCGTGTAATAGATTCGCCCGGTGCTACAACGCTTAGCCGAGTCAATGGCGTCCGTGTGCTGGCGTATGCGTGCTTCATTGCTGCCATGCCCGCAGATCAGCAACATAGCCTCCGCACCGCGAAATGCTTCTTCCACGGTTTGCGGTTCGTCAAAATTGACCTGCATCACCCGGTAGCCTGCAACACTATAGGCTTGCAGGCTCTCGGGCGAGCGTGTGCCGAGCGTGACCAGGGAAGGCGGCACACGAGTGGCCAATTCCTCGCAGACAGCGCGCCCCAATTTGCCAGAGGCCCCAGTGATGGTGATCGTATGGCCTGTCATTCAGTCGCTTCTTTTTGGGCTTCTTGTTCGGCTTCTTTTTTGTACTGCTCTCGAAGAATGTTCTTCTGGATCTTGCCAATGGCGGTCCGGGGGAAATCGTCCACAAGCTTGACGAAGCGCGGGCGCTTGAATCTGGCCAGGCGGGTGGCGCAGTAATCTATGAGCGCCTGTTCGCTGACGCTGCTGCCGGGCTTCAGTTGCACATGCGCGACGGGCAACTCGCCCCAGGTTTTGTCAGGCAAGCCGAACACTGCACATTCAGCCACCGCGTCGTGCTCGTAGAGAACGATCTCGATCTCTTTGGGATAAATGTTCTCGCCACCAGAGATGATCATGTCTTTGGAACGGTCTACCAACGTCATGTAGCCATCTTTGTCGAAGGTGGCCAGATCCCCACTCCAGGCCCAGCCATGAACCCTGAACTTCTCTGTCTGCACCGGGTCGCGGTAGTACTCCAGCATGACGTTCTCGCCGCGCGTGCAGATCTCCCCTACTTCGCCCTGAGCAACCGGTTGGCCATCGGTACCCAATAGCGCGAGGTCAGCGTTGAAGGCTTGCCTACCGATGCTGCCCAGCCTTCCTGGGAGGTCCTCATGCTTCATGACGGCAACGATACCCATTTCGGATTGGCCGTAGAACTGGGTCAAGCGCACCTGGGGCAAACGCTCCAGCATGGTCTGCTGTACCCAATCAGGCATGGGTGCGCCGGAAAAGTTGAGCTTTCGCCAGCTTGCGTAGTCCGCGCTTTCGAAGTCCGCGTCGGATAGAACCATGGCCACCTGCGTGGGCACCATGAAGGCCGTGGTCACTCCATGTGTGCGCACGCAAAAAGCAAACGAACGTGCATCCCATTTGGGCAGAAGCACGACGGTCGCGCCGACCAAGAAGGCCGGCTGGAGCATGATGTTGAGCGCAGCCACATGGAACAAGGGCGTGACGATGGCTACGACATCCCGCTCATCCAGCTTGCTCTCCACCACCACCGTGTGCGCCGTGACGGAACGCGCCCGATGGCTGGCGAGCACCCCTTTGGGACGCCCCGTGGTGCCTCCGGTGTAGGTGATACAAAAGGGATCGTCTTCAGCTATCGAAACGCCTGGAGGCGTGTCCGGACTGCGCTGCAGCAGTTCCGAATATGATTTCAAAGGCGCTACGGCCTCACCAATGACGTAGCTGTGGCGAATACGGGGGAGCTTGGCGAGCACCGAAAGAACGCGCTCGGTGAAGGCATCGTCGTAGAGCAGCACCTCAGCTTCCGCCTGATCCAGTACGTACTGAAGCTCTTCGGCCGAATAAAGCACAGACACGTTCACGAACACTACCCCGCTGCGGGCAGCGCCGAAGAAAGCCGATACATACTCTGGTCGGTTTCGGCACAGGATCGCCACTTTGGCGCCGGGCGCCAAGGCTAGACCAGCCAGTGCATTGGCGAACTGATTGGACTGAGCCTCCAGTTGCCCAAACGTCATCTGGACGTCTTGCCAGATCACCGCGGTTTTTTCAGAGAAGCGCTCAGCAGCGCGGCGCAACATGTCGCCAGTCAGCACGGCTGTTCCTTTTTCTATTTAACCGTTGCGCGCCAGTGCGTGCCCGATTCGCATCTTCATCAACTCGTTCGGGCCGTCTACCAATTGCGTGACTTTGGCGTCGCGCAACAGGCGTTCGACATGGTTGCTTCGGTAGTTGCCATAAGCACCGAACATCTGCACCGCCTCGATCGTGACCTTCAGAGCCATATCCGAGCAATGTGACTTCACCATGGCGCAATATTTGCCCACCTCGGCGGTGGTGATGTCGTCCAGGGTGTCCATCCATTGAGCTACCTGATAGACAAACGCGCGTGAAGTCTCGATATGTGTCTGCATCTCGGCCAGTTTGAACTGGAGCACCTGGTGTTCAATCAGGGGCTTGCCAAACGTGTTGCGCTCCTTGGCGCGGGCAAGTGCCAAATCGAATGCCCCTTGCGCAATGCCCAAGGCCTGTGTGCCGCCGCCCAGGCGGCCCACATTCAGCGCTTGTGCAAATATCTTGAGGCCACCGCCCTCCTCTCCAAGCAGCTGGACGCCTGGCACACGGACATCCTTCAGGAAGACGTCTGCGGGCGGTAGCTGGCGGTAACCCATGACATCATCAACCTCTCCGGCGCGAATTCCGGGCGTGTCGCCATGGATCAGGAAAGCTGAAATTCCCTTGGTGCCTTTGCTGCGGTCCGTGATCGCGAAAACCAGGTACATGCCCGCCGCGGCGGCCAGCGACGCCACACGCTTGTGGCCGTTGATGATCCAGCCATCACCGTCGCGCCGTGCTTCGGTCTGCATACGGGCGAGATCGGCACCGGTATTCGGCTCTGTGATCGCGATGCAGGTCAACACCCCCTCTTGCATGCGTTTGAGGCAGTCGTCCCGCAATGCCGCGTCCCGAGCGTTGGTGAAAATCAGGTAGGAGCAAGCTTCGTGCGAGACGATGTTTGCAAAGCCGCCGTCGACCTTGGCAATCTCCTCCTCGGCAAGCACCACGGTGAACAGGCCGTGGCCTCCGCCGCCGAGTTCCTTGGGCATATGGAGCTTGAGCATGCCTTCTTTTTCCAGAAGGTGAATGGCGTCCCACCATTCTTTCGAGTGACCGGTTTGGCGGTCAATATCAATGATGGTTTCGGATATCTTTCGTGCCACTGCAGCAGCTGAATCACGGACAGCAGCTTGTTCGGGTGTAAGGGTGTAGAGCATGATCTTCCTTGCAAAAACTAGATAGTGAGAATGTGAATGGCTGTGGCGGCGGACTCGCCCGATACAGTGCCGCCTGCGTTGTGTGCAAGCCCTACCCTGGCGTTGGGAACCTGACGTTCGCCGGCCTGTTGGCGCAGTTGCCAGGTGATTTCGCAAATCTGGGCCACACCTGTGGCGCCGACCGGATGGCCGCGCGCGATGAGACCTCCGCTGGTGTTGACCGGAAGGCGCCCGCCTAGACTGGGTCCGCCCTCATCTACGTAAGCAGGTGCTTCGCTCTTCTTGCAAAATTGAAGACGCTCGTAGAGCATGAGCTCGCTGGCCGCAGTGGTGTCGTGAACTTCCGCGAGCGAGAGGTCTTCTGGCCCCAAGCCAGCCATGTTGTAGGCAGCATCGGCAGCGTCGTCCACAGATCGCCCTGCCAGTGGGCCGGGTGTGCCGCCGGAGCGAAGTACGGAAGCTGCAATGCGAACGGCATTTGATGCGCGCTCACGTTGGAACTTCTCGGAGCAAATCAACACCGCAGCAGCACCGTCACTGATGGGTGAGCACATCAATCGAGTCAATGGAGGGGCTGCGACTGGTGAGGCCAGGATCTCATCGACCGTGTAGGTCTCGCGGTAGTGGGCCAGCGGATTGAGCGAGGCGTGTCTGCGGCTTTTGGCAGCGACTTCCGCCACATGGCGCAAAGTTGCACCCGAGTCTTTCATATAGTTTGCAAGCCGCTTGCTGGACTCAGCCAGAAAACTGCTTTGCTGCGATTGGCCGGAGGACAGCTCGACGTCAGTAGCAGACGCCAAGGCGCGCATGGAGACCAAGCGATCTTCATGAAACAGCTTTTCGACGCCAAGCACCAGCACCAAGTCATACAAACCCGCTGCCACACTCATCCAGGCCTGATGAACGGCGGTGGCGCCGCTTGCGCAGGCATTCTCGACGTTGACAACGGGAACCCCCGTGATACCCATGGCGTTCAGCACCACCTGCCCTCGAATCGACTCCTGTCCGGTCACGATGCCGGCCATGGAGTTGGCGCAATACACCGCTTGTATGTCCTGCTGCGTGACGGAGGCATCCGCCAGGGTATTCGTGATCGCCTCTCGCGCAAGGTCCTTCATGGAACGTTGCGGATGGCGGGCAAAAGGCGTCATGCCTACGCCGCAGATATATGCTTTTTTCATCAGTGTGCCCTCTGTGGGGGGTGCCATTTCATGACACGCCGCTCCACCAACTTCATCGCCTCGTTCAGGACAACCGCGAGAACTGCCAGTACGATGATGATTGCGAAAACCTGTGCGGTGTCGAACATATTGGCGGCCTTGGAGATCATCTGACCCAACCCATACTGGCCAGCGATCATTTCGCCCACAATCGTTCCGATCAGCGCGAGGCCGATGCTGACGCGCAGGCCTGCGAAGATGAAGGTCATGGAGGCCGGCAAGAGAATGCGGCGGGCTATGAGCGCTTTGCTTGCGCCCATGGTTCGCGCGGCATTGACCAGGTTGTGGTCAATCTCACGTACACCGGTATAGGTATTGAGCAGCATCACAAAGAAGACCAGCGATGCGGCCAATGCCACCTTGGAGCCTTCTCCAATGCCAAACCAGACCAGAAACAAAGGCGCAAGTGCTACTCTTGGCAAGCTATACAGCGCCATGATGAAAGGCTCCAGCAGCCTGAAAGCGCCGTTCCAGTGGGCCAATGCGAACCCACCTGCAACACCTAGCACGCAGCCCACGAGCAGTCCCAGCAAGGTTTCGCGAACAGTGACTCCCACGTTGACCCAGAAGAATCCGCTCACGATGGCTTCCGACAACCACGCAAAGATCTTGCTGGGCCTGCTCATCACGAAGTCCTGAACCAGGCCCAGGCGAGCGACAAGCTCCCACAAGGCCAGGATGACGGCAAGGAACAATATTCGATAGAGAACGAGTTTCATTCGAGGACGATCTCTTCCTTGAGGGACTGCCAGACGCGCACAAACAGCTCGTTGTAGGCGGGGTCTCGCACGATGGTTTCAATCGCACGCGGACGCTCTATTTCCACTTGATATTCCTCCTTGATACGCCCTGGCCTGGCGCTGAACAACATGACGCGGTCCGACAGACCGATGGCTTCGGAAAGGTCATGCGTCACAAAGAGCACCGTGAGGCCGGTGGCCTCCCAAAGTCGCAGCAGCTCCTCTTGCATCAGCAGGCGCGTCTGTGCATCAAGCGCCCCGAAGGGCTCATCCATCAAAAGCACTTTGGGCTGCTGCGCGAGCAAGCGTGCGAGTTGGACACGCTTGCGCATGCCACCGGAGAGTTGCCAGGGATAGGCATCCGCGAATTGCCCCACGCCCACTTTCTTGAGCAGCGACATGCACAGTCCGTCATCCGTGCGCCCTGCAGCGATCAGTGGAAACCTGACGTTATCCAGGGCCGTGGCCCAAGGCAGCAAGGTATCGGACTGGAACATGTAGCCAACTGCAGGATCACCGAGGGTGATAGGTTTTCCATCCAGCTCGCAGATACCAGAGTCAGGCTTGACCAGACCGGAAATAACGGATAGCAAGGTGCTCTTGCCACACCCTGATGGCCCGACGATGGAGCAGAACTCTCCCTCACGAATAGCGAGATTGACGTTGCCCAATACTTCGACGCGAGATCCGCGGGCTGCCGGGAAAGACAGGGACACGTCCCGAACGACCAGCTTTTGGGTTGAGTTGAGCTCTTGCACGGTGTTGTAGGGCGATCCTTCTATCGCGTCAAAAGGGCTGATCCGCATTACTTCCACTCGGCAGCCAATCGCGGATCGACAATGTCGGCGTACGAAACATCGCTTTTGGTAAGGCCCGCTGACCTATAGACCTTGCTCATGTGGTCTACCGCTTCCTTGGTAATGAGCGGGCTGAACGCAGGCGCTTCCACGCGTGCAATCTCGGTCAACAGGTCTGGCGCCAAAGATGGAAACATGCGCTGTAGTGTGGGAACCATCAGATCCGGCTTCTCATTGATCGCGCGGCTCGCTTTGGTAATGGCTCTGGCAGCGGCCTGGGCCTTGGCAAGATTGGCCGGCGTTGAGAGCCATTTATCCGTGGCTTGAAGCGAGCTTCCCAACAGGTTCTGCAGAGGTGCTGGCACGTCATCGCCGCGCAGATCCAGCAACACGGTTGCAACCTTCTCCTTGCGGGTCAGGGTTACGGTTGAAGGTTCCCAGGTCATCTGAGCGTCGACTCGCCCAGCCTGAAGTGCAGGCAGGTGCGCTGCCAGACCTCCGGTAGCGACCACGGTCAAGTCTTTATCTGGATCCAGCCCTGCATCACGCAGCGCGATCCGAAAAAACAGATCGCTCAGGCTCCCCGGTGAACTGACCCCCACCGTCTTACCTTTCAATCCTTTCAGATCGCCTGGTTTGAGGTTGGCGCGGTTGGAGGCCACCAGCGTGAAGATCGGCTTTTTCTGCAGAAGCACCACGTTCTTGGCCTTGATTCCCTGGTTCGCCATGAGGAGCGTGGTACCCACGCCACCGCCACCCATATCCACCGCGCCAGCCACCATGGCGCGCTCAGCCTCTGCTCCACTGGCAAACTCAGTGATCTTGACCTCAAGGCCTTCTCGTTCAAAGAAGCCCTCATCACGCGCCACGTAAAGCACGACCGCGCTGGTGGAAGGCACTACCGAAAGCGTGGCGCTGCCTAGTTTCTGTTGGGCATAAGACATCTGCAATGCGCCCATGGCGCAGAGCGCAAGGGCCGCTGTGCGAATAAGTGATCGCCTGGATGAAGTCATAGAACCTCCAAAGGAGTTCAAGTTTCTGATCGTTCGTGTATAACGAACGGCGTTCGTTGAAATGTTATTATGCTTACTCTGAGATAGGACGCAACCTTTGCGATGTACGGAATTACCCTTAACCGAATAGAGAATCGAATGACTTCAGAGACGCCATCCAGACAGGTCGCTTCGGTATCGCGCGCGCTGCAAATACTTGAATTGCTCATTGCCGCGCCTTTGCACGAACTCGGCGTGACTGAAATCGCTCGAGGCATCGGCGTTGTGAAAAGCTCTGCCCATCAACTGCTTTCAACTCTGGCATCTCATGGCTTCGTGGAAACCAGTGCCGGCTCGGGGCGCTACCGTCTGGGAGTTGGCCTCATGGAAGCAGGCGCAGTGGCCTCTCAGCAGCTCGGTCTGGGGCCTGGCGTGTTGCCAATGCTCGAAGCACTGGTTTCAGAAGTAGGCGAGACTTGTTCTCTGGGTGTGCTTGTCGGTACCAATATCTCATTGCTCCAGCGCGTGGAGGCACAATCAGTCCTTCGCGTGGATCTCAAGGTAGGCACCCGTTTTCCGGCACAGACCTCGGCGATCGGGCGGGTTATTCTGAGCGAGATGGCGCAAGAACAACGTGATCAGGTGCTGGAGCAAATGAATCTGCCCGAGCACGAGCGTCAGGCTTTCCTTCAGGAATTGGACAAGGTGCGCCAGGACGGATGCGCCATCGTCAACAATATTCCCGTGGAAGGCATTGGCGCCATCGCAGTGGCAGTGCGCCCTTCGGCGCAAGGTCCAGTAGCGGGACTTGTCGTGGCGGCCCCTGCCTTCAGGTTCAATCCTGAGGCTTGGCGCGCTCCCTTGCAGCGTACTGCTGCGATGATTGCAGCCCGGGGCATTCGTAAATTTTGAGGACGCGAACTCTGAGCTTTGGAGAAAAGGTATGCAACGTCGATCTCTGCTGAGGCATCTGTCCCTGACGATGCTCCCCATCCTTCCCCTTGCAGCAACAGCTCAAGCAAATGCTCAGCCCCCGGCCCTGCATATAGCCGCAAAACAAGGCGATGTAGCTGCTGTGCGCAAACTGCTGTCTGAAGGTGCCAGTCTTGAAGCGCGTGACAATACAGGCGCTACGGCACTGCTCGTGGCCACACACGCCAACCAGATCGAAGCAGCCAAGGCGCTGATCGATGCTGGTGCCGACGTGAACGCTAAGGATCAGATCAGCGACAGTCCCTACCTGTACGCTGGTGCGCGGGGTCACCTCGAAATACTCAAAATGACGCTTGCGCACGGCGCAGACTTAAAAAGCACCAATCGCTATGGGGGCACTGCCCTCATCCCTGCCGCCGAAAGAGGGCACGTCGAAACCGTGCGAACGCTCATCGAGGCTGGTGTTGACCTGAACCACGTGAACAGCCTGGGATGGACGGCGCTCCTGGAGGCCATCATTCTCAGCGACGGCGGTGAGAGACACCAGCAGATTGTCCGTTTGCTGGTGAATGCCGGAGCAAACGTGAATCTTGCAGATGGCGCGGGCGTGACGCCACTGCAGCACGTACGCCAGCGCGGCTACAGCTACAAGGCGATTGAGGCCATTCTCACTTCTGCTCAAGCACGCTGACGGATGCATGCGTTTAATTGACGCCGCCGTGCGTCACGGATCTTATTGAGCAACTCTCAGAGGGACTTTCATCGTCGATGATTTTCCGTGCTCGGTTCGCCAGGCCAATAGTGGCTGTCCGGCATGGGCCGCGCACCGAACAGGGCCTGACCCACCCTGACCACAGACGCCCCCTCCTCCACGGCGATCTCGAAATCGCCCGACATGCCCATCGACAATTCGTCCAGATTTACGCCCGCGGGCGCACTCTCCCGCAACCGGTCGCGCAGACCACGCAGAAGCATGAAGCACTGTCGCACTCGCTCAACATCGCTGGAAAACAGGGCCAAGGTCATCAGCCCACGCACGCGCAGCGCCGTAAAAGCGGGGAGATCTTGAATAAAGCCAGACACTTGCTCAGGAGCCAGACCGTACTTGCTGGTCTCACCAGAGGTATTGACTTGAACAAATATATCCAGCGAGCGCCCTTCGGCTTGCAAGCGGCGATCCAGCGCCTCGGCTACGCGAAGGCTGTCCAGCGCCTGAAATTCAGAAGCGAAACGGGCTACCAGCTTGACCTTGTTGGTTTGCAGGTGACCAATCACCGACCATTGCAGATCGGCAAGATCTTGCATCGCCTCCCACTTGCCGAGGGCTTCCTGCACCTTGTTCTCCCCTAACATCCGGCACCCCGCTGCGTAGGCCAGGCGCAGGCTGGCCTCGGATTTGGTTTTGCTGACCGGCAACAACCGCACCATTTGTGGATCGCGTCCTGCACGATGGCATGCGGCCGCGATGCGCGCCTGTACGGCTGCAAGGTTGCGCCGAAAATCGTCGACCGAGCTAGGTTCAGCATAGCGGCCATGCGCGTCGTGACTGGTCTGCGTGCTTGACGACTCTGGCATCAGCTCACCTTCTTGCTGAACGGCGATGCAGCCAGGACAACCGCCTTGCGCGGTAGATGGCCATTGAGGACCGCGTAGGCCATAAGTCCAATAACCAACCCCCAAAATGCGCCGCCAATACCCAGAAGCTTGATATTGGCAGCAGCTGCCAGGAAGGTAATCAACGAAGCTTCGCGAGTTCTGGCGTCAGCCATCGCACTGGCGAGACTGCCACCGATGGTGCCCAGCAGAGCGAGGCCCGCTAGCGTAGTGATGAATGTCGCCGGAAAAGCCATGAAGACTGCGGCCAGCGTGACCCCAAAAACTCCCACCAGAACGTAGAACACGCCTGCGGCGATTCCGGCGATCCAGCGCTTTGACGGATCTTCATGGGCTTCCCGTCCGGTGCAGATGGCAGCTGTGATCGCGGCAATGTTGAAAGCATGGGAACCGAAAGGCGCCATCAACAACGAACCAAGGCCAGTGATGGTCACGATGGGGTTAGCGCTCGTTTTGAAGCCATCATTGCGCAGCACTAACATGCCAGGCATGTACTGGCCCGTCAGGGTGATAAGAAACAAGGGCAGCGCTACGCTCAGCAAAGCGTTGAGTGAAAACACAGGCATTGTGAAAATCGGCGCTGCCAAGGTCAGCCTCAACCCCGAGAGGTTGACGCGATCCTGGATAAGCAAGAAGGCCAATCCCAACCCCAGGATGCCCACTACCGCATAGCGAGCCGAGAACCGCTTGATCAACAAATAGGCCAGTATCAACAGTCCTGCCAACAACGGATCTATGGCCACTCCACCGAAGGCCCCTATACCGAACTGAAGCAGGATTCCAGCCAGCAGCCCGGCTGCCACACCCGGGGGAATGAGACGGATGACGCGTTCAAACCAGCCCGACAGTCCCAGTACCACAAATGCTGCGGCTGAAATCATGTACGCACCTATGGCCTCAGCATGAGTAGTGGTTGCCAATGCGGTGACCAGGAATGCTGCTGCCGGCGTAGACCACGCGGTGATGATCGGCTCGCGGGAAATCCAGCTCAAGATGATTCCTGTCACACCCACACCAATTGAAATTGACCAGACCCAAGAAGCTGTCAACTCAGGGCTGAGGCCGGCCACTTTGGCAGCCTGGAAGACCAGGATGAAGGTGCCTCCGTAGTTCACGATGACGGAAATGAGCCCGGCCACCAAGGGATGGGCGAGATCGCTCAAGCGAGAGGTCGAAAACGACGGTACGGATGACATGACTTGACGGTGACTTTTCACAAATCGTGGAACAGGCGTATGGAGTCATGTTTATAAAATTAAAATGGCATGATGTGCCCTACCAATTCATAGATGAGGTACCAACCATTTGTTTAAGCATGCTCAGCTTGAGTCAGTCAAGGCCTGGATCGCCGATCCGGTGCACGCCGCCCTGCCTACGTATGTTCGGCTGCAACGTGCCCTTCGAGAACTGATCCTCAGTGGCGCACTCGATGTAGGCAAACCCTTGCCCGCGTCGCGCACCTTGGCGAAGTCACTCGATGTTTCCCGCGACACGGTCGAGTCGGCCTATAGCCAGTTGCATGCAGAAGGCTTCATTGAACGAAGAGTGGGTAGCGGTAGTTTTGTCTCAGAGCGAGCTCAACGCCTGCCGGCGCGCGGCCTGCACGGGCGTGCGGACACAGGTCGCAAGACAGCGCTGCGCCTCAGCCAGCGCGGAAAGGCCATTCTCCAGAGCGGCGGTGTGCGAGACTTCCTGACGCCCCGCCCTTTCGCGCCAGGCGTGCCGGAAACGCGCAGCTTTCCACTACAGACCTGGGAGCGGTTGCAGCGGCAGGTCCTGAAGGAGCACGGCAGTCTGGCGCTGCTGCACAGCCCGCCTCAGGGCATGGAGATGCTGCGCAGGGCAATCGCTGATTACCTCAATCTCGAACGGGGCGCGCGCGCCTCACCAGAACGAGTTCTCGTGCTGACCAGCTCCCAGCAGGCCCTGACCCTGTGCGCCACAGTACTGCTCGATGCCAGTGACAGGATCTTCATAGAAGACCCTGTGTACCACGGTGCCCGTAAAGCGTTCGACGCCGCCGGGCTTGAATGCGTGCCGGTGCCGCTGGACAACGACGGGCTGCGAGTAGACCGTTTGCTGAAGGCGTCCAAGATCCCAGCTGAGTCGGCCAGGGCAGTGTTCCTGACGCCATCACATCAGTTTCCAACGGGTGTCACTCTGGCGCTGGACCGTCGCCTTGCCATCATTGAATGGGCAAGGGAACACCAAGGCTGGATCATCGAAGATGACTACGACAGCGAGTTTCACTACGCCGGCAAACCCACTGCTTGTGTGCAGGGGCTAGATCCACACGAGCGGACGATCTACATCGGAACCTTCACCAAATCGCTTTTCCCCGGCCTGCGAATTGGCTATATGCTGCTACCGCCCGAGTTGGTGGAACCCATGACCGTGGCCCGCACACTATTGGATGGACACAGCGCGCCGATTCCCCAACTCACCCTGGCACGCTTTATGGAAGGTGGCCACTTTGGTGCCCACGTACGCAACATGCGTGCTTTATATGCCGAACGCCGTGACGTGCTCGCGCGACTGGTGCGCCAGCATCTGGCTGACTTCGTGGAACCGCGGGTACCCGCCGGTGGCATGCAAATGCCCTGCATTTTTATTCGCGACATCCCTGAGCGCAAGGCCGTGGAATTCGCGCGCCAGGCCGGAATCGACCTGCTGGGATTAACGCCACTTCATTCGTCAAACTGCCGTGAAACGGGCTTCCTGATGGGATTCGCGCCGCACGCACCTCACGAACTGGAAATCGCGGTCAGGAAGCTAGCGAAGGTGCTGCGCGCGCTTTGCAGTTGAGGATTGGAACCGTCAGCGCCACCGGGATGCGCAGCGCTAGTGAACAAAGGCAGAGCCCCGTCCTTCATACATAGCTATGCGTTAAGCGTTTCAGCAGTTCCATTGAAATTTCAATGTGATCGCGCGCATCGCCATGAAAAGCCTGAGAGCACCACAGAAGGTAAGGCCAGGTCTGCGGGCTCAACATCTGGGCCGTGACGCCCTGCTGCGTCAGTCCACCTTGATGTTCGCAGCCTTGACCACCTGCTGCGCCTTCGCGGTTTCGTCAGCAATAAACCTGTTGAACTGCGCCGAAGGCATGGTGAAGGGTTCGGCGCCAAGCTTCTCCAGTCGCTCTTTCAGTTCAGGCGACACCATGATCTTCGCAACCTCGGCCTGCAGTCGCTCTACCACGGGCTGCGGCGTCTTGGCGGGCGCGAACAGGCCGACCCAGAACAGGTACGCCGAGCCTGGCACGCCGGCCTCGACAGTGGTGGGCGCATCGGGCAGGACCGACGAACGCCCGGCGGTACCCACGGCCAGCGCCTTCAGCTTGCCGCTCTTGATCATTGGCAGCGCCGACACCATCGGCGCGAAGAACCAGTCGACGCGCCCGGCCATCACCTCAGTCATGGCCTCGGGGGTACCGCGAAACGGCACGTGCTGCGCATCGAAGCCGGCCGCGAGGCGGAACACCTCGGCGTTCATGTGCGTGGCCGAGCCGTTGCCCGCCGAGCCGAAATTCAGCCCACCGGGCTTGGCCTTCGCCTTGGCCACGAGGTCCTTCACGTCGGCGAAGTGTGAGGGCGCGGTCACCAGCACGTTGGGCAGGCTGGCCATGGGCGTAACGCCTGTGAAGTCTTTGAGCGTGTCGTAGGACAGACCCTTGTAGATCCACGGGTTCACCAGGTGGCCGGCCGAATGCACCAGCAGCGTGTAG
>JAECRA010000033.1 GCA_015999985.1 Comamonadaceae bacterium
GCCGCAAGGCCTGCCCCATCTTATTCACGCCATCGCAGGCCCCGAGTTCGCTTGACAAGCGCCTCGCGGTCAACTCCGCGCTCTACTGTGCTCAAGGACTGACGCCATGCCATTGAAACGCTCCGACCTCCCGACCGCTATTCTCGACCTCTTGTCGAATGGCACGGTCATTCCGGCTCATCCACTGGCGCTCGACGAGAACCGCACATTCGATCGACGCCGCCAGCGCGCGTTGACACGGTATTACGTCGACGCCGGGGTGGGGGGCCTTGCCGTAGGGGTGCACACCACCCAGTTCGCCATCCGCGAACACGGGCTGTATGAAACGGTGCTGCGCTGCGCCGCCGAAGACCGACAAGCGTGGACAGATCGCCCTATGGTGATGGTCGCTGGGCTCTGTGGCGACACACCGCAAGCGGTGGCAGAAGCGCGCATCGCGGTGGGATTGGGCTACCACGCTGGACTTCTGAGCCTGGCGGCGGTGGCCGACCGTTCAGAAGACGATCTCATTGCGCACTGTGAAGCGGTGGCCGAAGAGATGCCAATTGTCGGCTTCTACCTGCAGACAGTGGTGGGTGGGCCTGTGGTCAGCAGCGATTTTTGGCGCCGTTTCGCACTCATTCCCAATGCGCTGGCCATCAAGGTGGCGCCGTTTAACCGCTACCGCACATTGGATGTCGTTCGAGGTGTGGTGGATGCTGGTGCGGAAGAGCGCGTCTTTTTGTACACCGGGAATGACGACCACATCGTCCTGGATCTAGCGATGCCGTTCACCGCCATGCGCAATGGAAGTGCCGTCACCGTGCGTTTCCGCGGGGGCTTGTTGGGGCATTGGTCCGTCTGGACTGAAAGCGCCGTGAACCAGTTCGCGCAGATCCAGCATGCGTTAGCCCGGCGACCCGATGGCTTGAGCAACGAACTACTCGCACTCGATTCTCGGGTCACCGATTGCAATTCGGCTTTCTTTGATGTGAAGAACAACTTTCATGGCTGCATCGCCGGCTGCCATGAGGTGCTGCGCCGCCAGGGACTGCTCGAAGGCATCTGGTGCCTGGACCCCAAAGAGGGGTTAGGGGGCGGCCAGTTGGAAGAAATCGACCGCGTCTACCGCCAACATGGTGATCTCAGCGACGACAGCTTTGTTCAGAGGAACCTGGCGCGTTGGTTGTCCTGATTCGAGGTCGTCTGGACCACGGTGCTAGCACGCTTGAATAGACTGGAATCAGGACGCAGCCGAGGAAATTCAGCTATCGCAGATAACCGGGGTGCTGGGCAAGGTTCCGACGGCCTCTATCGTTTTGAGCAGGCAAAGCACTCCAAAAGTCGGCGCATCGGGCCGAATGGCCAGCGACAGCCGCAGTTCCGTTTGCCTGGCGTCATCGTCCAGGTCAATGAAACGAATATGGGCATGGGAGTACATCCGAGCCACACTAGGCACCAGTGCCACTCCCAGCCCGCAAGCCACCAGGCTAACTACGGTGGGCAGGCGCGTTGCCTCTTGAACGATGCGGGGAACAAAACCCGCACGTGAACATAGTTCGAGGACGGGAATTGAAAGCGAGGGGACGCTCTCTTGCGCGAAGGCGATGAAAGCCTCGTCACGAAGCATCGATAGCTTGACGCGCGCATGCTGCGCCAATGGATGACTTACTGGAACCGCCAGGACCATCCGATCTATTTCTATGCAATGGGTGGTCAAGCCGCTGGCGTCCTTGATGGGCTCGCGGACAATGCAGGCGTCCAGCGCCTCGTGTCGCAGCTTGTCGAGCAAGGTCGCGCTCGCGCCCTCTGAAAGCTCCAGACGCAGATCCGGCCAATTGATTGTCAGATGCGCCAGCAGCCGTGGCAGTGATGAATAGGCGGCTGATCCTACAAAACCCAAGCGCAGCGGCCCGCGCTTGCCAGCGCCTTGGTCTGCCGCCTGGCGTCTACCGATCTCAATGATAGACAGGCCACGGCTGGCGTGCTCGTACAAGATCCGGCCAGCAGACGTGAGCGACACGCCTTTAGGCGTACGGTCCAGCAGAAGGGCTCCAACCGTAGCTTCCAGTTTCTGCATGGCTACGCTCAGAGCGGGTTGGGTCGTGTGCAGGCGCTCAGCAGCCTGTCGGAACGAGCCCGTGTCCGCAATAGCCATGAACCAGATCAGCTGGCGGTTATTGATTTCCATGTCGGGTGGATGCGCGTAGTTCCTCAACAAAGCCTAATGGTAATACTACCAACGTTCACGGCGTCCAATGAGCCCCGGTGGGAACCCTATCCGAATGTCCGTATCACCCCATACGAATCCGTTATTGGACGCTGTGTGCATGCTTGCAGACAATGCACGGATTGGCCGGCTGTCGCCAGTGCCATCTTCAGGAGACGCAATGCACCCCAAGATCAGAAATCTGTATGCCCACGTTTCATCGACGGCGACGCGTGCGCTGACACTCGCCTTGGTGCTTTTGTTGGGGGGACTTGCCCACGCGCAGTCCGTCTATCCCGACAAGCCCATTCGCCTTCTGGTAAGTTTCGCCGTGGGCAGCGGCAACGACGTACTGGCTCGCGAGATCGCAAAGGAATTGACTGGGACTTTGGGGCAGCCGGTTGTCGTTGAGAATCGTCTGGGTGCGGGCGGCATGATTGCGACGAACGCAGTAGCCCAAGCCGCTCCGGACGGATATCTACTTGGTTTTGGAACCAGCTCGCAGCTCGTGATGAATGTCGGCTTCTACAAATCGCTTCCATTCAACATTGACAAAGACCTCACCATGATTGCCCTGTTGGCCAAGACCAATATGGTTCTCGATGTAAGTGGGAGTGGTGCCAAGACGTTAGCGGAATTTGTTCAGCGGGCGAAAGCTGAACCAGACTCCATAACCTATGGATCAGGCGGGAATGGCTCCATTAGCCACATCCTCGGTGAAGCGTTCGCGCAGAGCGCTGGAGTGAAACTACGGCACATACCGTACAAAGGAGGCGGCTCCGCAGTGATGGATGTCGCCGCTGGAAGGGTCGACATGATGTTCGACGGACTTAACAATGGTGCCGCACTTGCTGCGGCCGGCAAGATCCGGTTGCTCGCCATTTCAGGCTCCAAACGAAATTCCCAGCGTCCCGATGTGCCTACTTTTGAGGAAGCAGGCATGAAGGATTTTGAAGCCTATACGTGGAATGCCATATTCGGGCCGGCCAACATGCCACCTGCCGTTTTGCAAAAACTCAATGTGGCTATCAATCAAGCCATGGCGTCGCCTGGCGTCAAGGCGTTTGTTGAACGCAATGCGGGTGAAATCATGGGCAAAAACACCCCCGAGCAAGCGGAAGCCTTCGCGCGCAGCGAGCGCGCACGTTGGGTGCCTTTCATGAAAAAATCCAACATCTCAGAACAATAATGGCTACGGCTAACGGTCCACTCGCAGGTGTTCGGGTCATCGACATCACCGCGGTCATGATGGGCCCCTGGGCAACCCAGATGCTTGCAGATCTGGGCGCAGACGTCATAAAGGTGGAAGCTCCCAAGGGAGATTCCACCCGTAGAACGGGTCCTGCTGGCGAGCAGTTGCTAGGGCCGCTATTTCTTGGCTTGAATCGCAACAAGCGCAGCATCGTGCTCGACCTCAAGGCGCCAGAGGGCGTAGAGGCGCTGCTTCGCCTGGCAAAGGGCGCGGACATCCTTACTTACAACGTTCGTCCCGCAGCGATGAAGCGGTTGGGGCTCACGTACGAACGTCTTGCCGAAGTGAACCCGCGCCTGATCTATGTGGGGCTGTTCGGATTCTCGCAACGCGGCCGCTATGCGGCTGAGCCTGCGTTCGACGACCTGATCCAGTCCGCCATGGGCTTGCCAAACGTGGTTGCCGCGCACACTGGTCAGGAACCACGCTACGTGCCATTCAATCTCGCCGACAGGTCAGTGGGCCTGTACGCATTTGGTGTGATTGCGTCCGCTTTGTATGCACGCACTCGAACGGGTAAGGGTCAACGCATTGACGTACCTATGTTCGAGACTATGGTTCCAGCCATATTGGGCGATCACCTGTACGGCAAGCGCTTCGAGCCGGCCCGCGGTGAGGCGGGTTATCCCCGTCTGCTCTCGCGCGCGCGAAAGCCTTTCCGCACGCTGGACGCCTACGTATGTTGCCTGATCTACCACGAGCACCATTGGACGGCATTCCTGGCGGTCATCGGCAAAAGCGAAATGATGAAAACCGATCCGCGGCTGGCGAGCATCGCGACCCGAATGGAGAACATTGACTCATTGAATGAGTTCGTCGCCGGTGAGTTGGCACAAAAGACCACTGCCCAATGGCAGACACTGCTGAAGGCTGCCGACATTCCCGTGTTTCCAGTGCACACATTTGACTCCCTGCTGGAAGACCCTCACCTGGCCGACATCGAGTTTTTCCGTACCGAGACCCACCCGACGGTGGGACGTGTGCTTGAGACGGCTGTACCGAGCGAATGGCACGGTACCCCGCCCGGTGGATACACACCGGCACCGAGTCTTGGTCAGCACAGCGCTGAGTTGCTAAAGGAAGCGGGCTACTCCGACGCCGAGGTGACCAGTATGCTAGCGCGCGGAATCAGCACGGTGCCAGACTACGGCCTCTGAGGTTGTTTCAAGTCTATTGCGGACGTTCTCTCCACGGGCGTTCAAGCAGACAGCCAGGCATTCCCTTTCGGCTCCGGAGCATGTTTGAAAAAGCTATGCAGCCAAAGGGCGGCATGCTGTAGGCGCAGGGATCTGCCGTCAGGGGCCTCCTGGGAGGACGGAAGTCACGACCAGCGCGATTACAGAACTCGAATGCGCAAAACCCCAAGACCCTACGCTGCCGACCTCACAGAATGAGCCGTCACCCCACGGCCCATCATGAAGACGAATTTCAGCGAAGCGCAACTGGCAGATCCACAGATCGCAGAGGCCAACAACATCCTAAAAAGCTGCCAGCATTTTGGATTCTGCACGTCTGGATGCCCCACCTATGTGCTCTTGCACGACGAAAACGATAGTCCCCGCGGGCGGATTGATCTGATCAAGGACATGCTGGAGTCGGGGCAAGCGCCATCGGCCAAGACAGTGGGGCATATTGACCGCTGCCTGTCCTGCATGTCGTGCATGACGACTTGTGCTGTGAAGGTCGACTACATGCATCTGGCGGACACCGCGCGGGAGTACATAGAGTCACACTATCGCCGGCCCTGGGCAGAAAGATGGACCAGGGACATCCTGTCTTACGTGCTGCCTCGCCGTACGTGGTTTCGCACCGCGCTGGGGATTGGTCGGCTAGCGACCAAAGTGGGCTTTCCAGTGCCTGCCAGGTTAAAGCCTGCATTGGACTTGCTCCCCAAGGCGTCGCCAACAGCAGGAAACGACCTGGAGGGAGAAGTGTTTCCGGCAGAAGGCACCAGGCGCTGGCGCGTGGCTCTGCTTTCCGGTTGCGTTCAACCCGAGATGGCGCCCCAGATCAACGCTGCCACTATTCGCCTGCTCACAAGGTTCGGATGCGAAGTGGTGATGCCCAAGGAAGCGGGGTGCTGCGGCTCTCTTAATCTTCACATGGGTAAGACGCAGGCCGCCCGCGCGTTCGCGCGCGTGAATGTACGTACTTGGACCCGCTTGCTTGACGAGGGGCTGGATGCCATTGTGACCAATGCCTCGGGCTGCGGCACCACGGTCAAGGATTACGCCCATCTGCTAGGCGGTGATTCGGAAATGGCGGACATGGCGGCTAGGGTTTCAGGACTGGCGCTTGATGTGTCTGAGTGGATCACGAAGATGCGCCTTCCCCAGCCCACGCAAGCCAGGCGCCATCGCGTGGCCTACCACGACGCTTGTTCTCTTAGAAACGCTCAGCATGTCACGGCTGAACCTCGCAAGCTGCTGAAAGAGGCCGGTTTTTTGGTCAAGGATGTGCCTGAATCGCATTTCTGCTGCGGCTCCGCAGGTACTTACAACATTCTCCAGCCAGTGATCGCGGCCCAGCTTGGCCAGCGCAAGGCAGCCAATATTGCCAGCACAGAACCTCAGATCGTCGCTGCGGGAAATATCGGCTGTATCACTCAAATCGGCTTGTACAGCGGAATCCCTGTCTTGCACACCGTGGAATTGCTGGACTGGGCGTATGGAGGCCCCGTTCCACCTGCGCTGCAGGGAGCCACTCTGCACGAGATGGAGGCTCCGGAGCCGACGGTAGAAGCAGCGCCTGTTAACGAGCAGATTGTTTCCTTTGTGCCGCCGCCTGCCAAAGGCGCGCCGGATGTCGGCATTTGGTAATTTGGTAATTTGGTGTAAACGCCCTAGTTTGACTGGAGATTGAAATGATGGATCTGGAAAGATTTCTGAAACGCGTCGGTGAAAAAATTGGGGCGCAATGGGTCGATACCCGGCATGAGACTCTGGCTCGCTACGGCGAACACACCTTGCCCGCTGAAGCGCGTGCCCCGTCAGCTGTGGTGTTTCCTGCATCCACTGCCGAGGTGCAGGAGATCGTCTTGGCTGCCAACGAATATCACGTGGCGCTATTTCCCGTCAGCACCGGCAATAACATCGGCCTGGGCTCGAGAGCTCCTGCACGCGCCGGACAGGTGGTGCTTGACCTCGGGCACCGCATGAACCGCATTCTGGAAGTCAACGAAGAAACTTGCTATGCCGAGTTGCAGCCGGGCGTCAGCTTTACCATGCTCCACGATGAGCTGGAGCGCCGCGGGGGGAAACTCATGTTGTCTGCGACGTCCGGCCCCCCACATGGGGGCGTCATGGGTAACGCCATGGACAGGGGTGCAGGCTATGGACCTTACTTTGACCATTTCGGCATGCTTTGCGGCATGGAGGTCGTTCTGGGAAATGGCGATGTCATTCGAACCGGCGATGGCAGTCTGGATTCAGATGAATTGGTGAACTGGCACGTCTCGAAGTTCTCCTTCGGTCCAGCCCTGGACGGGTTGTTCTCCCAATCGAACTACGGCATCGTGACGCGAGTAGGTGTGTGGCTCATGCCCCGCCCACCAGCTGCCCGCTCCTTTCATTTCACCTTTCCAGATGACGATGACATCGCGGAGATCATTGAACTCTGCCGTCCGATGAAGCTGTCCAACTTCGTGCCGTCGCTCTTTCGCGTCGCCAACGATCTGTACGCGATGGCGCCGGACGAGGTGAGCGCGGAGTATGCGCCCGGCGTGAAACACGCTATCAGCAAGGAGGGGCGTCTGGCATTGCAAAAGCGCCATGGCCTGGGTGCGTGGCAAGTGTCTGGCATGTTCTATGGCGCATCGGACGCAGCGATTGAACCCTTGATCCAGCGTGTGCGGGGGCATTTCGAGCGCAGCGGAAAGGCGCGCTTCATCAGTCATGAAGAGGCTCAGAACATTTCTGCCCTGAAGGTTGCCATCGACTCGATGACCGGCAGGCCCAGCGCGTCTGAGCTGGGCATGCTGAATTGGCGCCCGGGGAGTGGCAACGCCTGGTTCCTCCCTGGCACACCCATGGTCGGGACGCAGGCGTTGGAGCTTGACCGTCTCGGCAGAGGAATCTATGAGAAGCACGGCATGGACTACATCGTCATGCATGTGGCTTCGGCGCGGTTTGCACGTGGTTTGCATGTGCTCTCATGGAACAAGGACGATCCCGATGAGAATCGCCGCGCAGACGCCTGCTACCGGGAACTGAGTACCGAGTTTGCAAAACGTGGCGTGGGCGTCGGGCGCGCTCCCGCAGACTACTACGACTTCCACATGGATCAGATGCTGCCCAGCCTGAAGAAAGTCTACAGCAGCCTTAAAAGAGCGCTGGATCCGAACGGCGTGATCAGTCCCGGAAAGTACGGCATTGATGGGGGGCAATGACGCCATGGCAGACAATTGGCTAGGACCCCAAGCCGGGTCTCATATGGTGGTTGCAGGAGGCTGTGGTGGGATTGGTGCAGAACTCGTGCGCGAGGCTGTTGCCAAAGGTCTGCGCGTGACGGTACTCGACCTTGCGAAATCCAGGGCAGCGCAGAGCGACATCGAAGGGGTGGACTACATTGACTTCGATGCGCGGGATGCAGCTTCCATTTCGGAAGCGGTAGGGGCGGTCGCTGCCAAAGCTGACCGTGTGGACCGCTTTGTGTTTCTCTGCGGATACCCCATACTGCCGCGTCGGCCTTTAGCGGAATTGACGCTCTCGGCATGGAATGAGCTGATGGAGGTCAACCTTACATCGGCCTATCTGCTGGCTGGCGGGCTGTTGCCTTTACTCCACAAGAGTGATCAGGCGGCCATCGTCACTGTGGCGTCCAGCCTGGCCTACCAGGTCATGCCGGGTATGGGAGCTTACGCCACTTCCAAAGGGGCCTTGGTCAGTCTGACCAAGGCGTTGGCCATGGAGTGTGCTCCACAGGTGAGAGCCAATGTGGTGGCTCCCGGCGCTGTAGACACCGAATTCCTTGGAGGAGGGCGTGGCCGTGAATCCTCGGTTGATCGTGCCTGGTTCGACGATATGGCGGCCAAATATGTATCTACCATTCCACTGGCTCGTGTGGCCGAACCATCGGATGTGACGGGGCCTATCTTTTTCCTGATCGGGCCAGGATCAAAATATATGACAGGCCAAGTGTTGCACCTCAACGGTGGTCGGCTGACGCCATGAACTATCCCGCCTATTCAAACGATTCAATGATTACAAGAGTGTTCGAGCAGGAGAGCGCTGAATATCAATACGTCACTGGGCAGATGAGAGCCAGCTTTCCCGCTTTGCTGGCAGAGTTTGAATCAGCAAGCAAAGTGGCACACGCGCTGGAAGGTTGGCAGTGGGACATTCAGTATGGTGAGCACCCACGCGAGACCTTTGATTTCCGACCCGCGACCGGTGTGCCGTGCGCTACGCTGATCTACCTGCATGCTGGATATTGGCAGTCGCGCGACAAATCACAGTTCAGCTTTCTGGTGCCTGGGCTCAATGAGGCGGGTTTCGACGTGGCGTTGGCCAACTATCCGCTTTGCCCGGAAGTATCTTTGCAGGACATCATCCTGTCAGTCTGCCGAATTCCCCCCTCGGTTCGCGCTCTCTCCAGGAAGTCACACACGCGATGCCCCCTGATCGTTGCCGGACACTCCGCGGGTGGGCACCTCGCAGTAGAAATCGCATGCCGTCCCGACGTTGCAGGCGGCGTGGATGGCGTGCTTGCCATTAGCGGCATTTATGACTTGCGGGATCTGATAGGCACCACGCTCAACAAGAACCTTCGACTCGACATGGAAACAGCGCGGGCGGCATCACCGATGCGTCGCCTGCCACCTCATCTGCCGCAGGCTGCTTTCGTGGTGGGCGGAGATGAGACCCGGGCGTTTCATGAGCAGAGTCAAGCGATGGCGGCAGCATGGGGTGCAGTAGGTGCGTGTCGACATGCAGTTTCGGCTGGGGACGATCACTTCATGGTTCTGACAAGCCTCTGCCAATCCGATGGCTTGCTTCGCACCATGTTGAGGGAATTGGCGGGTTGAGTCTCGTGTCCTGAGGCTTGGTGCTCATATTGGCTGGACTCTGAGGAAAAATGACAAGCTCAGATCAAGAGCCTGACCAGGTCAAGCGACGGAAAGCCCCGCTGTTAAGTCGCTGAACAACTCATGCACAGCAAAACGACGCGGAATAAGGCCCTGCCGGTGTATGCAATCGATCGCAACTTCAAGATGAGGCTCAACCGCCTGCAACCCATAGGGTACTGAGTCAGTCTGCTCGCCGCTAGACAGCTTATCGAAGCCAACCTGCTTGGCCTCCACCAGCATACGCCAAAGCTCCTTCACCGCATCGGGTCGTTCATCGGCAAGATGGGACTTCACGACAATCATGTGATTGAGCTGCAGGTGGCCATGCCGAGAGTACCAATCCGCAGCAGCTGAACCAGGTTCATGGATGACTGGCCTTAACCTCGGATGCTCGGGTACTGGTGTCATGATCAAAGCATCGAGTTCTCCTGCAAAGAGCATCGCCATGAGGTCAGAGTTCTGCGGAATACGTCGCACGTTGGGTGGGTCCATAAAGCCGGCGACATGAGGGTCTTCCTGAGCCAGCCAGGAAATCTGCCCGATGTCGACACCATAGTCGGTGGCTAGAATTTCGCGCAACCAAGTTGAGGTGGCGGTGGTGTAGTAGGCCACGCCGATCCGCTTGCCTGCGAGGTCCTGCGGCCTCATGAGACCGCGCTCGGAGTCGTACACCAAATATGGGTGCTGCATTCGGCTAAACATGACCGCAGGCAAAAGCGCGAGCGGGCGACCCATCGACTTCGCGATCAGATAGGTCACTATCGACAACTCCGCAACGTCGAATTCCATGTCTCTGACCACCCGCTTGAAGGCATGAGCCGGTTTGACTTCAGGGTCAAAGTTGAGTGTCAACCAATCGGAGCCAACTACTCCTTCCTTGAGAGCAGTTGTGTTTGTGTACCGGCCTAACAAGGTACTTAGAGCGAGCGTCTCAGGAGTTGCTACACCTGACGCCTCGGCGAAGCGCGGGATTGAACTGATGGTGTTCATGGGTTGGGGGCAGATGCGTATTACCCAGTTCAGTTCACTTGAATCTTCATTTTTCGAACGAAGGGAACCCAGCGTTCAAACTCAGCGCGCGTGTAGCGCAAAGTGGAATCAGGCGTTTGCCCTGTTACCGGTAGCATTCCTTGGTCTTCCAGCTTCGCGATCACGGCTGGTTTTTTCAGGCTACGGTCTACCGCTGCGAACAGTGCATCGGTGATGGGCCGTGGTGTGCCTTTTGGTGCGAACAGGCAATTCCAGGAGTAGGCATCAAACTTCGGATAGCCGGCCTCCGCTGCCGTCGGCACATCCGGTAGTGCCTTGAGCCGTTTTGGAGACACCGATGCGAGCGCTATCAAACGACCGTCTTTCAGAAACTCCAACACGGTGGTTGGAGAGGTGAACAGGATCGAGATGTTGCCGGCAAGCAGATCCACCACGGCTGCCGAAACGCCCTTATAGGGTACGTGCACCGCTTGTGTTCCTGTCTGCTCAAGCAAAAGGCTCAGTGCGATGTGGCTGGATGTTCCGTTTCCAGCCGAGCCATAGTTGTACTTACCCGGGTTGGCTTTCATCAGGGCCACCAGACCTTTGAGGTCGCGCACACCCAGGGAAGGTGATACCACGATGGCACCAGGCACGATGGTTGTGACCGCAACCGGCACGAGATCGGTCAAAGGGTCATGCCCCAGGTTCTCGTAGACCGCCGCATTCAACGCAAATGTGGAGAGCGATCCTGCAAGAAGGGTGTAGCCATCTGGAGGCGATTTCACTACCAAGTTGCTGCCGATGTTTCCGCCAGCGCCTCCTCTGTTTTCAACGATGAAGTTCTGCCCCATTTCCTCTTGCAGGTTCTGTGCAATGAGGCGGGTGATGAAATCGGTCGTTCCCCCTGATGCATATGGGGCGATAAGGCGTACTGGTCGATCAGGATAAGTAGCCGCTGCCGCACGTCCGGTAGGCAGGAACAGCCCGGCAGTTGCCGCCAGAATGGTTTGAAGGGATTCGCGTCGATCAATGTTCATGTTGTCTCCTTTGGATTAGTGAAGTGGCTGTAGGCGCTGTGTTGAGCTTTGGTATGAAGGCATTCAGGTCCGATTTCGTCGATGCTGCAAACGCCTAGTGAGGCCATGTTTCGCTTCACTTCTTCCTTGAGGAGCGAAATGCAGTGGGCGGCACCTGATTCACCTGCGACGGCAGCGGCGTAGAGAACTGGCCTTGCTACGAGGACGAAGTCAGCCCCCAGCGCCAAGGCCTTGATCACATCGCCCCCACGCCGAATGCCGCCGTCGTAGAGCACCTTCATGGAGCCCGATTGCGCGGCGACGGAAGAAAGCACTTTCAAGGGCGCAACGGCGCCATCGAGCTGACGCCCGCCGTGGTTTGAGACGATCACGGCATCAACGCCGAGGCTTGCCGCGGTTCGTGCGTCTTCCGGATGCAGGACGCCCTTGAGCACCAAGTTCCCCGGCCACGCATCCCGCATCACACGGACATGTTCCCAGCTAAGCGAATCGCGATTGAACTGGCGAGCGGCGCGCCGCGAGATGATCGGGACACCTCTATCAAGGCCAGCATTCTCGAAACGCGGCACGCCCGTCTTGTATAGCGTCTTCGCGAACGTCCGCAACAACCACTTGGGATGTGTCATGCCATCCCAAGCCAGTCTCAAGCTGGGACGCAACGGTGTCGAGAATCCGGCGCGAATATTGTTTTCGCGGTTGGCACGCGCCGCTGTGTCGACAGTGAGCACCAATGTTTCGTAGCCAGCGTTCTGTGCTCTTGATGCCATGGATTTGATGAGTTCGATTTCTCCCGGCAGATAAGCCTGGAACCAGCAATGGCCTGGAGCAACGGCTGCCACGTCTTCCATTCGAGTCAAGGAGGCGCCGCTCAACACCATCGGAATGCCGGCAGCGGCAGCCACGCGAGCCAGGACTCGATCCGCGTCGTAAGCCACGAGTGCGGAGATTCCCATGGGACCCAGGCCAAAGGGAGCTTCGTGACGCACACCAAACAAGGTCGTTGCCATGCTGCGGCGAGATACGTCTCTCAGAACACGCGGCGAGAACTCATACTCCGCAAAAGAGCTCAGGTTCTCCTGCAAAGATCGGTTGTCCTCTACTCCCCCAGAGACATACGCGAACAGGGGATGGGGTAGGTGACGTGCTGCCGCCAGCTCGAAGTCCCGCAGCGAGAGCATGCGGCGCAAAGCTGTTGGGAAACGTCGTGCCGCATCAAGCGGCTGCACCTCGCGAGCGGGCGGCGCTTGTATCGACAAGCTGCTTTCGGAGAGGTCAGCAGGAAAATTTTGAGGTGTTGTGTTCACGTGGTGCAGCGACGTGTTCGGTCGTTAAGTGACCGAATTCTGATGACGGACGCTGCTTAGAACAAACGAGAATTTGGGCGGGGAAGGCCAACTTTTTGTTGGCCTTCGTGATCCTCCCGCCTAGGACTCAAGGCTGGGCCCTTCCTGTGCTTGAAAGAGAGTCAAGCAACCAACTTCGGAATGCCCTCAAGGCGCGTGAGGTCGGGCGTGAAGTGGGGCTGACCAGGTAGTACCCCCCTGGAATAACGTGTACATGGTCGAACGGTGCGATGAGTGCCCCGGATGCGAGGAAATGCTCCACGAGCACCTTGACGCCCAAGGCCACCCCTGTGCCTTGGATGGCTGCCTCGAATGCCATGGCGGAGCTTTCGAATTTGTGCCCCTTGTTGCCGTCGATACCAACCATTCCTGCGCCATGGAGCCAATCGTTCCAACTCGTGGGGCGGGACAAGGAATGAAGCAACTTCACCTGGGAAAGATCGAGCTGGCGGTTCGGCTGGCGCTCAAGCAATGCAGGGCTCATGACCGGGATAAGTTCGATAGGAGTCAAGAAATCGGCCTGTACTCCTCTTTCCTCAACAACGCCAGAGTAGATCGCCGCATCGATATCCTGGTGTTCGAAGTTCACTCGTGTCGACGAGGCCGACAGGTGCACATCAATATCGCTGTGCAGCGCCTGAAATTCCGACAACATGCGGATCAACCAGCACTGCGCAAACGTGCTGTAGGCCTGGATAGACAGTACCTCTTGCCTTCGACGGCGACTGGCTTGCGAGGTTGCGATGCTCAGGTCGTCCAATGCTCGGCTTATTGCGGGGTAAAGGCGTGCACCGGCGGGGGTTAACTCGATGGTTTGTGCGTGCCGGGAAAAGAGCTCCTGGCCAAGGTATTGCTCCAGCACGCGAACCTGCCTGCTTATGGCCGTCTGGGTCACGCTGAGTTCTTCGCCGGCGGCGGTAAAGCTCAGTAAACGTGCTGCAGCCTCAAAAGAGCGCAACGGATTCAGGGGAACTAGAACTCGTTTCACACCTTACTCCGCTTTGGCTCCTGACTTTGCGACCACGACCTCTCATTTTGCGAGGCCGGCGTTGGGAAATCTTGCGACGTCAGCACGAATGTGTTGGCGGACATCCAAGCCTGAACCCCGGGCTTGCTCAAGGAGCGCTGGCTTCAGAAGAGCAGCGCTAAGTGCCTTTTCCGGCTTTGCTGTAGGTTCAAATTAGCATTCTAGCCGGGCCTGCGAGCCCATCCCACATTACGGCATATCGCCGCGTACGCCAGTCTCGGCTGCGGTAGGCCAATCACTCATGAGTACAGCGCCCTTGCTTCCGGTGGTTACCGGGACGCGCAGCCTCTTGATTAGCCCGTGCACATGACTTGTGAATCCGGGAGTGAAAGAGGTGTTCCTTTATGGGCAATCATCACCAGAATCAGGCTGAGTTTCTTATGGTGACGGGGGATGATGGGGTTTTCTCCGGAATCACGGATGACGCGGTGCTTGAGCCCTCCAGAAGCGAATAGCCAAGAAGCACGAAGCATGAAGCAGGCTTTATTGTGGGGTAGGAGGCATCTGACGCCCTTTGGGGTTATGGCCCGATACAGGTGGGCACGTGGAGTCTGCAAGCTCATACGACCATGCAATCCGCGAACCTCATGCCTACACCCCTCGAGCGCCGTTCCGAGTCCTCTAGACTTTTGGATAGCGCGCTTTCCCACTCAGCGCTCGCGACTGAACTATTCGTCCACAACGAAAAAAACTTCGAGTCGCTCTATCAGCGGCTGGCCAACGAGATTCCGCGGCAGGCCCACCGCTACGCGGCTGCAGAGTTTCTGCGCCAATCCTTGATTGAAGTTGAAAAAGCTGCAGACCACCTTCCCGAGCGTCCAGAGGATCTTCTGGCCTGGATGGAGACCAATGTTGAAAGCGTTCATCAGCAATACCAGGACTATCTCCAAGGCAGAAAGCGCGGAGGAGGGCGCCGGTACTTCAGCAACTATGCCCACGCCCTCTATGTGCTCAGACACATCGCACCCACCAAACTGGTTGATGGCGCCTGGCTCTATGGCTTGTGCGCCCACAAGAGCAATCAAAGGCTTTCAGATCTGGTGACGACCTATGTGGAAGAACTCGGCGGTGGCGCGGAGGACAAGAACCATGTCAAGCTCTATAGGGAACTGCTTGCAAGGTACGGGCTTGATCCCATTGACGGGTTGGATGACGAGCTTTACCACCAAGGGTTGATACAGCTTGCCTTGGGTTGGAATGCAGACGAGTTTTTTCCAGAAATCGTGGGGTTCAACCTGGCCTATGAGCAGCTGCCGCTTCACTTGCTCATCACGGCGTATGAGCTCAATGAACTGGGAGTTGATCCTTACTACTTCACGCTGCACGTCACCGTGGATAACGCAGATACAGGTCATGCAAAACGTGCCTGTGTCGCAGCCCTGGAAGCCGCCCCTCGCATTGACGATGGAGGGGAGTATTGGCGCCGGGTACGGGCAGGTGCAAAGTTAGGTGACTTGGGGGTTAGTACGCTTGAGGTGATCAAGAATTTCAACATAGAAGAGGAGGTCATCCGCATCTTCAAGCGAAAAGCACCAGCCGGACACGGTGCACATTCCAATTTTTGCAAAGTCGATGGCCGCAACATCAACGACTGGCTCTCAGATCCTGAGGAATTACCTGATTTCGTCGCAGCACTTGAGCGGACGGGATGGATCAAAAAGGACCAGCCTGTCAGCAGCAGTCGTTTTTGGGGCATCCTTCAGGGAGAACGCGCGGAAATGTATGGCGTGTTCTCCCCTTATGAACTACAGGTGATTCATGACTGGATTCGGGGCTCTGCCAGTGCAGATGGACTTCCCTACCAGGCGGAGTCAATCTCTGTTTCCAGCACGCGCCAACTCAGCTTTCGGGTCGCAGAACGGCTGAAGGCTCTGCAAGGCAGCCGGCCTGTTGCAGATACTGCGAGCCTGGACGTGGACCTGGAAACCTTCAAAAAGCGATTTCCTCACCTGGACCCATCTGCCCAGTTCGAGCTCCTGGTGCAAGCCATGGCTCCGGCCATGCATTGGACGCCTGCGGGACTTCTGGCTACTCAGCTATTTGTGAAGACCCCTTGAGAAGGACGTTGGAGAAATCCAGAGCGCTGCGTGTTGCCTGAATCACGCAGATGGTGATTGCCGCTATGCGACCGCAGGTCGGTTGCAGTAGCGGCTTGCAAGTGGCACTAGGCGCTCACCTCTTGTGAACGACGAGGCCGACAGCGGCGATTCGTTCCACTGCGCTGTACGTGGGTGTGTTGATTTCTTCGCCAAAAACGTCTGGGTCGATCTCTTCGTAAGACCACTCACAACCACTGCGGTTCAAGCGCGTGTGCAATGCGTTGCGTAAATAATCCGTTCCTTGAGAGACGGCCGTCCCCGTGTAGAGCACCAGCCGGCCTCGGGGCGTGAGGCGCTCCAGGCCCTCATCCACTATCCTTTCCGATAGACTGCCGCCCCATTGGCCGCCGCCATGCCGATACTTGCGCAATGTAGCGTCGTTGAGGTAGGGTGGATTGGCGATGATCAGATCGAACTCGTCTTCAAGGGAATTGAAAAGATCGCTTTCGATAAATTGTGCGTTCGGTAGGCTAGCCAGGGCAAGGCTTGCTTCAGCGAACGGCTGGGCCGCCTTGCTGATATCTGAAAGCGTCAACTCCAGCGCAGAAGGTGGATTGAGCATTGCGGCCATGACACCTCCGGCACCGGAGCCGCAACAGGTGTCCAGAACCCGTGCACCCGCAAGCAGAGGCCGCCGCTTGAGTTCTTCCGCCACCAGTCTGACGAATCGGTAGGTGTCCGGCCCGAAGAAGATGGCGTCGTTCTCCACCGTTGGATAAGCAGAATGCGGAAAAAGGCGATCGCCAATGCTGGAAAACCGTACCAGAGATCTCAGTCCTGATGGCGCACGCTCCAGCAGATGAGCGTCCGAGAGGTATTTCCGAATCGGATCCGGTACAAGTGTGTCGGCGAAGGGCATGCTCCAACCAAAGACATCGCGCAAGTTAGCAGCGGCCGCTTGCGAGCGGTTCGCTAGAACAGCGGCATGGGTGGCCGGGGACACGGTAGTGAAACTGTAGTCTTGACTGCGTAACCATTGGCCCAATTTTTTCAGTGCTTCGCTTCGTATTGGAGCAAGCTTTTCATCATTCATGATGGCCTTTCTTGCAAGGGGATGGGTAGGCGCGCCGGGGCTCAGTGAAACGTCGCTAACGATACCAAGCAGCCGCGAGACCAGGCCTTACCCTGGTCTTGTACGCTAACCCTCGGTCGGTTCTAGAGATCAGGGGCAGAAATGGGAACGACGACACAGGCCGCCGCTCCCGTCCCGACCACATCATGGTGAGATCGAAAGGTGTTCAGACCATTGGTGGGTCTGTTTCCCTTTCTGGATGACGATGACGGGCAATGGCCTCGACGAATGCGTCGATGTCTTGACCGGAAATCATGCCAGGGTCAGGATCGCCATTGGGCAACACTGCACTGACGCCAACCGCTTCAACCAAGGCTTTTGCGTCGTCCGGAACCAATATGGCCTTGCAGTGGCGGTATTGATCCTTGATGAACTCTGCAGTGTGTCCATCGAGTGAGAGCGCCTTGATGCCGTCAACTCCTTCAGGCAATGCAAGTGCATCGAACAGGAAGCCGGGCTCGTTTTCCATGGAAGCATCGGCATCCAGATGCACACCGTCGGCAGTGTCGACGATGCCAATCCGAGGTGCCACGAACCGGGCGGTCGCGCCCTTCATGCCCAGCGCTGCGTGGAGGTCAAGTGCCGGCTGTCCAATGACCCCATCGGCCACAAGCAAGGCGATTTTTCGGCCCTTAATGGAAACTGCTCCTGGCCGCGTCCTCAATGAAAGCGCTGGCGAATAGGTTACCTCCGGCTTGGTTTCAATCTGTAGTGCCAGGGGCAGGGGCAGTGGCGGAGGCATCTTCTTCATGCCAATTCCTGCGGCGACCTGCGCAGCAAGGTCTTCCGACGCATTGCGCAGCGATGCCACCATTCTTTCCCGTATGGCGGGCACCGTCACCTTGGACAGTTCGAATCGAAAAGCCGCGGCAATGTGATTTTGCTCAACTTTGGTCTGGCTCTCATAAAAGAGTGCGGCCTGTGTATAGTGGTCTGCAAATTTCTCAGGTTTGGCCCGCACTTTTCCTTGCTCTTCCTTGGCCTGAATGCGCGCAGGAACAGAGACAAAGCCCTGCGCTGCGCCGGCCTGAAACGGACACCCTCCAGCCAGGGAATTGGGTTCGTAGTTGACTCGCCCACGGTGTATGGCCTGCCGGTGCATCCCATCGCGTTGGTTGTTGTGTACTGGGGCGAGAGGGGCGTTGATGGGCAATTCGTGGAAGTTCGGTCCTCCCAGGCGGCTGATCTGTGTGTCCACGTAGGAGTGAATGCGCCCGGCCAGCAAGGGATCGTTCGAAAAGTCCAGCCCTGGGATGACGTGGGCTACACAGAAAGCCACCTGTTCTGTTTCTGCAAAGAAATTGTCAGGGTTGCGGTTGAGCACCATGCGTCCTACTTTTCGTAGCGGCACGAGTTCCTCCGGCACAAGCTTGGTGGCGTCCAGCACATCAAAGCTGAATGCGTCTGCCTCTTCTTCAGTGAAAACCTGAAGAGCCAATTCCCACTCTGGAAACACACCGCCCTCAATACGCTCCCACAGATCTCGACGATGGTAGTCCGGGTCGGCACCCGAAATTTTCACGGCCTCATCCCACGCCAGTGAATGAGTGCCATAGACGGGATTCCAATGGAATTTGACGAACACGGATTCCCCGGCCTCATTGACCATTCGGTATGTGTGCACGCCAAAGCCCTGCATGGTCGCATAGCTACGCGGAATGGCGCGGTCCGACATCAACCACATCAGCATGTGGGTGGATTCCGGCATAAGAGAGACGAAGTCCCAGAAGGTGTCATGTGCGCTGGCCGCTTGCGGCATCTGGTGGTGTGGTTCAGGCTTCACTGCGTGCACCAGATCTGGAAACTTCATGGCGTCCTGAATGAAGAAGACGGGCATGTTGTTACCTACCAGGTCCCAGTTGCCTTCGTCCGAATAGAACTTCACCGCGAAGCCTCTCACATCGCGCGCGGTGTCCTTGGACCCGCGTTCTCCCTGCACGGTAGAGAACCTGACGAAGACGGGAGTTATCTTTCCGGCTTCCTTGAATGGTGCCGCACGGGTAATGTCCGTTAACGGTTCATAGCATTCGAAGTAGCCATGTGCACCGGAGCCACGTGCGTGAACAATACGTTCTGGAATACGCTCGTGATCGAAATGCGTGATCTTCTCGCGCAGAACAAAATCCTCCAGAAGCGCCGGGCCTCTCAAGCCGTACTTCAAGGAGTTCTGGTTATCCGCAATCGGAACGCCCTGATTCGTGGTGAGTACCTGACCGGAGGAATCGACGCGCACACGGTCCAGCGATCCGATCGTGCTGTTCACGCTCTCGGCGGCCACACGCCCTGTTTTTTCGTTTTGGTTTTCCTCCGACAGGGTGCTGCCTGTGGGCAGCCGCGATGGGGGCGCCACAGTGGATCCTGGCGGCACTGTCAGACCGTTGTCGAAGCCGTGTTCACTGGCCTTGGTCGGGTTGTAAGGCATGGCAGCCGCCATCTGGTTGACCTGCTCGGATTGCAGGGCGAACACATCGTTGTCGGGTAACCCCGCTGCGGGGCCACTATCCGTACTGGTGGTGCGTCCACGTGCTTTCGCGCTGCCTTTGGGAGATGGACTGCGGGAAGCGGGTTTCTTTGCTGTAGCCATGGGGTCATCCTTTGAAAAGTGGGGTGCGTTTTCTCCTGATCGAATTCAGTGCGCCTGTCTGCCTTGCGGGTGCACGCGTAAAACGGCCACTGCGAGGCTTCAAGTAGCCACCGCTGTTCGATCAAGTCGATGGGTATTGCAGCGTTGAAAGGGCAAACCATGTGTCTGCATTTGCGCGGCGATCGACAATTGATCTTCAGGACGCTTTACGACATGGCCTGTCAGCGGTGACTACCGTCTCGTGTCAGAGAAGGCTGTCGTGCTCTCCGCGAGTTCGATCGATCTATCCGACGAGCGGTGAAAGGAGATTCAACGCGACTACGAATCTAAGTTGAAACTGGTCAAAGCATGGAGTCGCGTTGCTGCTCGGCTCTGGAAGCGCCTATCGCGGTTTCGACCTGTTTTATCTCCTCTGGGGGCGGTAACACTGCAGGCATGCCCAAGGCTTCAATCGCGAGCTCACGGCACCATCCTTGAGTGTGATAGAGATGATGGTCCTCATCCTTTTCCACGCGGCTATAGGCTTCCTTAAGAAGTTTGGCCATATCGCCTGTGGCCGCCTCGGCTACCTTGCCCAGTAGCTCCCAGTTGGCGTGATCCTTGGTTTCAGCATGTACAACACACTCACATGCTACGAGTTGAGCTGAAGCGGCGGTACCCACGGATTTTGCCAACTCCATCGCTTCTACCAGAGACGCCCCGATGTGTCTGACCACCAATCGCGAAGGAGAAGTTTCGTTGGCGTCTATTCCTAGCTGCTCGCAAATGGCCCTGACCACATTTTGATGTGCTTTCGTTTCCTTGAGGTAGCCTCGCCATTCCTCCTTCAGATCCTTGTTGAGCGCGCATGAAATTGCCGTCAGATACACCTGCTCGCCCCCTAACTCCGTTTCCATCATCTGAAGCAGAAGCTCCTTCAATTGCTCTTCGTCATAGCGCGGCTTATCCATGTTGGACTCCAATTTGGTTACAAATCTCCCAGGTGGCGACGGGCAGCAAGTGCAGCCAGACGGGTCAAGAACAGGGCGCAGGCAAATCAAAGCTATATCTTGCTGGGCTTTACACGTCGCGCGTTTGTACTTTGAACTTCTAAAATACAGGCGAAAGTAGGACTGCGTCCTACAAACGTGTAGGCAACAGTTGACCGGCTTGTGCTGCGTTGAGAGAACCGAATTTGGCTCGTGATGCACGTGCGATCATCAAGCGTGCCGTCCCTATGCTGAGGACAGTTCGACGCAGCGCGGGCCGACTGTCGCGGCGAGCCATGACGCTCCAGCGTGAGTTGGGCAGCCGGGAGCTAAGCTATAGAAAAGCTTCGCTGCCCAAGTTGCCGAGGGCAATGATGTAGTGAAGGCGAGGTTTTGTTGGCGCAACCTCTGCGCAGAGACTTGAAGCAGCCGCTTCAATGAATGGGTGCCGCTTCAATCGGGCAACCCAGAGGAGCTGACTCTGTTTAAGAAGAACTCAACCGGGTCTCGGTCGGTGCTTCTGTTCTTGCACTTCTGTAGCGGTTGATGGAAAGCAAGGCTCGACCATCGGCCGTGAGTCCACATACCACCGCATAAGGGTCTGAGTCCGTAGATGCGTGTACGGTCCCTATAACTAGCCCTTGTTTCAACAATGAGGAGAACAACGTGACGTGTTCATCTCCGTGTAAGGTAAGGGTGTCTGGCGCGGAGGCAATAACCTCCAGCATTTTTATATCCATACTTCGCTTTCGTTCTCCTCGCATTTGCTTGGAAATGACAGAAATTCAAAAGCGTGGTGCTAGGGCGCTTCGGACACGAAATTGCATGCTACGCCTCTGACTCAAAATAGGTGGCCTATCTCGAGCTATTGTGTGAGATGAGGTAACGGGTGAAGAAGACTCTGAAAATGGCAATCAATAATTCAAAGCAATTGATGAGTATGGAGATTTCGAAACTTCAACGGCATATTCAACTTGGTCTCAGAAAGCCGTTGATATTGAAACGCTCTCCCGAGAATTCGGCTAGAGAGCACCTCATTTTGTTCGCGATGCTTCTAAACCCCAGTCCGCTGTTGCCTGAGTTCGCTTCCGTCGTCACTTTTCAGCGTTCTAAACGACAGGGCGGACCAGGCACTCAACAGCGCCATGCCTACGAACACAATGGCAAAGTCGCTGGCCTGCAAGCCCTCCACCTCGGGGTGGCGCAGGTGTCCGGAGAAAGTGACAGCCCACGCCCCTACCACCACACCTAGCGCAATGGCAAGTTGCTGGGTCATGGAGGCCATGGCCGTGGCGTGCGCTGCACGCTCGCGAGGTACATCGGAATAGGCCACTGTATTGAGAGTCACCATGACCATGGAGGTCGCTAGTCCACCCAGGAATAGCAGCCCGCAGATCAACCATACCGGCGTGTTGACCGCGAACAGCCCGTAGCTCGCGATCAGGCATGCCATGATCAGCGATGCTGCGATAAGAAGTGTCCGAAAACCGAAGCGCCCAATCACATACGCCAGCACGGCCCGGGTAGTGAGGCTACCAAGGGCGATGCACATGGTGATGAGGCCTGATTTCAAAGGCGACATGCCCAGGCCAATCTGGAACAACAAGGGCAGCAGGAATGGTACAGCCCCAATGACCGCTACTCGGACCGGCAAGCCTCTCAGAACAGACACTCGAAATATCGGAAACCTTAACACCGAGAAGTCGAGAATTGGATTGGAATGCCGGCGGCAATGAATGACATAGAGCCACAAAGCAATGGTGCCCACTGCGATCATTGCGGTCACCAGTGAGGGCGGCAGCAGGTGCTTGCCCGAAAGCTCCAGACCACCCAGCAGACCTAGAAGTGCGGTGCCAAGCATGGCAAGGCCAAGGAAATCCATGCTGCCCGCAGATTCAGGCGGAAGCTTTTCGTCTGCGTCTATGTACATCATCGCAAGAACGACGCCCAGGATTCCGAATGGGATGTTCACCAGAAAGATCCAGTGCCAGGAGGCAACGGTGACGATGGCACCTCCAAAGAACGGTCCCATCATGCGTCCGATCGCTCCCGGTATGGTGAACCAGACCATCGCGGTCACCATTCGGTCAGGGGGGATACAGCTCAAAAGGATGCTTCGGCCCACCGGCACCATCATTGATCCTCCTGCTCCCTGCAGCAAGCGAAACAGGATCAACTGCACCAGCGTTTGAGCCATACCGCAAAGTGCCGAGCCAATGGAAAAGACGATGACAGCCGCGCAGAATACGCGGCGCGCGCCAAAACGATTCGAAAGCCACGCGCTCGCGGGCAGAAATATGGCGAGGCTGATGACATAGGACGCGATGGCCAGGTTGAGATCCAGCACCGGCACCTGCATCGATTCCGCGATGGAGGGCAGCGCGGTGGCCATCACTGAGGTATCCAGGTTCTGCAGGAACAAGGGACAGGCCACGATCAGCGGAACGATGCGATAGCGGATGGCGTCGGAATTCACTTCGGTCAGCGTAGTTGTCGGCAATCGACCCGCGTCAACTTAGCGGATCTACCAATGGGGCCTGATGGATTTGAGCTTATACCCCAACTGTTAGGGTGTGGCCCGCAGTGGTGGTGGAGACAGTTTGTTATGATGGCTGTATAAAACATCAGTTCTCGGGTGTTTCCTTGTCCGGGCCAACGCTCCCTCCGCACCGCTTCTATTACCTGCGCAATTTCCAGCAAGCTTTGAGCTGGATAGGTGAGCGCTATGAAGACGTTCTTGACGAGCAGGAGCAACTGTTCCTTGTCCAGTTTGCGGAACTGGACCAGTCTTCACAAGCCCTTATCGTGCGTCTGTTGATGCGCCGAGGCCCGTGGTTCCTGGCGTCCAAGCTTGCCTATGAGGAAATACCGGAAGTTCACCTTGCTGCGCAACCGTTGCTGGCGATGGGCTGGTTGGATGCGCGCTGTGCCATGGCCCTGGATGAGCTGTTTTCGTTGCATACCAAGCCTGAACTGAGGCGGATATTTGCTGACGCCGGCTTGCGTGCGGACGTGCGCAAGTCGGAGGTCCTCAAAGCACTGCAAGCCGTGCATGAGGCACCCCGGCCCTACACCGAGTGGAACCCTCATGCTGACGATGCCGCATGGCGCGTCACGGTGGGGGAGTTATGTGAGCGATTTCGGCTGATGTTTTTTGGCAATCTTTATCAGGACTGGTCCGAGTTTGTGTTGGCGGATCTGGGAGTATTTCGCTACGAAACAGTGGTTTTCGATAAATCCTCCAGGGCGTTTCAGTCCAGAGGCGATGTAGATCACTACCTCTTCCTGCATGCCTGTCGTGAGGCTCTTGCAGACGCCCAGGATCTGGATGAATTGCTTCAGGCCGTGGCGGCCCGGCCCAGCGACAACCCCTGGATAGAGAAGCGTCGGGCCAAGCTTTTGCTTCGCATTGGCCAAGCGTGCGAGCGGGCGCAGGATTGGACCCGCGCCGAACAGGCTTATGCATTGTGCAACTACCCTGGTGCACGTCACAGACGCATGCGAATGTATGAGCGCATGGGCCGGTATGAAGATGCTATGGCCTGTGCCCTGTCGTCTCAAGCCGCACCCGAAAGCGACGAAGAGAGCCAGCGGGTCGCGCGCATGCTGCCTCGTCTGCAGCGCGCTCTGGGACGCGGGCCTGATGGCAGAAACAGCAGTCTGCGATCTGCCATTGCACATTTGCGCATGGACATTGAGCTTGATTGCCCGGCTGAGCCGGCCTCTGTCGAGTATGTATTGCGTGGCCACTGGCATTGTGAGGGAGCCCCTGTTTTTTATGTAGAGAACGCGCTGATCAACTCGCTTTTTGGCCTGCTTTGCTGGCCAGCAGTATTTGCGCCTATGCCGGGCGCGTTTTTCCATCCGTTCCAAAGCGGCCCGGCAGATATTGACGCTCCGGATTTTGTTCAGCGCCGTGAAAGTCTGTTCAATGCCTGTCTGATGCAACTCGACAACGGCACTTATCGGAAGGTGATTCACGAGCGGTATGAAGACAAGCACGGCCTGCAATCTCCATTTGTTTTCTGGGGTGCCTTGAGCGAGTCTCTGTTAACGCTAGCGATGGATTGCATTCCGGCCGAGCATTTGAAATTGTTCTTCCGACGCTTGTTGCTCAATGTGGGGAGCAACCGCTCTGGCTTTCCAGACTTGGTGCGCTTCTGGCCGGCGGAGCGTCGCTATGAGCTGGTTGAAGTCAAAGCGCCAGGCGACAGGCTGCAGGACAACCAGATTCGCTGGTTGCACTACTGCGTGGAGCACGGTTTGCCGGTGCGGGTCTGCCATGTTCTCTGGCGTATGCCAGCCGAGGACCTTGCGTGAGCTACACCGTGGCGGTTCGGGCGCTGTGCGAATTCACTGCCAAGACGGGCGATCTGGACCTGCGCTACACGCCTGCGCCCAGTGCAATCGAAGGCATCGCCGGTCACGTCCTAGTTCAGTCTCGCCGTCACAAAGAGTACGAGACCGAAGTCAGGTTGTCTGGCCAATACGAAGATCTGCAGGTGCGGGGACGCGCAGATGGATTTGATCCTCAGCTCGTGCAACTGGAGGAAATCAAGACCTATCGCGGCAAGATTGAGGGTATTCGTGAGCACCATCGTGCTCTCCATCTTGCGCAGGCCAAGGTCTACGGACATTTGATGTGCGTAGAGAGGGGGTTGACTCAGCTGCGGGTGGCACTTGTTTACCTGAATGTGGGTACAGGAGAAGAAACTGTCTTCAGTGAGATGCTGGAGTCCTCTGACTTGCAGACCTTCTTTGATGATCAGTGCGCGCGCTTTCTGTCGTGGGCCCATAGTGAGGCTGCGCACCGTGAGCAACGAGACGCCGCTCTGACGGCGCTGCGCTTTCCGATGGAGCGATTTCGGACTGGGCAGAGGGAACTGGCTGTTGCGGTGTACCGTTCGGCGCGCGCTGATACTTCGGGCCAATGCCTGATGGCTCAGGCGTCCACGGGCATCGGCAAGACGCTGGGCACTATCTTTCCCATGCTCAAGGCGGCGCCGGCAACCGGGGAAGTCACGGGGCTGGACAAACTGTTTTTCCTCACGGCCAAGGGAACCGGCCATGCGCTGGCCTTGCACGCTTTGAAGACTGTGAATACCCAGCTTGAGGCGCAAGCCTCTCCTTGCCGTTTACGGGTGCTTGATGTGCAGGCACGGGACAAGGTGTGCGAGTATCCGGAGAGCGCCTGCCACGGAGACTCCTGCCCGCTGGCCAAAGGGTTTTATGACCGGCTTCCGGCAGCGCGGACAGCAGCTCTTGCACAAGAGCAGCCATGGGACGCACAGAGCTTGCGCGTTGTGGCATTGGAGCAGCAGATCTGCCCCTATTACCTCGCCCAGGAGCTGGTGCGCTGGAGCGATGTGGTGGTGGCGGACTACCACTATTTCTATGACACCTCTGCCATGCTTTATGCGCTGACGCAAGCGCATCAGTGGAAGGTAGGGGTGCTGGTAGATGAAGCTCACAACTTGCTGGAACGTGCGCGACGCATGTACACGGCAGAGCTGTCGCAGTTCGCATTGGCGGACGCGCGCAAGGCGGTGGGTGTCGAGCCAACGTCCAAGCCGGTGCACAATGCGTTGGATCGTTTGCATCGCGTATGGCACGCCATGAACAACTCCCAGGAAGAGCAGTTCAAGGCCTATGACACAGTGCCTTCCGCCCTGCTGGGCGCCCTGCAACGCACGGTAAGCGCCATAACAGACGCGCAGTCGGACGCGCCGATGATGCCCGGCGATCCGGTTCTGGGCTTTTACTGGGAAGCCCAGCATTTTCTGACGCTGGCCGAGGAAATGGGCAAGCATGCGCTGTTCGATCTTAGTCACTCGGGGCACGCTGCGGTGTCAGATCGGACTCGCGCGCCATATTCCACCTTATGTATTCGCAACGTCATTCCGGCACCTTATCTTGAGACGCGCCATGCGGCCGCTCAGGCGAGCGTCCTGTTCTCGGGCACGCTCAGTCCGTCAGACTTTTATAGGGACACTCTGGGCTTGCCTGAAGAGACGCGTTGGATTGAGGTCGAGTCTCCATTCAAAGCTGAGCAATTGAGCGTTCGTGCGACCACCCACATTTCTACACGTTACCGCGATAGGGAGCGCTCTCTGCAGCCCATCGCGGATCTGGTAGCCGAGCAGTACCTGCGCCAGCCTGGCAATTACCTGTGCTTCTTCAGTAGCTTTGACTACCTGCAGAAGGTTGCAGAAAGTGTGAGGTTGGCGCATCCTGACTTGCCTATATGGCTTCAAACGCCTTCCATGGACGAGGCCAGCCGCGTTGCTTTTCTCTCGAGGTTCACGGAGCAGGGGCGCGGTGTGGGTTTTGCCGTCTTGGGCGGAGCATTCTCTGAGGGGGTCGATCTTCCTGGCGAGCGTTTGATCGGTGCCTTCGTAGCCACCCTGGGCTTGCCGCAGATCAATCCTGTCAACGAGCAGATGAAGGGGGTCATGGAGCGGTACTTTGGGCAAGGCAAAGGCTACGACTACACCTACCTTTATCCGGGCCTGCGCAAGGTAGTGCAAGCGGCAGGGCGCGTGATCCGCAGCGAAGAAGATCGAGGGGTAGTTTTTTTGATTGACGATCGCTACCGGCGACGAGAGGTAAGGGCCTTGCTTCCAGGCTGGTGGAAAGTGGGCACTTAGGATCGTTGCGGTCTATGGCGTCAATGGTTCCCCGGACGGTCGGTTCACGGTCACAAAGTTGTCAGCCATCCAGTTCGAACCGTGGCATGCTTTCATTTTTAAAGAGGGATGTGTAGAGATGACTATCAAGCGTAGAGCCTGCATAGCGGGCGCCTTCGAGCACCCCACCCGCAAGGCGCCGGACAAGACTGTGCCCCAACTTCATTTTGAGAGCGCAGTAGGAGCGTTGGCCGATGCCGGCCTGAAACTGTCGGACGTGGACGGCTACTTCTGCGCCGGAGATGCGCCCGGCCTGGGCCCTATGAATATGGCCGAATACATGGGCTTGAAGCCCCGCCATTTCGATGCGACGGACGTGGGTGGCTCTTCCTACCTGGCTCATGTTTCCCACGCGGCCCAGGCCATCATGGCTGGCAAATGCGATATTGCCCTCATCACGCTGGCGGGTCGCCCGCGCTCCGAGGCTTCAAGCGGTTTGCAGCCGCGCAGCTATGGGGCCAACCTGCCCGATGTTCCGTTTGAGTCACCCTACGCCAGCGTGACGGTGAACAACTACGCCCTGGTTGCTGCGCGCCACATGTATGAATTTGGCACCACGGCCGAGCAGATGGCGTGGGTCAAGGTGGCAGCGTCGCATCATGCACAGCACAACCCGAACGCCATGTTGCGCGATGTCGTCACGGTAGAAGACGTGGTCAATTCGCCTATGGTGTCTGACCCGCTTCACCGTCTGGATTGCTGCGTGGTGTCCGACGGTGGTGGGGCCATCGTGGTGGTCCGGCCTGAGATAGCACGCTCACTCAATCGCCCCATCGTGAACGTATTAGGTGCCGGTGAAGCACTTAAAAATACGAATGGGGGCAAGCACGACCTTTCATTCTCTGCCGCTGCGCGCTCTGGCGCTACCTGCTTTGCAGAGGCTGGCGTAAAGCCCTCCGACATTCAATATGCTTCCATCTACGACAGCTTCACCATCACAGTGATCATGCAGCTGGAGGATCTGGGTTTTTGCAAAAAAGGCGAGGGCGGCAAGTTTGTGGCTGACGGCAATTTGATTTCGGGCGTGGGCAAGCTGCCCTTCAACACAGATGGCGGTGGGCTGTGCAACAACCACCCCGCCAACCGCGGTGGCATCACCAAAATCATTGAGGCTGTCCGCCAACTCCGGGGTGAAGCTCACCCGGCGGTGCAAGTCAAGAACTGCGGCCTGGCGCTCGCGCAAGGCACCGGCGGTTCCCTGGGTTCACGGCACGCAAGCGCCACACTCATCCTCGAAAGGCAGTGACATGGCTACCCCGTATCAAGACCGGAAAATAGCTGCCCCAGTCGTCTATCCGGACAACAAGCTGTTCTGGGATGCGGCTGATGAAGGCCGTTTTCTGGTGAAGCACTGCACCGCCTGCAACCAGCCTCATTGGTATCCCAGGCCTCTGTGCCCATTCTGCGGTAGTGACAAAACCGAGTTTCGCGATTCCGCCGGAACTGGCACCATTTACTCACTGAGCGTGACGCGCAAAGCGGGGCCCATTGCCTATGCGATTGCCTACGTCACCCTGGATGAGGGCGTCACCATGATGACCAACATAGTCGACTGCGATCTGGATTCGATTCGCATCGGCGACAAGGTGCGGGTGGTGTTCAAACCAAGTGACGGGGGCCCTGCCGTGCCCATGTTCACTCCGACCTGAGGGCCCTTTGAAAAGCCTGAGTAAGCAAGGGCCAGAGCGCTCAGTTCATGGGGCGCGCGCAAGTTTGCACTGATCGGGGGCAACTTCTGGCTTTTGCTGCTTCGGTTTGCCGACCCTGCACCGGTTTCGGGCTCACTCATACTTGCGCCCTCATCAACATGTGACGCACCTGTCCACGGTGCAACGTGCTTGATCTGGGCGAGCTGTCCTGAATCGGGTTGCGTAGCCATCGTCAACTGCTGCGTGGGCCCTCGCCAATGGTTTCCGCTGGCCTGGCCCACGGGCGCTTATGCTGGCTGGGGCGCGGCTATTGCCTAGCCTTTCGCGCTTACCCGCGCTACTTTATCCACGGCGCATGCGCACATTCTTGCGTGGCCCCTTCACCTGCGTGCTGTCACCCATGAATGAAATTTCCTGGATTTGGATGCCCGTCGTCCTGTTCGCCGCATTGGCTCAAACCGTGCGGAATGCGGCGCAGCGTTCATTGATTGCCGAACTAGGTACCTTGCCTGCTACCCTGGCGCGGTTTCTGTTTGGCTTGCCGTTCGCACTGGTGTACCTGTTGGCGCTGTACGCGCTGTTTGCGGGCATTCACGTGATGCCGAAATTCTCGTTGACGTATTTCGGTTGGATCGCCGTGGGTGCCGCCTTCCAGATTGCAGCTACAGCTGCTCTGCTGCTGGCTATGAAAGGGCGCAACTTCGCGGTGGCTGTTACTTTGTCGAAAACCGAAGTGCTGCAGGTGGCCTTGTTTGCCAGCATTTTTCTTCACGAGCTGCCCACTGCGCTGTCTCTTCTGGCCATGGTGCTGGCCACCGTGGGGGTGCTGATCCTGTCGCTGCCTGCCAGTGGCAGCAGGGCGTCGCTGGCAGCCTGGGCCAGCCGCTCTGCCATGTATGGCCTGTTGTGTGGCGCTTGCTTTGCCATTGCCTCGGTGGGATTTCGCGGCGCTGCGCTGGAACTGCAGGAGTCCTCGCCCTGGCTGTCGGGTGCCTGGGGCGTGTTGTGGGCGCAGACATTTCAGTCCATCTGCCTTGGCGCCTGGGTGACGGTACGCAACCCGGGAGGCCTGCGTCCCTTGTTCAAGGCATGGCGCGTTTCCTTGTTGGCCGGGAGCATGGGGGCCGCCGCATCACTTGCCTGGTTTACCGCCTACGCTATGCAGGGCGCAGCCGAGGTGCGCACGTTGGGCATGGTGGAGGTGGTATTTAGCTACCTGGTCTCACGCCGCTTGTTTCGTGAGCCTATGCGGCGCAGTGAGAAGGTGGGGATGTGGCTGATGTTGCTGGGGTTGGTCCTGGTGTGCACCAGCCTTTAATGAGTTGGATATTTGAATCTGTTCAGCGAAATCTCAGGCTCAGGCTTGAAGCCGAAGAGGCTCCTGGCCCATGGCGGCCACGCCGCGGACCACATCACCAATCACCATCACGGAGGGGCTGGCAAGCTCTTCACGGACAATGGTGGCATGTAAGTCACCCAGTGTGGTGACGGCATGTCGCTGCTGCGGCAAGCTGGCGTTCTGAATGATGACGGCCGGCGTGGAAGCGGGCAGACCATGCAGCAAATCCTCCTGAATGCGCGCTGCGCCGCTGACGCCCATGTAGATCACCAAGGTGAGCTTGGCGTCACGCGCAGTGGCAGCTATCTGATGCCAGTCTGTGGTGTCTCTTCCTGGCTTGGCGTGTCCGGTCAGGAAGATCACTCCATGCGCGTGGTCACGGTGCGTGAGAGGCGCATCCAGTGCAGTGATGCCTGCCAGCCCTGCTGTAATGCCGTTGATTACCTGCACCTTGACGCCCGCCGCACGCAGATGTTCCACCTCTTCACCACCGCGGCCGAAGATGAACGGGTCTCCCCCTTTGAGGCGGACCACGTGTTCACCTTCCTGCACAGCCTGCATCATCAGTTTTTCGATGAAGGCCTGTGGAGTGCTCGTGCAACCGCCGCGCTTACCGACATACACCACCCGCGTGGTGGGAGATGCGTAGGCCACGATGTCATCGCTTACCAAGTCATCTACAAACAGCACGGTGGCTGATTGAATGGCCTTGAGGGCCTTGAGCGTCAGCAGTTCCGGGTCGCCGGGGCCGGCGCCCACCAGAGTGCAGGTTCCTGAAGCTTTAGTCATGATGTGCGTGGGAAGAAGGTTTTGATCCTGGGAGTTTTGATACACCCAATGGCGCTATTGTTGCGCTTTGCTTAGAGCTTTTAGTTATAAGCTGCTTTACGGCGGGAATACACGATCCGCAATTGGTCCCGCAGCGCAGTTGGGCCTGCAATTGCTTAAGACGAGTGCTGTCATCGCCCTCGATGTGCAGCAGTGCAGCTTCAATGGCGGGCTCGTCGACGTTGAAGCATGTGCAGACCTGCTTGCCACGCGCAGGCATCTCAGCGGGTGGCTGGTTACCAGGCATGAGCAGGTAGCGTCCGTGCGTTTGCGCAGGCAAGCTTTCCTTGAGCAGCGTGGTCAGCCAGGAGCCTGCACGCGCGTCGCCGGCCAATAGCAGCGCTTCAACCGTGGAGCCTTCCGCCTGCCGAGCCAGGCGCAGCGCGCGGCTTTGCTGGCGACGCTTATCTGCATAGCGAAGCACATCTGCACCTGTGAGGCCAAGCAATGCTTCGACACGCTTTACCAGGCTCTCAGCGGGAGCTTCATAAGAGGCGGCACGAAGCAGCACGCCGTGGCGTGCATGGGCGGCGCCAGCCAACGGCATTTGGCTGGAAAACGGCACACACGAGGCGAAGTCGAATTCAGACATCAACGCCGCCAGGGCTTCGCGTGTGGCCTGGGCGTCTGGCAACCATGCCGCCCCCAGCAGTGTCCAGGGGAGCTCAGCCTTCAGCACTTTGACAGCTGTGTGTTTGAACTCAGGCTGTTTGGACAGCGGGCAGAAGGCGGGACTGGTGAGCGTGTTGACACCCGCCAGGCGCTCTCCTGTGGAGGACTTGCCAGAGAGGTATTCACCGCCCCAGTGCATGGCCATGAACAGTTGCGAGAGAGCCAGGCTGTCATCTGCTTGCACGGGGGCGATGATGGTTCCGCGCGGACTGGTGATGTGAACAAGATCGCCCTCGCTCAGGGCGCGACGAGCCATGTCCTGCGGATGCATTTGCAGGCACGGCTCCGGTACATGGCCAAACAGGCGGCCCAATTGCCCCGTGCGGCTCATACCGTGCCACTGATCACGCAGCCGACCTGTGTTCAAGCTCAAAGGATAGCGGGCGGTTCGGGGCTCCGCGACCGGTTGCCAGGGCAGGGCACTGAAGCGTGCACGGCCATCAGGTGTGGGGAACTGGCCATCCTCATACAGACGCGCCATGCCTTGCTCCGCACCCTCTTTGAGCGGCCACTGCTGCGGCCCCTTGTCGTCCAGCATGGCCCATGAGAGGCCAGTGATGTCCAGATCGCGCCCGCGTGTGCTTTCGCGGTGTTCATGCCAGATGTCCTGCGCCTTGCCGTAGGGGAACAAGGTGGGTTGGCCAGGGCGCAGCAGCAGCTCCAGCCGCTGCGCGAACTGCGTGGCGATCTGCCAGTCATGCCGGGTATTGCCGGGGAGAGGAACCGCCGGACGTACACGCGAGATACGGCGTTCGCTATTGGTCACGGTGCCCTCCTTTTCACCCCAGGTTGTGGCCGGAAGCAGCAGGTCTGCGAATGCGCAGGTGGCGGTGGTGGAAAATGCTTCCTGCACCACAACATACTCGGCTCTCTCCAGCGCGCGCCGCACCATGGACTGATTGGGCAGGCTTTGGGCTGGGTTGGTGCAAGCAATCCACAGGGCTTTGATTTCGCCATCCGCTGCCGCCTGGAACATTTCGATGGCGGTCTTGCCGGGCTGAGCCGGCACGCATTCCAGGCCCCACAAGGCGGCAACCTCTGCGCGATGGGCCGGGTTGCTCAAATCGCGATGCGCGGAGAGCAGATTGGCCAGACCTCCGACTTCCCGTCCGCCCATTGCATTGGGTTGACCGGTCAGAGAGAAGGGCCCCGCGCCCGGCTTGCCTATCTGGCCCGTGGCGAGATGCAGATTGATAAGCGCGGCGTTCTTGGCCGTGCCGTTGACGCTCTGATTCAGTCCTTGGCAATACAGGCTGAGGGTGGGGCCTGACTGTGCAAACCATTGTGCGGCCTGGCGGATGTCCTCCTTGCGCAGACCGCAGATCTGGGCAGTGTGCTCGGGTGTGGCCTCGCGCACCAGGGCCTTGAGTTCTGCAAACCCTGTGGTGTGGCGGTCAATATAGCCGGCATCTATCCACCCCTCCCACAGCATGGTGTGCAGCATGCCGTGAAACAGCATCGTGTCCGTGCCCGGCTGCAGTGGGAGGAACAGATCCGCCATTTCCGCGGTGTCCGTGCGGCGGGGATCTGCCACGATCACCTTCATGGCGGGGTTGGCAGCGCGAGCTTCCTCTATACGCCTGAACAGGACTGGATGCGCCCATGCGGCATTGCTGCCCACGAAGAACAAGCAGTTGGCGTGGTTGACATCGTCATAGCAAGCGGGGGGAGCGTCGGCACCTAGTGTGAGCTTGTAGCCGGCCACCGCGCTGCTCATGCAAAGGCGTGAGTTGGTGTCGATGTTGTTGGTGCCTATCAAGCCCTTGGCGAGCTTGTTGAAGACGTAATAGTCTTCTGTGAGCAATTGGCCGCTGACATAAAAGCCCACCGCATCTGGACCGTGCTGTCTGATGATGCTGGCGAAACGCTCGGCGGCCATGTCGAGCGCGCCGTCCCAGTTCACCGCTTCAGGCGCAACCCCCCGCCGCCGGCGTTGCAGTGGATGCAACAGCCTGGTTTGCTCGGTCACTGCTTGGGTGGCCGTCAGGTGCAGCGTACTTCCCTTGGAACACAGCTTTCCGAAGTTCGCTGGGTGGTCAGGGTCTCCGCGAACGCCGGTGATCTGCGCGCCTTCTGTCTGTATGAGTACGCCGCAGCCGACACCGCAGTAAGGACAGGTGGATCGCGTTTCTGCCATGGCTTGGCTCAGGAATGGCACGGGTGGTGGCAAGGGCCGGCGGTTGGGCGGGAGAGATCGGTGGCGTGATGCTCGAGCTCATGGGCATCCAGAAAAACTTCGCCGCCTTCCACCTTCACCGAAAAGCACGGAGTAGAGCCTTCGTCGGGGGCCGTGGCATGGCCATCAGTCAGCTGAATCGTCCAGTTATGTAATGGGCACGCCACGCTGTTACCGAACACAAGCCCTTGAGACAAGGGCCCGCCTTTGTGCGGGCAGCGATCGAGCAGCGCATGGATGCTGCCTGCGCTGGTGCGGAACAAGGCCACATCAAGGCCACGCTCACGCGCGACGCGACGTGCCCCGAGCTCCGGTATCTCATCCGAGCGGCAAATGGGTATCCATTGGTTCATGATCTAAGCCTCTTGTGCAAGGGTGGAGGTGGTGACGGGCGCGGCGATGGGCACGAATTGGCGCTGGTCCACGCCTGCCTTGTCGAATTCGAACCATGGGTCGGGCTCCCCATCCAGCGCGTACTGCAGTTGTGCCCACAACGCCTTGCGGCCTTCGGCGTCATCGAGGATTCGCTGCTTGACATAGGCCAAGCCCACCCGGCTCACGTAGTGCACGGTGCGCTCCAGATACCAAGCCTCCAGGCGGTAGAGCTGCATGAAAGCACCGGTGTACTCAATGACTTCTTCCGCAGTCTTGAGTTTGACGAAGAACTGAGCCACTTCCGTCTTGATACCGCCGTTGCCGGCAATGTGCATTTCCCAGCCACTGTCGACTCCAATGACACCCACGTCCTTGATGCCGCTTTCGGCGCAGTTGCGCGGACAGCCGCTGACGGCGAACTTGACCTTGTGCGGTGCATGCATGCCGACAAAGGCATGCTCCAGATCCTTGCCCAGTTGGGTGCTGTCCTGCGTTCCCATACGGCACCATTCGCTGCCCACGCAGGTTTTCACGGTGCGCAGGGCTTTGGCGTAGGCGTGGCCGCTGGGCATGCCAATATCGCGCCACACAGCCTGCAGGTCTTCTTTTTTTACCCCCAGCAGGTCGATGCGCTGACCACCGGTGACTTTCACGGTGGGAATCTTGTATTTGTCCACTGCATCGGCAATGCGCCGAAGCTCCGAAGCCGTGGTTTCACCACCCCACATGCGCGGTACCACGCTGTATGTGCCGTCCTTCTGAATGTTGGCGTGGCTGCGCTCGTTGATCAGGCGGCTTTGCGGATCATCTTGAGTTTCCTTGGGCCAGGTGCTGAGCAGGTAATAGTTAAGGGCAGGGCGGCAGGTGGCACAGCCATTGGGCGTGCGCCATTCCATGAAGTGCTGGACCTGCGAAATGCTGAGCAAGTGGTTCTTGGTGATCGCATCGCGTACGGCCTGGTGACCGTGCTCAGTGCAGCCGCACAGGGGTTTGGTCTTGGGGGTGGCTGAGAAGTCTCCGCCCGCTGTGAACATGATGATCTGTTCGACCAAGCCTGTGCATGAGCCGCAACTGGCGCTGGCCTTGGTGTGCTTGCGCACCTCATCCAGGGTGAACAGGCCTTTTTCCTGAATGGCTTTGCAGATGGCGCCCTTGGTGACGCCGTTGCAGCCGCAAACTTCATCGCTGTCCTGCATGGCAGCGGCTTTGCTGTGGCCTTCGTGGCCGGCATCGCCGATGTTGGACTCTCCGAACATGAGCTTGTCGCGAATGTCCTTGACAGCGCGGCCTTCGCGCAAGAGCTTGAAGTACCAGCCTCCGTCGACGGTGTCTCCGTAAAGGCATGCGCCTACGAGTTTGTCGTCCTTGAGCACCAGCTTCTTGTACACGCCTGCGAAAGGGTCGCTGAGCACGATCTCTTCTGTGTCGGCACCGCCTTGAAAGTTGCCTGCGCTGAAAAGATCAATGCCTGTGACCTTGAGCTTGGTCGAAGTCAACGAGCCCTGATAGCGCCCAATGCCGAATTCGGCCAGATGGTTGGCCAGGACCTTGCCCTGTTCGAACAAGGGCGCGACCAGGCCATAGGCAATGCCTCGGTGCGCAGCGCATTCGCCCACGGCATAGATGCGCGCGTCGGTGGTGGTTTGCAGCGTGTCGCTCACAACGATGCCGCGATGGACGTGCAGATTCATTTTCTCGGCTAGCGTGGTGTTGGGGCGTATGCCCACAGCCATCACCACCAACTGGGCAGCCACCTCACTGCCGTCCTTGAATTTGACTGCGCGAACACGGCCACCTTGGCCACCATCGTTATCGCCAAGCAGTTCCTGAGTCTGCGCGTTCATCAGGAACTGCATGCCTCGCTCCACCAGTGAGCTTTGCAGCATTCTGCCGGCGACATCGTCCAGTTGGCGCTCCATCAGCCATTCGCCTGCGTGCACGACGGTGACTTTCATGCCACGTTTCATCAACCCGTTGGCGGCCTCCAATCCGAGCAAGCCGCCGCCAATGACCACGGCGCTCTCGTATTGGGTGGCGGCTTCGATCATGGCCTGCGTGTCTGCGATATCACGATATGCCAGTACGCCTTCCAGGTCCTTGCCCGGAATCGGGAGCATGAACGGGTTGGAGCCGGTGGCAAGGATCAACCGGTCGTACTCTGCGTTCACACCATTGGCTGCGTGCACTACGCGCTGCCTGCGATCCACGCCGGTCACCACGCTGCCGGTGTGCAGCGTGATGCCATTTTGTTCATACCATGCCCAGTCGTTGAGCACAATTTCTTCCAGGGTCTGCTCGCCTGCCAAGACAGGAGACAGCAGAATCCGGTTGTAGTTGGGGTGAGGCTCTGCGCCAAATACGGTGATGTCGTACAGATCGGGCGCGATCTTGAGCAACTCTTCCAGAGTGCGTACGCCTGCCATCCCGTTGCCTACCATGACGAGTCTGGGTTTTTTCATCGTGGACTCCTTGTGATTCAAAGCAAAAAGGCGTCTTCATGGAGCGGGGAGAAGCCACCGCTCATGAAAGACGCCTTTGTCTGGTGCAGCGCGCCATTGCGCCACACCCGTGCCACGAATTAAGCAATCACCGTGCCAGAGAATATGCACTGAGTTGGTGCGTTTCCTCTGGCTACCCGTTGTGACGGTCTCGGCATGGGAATTGCACAGACAGTGCATGACCTCCGCCTTGCATTTCCTGCAGCTTGCTCGCCAGTGCGAAATTACTGAGCTGGAATTTCTTCAGCGCACGAGTGCACTCGTCGACATCCTCGGCCGGTTGATCCACGCTCTACAAAAGGAGCGCGGGCTGAGCATGGTCTATTTGACCGGCCGCGAAGACCCCCAAGCCTTGCTGGCCCAGATCAAAGAATGCGAGCCACTGGCCAACAAGGCGCGAGCGGGTTTTGATGACTTGCATATTCCGGCTCAAGGGGCCCGCTTATTCAGCCGCATCGCTTACGTGCTTCAGGGGCTGGACGCTTTGCCGGACCTTCGAGACCGGATTCAAGCCCGGCAGAAGACCCCTGAGGCAGCTGTTGGTGCGTTCACCAAGCTGGTCACGGGCTTGCTGGCCGTCGTGTTTGAAGCCGCAGACGGCGCCGCCGACCCTGATATCTCGCGCCTGCTGGTGGCGCTGTTCCACTTCATGCAAGGCAAGGAATTCGCGGGTCAGGAGCGCGCGGCCGGCGTGGCTGCCTTTGGTGCGGGCGGCGAGCAACGTCAGCAGCACTGGTTGCATTTGATAGAGGCGCAAGAGAGGTGCTTCCAGGTCTTTTCAGAGTTCGCGCCACCCAGCTTGCTGCTCCACTGGCGGGTGGAGGACGCCACCCTGGAGCGCCTGCGCCGCTTGGGTTGCACGGTTGCAGTGAATGTCGAGTCCGGCGCCGATCTTCGCCAGACCTGGTTTGATGTGGCAACCAACCGCATGGATGCGCTGCACACCGTAGAAATCCAGCTCGCGGCGGAAGTTCTCTCTCTATGTGAGTCCCGGATTGCGCAAGCCCGGCAGCCTCTGCCCGACGCAGATGTCAGCGCGGATTTCTTCGATAGCTCTCCCGCACCCGCTGCAAGTTTGGGGCCGCAGTTGAACCGCTCGGTACTTGAGCTCGTCCAGGACCAATCTCAGCGCCTGCAAGCCATGCAAGCCGAACTTGAAACCACGCGTGCCGCATTGCACGAACGCAAGCTCGTGGAACGCGCCAAGGGCCTGCTGATGGCCAGGCGGCAACTTACAGAGAGCGACGCGCACAAGCTGCTTCGCCAAACGGCCATGAACCAAGGCCGCAAGTTGTCAGAGGTCGCCGAGGCGGTGCTGGCCATGGCCGATTTGCTGCCACCTGCACCGCATTGAGACTTTTTTGCTGCACTGCAGCACCAGGCTGGTGCGAAATGACACATCCATGGCCGTGACGGGAGCGTGGAGTGCGGTGCCAGTATCGGGAAAACTCGTGGGAAAAGCCTGCTGATGTATGCCCCTATGGGGTGTCAAAAAGCTTGCAACAACACTCTGTATAGCAGTGATGGGCTCGCAGCGCGAAAGCTTTTTAGCGCGCCATTTTTTCAGCGAGTTTCCCGTATCCAGGGCGGGATGGCACGCTTCATGCAGTCACGTGTGGCAGCAAAGTCCTTCCAATGGCGGAGGGGCGTTAGCAGACAACGGTGTCCTCCTCTACTTGCACGCGCGGATAGAGGCCGGACGCCGTTTTTGTTTTTACGTTCCAAGGAGTTCACATGTCGCCCTCTCAGATTCAACGTCGCGATTTCATTGGCCTCGCTGCGGGCGCAGCACTCAGTGTGAGTGGCGGTGCCTGGGCTGCAGGATCAGACAAGCCAGAAAAAGAAGAGGTGAAGATCGGCTTTATCCCGCTTACCGATTGCGCGAGCGTGGTCATGGCCTCTGTATTGGGCCTGGACAAGAAGTACGGCGTGAAAATTGTTCTCAGCAAGGAAGCCAGCTGGGCCGGTGTGCGCGACAAACTCGTCAACGGAGAGCTGGACATGGCTCACGTCCTCTACGGCTTGATCTACGGCGTACATCTGGGCGTGAGTGGACCCAAGAAGGACATGGCTGTGCTCATGGGTCTCAATCACAACGGGCAGGCCATCACACTCTCGAAAGCCTTGGCGGACAAGGGTGCGGTAGACGGTCCTTCCCTTGCAGCGCTCATGGCCAAGGAAAAGCGCGAGTACACCTTCGCGGGTACGTTCCCTACCGGCACGCATGCCATGTGGATGCACTACTGGTTGGCCGCCGCAGGCATTAACCCTTTGACGGGCGCCAAACTCATTACGGTACCGCCCCCGCAGATGGTGGCGAATATGCGTGTGGGCAATATGGACGGCTTCTGTGTCGGCGAACCATGGAACCAGCGCGCCATCATGGATGGGATAGGCGTGACGGCCAACACCACGCAGGAGATCTGGAAGGACCACCCCGAGAAGGTGTTGGGCACTACGGCCGATTTCATGAAGAAGTACCCCAACACTACGCGCGCGGTCATGATGGCGGTGATGGAGGCTGGGCAATGGATTGACGCCAGTCTTTCGAACAAGATGAAGATGGCCGAGACCATTGCAGGCAAAGCGTACGTCAACACCAGTGTGGACGCCATCAACCAGCGGATCCTGGGTCGTTACCAAAACGGACGTGGCAAAAGCTGGGACGACGCCAACCACATGAAGTTCTTCAACGACGGCCTGGTGAACTTCCCTTTCCTTTCAGACGGCATGTGGTTCCTTACCCAGCACAAGCGTTGGGGTTTGCTCAAGCAGCACCCTGACTATCTGGCCGTGGCCAAGCAGGTAAACCAGATTGATCTGTATCGATCCGTAGCGAGCGCCATGAAGATCAGCGTCCCCAAAGACGTCATGCGCACCAGCAAACTCATCGACGGTGTGGTGTGGGACGGAAAAGACCCCGCCAAGTACGCCGACGGTTTCAAGATAAAGGCCTGACCATGACCACCAGCGAACTCACCTCAGCTTTTCCTGGCGCTGGCTCATCCACCTTGTCGCACGAGACAAAACGGGCTGGCGAGCAAGCCAAGCATGAGCTTGCGCAGAGCCGGCCCGGCCCGGCCGCTGGTGTTTCAGCCAGTGTCTCCACCGATGTCGGAAGTCACGATAGTGCCTCAGCGGAAAGACTTCCGAAGCCTGTCCTCGCCGTCGGCAGCGAATCCACCCAGGGGGGAGGGCGCCTGAGCGCCATGGGTGGACGGTGGCTTAGGGCCATTCTTCCGCCTGCTTGCGGACTAGCATTGCTGATACTGGTGTGGGCCGTCGTTTCGTCGGTCACTGGAAATACGATACCCGGACCTCTAGAGACGTGGCAGCAGGCCGTGGAGGTGTTCCGCGATCCGTTCTATCACAACGGACCAAACGACCAAGGCGTTGGCTGGAACGTGCTGGCTTCATTGCAGCGGGTGGCGATTGGTTTTGGATTGGCTGCCCTGGTGGGCATTCCCGCCGGTTTCATCATTGGCAGGTTTGACTTCCTTTCGCGCATGTTCAATCCGCTGATCAGCCTGCTCAGGCCGGTGTCGCCGCTCGCGTGGCTGCCCATTGGCTTGCTGGTTTTCAAGGGCGCTAACCCGGCCGCCATCTGGACCATTTTTATCTGCTCCATCTGGCCCATGATCATCAACACGGCGGTCGGTGTGCAGCGCGTGCCGCAGGATTACATGAACGTGGCACGTGTGCTCAACCTGAGCGAATGGAAGATCGCCACCACGGTCCTTTTCCCTGCAGTCCTGCCTTATATGTTGACTGGCGTGCGGCTGGCTGTAGGCACTGCATGGTTGGTTATCGTCGCGGCCGAGATGCTGACGGGCGGTGTAGGCATCGGCTTCTGGGTGTGGGATGAGTGGAACAACCTGAATGTGAAGAACATCATCGTGGCCATCTTCGTGATTGGCATCGTGGGCTTGGTGCTTGAAATGGCGCTGGTCAAGATCGCTACCGCATTTACGTTTGAAGAGGTGAAGTCATGAGTGATGCCAAATTCATTGAAGTCCAAGGGGTAGATCAAACCTTCAAAACGGCCAAGGGCTTGTTCCCTGCGCTGCGTCATATTGATCTGAGCATTGCCAAAGGCGAATTCGTGGCGCTCATCGGCCACTCAGGCTGCGGCAAGAGCACCTTGCTTAACTTGATAGCAGGACTGACGACACCAACTTCGGGCGTGCTGCTGTGCGCCAACAGGGAAATCAGGGGCCCCGGTCCTGATCGCGCCGTGGTGTTCCAGAACCATTCACTGCTGCCCTGGCTGACTTGCGAGGGCAACGTCTATCTTGCGGTGGAGCGGGTGTTTAGCGCCAAGGAAAGCAAGGCGAAATTGAAGGAGCGGACGGCTGCCGCACTGGACATGGTGGGCCTGAGCCACGCCGCTCACAAACGTCCTGGCGAAATATCTGGCGGCATGAAGCAGCGCGTGGGCATTGCACGTGCGTTGTCTATGGAGCCCCAGGTGCTGCTGATGGACGAGCCCTTCGGTGCGCTCGATGCGCTCACTCGCGCCAAGCTACAGGACGAGCTGCTGGAAATAGTCGCTCGTACCCAAAGCACCGTGGTCATGGTTACTCACGACGTGGACGAAGCCGTACTCTTGTCAGACAAGATTGTGATGATGACCAATGGCCCCGCCGCTACGATAGGCGAGGTGCTGCATGTCGATATCGAACGCCCCCGCAAGCGCGTGGAGTTGGCAGAAGACCCGCGCTATTTGCAAGCGCGCAAGGCGGTGATCGATTTTCTCTACACCCGGCAAGGGCATGTGGAGAGGGCCGCTTAGCCGATTGATAAGGGAGGCCTTGACGACACTAAGGACCAAGGCGTCTCTCCCATCCGCAGTAACCCCGCTTGCTTGGGAGCGTTGTGCGCCGTGCTATGGCGGCCGACTGAAGATCAACCGCAGGGGTGTGGTTTGGCTCATCTTGAATATTCTGTTTGACAGAACATCATTCTTTCAGACAAAATAACTTCCATTCTTTAGAGAGGCGCGTCGGCGTGTTGCGCGTCCGACTGTCTTATCGTGCTTTCTATTTCTGAATCGGAAGAACCATGAGCGTTGCAAGAGGCGGGCATGTCCGCGCCAATGGCATCCGCCAGCATTACCTGCATTTTCCTGGCACAGGCAGGCCGCTGGTCATCGTGCCTGGTATCGTGAGCCCAGCTATTCTTTGGGCCCATGTGGGTGAGTCGCTAGCACCGCGTTATGACTGCTATGTGCTGGACGTGCGTGGACGCGGGCTTTCAGAAGCCGGTCCGCATCTGGATTACGGCGTGGCGGCGTGTGCCCAGGACGTGGCGGCCTTTGTTCAAGCGCTTGAAATGGATGCTCCTTTGCTCATGGGGCATTCCATGGGCGCGCGCATTTCCTTGCGAGCCGCTGCGCTTGCACCTGAGCTTGTGCATGCGCTGATCTTGGTCGACCCTCCCACCAGCGGTCCCGGACGACGTCCGTATCCGATTCCTCTTGCACGGACACTTGCGCTTTTACGTGCGGCGCAGCGAGGCGAGGCTGCGCAGGCGCTTAGCGCGAGCACGGCGGCGCCTTGGCCAGCAGCGTTGCAGCGTTTGCGGGCCGAGTGGCTCGCTACCTGCGATGAGCGCGCTGCCTACGCAGCGAGTGCTGATTTTCATGAGCAGGATATGTTTGCCGATCTGGCGCGCACCACGATGCCCGTTTCGCTGATCTGCGCGGGAGAGGGGGGCGTGGTTTCCGATGCTGACGTCGAAGAGATGCGGCTTCTCCGGCCCGATCTTCATGCTGTTCGGCTGGCAGGTGCTGGACACCAGATGCAGGCCGAAAATTTCGATATCTTCAACAGCTTGCTGGAGACAACCCTCAAGCGCCACGCCTGAGGCGTGTCATATGAACACGTTCTAAGAAGGAGCCGCCATTGAAAATCGATGCTGAAATGCTGGAAGTCTTCACGCGTGAGTTGACGCTGTGTCGCGTGACGTCGGGAGAAACGGTGGTCGTGTTGACGGCCGATGACGAGTGGCAGGATCATGCGCAAGCCTTCATGGTGGCTGCCGAGCGATTAGGTGCCAGCACATTCAATCTCAATGTACGCCGTGCGCAAGCCAATGCAGTTGGTGTGCAGGGCCGCCACCCCCTTGTGGGCAACACGCTGGCATTGAATACGCTCAAATCGGCCAGCATGGTCATCGATATGGTGGGCCTGCTGTTTTCTCGCGAGCAAGCTGAGATCCAGGCCGCGGGTGCACGTGTCTTGCGAGTGATGGAGCCATTCCACGTTCTCAAGCAGATGTTTCCGACGGAAGATCTGGCTCGTCGTGTTGAGTACGCCAAGGGCTTGCTGGAGAAGGCTGGCCGCATGCGGATCACATCAGATGCGGGCACTGACGTGACCTACAAGCTAGGCCAGTATCCGGTGATCTCCGAATACGGCTATACGCACGAGGCCGGCAGGTGGGATCATTTTCCTTCAGGCTTTGCGTTCACTCAGGGTGACGATGGCGGAGTCGAAGGCCGGGTAGTGCTGCAGCCTGGGGATATTCTGTGCGCGTTCAAGCAGTATGTTCAGTCACCCATTACGCTTGAGATTCGCCAAGGCATGGTGGTTGAAATCACCGGCGAAGGCACGGATGCTCAGTTGATCAAAAGCTATATCGACAGCTTCAATGATCCGCGGGCTTACGCTATTTCACACATTGGCTGGGGCTTGAATGAGAAGGCGCGCTGGTTCCAGTTTTCCGTGACTCGCCAGTTGGCGCAAGAGCACGTGATGAACGCTTTGTCGTTCTACGGGAACGTGCTGTTTTCGCTGGGCCCCAATCTTGAACTCGGCGGCACAAACGACACGGCCTGCCATCTCGATTTGCCCATGCGCCGCTGCAATCTCTGGCTTGATGACGTGCAGATCTTGCGCGAAGGCGATGTTGTTCACCCCGAGATGCGAGTGGAAGTCACAGCCTGAGGCCGGCTCTGGCGTTGCGCCTTGGACGGCTCATAGATCTGTTCAGAGGGGATAGGGCCCCCAACCATTCGCTTACGGCGGCGACAGCGCTGTGAGCGAGTCTGCGCGGTCCAAGAGGGATGAATCACCCCCTAGGCGCCGAGTCAGCTCCGCAGCCGCCGTCAGCAAAGACCTCGACATGGTCGGGACCAGATCAAGTGAGAAGCGCACGGCTGGCCCGGAAATGGCTAGTGCGCCACGCAGGCTCCCCTGAGGTCCAAACACCGGAGCCGCTATGGCCGCAATGTCGGGCTCGCGTTCACCCACGGTGGCGATCAGCGGTTGCGCGGGGAAGTTGGCGGGGGGCGTGAGCAGCCGATCAAAGCTGGCCAATACCCGACCCGCCGCTCCCTTGTCCAAAGGCAACAGGTCGCCCGTGTGAACGTGGTCACGGATAGAGCGAGACGAATCGACACGAAACAGGCACACACGAAGCTTGCCTTCCCGCGTGAAGAACGAGGCACCTTCACCCGTCTCCTGCACCAGCCGACGCAGGATGGGGGGCACATGGTCGTCCAGGCGCAAGGCGGCCTGATAAAGGCCGCCCCAATGCAACAGCATAGAACCCAATTGGTAGCTGCCATCGTCCAGCCGCACGATGCAGTGTTCCTGCACCAGCGTGGTGATGAGCCTCAGGATGGTGCTCTTGTACATGCCCGTACGCCGTGCGATCTCGTTGAGAGGCAGTGAGGCATCTCCCGGCCGAAACGCATTGAGGATGGTGAATGCGCGCTCAACAGCGGCGACTCCTCCTCCTGGCTTCTGATCGTTCTCTGGTTCCTGAGGCATGAATAAATTGCAAAAAAACTGCTTGACATTGTATCGTGCCGTTGTACAGAATGATGTTCTCTCAGACGGAATGGTATTCCCTCTGACGAAATGTCCCCGGTTTTCACGTCTCCAACCTCTTCAGGAGTTGCTGCAATGTCGAAATGGAAGAAGTTCTTAATGGTGGTCTGTGGTGCCAGCCTGGCCGTAGCTTCAGCGGGGGTCCAGGCGCAGGCCTATCCCAGTAAAGCGATCACCGTGGTGGCGCCCTACCCACCCGGGGGTGCCACAGATCTCTATGCACGTTCTGTCGCCAACGGCCTGGCCGAATGGGGTCAACCGACCGTGGTCGACAACAAAGCAGGTGCTTCCGGAATCATTGGTGCGGAATACGTTTCACGCCAAGCCGCAGACGGCTACAACCTGCTGATCGGCGCGTCGTCCATGTTCTCCATCCTGCCTCAGTTGAACGACAGGATGAAAGCCGTGGCGCAGCGTGTGGAGCCTATTTCTCTGCTGGGCTTGAACCCGTCGTATGTGGTTGTGCCCATCACCCTGCCTGTCAACACGATTGGGGAATTGATAGCCTATCTCAAGGCCAACCCCGGCAAGTTCGGCTATGCGTCTGCCGGCATAGGCACATCGCAGCATGTGTTCATGGAGCTCTTCAAGCAGCGCGCGAACGTTGACGTGTTCGCCGTGCAATACAAAGGCAGCGGTCCCATG
>JAECRA010000034.1 GCA_015999985.1 Comamonadaceae bacterium
GCTGGATTCCCGCCTGCGCGGGAATGACGGAAAATAGCTCTCGGCAGCAGCGAGCACCAGCGAGCAGACAAGCTAAAGTAAGCGCCACTCGGATTAGTGTGGGCTAAGCGCGCTTTTACCGAGATCGCTCTAACCGAGCAGCAGCTGGCTTGTTGCCACCATCAGCACCAGCGCGGCATAGGTCCACATGCGCCCATCGTGCCCTGTGATCACCAATCCGGCCACGCACACTGCCAAGCCAACTGCGAAATTGATCGCAAATTGTCGGAAAATCGCCCGGGTAGAAAGTTTCTTTTTCAGGAACAGCCTGGCCAGCAGCGTGACACCCAGCGCCACAAAAAGGGCGGGCGCCATGAAGCCGGCCACGTGCAGAATCAGGTCAATAACGTTCATATTCTTGATGTTGATCAAGCCCTCTCGCAATAGAAAAGCAAGAGTGCCTCCACAAATTTTATAATCGCGCCCATGGCCGTATGGGCACTTGGACTTAATCACAACACCGCGCCGCTCGATCTGCGCGGTCGTTTCGCGTTCGCGCTCGATCAACTGGCCCCTGCACTCACGGGCCTAAGGCACTCGCACAGTCGTCACCCGGAAGCGGCCATCCTCTCCACTTGCAACCGTACAGAGGTCTACTGCGCCAGCGAGCGGGTGCAAATCGATCATACGTTGGGATGGCTGGCTCAAGCCGGCAATGTGCCCGCAGAGGCGCTGCGTGACCATACCTATGTATTAGAGAACGGCCACGCCGCACGCCACGCCTTCCGAGTGGCCAGCGGGCTCGACTCCATGGTTCTGGGTGAACCTCAGATACTGGGGCAGATGAAGAGCGCGGTGCGCGCCGCCGAAGATGCGGGCGCACTGGGTACCACCCTGAACCAGCTGTTCCAGCGCAGTTTTTCGGTCGCAAAGCAAGTCAGAAGCTCCACTGAGATTGGCGCTCACAGCATCAGCATGGCCGCAGCGGCGGTGCGCTTGGCCAGCAACCTGTTCGAGGACATGCGGCAGGTCAAGATCTTGTTGGTGGGCGCAGGTGAAATGATTGAGTTGGCGGCCACTCACTTCGCGGCCAAGCAGCCCAAATCCATGGCCATTGCCAACCGCACATTGGAGCGGGGAGAAAAACTGGCCACGCGCATGGGTGCGGAAGTCATGCGTTTAGCCGATCTTCCAGATCGCCTGCATGAGTTTGATGCCGTTATCAGTTGCACCGCCAGCACCCTGCCCATCATCGGCCTGGGGGCCATAGAACGCGCGCTGAAAAAGCGCCGCCACAGGCCCATCTTCATGGTCGATCTGGCCGTGCCCCGCGACATAGAACCCGAAGTGCGGGATTTGAACGACGTGTACCTCTACACCGTGGACGATCTGGCTCAGGTCGTGCAAACCGGCCAGGCCAGCCGCCAGGCAGCCGTGGCACAGGCTGAAGCCATCATTGATGCCGGCGTTCAAAGCTTCATGCATTGGGTGGACCAGCGCGATCCTGCGGCTGGCATTGTCCCCTTGATCCGCCAACTCAACGCCCAGACGGACGAGTGGCGCGCTCTGGAGCTGGATCGCGCCCGCAGGCGCCTTGCCAAGGGGGAGGACCTTGAAGAGGTGCTTGAGGCCTTCAGCCGTGGCCTGACGCAAAAAATGCTCCATGGCGCGCTCGCCGAATTGCGTTCGGCAGACCCTGAGCACAGAGAGCAGACCACTCAGGCCATCACGCGACTGTTTCTCCGCTCGCAAAGTTCCTCGGGCCGCTGAAACCGTTTATCGGAGAATCCCTACCGCTTGGCGCGTTGCAGATGCCCAGGCGGAGTGCTCCGGGCAAACTCGCGGCTATGAAAATCAGCCGCATTTCTGCGCAACGGGGCGTCACGCTACTGGAAGTTCTGGTGGCGCTGGTCATATTTGCTTTTGGCTTGCTCGCCGCAGCGGGTTTGCAGCTGTCCTCGCTGCAGGCGGCCCAATACTCAGCCAACTCCGGCGTAGCCACCAGCATGGCGCGGGAGTATGGCGAATTGATGCAGATGGTGCCTTCTGGCGTCAAGGCCACCTATAACGCCGAGAGCACCACCGCCGACAGCCTTTTGTTCGACTCTAAGACGCTCGATATCAGCTCCCCGGATGCCAATGACTGTGTCGGCACCGGTGCATCCTGCAATACCAACACCTCCGCAGGTATGACCAAGTTTGTCAATTCCATGCGCAATGACTGGGTCAAGCGCGTGCAGTCGACTCAAATGCTCCCTGCGGGCCGGGCTGAAGTCTGCAGGGACTCTTCGCCCCGCAACGCCTCCGACCACCTCGAATGGGGAGGGTGTGATGAAGCGGGCGAAATGGTGATGGTCAAGATGGGCTGGCTGGGCAAACCGATGGCGGGCACCACCGACACCCCGCCCGACTGGATGACGGCTGATCGTCCCCGTTTTGCGGTTTCAGTCATGGCCAACCTCAGGGACTATGTCGCAAATTAAGCTCAACCGCCACCAGCGTGCAGGGCAGACCTCACGCAAGCGTCACCGCGGCCTGACCCTGGTCGAGGTTTTGGTCGCCATCACGCTGATGCTGCTGATCACCGTGGCCACGGTCTCCTTGTACAACGTGAACGCCTCCAGCAAGCGAACTGTCGACGGCTCCCAGCAATTGGACGATGTTGCTCGTTTCGCCTTCCATCTGATAGGCGAAGCCGCAAGAAATGCAGGCTACGCCAACGTCGCCATGCTGTCTCGCGGCATAGAAAACGGTGGCGGCTTGGCCGCTCCAGGCGGAACCGTGAGCAACCTCTTCAATCTTTGCGAAACCACGGGCAACACCATACCTTGCCCCGTGCTGGGCTTCGACAATTCCACCGTCACCAGCTCCGACACCAACTTCGGCAGCAGGAATAGCAACGCACCGAATGCTAGCGACAGTCTGGCGATTCGGTTCTATGGGTCTGGAGCCGATGGCCGCACTGGGAAACCCCTGGCGGATGGAACCATGCGCACCTGTAATGGGACGGCAGTGGCAGCATCCAGCCCAGGCATGCCCACAACGGTAGGTGAGCTGGGCTTGAGTATTTTCTACGTTGGCACCGACGACACCAATGAGCCCAATCTCTACTGCTACAGCGATCCGGGAACGGCTACACGGGAAACGAATGCCATCGTGCGGGGGGTGGAGACCATGCAAGTCATGTATGCGGTCGATCTGTGCCTGCCCCTGGCCGATCCCGCCTGCGTACGCGATGGCGTTCCGGACCGCTGGGTCAGCGCGGTAGATGTGGGCGATGCCAACTGGCGCTTCGTCAAGGCCCTACGTGTCGGCCTGGTCGTGAGAGGCGCGCCGGGCAGCGCTCAAGTTTCAAGCACAGCCGCCCTCTTTCCTTTGGGAGCGGACTTCAGCAACGGGAACACCGAAGCTGGGCTTAGCTTCACGCCCCCAGCGGATGGCCGTCTTCGCAGAACCTATGTCACGACCTTCTTGCTGCGAAATTCGGCATAACCCCAGAACGATCATGAAGCCCCTCGCACCTCCGACTCGGCAGCATGGCATCGCATTGGTCTTTGTGCTGCTCATGATGACCATTGCCATCACCGCTGCACTCTTCAGTGCCCGCCTCACACTGCTAGGTGACAAGGCCTCCCGAAACGACAGAGATCGCCAGGTCGCATTTCAAGCTGCTGAACTGGCCCTGAACGACGCGGAGCTCGACATCATGGACGCAGCCTTGCCCACCACGGTGACGGAGGCGCGCGGGTGCAAATTCGGCAACCCCTCTTCCGGCCTGGTCGCCGAACCTGGCTGCAGCAAGAGTTCATTCAGCCGCGGCTTTTGCGGCCTGGACGCGTCCAAGATCACCCCCGTCTACAAGCAGATCAACTGGGAAGAAACTGACGACAGCAAGCGAGCGTACGTCAAGTTCGGTGAATTCACAGGGCGATCGTCCCAACTCGCTACGGGCGCAGATGGCACGCCAGCGCCCTCCCCTGCCAAGCCCCCCAAGTACATCATCGTACAAACGCCGGCTGCCCCTCAGATCATGCTGGGAAGTTCCAAAACCTTCAAGGTGGAAGCTGCCTACAAGATCTACGCCTTGGGCTACGGTGTGGATGGCAATACCAAAGTAATGCTGGAGGGCGAAATCTACAAGCCCATGCTGGAGAAAAAATGCGGCTGAAGGACTACTCCATGAAATCCGGTTCAACGCGACTTCGCACCTTTCTAAGCAAACGCTGGCTCCGTGCTGGTGGGGCCTTGGCCGTTGTGGCCGCAGGACTGGCGCTGGGACTGGCCGCCTCTCAAACGACCCCCACGGTGCTGCCCAAAGCAGTCGATCTGAATTCCAGCCCCAACACGGTCATTCAAGAGGTTCCGAACATTGCCTTGGCACTGTCGGTGGAGTTTCCAACCGTAGGCGCCGCCTACCGAAACTCCACCTACGACCCAGGCACGACTTACCTGGGATATTGGGACGCCACGGGCTGCTATACCTACAAGGAAACTTCCGACACGTCGTCCGCCAACCTCAATGGCGAATACTTTGTTCGAAATGGCACGGTCTCCGGCACAGGGAGCAATGCGACTTGTGGCGGCAGTGCTTACAGCGGCAACTTGCTCAATTACGTGGCGTCCTCTGCCATTGACATTCTTCGCCTGGGTTTGACCGGGGGTCACCGGGCTATCGACACCTCCACGCGCACGGTACTTGAAAGGGCTTATCTCTACAACGGCTGGGCACTGAATGATGCGACCTATTTCCCGGCGCGGCAGATTCCCGTAGCACTGGTGGGCAAAGTTATGCCCACGGATCCTACGCCGCGCAGCGGAGCAGCCTTCGTCTACGCTGGCAGTTGCAAGGACAAATTGTGGTTCGGACGCCAAACGGCCAATGGTGCGAACTGCGACAACCCTTCCACCTCAGTCACCAACAACGTCGCAGTCGATGTGGCCGTGCCAGATACGACCTGCCAGTGGCCAAATGGAACCGCAGGCTGGTACTGCACCAGCAACGCAGGCCACGACAACACCAACGGCGTGGGAACCTGTGGTGCGCAGATCAACTCAGGCGGTGGTTCTGGAAAACCACCGAAGAATACCAAGGTCTATCCCTGCACGACCAATCTGAAGCACATCCAACAACAGCAAGCGGTCACGACCACCACGTACTACGGCGACCTCAATCCCGAGCGGAACGCAAGCAATGTACCTTTGCCCATGTACACGCGCGTCAAGGTGTGTGAAGGTACAGAAACCGCTTCTCGCACGGATTTGTGCGAGCGCTACCCTTCGGGCAATTACAAACCCGTTGGCCAGATTCAGAAGAACTCTAGTGGCGCCAAGGTCGCCGTCTTTGGTTATCTGGCTGAAAACGGGAACGGCCGCAATGGCGGCGTACTGCGCGCACCGATGGATTTTCTGGGCCCCACGAAGCTGAGCAACACCGGGACGGTCACGAACAACGCTAACAAAGAATGGGATCTGAGCACAGGGGTGTTCACAACCAACCCCCGAAATGCCACCGGCTACGCCTACAGCGGCGCCATCAACTACATCAACCGGTTCGGAACCACCGGAACCGCAGGTTATTACAAATCCAACGACCCCGTGGGTGAACTGTATTACGAAGCACTGCGCTATTACATGGGCCTAGGTCCTTCGGCAAATGCCGTCTCCACGCCCATGCAAGACGATGGCTACCCTGTCTATACCTCGTGGACCGACCCCATCTCCAGTTCTTGTCAACGCAAAAATTACGTCCTGACCATCGGTGACGTCAACACGCACTACGACAAGCGCCTGCCCGGGCACCGCACTTCCTCGACCACCAGTGTGAATGAATCGAATACGGATACTTCGCGTGCTCTGGAAACACTGACAGGCGGTGGCACCCTGGATACCCCCTACTGGGCCAAGGTCATCGCCGATTTTGAAACGAATACGGAAAGGGATGTCACCAATTCGCTTGGCGCCACCATCAAGACCATAGGGAATCCCAATCCCAATCCCAATAATGACAACCTCAATGGCAAGGGGACGGGATCATCGTCTTCTTCTGCCTATTACTGGTCAGGCGCAGCCTACTGGGCGAACACGCAGCCCATCCGAAACGACAACGACGCGCAGGGGAAAAGCAAGAACAAGGTCCGCGTGAGAACCTTCACCATCGACGTGGACGAAGGCGGAAATGGATCCATCGAAGACACTAACCCGCGCGGCATCAAGCCCAGACGCAGCAGCTTCTATCTCGCGGGTAAGTACGGCTGGTTCCAAAACACGGATGACGCAGGTCAAACGCTCACGCCTGTGAAGGACCCAACAGGCGTGACTGTGGCCCTGGACGGGCACCCGTTTCGCAACATGCTAACTGGAGCCGAGGACAATTCTCGGTGGGAAAATGCAGCGATACCCAACACGCCCAATGGGTACGTTATCGCCAGCCAAGCGCAACAATTGCTAGACGGAATCGAAAAATTCTTCGATATTCCGAAGGATTTGATCGGAACTCCTACTGCCACTGCCTTGAGTTCATTGCGGTTCAGTTCTACGTCTCCTGACGGAGACACTTTCTTGCCGCAGTTCAATGCCAAGACCTGGGCCGGCAATCTGCTCAAAGCGAAGGTCAGCTTCGATACGGCCACTGCCCAGGTTCAGGTGGTGGAGACCACCTGGGACGCAGGAAAAATTCTGACGGACGCCTCTGTGGCAGCCACAGTGCCTGCAGACAGCCCCATGGTCATGCCCGCCAGCCGCAAGATTTTTACTTTCTCGCGTGATGCGGGCAAGGTAGGCGGACAAGCTTTTACCGTGAGCAACAAGGGCAATCTGGATACGGCCGTCATGACCGCCTTGCAGACCAAGCCCACCACCGCACCTGGTGCACTGTCTGCATCGGACATGGCCGACGCGCACATCAATTGGCTGCGCGGCGTGCGCACGAATGAGGTTTCAAGCACGTCTGGCACAGGTTATCTGCGCTTGCGTTACTCCGTGCTGGGCGACATCATCAACTCCGGCACCATTTACAAGAAAGAGGCAGACCCTCAAGTGACAGGCGCTGGCTATGGCGCTTTTGCCAACACCCATAAGACTCGAACAGCGGTGGTCTATGTGGGGGCCAACGATGGCATGCTTCACGCCTTCTCTGCCGACACCGGTAAGGAGCTGTTTGCCTATATCCCGCGCGCAGTGGCCCCCTATCTCAACACCTTGGCCGACCCCTACTATGTGCACCGGCCATTCGTCGATGCCGTCCCCGTCGTAGGTGAGGCGCAGGTGGCCGATAGCAGTGGCACGACCAACTGGAAAACTCTGCTGGTCTCAGGCATGGGCGGCGGTGCCCAGGGCGTGTTCGCACTGGATGTCACCAACCCCGACAGCTTCGATGCCAGCAAGGTGATGTTCGAGTTCACCGACAGCGATGACCCTGACATGGGCAACGTGGTGACCCCCCCGAGGCTGGTGAAAGTCCGGATGGCAGGTACCGGAGCCCCCGTATACAAGTGGTTCGTGGCCGTCAGCAGCGGCTACAACAACTATCAGGCCGACGGCCACGCGAGTACCGATGGCACGCAAGCGCTCTTCCTGCTGAGTGTGGACAAGTCAGCCAGCGACGCGTGGACTTTGGGAACCAACTACTTCAAGATGAATGTAGCCGCACCTGCAGCCGACAACACCAAAACCGCGGCCTTGGCGAACCCTGGTTTTGCCCAAGGCCTGGAGGGTGAAGCCATCATTTTCTACGCGGGCGACACACAGGGCAATCTCTGGAAGTTCGACCTTCAATTGGGCCTGAGTGCTGACAATGCCGCGGCGTCGATCCAGAAGTCGGGCGGTCAACCCATACCTATGGCCATCCTGGCGGACTCTACGGGCAAGCGCCGCCCTATCACTACAGCGCCTATGGTGGCTCCGGGCTTGTCCTATGGCTTCATGGTGATCGCAGGAACGGGCAAGTACATTGAACGAACCGACTCTACGGACACCACCGTTCAGGCCATCTATGGCGTCTGGGACAACCTCTCCACTACTGCGACTGATTACCAGATCGGCACGTCCAAACTCTTCCAGCGCACCTTGAATACAAGCACGGGGCTGCTCAACGGTGCGGCAACCTTCACCTACGGTGTTGGAACCGGCACAGGCGCCGACCGGACCTACCGCGGTTGGTACTTCGAACTTCCTGCGGCTGGAGAGCGCGTTTCTGTCGACGGAGACAACAGGTTTGGATACTCGGCCATCAACTCGATGATTCCGCCGCCCGACTGCAACGTAATCGGAACGAGCCGCTCCATCACGGCTGACAATATCTACGGCTCGTCCGTAGGAGCAGCTGTGGAAATCACCTCTGGCTTCCTGGGGCGTCCGCACATCGTCCTGCTGGACGATTCGGCGGGCGTTTACTCGTACACTGCGCGCTCGGCCGTTGGCCGTCGCGACCTCGTCATCAAATCTGCGCCCATCAGCTCCACCAGTGAAGCCAAGCCCAAGGTGGTTCAAGGCAGCACGGTGGCCGTCAAGGTCCCAGCAGGCCGGGTGGGCTGGCGAGAAATCAAGGATTTCGAGGATTAAAGCGCAGTGATCTTCATGAAAAACTCTCCCCTTAAACAGCACGGCTTTACGCTGATCGAGGTCATGATCGTCGTGGCCGTGATCGGGGTCTTGGCGGCCATTGCTTACCCTTCGTACATAGATCAGATTGCCAAGGGCAAGCGGACCGAATGCCGTGCGGGCGCCATGCAGGTCATGCAGCAACAGGAGCGCTATTTTTCGCAGATGAATACCTACATTGAGGTGGCTAGCGATGCGACCAACCCTGCGGTCAAAGTATTTTCAGGTGACAACCTGAACGCCAGTGCGTGCACGATTTCTTCGGTGCCGTGCCAGGACGATGCGGCAGGAAACGCACGCACGGCGGCGCAATGCATTGAAGTGCGTGCCACATTTCGTGGTACTGACCCCAAAAAAATCGGCTACCTCTACCTCACCAGTGAAGGGCAGCGAGGCTGTACGGTAGGTACTACCCGCACCACCACCGAGAAGGCTTGCTGGTAATGAAGCTGCTTTCGTCATCGCGGCGGCCCCGTGGGTTCACGGTGATCGAGCTTCTCGTGGTGGTGGCCCTGGTCGCTGTTCTGGCGGTGGTGGCTACGCCCAGCCTTCGTGCGTTTGCGGCCAATCAAGCCCTGTCTTCCACGGTGTCCGATTTGCTCTCCGCCACCATGACGGCCCGTGCCACGGCCATCAGCCGTAATCGGCAGACCATCGTCGAGCCCATGGACACCAGTGTGGGTTGGGCTTCAGGCTGGAGGGTGTACGTGGATAAGGATGGCAGTGGAGATTTCGACGCCACCAAGGACGAGCAGATTTCAGAGAGCAGCGCACTCCCACAAGGCATCGTGCTTTCCTCAGACACGAGCAATTGCACACCCCGAGATTACTTTGCCTATCGCGCAGACGGATTTCTCAAACAGGATTTGTCCGCTGGGATTGGTAATGGCGGCATTCGATTTCAGTCGGAAGTGACCGCCCGTGAGCGCTGCGTCGTCATCAACAAGGTCGGTCGCGCACGAATTTGCGGCGCCGGCATCGATGCCTGCTCAACGACTTGAGATCCAACACCCCGTGGTGGTGAGATAGGCTTGTAAACCAGCGACAATGTCGCCTCCATGCAAGTTTTCGTCCGCCAACAACTCAGCCGCTACGCCGAACGTCTCTCGGAACTCGACTTCCTGCTGTCCCGACAGGACATCATGTCGGACATGCCGGCATTTCTCAAGCTCTCGCGCGAGCACACCGACGTGTCGGCACTGGCCAGCAGGTGGCAGCGCTACCAGCAAAGAGAAGCTGATCTGGCCTCGGCCCGGGAAATGCTGGCTGACCCGGACATGGAGGAAATGGCGCAGGAAGAAATTGCGACTTGCGAAGCTGAAATGCTGGAGCTGGATGCGGAACTGCAGCGCATGCTGCTGCCCAAGGACCCGCAAGACGCACGGAACGCCTTCATAGAAATTCGTGCCGGTACCGGCGGGGACGAATCAGCCCTTTTCGCAGGCGATCTGGCGCGCATGTATACCCGCTATGCAGAGCGCCAAGGCTGGCGCTGCGAGATCATGAGTGAGTCGCCCAGTGAAATTGGCGGCTACAAGGAAGTCGTGATCAAGATAGAGGGCGATGGCGCGTATGGCCAGTTGCGCTTTGAATCAGGCGGACACAGGGTGCAACGTGTGCCCGTGACGGAGACTCAAGGCCGCATTCACACCAGCGCGGCCACGGTGGCGGTGATGCCAGAGCCCGACGCTGCGGAAGCGATTACGCTCAACCCTGCCGATTTGCGTATAGACACCTTCCGTGCGTCTGGCGCGGGCGGCCAGCACATCAACAAAACCGATTCTGCGGTGCGGGTGGTGCATTTACCTACCGGCATCGTGGCGGAATGTCAGGATGGGCGCAGCCAGCATGCCAACAAGGCCAAGGCCCTGCAAGTGCTGCAAGCGCGGATCCAGGAAAAGGAGCGCAGCGAGCGCGCTGCCAAGGAAGCGGCGACGCGCAAAGGCTTGATTGGCTCAGGCGACCGCAGCGACCGCATACGCACCTACAATTTTCCACAGGGGCGGCTCACAGACCACCGGATCAACCTCACGCTATACAAGCTTTCCTACATCATGGAAGGCGACTTGACCGAGGTGATCGGCGCACTGCGCGCCGAGCGCGAAGCCGAACAAATGGCAGAGCTGGAAGTCAACACCTGAACGAAGGGGCATTTCTATGCAACAACCCAAAGTACCGTTGGCCATTTTGTGCTGCACCGCGATGGCGCTGGCCGGATGCAGCGGCGGCACGCCCTGGGGCGCGACGCCGCAAAACATACCTTTGCCGCGCCTTGAAAACATCCCCGCCACGCTGGATGCCGGCTCCACAGCTGGCTCGCAGCGGTTGGCCGAACGCGTTCGCGCCAGTTTGCAGGCCGAGCCTCGCTTGGCGGGCGCCAACCTGCGGGTAGAAGGCCTGGAGGGCGGCGTCATCGTGCTGAGCGGATCTCTGCCCACCGCAGCTGATCGTGACCTTGCCCGGCAGACGGTGCAGAAGGTTGCTGGTGTGCGAGACGTCGTGGACCGCATGGCCAACCCTTGACCACACAGCGAATAGTAGAGGCACTGGCGCACGCGCAGGAGCTCGGCATCGCGCGCGAGGACGCGCGCATATTGCTGCTGCACACCTTGGGGCGCCCTCTGCACGAGCGCGCCTGGCTGCTTGCCCATGACACTGACGCCCTGCCCCCAGAGACTGCAGCTCAATTCCAAGCCTTGCTGGCCCGCAGGATAAATGGCGAACCGGTGGCCTATCTCACAGGCCGCAAGCCCTTCTACGGCCTCGACCTGGCCATAGACACGCGCGTGCTGGACCCCCGTGATGACACCGAAACATTGATCGATTGGGCGCTATCACTTTGCGCCTATCCTGCTGGACCAGCACCCTTGCGGCTGCTCGACCTGGGTACGGGCAGCGGCGCGATTGCGTTGGCGCTTCGCAGCCAGCTTCCAGAGGCGGAGATCACTGCGATAGACCGGAGTGAAGACGCGCTTGCCGTGGCCGCGGAAAATGCCCATCGCTTGCGCCTGCCGGTTCGATTTCTGGCCGGTAGTTGGTTCGCCCCAGTGCCGGACGAACAGTTCAATCTGATCCTGAGCAACCCGCCCTACATCGCAGAGAACGACCCGCATCTGCAAGCCTTGCAGCACGAACCCAAAGAAGCCCTGGTCAGTGGATCGGACGGACTGGACGACATCCGGCACCTGGTGACCCACGCGGCGTCGCACCTGCTCCCTGGTGGCTGGCTCTTGATGGAGCATGGCTGGGATCAGGCGAGCGCAGTGCGCGCCTTGCTGATGGACGCCGGTTTCGAACAAGTGCAGTCACGCAGAGACCTTGCAGGCACCGAGCGCTGCACTGGTGGTTGCATGAGTAGCGCCGGAGACGCTCCCGCTGAATTCACCTCTGCCACGACACGCTGACAGCCCGCATTCAAGGCAAAATAGGCTCCCATGAATGTCCCTCCGCTTCTGGATGCCCGAGGTCTCGTCAAGCGCTACGGCGAAAACCGTGTAGTTGATGGCGTCGATCTTTCCATCGCGCCCGGCGAGTGCCTGGGCGTGATTGGGCCCAATGGCGCGGGCAAGACGACCACCATCCGCATGTGCCTGGGTCTCACCGGCGTGGATGAGGGCCAGCTGAACTACTTTACCCAGGCGGATGGCTCTTCATGGGCCATGCCCCAGGACGCGCTTGCGATCAAGGCACGACTGGGCGTGGTGAGTCAGTTCGACTCTCTTGACCCTGATTTCACGTGCGCCGAGAACCTGTTTGTCTTTGGCCGCTATTTTGGTCTGGGGCGTGCGGCGCTGGCTGAGCGCGTACCTCAATTGCTCGATTTCGCGGCGCTCGCACACAAGGCGAATGCCAAACCGGGTGAGCTCTCTGGCGGCATGAAGCGGCGCCTGTCGTTGGCGCGGGCGCTGATCAACAACCCAGACCTGCTCTTGCTGGATGAGCCCACCACGGGACTGGATCCGCAAGCACGCCATTTGATGTGGGAGCGGCTGCAGATGCTGCTGCAAAGTGGCAAGTCCATCTTGCTCACCACCCATTTCATGGACGAGGCCGAACGGCTATGCCACCGCCTGCTGGTACTGGACCATGGCCGCAAGATTGCGGAAGGCCGGCCACGAGAACTCATTGCAGAGCACCTTGAGCCCGAGGTGGTAGAGGTCTATGGCCAAGGCGCCCTGGAACTTGCCGGTTCGCCCCTGGCGCAGCATGCTGCACGCATGGAGCGAAGCGGCGAGACACTTTTTTTCTACACCCATCATGCGCGGCCCCTGATTCAGGCGCTTGAGGCCTATCCCCAGTTACGCACGCTGCATAGGCCTGCGAATCTGGAAGATCTGTTTCTCAAGTTGACTGGCCGCCAGATCCGGGAGGACGGTTGAGCAACGAAACTTCCCCCTGGGCCCCTCCGCGCCTGAGCATGCGCTGGTGGCCTATTTTTCTGCGTAACCTCCTGGTATGGCGCAAGCTGGCCGTGCCCAGCCTGTTGGCCAACATTGCCGAGCCGCTGATCTGGCTGGTCGCCTTCGGCTACGGCCTGGGCGCCCTGGTGGGCCAGGTGGAGATTCAAGGGCGGCAGGTGCCCTACATCCTGTTCCTGGCCAGCGGTTCCATCTGCATGAGTGCCATGAACGCGGCAAGTTTTGAGGCGCTGTATTCGGCCTTTTCTCGAATGCACGTTCAAAAAACCTGGGATGGCATCTTGAATGCCCCCGTGAGGCTGGACGACATTGTGCTGGCCGAGATGCTTTGGGCCGGCTTCAAGGCCCTGTTTTCCGTCACTGCCATTTTGTGTGTGATGTTCGCGCTCTCCATCAGCCACAGCCCCAAGCTGTTGATTGCCTGGCCTGTGCTGCTGGGCGTTGGCATCACCTTCAGTTGCATTGCCTTGATTTTCAATGCGCTGGCCAAAGGCTACGACTTCTTTACCTATTACTTCACGCTGGGGCTCTCGCCGATGATGTTCCTGTCGGGCGTGTTTTTTCCGCGTGAACAGTTGCCCGAATTCATAAGGGTTGTTGCAGACTGGTTACCGCTTTCTGCAGCCATTGATCTGGTACGCCCTCTGTTTCTGGACCAATGGCCTGAGAACGCGTGGCGCCATGCTGCCGTCCTGGTGGTATACACCGTCTCAGCGTTCTGGATTGCACTGGCACTGACCCGCAAACGCTTCAAAGGCTAGCCTGCGCTTCAGAAGGATCGTCTTCTGTTGCGCAGACCTCCAGGGGCACACTAACCCTGGCTGCGTCAGATTTGCTGGAAGCGGCTTGCTAACCAGGGCGTGTTCACACTAAACAACCCGCTGGCGCTGGGTCCCGAGGGGGCCACCGTCTAGTGTCATCACGTCGCCGCGCTTGAGGAACACAGGTACCGGTTTGGCACCAAAACCGACGCCTTCCGGTGTACCGGTGATCACCAGGTCTCCGGGCAGCAAGGTCATGAATTGGCTTAGATAAGACACGATTTCGGCCACCGGAAAAATCATGTCGGCGGTGCTGCTTTGCTGTTTGGTTTGGCCATTGACCGCAAGCTGGAGCGCAATGTTCTGCGGATCTGGCAATTCGTCGCTGGTCACTAACCAGGGGCCGATGGGACCGAAACCATCAAAACTCTTACCCTTGCTCCATTGCCCATTGCGCTTCATCTGCCAATCGCGTTCGGATATGTCATTGGCAAGGACGTAACCCGCGACATGTGAGAGAGCCTGTGCGACGGGGACTTTCCTGGCTTGCGTGCCGATCACGAAGCCGAGCTCAATCTCCCAGTCCCCGGCCTCAGAGTTTTCGGGGAGTTCGACGTCATCGTTCGGGCCTGCAATGCACGTGATCGCCTTGGAAAAAACGACAGGCTCTTTTGGGATCTCCAAACCTGACTCTTCCGCATGCTTGCGGTAGTTCAAGCCAATAGCGACGAACTGCCTAACACCGGCGATAGGCGCACCTAGCCGCGTGCCTTCGGGCACCATCGGCATGCGCGACAAATCGATGGCAGCCAAGGCCTGCAGCTTGGCGGGTGCCATCCAGTCGGGGGTGAATTCAGGGATCAAAAGCGACAAGTCGCGGAATTTTCCGTCGGCATCAAGTGCCCCGGGCTTTTCCTGGCCTGCGGGTCCATGGCGTAGCAGCTTCACTGGGTGTTCCTGGAGTTAAGTAGCGAATGTGGAAGAGAAAAATGTCTTGGCTTGCAAGTCTGTTGGCGAGGGCGGCTGATGGCTGATGGCTGGTGGACTCGATGCGTATGAGGGGAAAATCGAGGAAGCTTCTCACTCTGCCCGAACGGTTTTTGCTGGTTCGAATGCCACTTTCCGCTTGACCAAAACCATAGAACCTCAGCCCGAACGGGGGTCTTTATTCAACCGCTCGGATCAAGGATCAACGGTGGAGGACTGAGACCATGCCACCATCAATCTTCGCGCTCGATATTGCGCAACTTCACCACGCGCGTCCAACGGTCGATCTCCCGCTGAACGCGCGAGCGCATTTCTTCGGGTGAAGAAGGTGCGGGTACACCGCCCAGTTGCGCAAAACGCTCGGCGGTCGCCGGCTCAGCAAGCACTGCACGCAACTCAGTATTGAGCCGGTCAACAACGGCCCGCGGCGTGCCGGGCGAGACCACCAGTCCCAGCCACGAAGTGGGATCAACGCCGGGCAGTGATTCCGAGATCGTCGGCACATTGGGAAAGTCCTTGAGGCGCTGCGAAGATGACACAGCAAGCGGCCGTACCTGGCCATTCTTGAAGTTGACATTCAGGAAGGTCATGGTCTCGATGAACACATCAAGCCGCCCGCCAAGCAACTCTGTGTACGCCGGCGCCGCGCCCTTGAACGGCACATGAATCATCTCCGTGCCAGACTCAATCTTGATCCACTCGCCGAGCAGATGATGAAGGCTGCCTATGCCAGCCGAGGACATGCTGAGCTTGCCCGGCTCCGCCTTGGCACGCGCCAGCAAATCCGCAAATGACTTGATGGGTGAATCCGGCCTGACGCCAATGGCCATCGGGTATTCGATGATCGTCGACACCATGCCGAAATCGTTCACCGGGTGGTAAGGCAGCTTTTTCTTCATCGCCGCAGATGTAGGATGCCCCCCGGTGAGCAACACCATGGTGTAGCCATCCGGCGGAGCCTTGGAGACGGCATCTTGCGCAATGATGCCAGTAGCCCCCAATCGTTGCTCAACCATGATGGGCTGTCCAAGCCGCTCACTCAGTTTCTGCGCCACAAACCGGCTGATGAGATCAGCGCTACCGCCCGGCGTGAACCCGACGAGAAATTTGATGGGTTTGGACGGGTAGTCCTGGGCCGCTGCAGGCACGCCTGCCAGCAGGCCGAAAAGTCCCGTGCAAACCACCAGTGCGGTGAGAGCCAGGTGCCGACGGCGTGCGCGTGTATTCATGATTTGTCTCCTGTTGAACTATGTGCCTTCTGAGAGGCATCTGACGTGGTCTACATTGCAGTGCGGGGCAGCCCAGTGAGTGAATCACCGAACTGTGCGTTGCAGAAAATCCAGCCCCGCGCGGTTGAATTCCTGCGGCGACTCAAACTGGGACCAGTGAGAAGAACGGTGAACTTCCACGTACTCCACCTGCGGAATCAGTTCTGCAACACGTTGCGCGGTTTCAAGAAAAATGTCTTGGTGGTCCACTGCGCCTATCACCAGCGTGGGCGCTTGCAGGCTGCGCCATTCGCTCTCTGCAATCATGTTGCGTGCCCGAACGTCGGGTTCCTGCAAGCACAGAATATGTTCCATGGCGCGGCGCATGCCGGGCTGGCTGTAGACCGCTTGCCTGACACCGACAAAGTCGTCTATGCGGTTGTGTTCTTCAAGAATGAGGCCCTTGAACACGGCGCTGACATTCTCCCAGCTGGGGTCGTCCACCGCCTTGAAACGCGCGCCCTTGATGTCTGCCGACGTTTGTGCATCGGTCAGCAGCCCGGCCGCAGAAACCAGCATCAGGCTCTGCGTTTTCTCCGGGTGCGTCAAGGCAAATCGAACTGCAACCCACGCACCAAGCGACACGCCGATGATGGACGCTTTGTCTATGCCTACCGCCTGCATGAAGTTGCGCACGTGTTCGACATACACCGGGATCTCGTAATCGATGTCCGGCTTGCTGCTGAAACCTGCGCCTACTGTGTCGAAGGCGTAGCAGTTGTAGCGCTTGGAGAAAGCCGCCAGATTGGCACAAAAGCACTCCCAGCTACCACCCGTGCCGTGCACCATCAGAAGTGGCGGACCATCCGCGGGGCCCGCTTGAACATAGCGTGTACTGACGCCACCCGCATCCACCCACCCCTGGCGGAAAGAGGTTTCGCGCAGCTCGGACCAGACGCTGCGAAACGCTGGAGGTATTGTGGCGGCGGGTGCTTCGGTTTTCATTTCGGTGTTCATGGTTCGTGGGGGTTGGGTGTACGAGGAAATTCCTGCCAAAGGTCTCAGAAGGTGTGAATGAATCCGGCGGGTCGAGGGATTCGTTCACACCTTCTCAGGCCGCCAGGCGCGCACTCAAGGTGCTTTGCCATGTCTCACGCGGCTGAAAGCTTGCATCGCGCCTGACCATGGCTTCTGTGCTGGCACGAATTTCATCGGCCGGTGCATCGAGGTCCAGCGGCTGCAGGTGCGGCTGGTTCACGTACCAAGGCGATGCTGCATAGATCTCTACCTTGTTGCCCTCGGGGTCCAGGAAGTAGATGCTCCAAGCGTTGCCATGGTTGGAGGGACGCACATCACGCAGGCCCATCGCTATCACGGCGCGGTGGTAGTACTGCAGATCCTCCAACGTCCCCACGCGAAAGGACATCTGGCTGACCGGTGAATATTCATCATCAGGACGGCCGCTGATCATCACCAGCTGGTGATGTTCGTCGGGGTTGCGGCTCATGAACGTGATGCGGGCACCGCGCAGATCTCCGCTGTCGGTCACCACCATGCCAAGCAAGTCGGCGTAGAACGCCACCATCTTGTCGAGGTCACGAACATAGAGCCCCAGGTGGGTCAGTTGCGCATCAGGAGAGCGAGGCATGGTTTCTTCCTTCAGGGGCGTAGGGCAAAGCGATGCGCGAAGGATATGGATTGCTATGATCCGAAGTCAAACGATTTCACCTCAATGTCCAGCCCTTGAACATTTCATTTTCATGAGTGAGTCCTCCTACCATTCTGTCCGGGGGCTGGAGCGCGGCCTCGCTGTGCTGCGTGCCGTCAACGCCCTAGGACATGCCACTTCAGTTGAGGTGGCGAGCCATACAGGCCTGCCCCGGCCTACCGTGCATCGATTGCTTGAAACGCTGCGCACAGAGGGTTTTCTACGCCGCACCGGCCTGCGTGATCCCTACCGGTTGACACTCAAGGTCAAGGGCCTGTCGGGCGGATACAAGGACGAGGACTGGATCACCGACATTGCCGATGTCGTGCTCGCTGAGCTTTTTGATGAAGTGGTCTGGCCGACAGAAATCGCCACGTTTGAAAACGAGGGCATGGTGATCCGCTCCACCACACATTCAAGGAGCCCGCTGTCGATAGAGCGCTCATGGGTAGGCCGGCAGTTGCCTATGCTGAGCACCGCAGTCGGCTGGACCTACCTGGCCTTCACACCAGCGAAGGAGCGCCATGCCATCTTGGAGCGCATCAGTGCCGTGCCAGGTCCAGATCAAGACAAGATGCGCGATCCGGAGGCGGTGCGCCGAATGCTTGCCACGACACGGCGGCGTGGCTACGGTACCCGGCAGCGCGAATACATGGCCAAGACCTCAAGCATCGCCGTACCGATCATGAACGGCGCCTACGTGTTGGGCTGCCTCAACATCATCTGGATAGATTCCGCGATGAGCTTTGATGTGGCAACGCGCCGCTACCTGCCCTTGCTGCGTCAGGCCGCTACCCGCATAGAGGTGGCCTACGGCGAACGCGTAGCGGTATGAAGAAAGCCGCTCTCAAAGCGGAATGAACGGAATGAGCGCTTTGAGAAACCGATCACTTGATGAGTGGGCTCTTACCATTCTCCAGACTCCATCCGGATCGCCACTTCGCAGTCGTCAAAAATTTCAAGCTTGGCGATCTGCACACGCACCCCCAGCACACCGGGTAATTGCAGCAAGCGTTGAGTCAGCTTGCCGATCAGCGTCTCAAGCAAATTCACATGGTCAGCGGTGCATTCATCAATGATGATCTGGCGCACCTTGCGGTAATCCAGCACGTGGTTGATGTCATCGTCGTGCGGTTTGAGCGCCTGGACACCGAGGTTCAGCTCTGCGTCCACCTGAATGGGCTGGGTGTCCGTGCGTTCATGCGCCAGGATGCCTAAGGTGGCGTCAAAGCGCAGGCCGGTAAGTGTCAGGGTCTGCTGACCTGTGGAGACTGAAGATGTCATGGTTTCATCAAGGAAAAATCGCGCTCGAACTTCATCAGGTGCTGGCCACCATCGACCAGCAGCGTCGTGCCTGTGATAGACCGGTTCTCTAGCGCAAACACCACGGTACGCGCTACATCTTCTGGTGTGGATGAGCGGCCCAGGGGACTGAGAGTATGCAGCGCGGCAAATTCATCTTGCCCCAGCAGATGGCTGGTCAGGGTGAGGCCAGGTGCCACACCGACCACCCGCACCAGTGGGCTGAGAGACTGCGCAAGCAAGGTGGTGGCCGCGTGCAAAGCCGCTTTACTGAGCGTGTAACTTAGAAAATCGGGGTTCGGATTGAAAAGCTTCTGGTCCAGCAAGTTCACCACTGCACCGCTGGCGGCATCAGCGGCTCGCTCGCTCAAGTGAGCATGCAAGGCTTGCGCCAGCAAAATAGGTGCTGCTGTATTGGTGCGCCAATGGCGCTCCATGGCTACTGATGTGAAGCTGGCGACGTCGTCAAATTCAAACAGGCTGGCACTGTTGACCACCGCATCGACTCCGCCCATTTCAGAGACCACGCGGGGCAACAGGGCGCACACGGCTTGCTCATCCGCAAGATCCGCTTCAAAAAGGCCAGAGACGCCTGACAACTGCTTGCAAGCGGTGGCGGTCTCCACGGCATCCTGGCTGGACGTGCGGTAATGGACGGCGACATGCCAGCCGGCACGCGCCAAAGCCAGGGCAATCTCGCGGCCAAGCCGCCTGGCGGCTCCCGTCACCAACACGGTTCTCGGCGCGTCGGAAGAAGGTGTAGGCATTTGGAGAGACAATCAAGGTGTGCAAAGCGAAGCAATCAGTTTAGCCTCCCCCTTGCAGACCCGGGTGGAAAAGGTCATAGCTGCCTCGGGCGGCTGGATAGGGTTCGACCATTTCATGCAGCTGGCGCTCTATGAGCCCGGCCTGGGCTATTACGCCAATACCACGCCCAAATTCGGCGCCATGCCCTCCAGCGGAAGTGATTTCATCACGGCTCCTGAGCTCTCACCGCTTTTCGGCAAGACGCTGGCGAACCAGGTGGAGCAAGCGCTTGATGCCACCGGCAGTGACGATATCTGGGAGTTCGGCGCGGGTTCCGGCGCTCTAGCAGCTCAGTTGCTGAAGTCGCTGGGCGCGCGGGTGAAGCGCTATCACATCGTAGACGTCTCCGGAACCCTTCGACGCCGGCAGCAGACGGCTCTGGCCCAGTGGGCAGAGCAAGTGCAATGGCACGACAGCCTGCCTGCGGCCATTCAGGGTGTCGTGATCGGCAATGAGGTGCTGGATGCCATGCCGGTGCAACTGCTGGCACGCCTAGACGGTGTATGGCATGAGCGCGGGGTCGCCCTGCATGGCGATACGCTGGCTTGGGCTGATCGCCCTACGGACCTGCGCCCTCCGTTTGACATCGAAGGCGAGCACGACGTGGTGACGGAAATCCACCCCCAGGCGCGCGCTTTCATAGCCACGCTGGCTGCCTGCCTGCGTGCCGGGACCGGCGGCGCCGCATTCTTCCTGGACTACGGCTTTCCTGAAGCAGAGTATTTCCACCCTCAACGCACAGGCGGCACTCTGATGTGCCACCGGGCGCATCAGGTGGATGACAATCCGCTCATAGACCTGGGCCTCAAGGACATCACCGCGCACGTCGACTTCACGGGCATTGCCATGGCGGCCCAGGACGCGGGGCTGTCCGTGTTGGGCTATACGTCCCAAGGAAGATTTTTACTTAATTGCGGTATTGGCGAACTCATGCAGGCGTCCAGCCTGCCCGAACGAGCCACCGCCATGAAACTGGTGGCCGAACATGAGATGGGCGAGTTGTTCAAGGTGATCGGTTTTTCCACTAACAACGCTTGGGTCGCTCGCGGATTCGCCGAAGGCGACCGCACTCACAGGTTATGAGATAAGACAGCCAGCATGATTCGGTGGATCATCGTCATCTTCGTCGCCCTGATGTTCATCAGCTGGTTTACGCCGCTGCTGCAAAAGCTCGGTTTTGGGCGTTTGCCGGGAGATTTCCGTTTTCGGCTTTTTGGGCGAGAGTGGTTCATACCGCTCACCACCACGCTATTGCTCAGCGCAGTGGCGAGCTTGATCGCACGCGTGCTGTGATCACCAAAGCCTTCTTGCCCTGCTGAGGCAAGTCAGCGACTGACGGATTCGAGGCCCGAAGTCCCTTAGACAACCCCGGAGCAGGCCCCTCAACACTCAATCGCCTAGCAGGGTCAAATGCTTCGTCAATGCCGCATTGGGTTGCAGGCAGACATCATTCACCGGGGACGTGGCTGGCTTGCATTTGGCCAAATGGGTAAAGATGGCGCGGTTCGCACGCTTGAAATTCTCGTGCGCTTGCGGCGAGCGATCACCCCGTTCGGCCAGTTCTTCTGCGGTCAAGGTTTCCAGTAAGGTCGCCTTAGCGAGGCTGGTGTTGACCGGAAAACTGACTTGGTATTGCAGAACGAGTCGTTTGCGCGGGACATCGACCGTGACCAGCACAATGCGTGCAGGTGCCAGTGCAGCTTGTCCATTGGAGAACTCGAGTCCGACATACACCTGCGGGTCGCGCGGTAGTCGCACCTGGAGCGGCTTGCGTTGACCGGGCACTTGCACGGACAAGCGGTCGCCGGCCTGAACAAAGCCAGCCCGTGTGCGATGGCCGCGCTGTACTTCGTGCGGCCCCACGCATCCTGCGAAAACAAAGGGCGTGGTTTCACGCTTGACCCACAACTCGCCCACTTCGCTGCGTTCGTCCATGACCACGGTGGCACGCGGCGAGCCGCCGGTTTGCATCACGCCGGTCAGGCTGCCGCCGTGCACCAGCAGCCCTGTGTAGGGGTACCACATGGTGGCCTGGTTATAGGCAGCACCGCGTTCGGTGCATTTAAAGGCTCCGTCACCCTCCACATCGTTGTTGAACACCCCCTCGGCACGCACGTCTGGTTCATCGTCCTCGTCGTACTCCACACGCTCCAGCGCATTGCCGCGTATGGCGTAGGTGAGCTTGGTCACCATGGTGTGGTAATGGCCAAATTTGTCTTCACCCTCCAAGGTTACGTACGGCTCCAAACCATCGAACTTTGTGGTGTTTCCAGCTGATGCTTTTTTATCTTCGTCAGCGATCTTGCTGCTCTGTGAGGCTTCTTGGCTGGACGTGGGCACCTCGTTAGGCGGGCTGCCAGAACCGCCGGGAACGCCGCTCGCACATCCCGCCAACAGCGCACCCAGTACCACTAACGTGCTCATACTGCGGCCAAGTCCCATCCAATCCTGCGTCATCACCTGCTCCCTGAAATAGTTTGAAGGTGATTGTATTTTTTATGCATTGAATGCTCCTGGCGAGCATGAATTCAATGCAACCTACTGACGTTTTCGGACTTGGTGACAGTCGACCTAGAACCGTTCACGCTGAGTTTCTATGGTTTCTGTCAAACGTTGAGTGGCGTAAAAAAAAAAAACCGTTCGGCCTGTCGAAGCGCGGCGCAAGGCGTCGACAGGACGTCAGGGGATAAGAACTGAATAGGGTCTAGGCCTCAACTGGCTTTTCGAACACCACCTGCCGTTCAAAGAGATCTGCGATCTCGCTGGCAGACAGCCCCAGTTCGTCACTGAGAACTGCACGCGTGTCTTGTCCCAGGTCAGGGCCGCTGTGCACGATGCGCCCGGGTGTGTCCGACAGCTTGGGCACCACACCAGGGTGCACCAGTTCTCCCAATTGCGGATGCGGTACGCGAGGCAGCATGTTGCGTGCGGCAAAGTGAGGGTCTGCAAAAATATCCGGCATCGTGTAGACACGTGAGACAGGCACCTCCGCCTCAAGCAACATGCGTTCGATCTCTATGCCGTCAAACTGCATCGTCCATGCGGACACGATTTGATTGCAGTACGGAATATTGGATCCGCGAAGCCGGATCGAAGCCATGAGGGGATCGCTGATCAGCTCAGGTTGCCCCATCACATCGATCAGGCGTTTGAAAGTGGCGTCGCTGTTGGCAGCGATCAATACATAGCCGCCGTCCTTGGTGGGATACAGGCTATTGGGCGCCATGTTCGGAAGATTGGGGCCTACGCGGTTGGGAATGAAGCCCGTCGTCTCGTAGGCTGGCACATATGCCTCCATTTGCGCGAACGCTGCTTCATAGAGGGCTGCATCCACCACCTGGCCGCGCCCGGTACGGCCACGCGCCAACAGCGCCGTAACGGCGCCAAAGGCGGCATAGACCGACGTCAGGTAATCGGTGGTGGCCAATGCCACTCGTGCGGGCGGACGGTCCGGATCTCCGGTGAGGTGGCGCACACCGGCCACCGCCTCGCAGATAGCGCCGTAGCCGGGTCGCCCGCTGTAGGGGCCGGTTTGGCCATAGCCTGATATCCGTACCATGACCAGGCCCGGGTTTTCCTTGGAAAGCTCCTCGTATCCGAGGCCCAGCCGCTCCATGACACCCGGGCGGTAGTTCTCGACCAGCAAATCGCTTTTGATGGCCAAAGTCCGAACAAGCTTCACGCCATCGGGTTTTTTCAGATCGATGGTGATCGCCCGCTTGTTGCGCAAAATGGTGGCGGCGTACAGCGACACATCGCCCTTGTGGCGTCCCATGCTGCGCAGCGGATCACCCGCTGGTGGCTCCACCTTAATCACATCTGCGCCAAAATCCGCCAACAGCCGCGCACAGGCTGGGCCTGCTACGGTGGAGCACAGTTCGATGGCGCGGTAGCCGGAAAGCGGCCCCAAAGGCACTTGCCCTGCGGAAGTCGTCTCAGCTTGCGCTGCGTTGTAATCACTATGCGTCATGCCTTCACCTGCAACAGCCCCAGTTCACTCACGATGCCGCGCATGGACTGATACTCCCTTTCATAGTAGGCCTGTGCTTCGGCGTGCGGCATGAAATTCGAGCGGCTCTGATTGCGCTCGACCAGCAACTTCCATTCCTTGTGCTCCACCAATTGTTTGCACCGGCCTTCCCAGTAGGCGAGTTGATCGGCCGATATTCCTTTGGGCGCGATGATGCCCAGTGCAGAGCTGAAATCCGAATCGACTCCACTCTCGCGCCAGGTAGGTACATCCTTGAAGGCTCCACCCAAACGCTGCGGAGAGCTGATGGCCAGCAGCCGAATCTTGCCACTTTGCATCATCGTAATGACGTTAGGCGTGGTGGAAGCAACCAATTCAAGGTGCCCACCCACCAGAGCCACCAGGGACTCCGATGAGGACTTGAAGGGCGCCACAACCAGCTTCTTGATGTCGACCCCGCCGGCCTTCAAGGCTTTGGCCGTGCCCACGTGGATGTGGTTGCCAATACTGGTGGCCACGCCCATGCGTTGGCTACCGGCGTCGCGCCGCATGGCGGTCAGCAGGTCGCGCACGTTCTTGATGGGGGAATCAGCGCGCACCGCCAGCGTCAGGTACTCATCTTGCAGCACGGCGATGGTGGTGAACTCACGGTGCGGCAAGACATCGAGGTTGCCCGTCAGGTAGCTGGCGATATAGCCGTGCGTATTGAGAGAAAGGAAGTTGCCATCCCCAGGCCGCTGCTTAAGAAAGTCGAACGCGATCTTGCCGTTGGCACCCGGCTTATTGGTGACCAGGAATGTCTTTCCCGGCGGGGCATCGCCTGTTTCGTCATAGAACTGCTTCATAGCTCGGCCCACCTGATCGAGAGCACCCCCAGCACCCGCTGGTACCAGGAACTCCACGTTCTGATCAGGCTTCCATGCCGCTGTTGCCATGCCAGGCAGCAGTCCAGCCAATGCCACGCCTGCCATGCCACCCACCGCGCGGCGCCGACTCACGCCGTGCCTTGATACTTGCGATTCGCCGTTGCTCATGGTTGTCTCCTGATTATTTTGACGAAATCTCACGGCCTGACGCCAGTCCGTGCCTTGGGCCCGGTCTGAGTACGCAAACGGTGCTGCGCAGCCTCAATGAACTGACACAAGTAAGGCCTGGTCTCGCGTGGGTCGATCAAGTCCTCTACTGCGAAAGCCTCAGCAGTGCGAAACGGTGAGGACAGCGCTCTGAGCTCTGCCTCAATCTCGGCCTCCCGAGCCTGGGGATCAGGCGCTTCCTCAATCTCCTTGCGGTAGGCGGCCTTGACGCCGCCCTCGATCGGCAGCGAACCCCAGCTTGCAGATGGCCAAGCAATCTTGAAGTTCAACCCACTGCGGTCCATCACGCTGCCGCCTGCCACTCCGAAACACTTGCGGACAATGACCGTGTAGATCGGAACTGTGGCCTGTGCCAATGCATAACGTTGCTGAATGCCAAAGCGCATGATGGCTTCGGATTCCGATTCCACCCCGACCAGCAGGCCAGGCACATCGACAAAGAACACCAGCGGGATATTGAACGAATCGCAAAGCTCGATGAAGTGCGATTGCTTGCGCGCCGCCTTCACATCCACGATGCCGCCAACCATGGGGTTGTTGGCGATCACACCCACCACATGCCCGTTCATCCGAGCCAGAGAGGTGATCACCGCGCGCCCGAAGGTGGGCTGGATTTCGAACATGGAACCCTCATCGACCACCATGCCGACCAATTTTTTCATGTTGTAGGCACGCCGGTCGGAGCGCGGAACGATGTCGACCAGTGCATCTTCACAGCGGTCGACCCGATCGGCAGACACGATCGAGGGCGGCAGCTCCCAGGCGTTCTGAGGCATGTAGGAAAGAAAGCGGCGAATCTGCTGCAGGCAATCTTCTTCGTTCGCCGCCACGTTGTCGATGGTGCCGGCGGTGTCCGCAGCGATCTTGGCACCGCCCAGGTCGTTCTTGTGCAAGCGCGTGCCGAAGGCCCGTTCGACCACGGGTGGTCCTGCGGCAAATATCTGGCTGGTATCACGCACCATCACCGTCCAGTGGGCGAGGACTGCCCGGCCCGCTGGCCCGCCCGCCACAGTCCCCATGACCGCACTGACGACAGGCACGATGCCCATCAAGGAAGCCGAGCGCTCAAAACCGTCCCAGCCATATCCAGGGATAACCGAATACCCTTTGCGCTTGACCGTATTGACGGTACCGCCAGTACCATCGATCAGGTTGATCAACGGAATGCGGTACTCAAAGGCCAGATCCTCGACAAACCCTCCTTGCCCGCCCTTGCGCCGGTCGCTGCCAAAGCCGGTGCCGGCACGGATGGTGTAGTCCTCGCCGCCTACTGCGACGGCTCGCCCGTCAATGGCGCCCAGTCCCATGACATAGGGCGCAGGCTCGAAGCCTGTGAGCTTGCCATCGGTGTAGGTCGCCTTGCCCGCAAGCTTGCCAACCTCCCGAAACGATCGCTCATCGAGCAAACCGGAGATGCGTTCACGCACCGTCAGCTTGCCCGCGGCGTGGTGCTTTTCTACGGCGGCAACCCCACCGCAGGCCTCAGCCAACTCCCTGCGGCGATGGATCTCTTGCGCTTCTTCTCTCCAACTCATGCTGACATCTCCTTCATTGGCTTTATTGGCTTCATTTGCTTTGCAGCTTCAGGTCATCGATAAGACTTTTGGTGGCCGTGTATTCCGTGGCCAGGTAGCGACTCATCTCCGCTGAGCCCATGAACATGGGCCGCCAGTTCTGCGCCGCCAGGAACTTCTTCCATTCAGGGGTTTCGCTCACAGTGCGGAACGCGTCTTCCCAGTACTGGATCTGCTCAGGCGTCATGCCCTTGGGCCCGAGCACGCCCTGTACCGATGAAAAGACTGCTGGCACGCCCTGCTCAGTCCATGTGGGAATAGACGACAGCACGCCCCCTAGGCGCTCTGCCGACGCCACTGCGATCACCCGAATCTTTCCGGCTTGCATCTGCGTGATCACATTGGGTGTGGACGCAGCCACCAGATCCAGATGCCCGCCCAGCAGTGCTGTCATCGATTCCGCAGATGACTTGAACGGAATCATCTGCAGCTTGGCGATGTCCACACCGGCCACCTTGAGCGGTTTCGCGATGCCCGCGTGTATGTGGTTGCCGATAGCGGTGGCCACCCCAATGGAGAGCGAGTTGGGCGCCGCCTTGAGTTTGTCGACGAGATCCTTCGCGTTCTTGATGGGCGAATCCGTACGCACCGCCACGACGATCGACTCCTCCAGCATGACGGCGATGGGCGTCAGCTCTTCATAGGTCGCCGCTACATTGCCAATGGCTCGGGCATTGAGCATGCCTGTGGTGAACGTGGACAGCCAATGCCCATCGCCCGTATGCTGAAGCAAGGCTTGAATCGCAACCGTCCCGGCCCCACCGCTGCGGTTGGAGACAATGATGGGCTGATCGATCATCTTCTTGCGTTCCAGCGACTGCGTGATCTCACGAGCCGCAAGATCCAGCGCCGCCCCGGGACCTGAGGGGACCAGGTATTCCACCTTGCGAGTAGGCTGCCAGCCCTGGGCAGACGCCAGGGAGGGCCACCCCACAGCCAACGCAGCCGCCGCTGCTGTACAGGCCAAAAAACGCGAAACCGACGCAAACTGAACAACGATATTCATGGAAACCTCCTTGATATCAAGATATTCAAAGCCTCATCACGATGGCCGGTGCGCTTGCTCAGTGGCGAGGCTTAGCGTTCGCCGGACACCAACTTTGCTCAGTGCCATGCTTTTTGGCACCACCCTCACGCATCTCAGGTCTGCACAATGGCGACGACCTGTCCGTCCTCCACGGCGTCTCCCTCACCGACCATGAGCTCGACGACCTCTCCGCCTTTCTCACTGTCCACGGGGATTTCCATCTTCATGGACTCCACCACCATGACGGTGCCTTCAGCCTCGACCCTCTGGCCGACTGCAACCAGGATCTTCCAGACTTTTCCAGTCACCTCGGACTTCACTTCAATGCGTGCCATCGACATCTCCTTCGTTCAAAAGTTGCCACCGACTGAAATGCAAGGCGCGTTGCCTGCATCCGCGCCAACTGCGTGGGACGGTTCATTTCAGAATCTAAATTCAAACCCATATTTAGTCAACATCGTTTACCATCAAGTCGCAATTTCTCGAAACGACGTGAAATGACGCGAATGGCGGTGCTACATTCCCCGGCTCATGCTCACTAGAAATCAACTGCAAACCCTGCAAGCCGCCAGGCGACATGGCATTGGCCGCCTGCTTTTGCTGACCCGACGCGATTTCCTCGATCGCCTGACCGATCACATGGCCAATGACAATTTCGTCAAGAGCCACGCCACTGGACACAAGGCCGTCATGGGCCAGGCCAGCGGGAGATTGCTTCCCTTCATCGATCTGGACGGTACGCGCAGCGTCGACCTCGCCCGCCGCATGGGTGTGTCCAAACAGGCGGTAGGACGCTTGGTCAAGGAACTGGAAGAGGCCGGGTTGCTGCATCGAGAACCCGACGGTGCCGACAAGCGCGCCTTTCTGGTCAAGTTCACCGAGCCTGGCTTGGAATACCTCAGATGCATGCACGCCAGCATCCAGCTGATTGAAGACGAATACACGGAACTCGTTGGTGCCGAACGCATGAAATCCCTGCGCGAAGCTCTGATCCAGATCGCTTATGGTGATGAGAAATGAAAGTTGTCTACTGGCCCAATATCCCCCTGGGACGCGATGAGCTCATTGCCATGCTCCAGCAAGTTGCTGGCATTGACCTGGAAATCGTCAAAACCAGGGAAGAGGTTGCCCGTGCCTTGCCCACCGCCCAGGGTTTGATATCCGCCAATCCCTCGCCCGAAGAAGCGGCCCTGATCGCATCCATCGTCAAATCAGGTAGCGCACTGCAATGGATGCACGTGGTGAGTTCCGGCAACGACGGCGTGCCGTTGTGCGAATTGCCACCTGAGATCCGGACGTCGAACACGCCAGGCGCCACAGCCAATGCAGTGGGTGACCATGCGATTGCACTGCTGTTCGCCTTGCTGCGTGGCTTGCCCATCGCGTGGGAGCAACAGCGCGCGCACAATTGGTCCAAGGGACTTCTTTCACGCCAAGCCACTTCCATCGAAGGCAAGACGGTGACGCTTCTTGGCAACGGCGCCATTGGTCAATACCTGGCAAAAGTCCTGGCAGGTTTCGATGTCAACATCCGCTTCGTCTCGCGCAGCCTGCCCGACGGCGCCGGCGGAACCGTCTCGTTTCAATTGCATCAGATCAACGACGCGCTGCAAGGAGCAGATGTCCTTATTTGCGCCATATCCCTGAGTGACTTGACTAAAGGCATCGTTTCCGAAACCGCGATCCGGCAGATGAACGCGGGCAGCATCGTCATCAACGTGGGGCGCGGCCCCCTGGTTGAACGCCACGGATTGCTGCGTTGTCTGCAAGACGGCCATTTGAGAGGCGCAGGCCTTGATGTCACTGACCCCGAGCCCTTGCTTGCGGACGACGAACTCTGGTCAGCGCCCAATCTGATCATCACACCGCACTACGCTGGAGCGGGCAGTAGGCAGGCGGGGGCCCGGGTCGCCGCAGTCGCTGAAGCCGTCATTGCCTCGGAGCTTCAGCGTCGCACACGGCCCGTTTGAGGCAGGAGAGGCTGCTCCAACGTCCGCCAGGCAAAACTAAAGCATCTCGTCAGGCGCCAAAGGCCCCCACAATCGGAGGATCAGCCGCAGCATAAGGCTGGCGTCTGGCTCCGTACTGGCGTCGTCAAAATCCGCCCCGGGCGGAGCCTGCCAGACCAGGCCTCCATTGTCCCCGTCCAGTTTCAGCTTCCACGCCCCCTCATCAAGAGTCTGCTCAATCAGCTTGCTGGCCTGGCTCGACAAGGCTCGGCTTCGAATGAGCAAGGCCACTTCGCTATTTTGAAGTTGTGATCGCAGATCAAGGTTCATTGAACCTATGCTGATAAGGCGACCATCAATGACAATCAGTTTGGCGTGAAGACTGGCCTTGGAGCCGCCCCCGGAAGAACCGAAAACCGTACGCGCCATCTCCCGCTGCAGGGCACGCATCTCATGCAACTCCGCGCCCATCTTGATCAAATCCTGCCTGTAGCGCGCATAGCCAACATGGGCCAGCGGCGCATCATTGGATGCCAGAGAATTGGTCAGTATGCGAATGCGCACGCCCCGTGCGCGCATGCCAGCCAGGAACTCCATCATCTTGGGACCGGGCACAAAATAAGGCGAGACGATGAGCACTTCCTGCCGAGCCTGCTGCATCCACGAAAGCAATCCGTCGATCACGGTATCTTGCTCTTTTTCTGTGACCTGTTCGTTTTCTTCCGGGACCAGCTTGGCTGGTTTGTCCACCAAAAGTGCAGCCGACGCCCAAATCAAAGGCTCGCTTTTCAGATCCATGGCGGCAGGCAGATCGTCGATCACTTTTCGGTCGGCAGGAGTGGCCTCGGCCTTCTTTGCAGACTCACGCAGAACTTTAAGTTCATCCGAGGTGATGAGCGAAGGCACGGGATAGGCTAATTTATCGTTCCAGTATCGATCGAAACTGGCGGACATGTCCTGGACGATGGCCCCTGCAGCCAGCACGTCCATATCAATGAAGTTGCTCTCTTGCGCATGCCCGAAATAGGCGTCGCCCAGGTTACGGCCCCCGGTGATGCCCCAGGCGTTGTCAGCGATATACAGCTTGTTGTGCATGCGGTGCTGGATGCGCATGAAATCATTGAGCGACCCCAATGCGCGCAAGGCGCCTGAACCTCGCCCACCCGGAAGGGGATTGAACATGCGCATTTCCACCCCGGGTACAAAGGCCATGCGCATGATCTGCGCATTTTTCCCAGTGGAGTGGAAATCGTCGAGCAGAATGCGGACCCTCACGCCCCGTGCTGCAGCCTGGCGCACGGCGCGCAGCAACTGTGCAGTGCTGGGGTCCGAATGGATGGCGTAATACTGAATGTCCAGAGTTTTTTCCGCTTGCTGGGTCAGGGCCAAGCGACTCGAGTAGGCGGAGTCGGCGGAATCTATCAACGTGAACCCCGAATAGCCAGGGCGGACAGTCGGGCGCCTGGACTTGGCCAAGTCGCCCAAAGAGGTGGCGACGTCCGGCTTCAGCGCTGTGGAAACAGGCCGGTCCACATAGTCCGGCAAGCTCGCGCACCCTGTGAAAGCCAACAGGGTTAACGCCATCAAGCCCGACACTAAAGCGTAGCGAGCGGCAAACCTGGCAACTTTGGAAAACACTTGGGACATTCTCTGCAGATGATAGTGCGTGCCAAAAACCCGTGTGCAAACCCTATCGCCCAAAATTCACATGGATCTTCGCGCTTTGGCAATCGACATCAGGATTCCAAGGCCCAGGCCGAGAGTGACCATGGCGGTTCCGCCATAGCTGATGAACGGCAGCGGCACGCCCACCACGGGCAAAATCCCACTGACCATGCCCATGTTGACGAAAGCGTAGGTAAAAAAGATGCTGGTCACGCCAGCCGCCAGGAGCCTGGAAAACAGAGTGGGCGCTTCCGCGGCAATGACCATCCCGCGCGACACCAGAAAGATGAAGCCAGCGATCAGACCCAGGTTGCCAAGCAGGCCAAATTCCTCAGAGAACGCCGCGAAAATGAAATCCGTGGTGCGCTCGGGTATGAATTCCAGGTGAGTCTGGGTGCCTTGCATGAAGCCCTTGCCATGCAGGCCCCCTGAGCCAATGGCGATCATGCCCTGCAAAATATGGAAGCCTTTTCCTAGAGGATCCCGGGCGGGATCCAGCAGTGTGCAGATGCGTTGCTGTTGATATTCGTGAAGCACCGGCCACCGCACACCCTCCGCGCATATCTGCGGCTCATAGGCCACGATCAGGACGATGCCAATAAGGCCTATCACCACCGGCGGAAGGACCAGCTTCCAGGGCAGCCCTGCAAAGAAGATGACCGCAAGGCCTGCCGACATGACCAGCAGTGATGTGCCGAGATCGGGCTGCTTCATGATCAGGCCCACCGGCACAGCCAGCAATATGAAGGCAATCACAAAATCCATCGGCCTCTTATGGCCCTCCCGCTGCTGAAACCACCAGGCCAACATCAGCGGTGTCGCAATTTTTAGCAGTTCACTCGGTTGTATGACAATCCCGACGTTGATCCACCTCTGCGCGCCCTTTTTGGTAATTCCAAATATGGCGACGGCGATCAGCAGGGCTACTCCGAAGGCGTACAGCGGAGGAGCCAACGCCATCAAGCGCTGCGGCGGCACTTGAGAGACGACGAACAAGATCCCGCCGGCCAGCATCATATTGCGGGCATGATCAAAAAATCGTGTGCCATGGTCAAAGCCAGACGAATACATGGCCATCAGGCCGGCACCGGCCAACAGCAACACGGCCAGAAGCAGCAGCCAATCGAAGCCGCGCAACATGGGTAGCATGCGTTGCCACAGGGGGGGTCGTTCCAACACTACAGGCATAGCGAATTATCCGCTCTAGTTGGATGATGGAGAATCCAAAGCATGAGCACCAGCCACCTTCTTTACTTGCACGGGTTCCGGTCTTCACCCCAATCTGCCAAGGCCCGCCAAATGGGCGAGCGGGTGGCAGCCCAATATCCGGGCGTTACCTGGTGGTGCCCGCAGCTCCCCCCCTCGCCCGCCGAGGCGGCCGCCTTGATTGACCATGGAACGAAAACCTGGCCAACAGAGAACATGGCGATTGTGGGCTCTTCACTGGGGGGGTTTTATGCGACCTGGCTTGCCCAGCGGCGGGCCTGCCGCGCAGTCTTGCTCAACCCTGCCGTCAACCCGGCTCGCGATTTAGCCGCCTATATTGGTGAATTGAGTGCCTGGCACGACCCTGCCGAGCAGTTTTTCTTCAGGTCGGAATACATTGAGGAGTTGCGCAACCTGGAAAGTGGCGAGATCAGGCATCCAGAGCGCATCTACGCGCTCATTGCGAAAGGCGATGAGCTGCTCGACTGGCGGGAAATGTTTTCCCGATATGCCGCCTGCCATATCCAATTGCTGGAAGGGAGTGATCACGCCTTGTCGGATTTTGAACTGCACCTGGGACAGGTGCTGGAGTTTCTGCGACTGCGGTCGTCTTAGCGCCATAGGATCCATCAGCCAGCCCGGCAGGTGCGCCTGCCCCGGACTGACCGATGACAGAGGTCAGACGTAGCTGAGCACCTGCAAGTGCGCCCAGGATGTCCCTTTCTCCAGAGCAAGGTGGTAGAGCTCAAGCTCGGCACGATATGCCGGATCATCGGTGTGGCGCGGGTAATCAGATGGTGTCGGGGCACCACCTTTGACCAGCGCATCCTTTTCTACGTCTGTCAGCAGTCGATAGCACTCCACGACACTGCCGCAGTCCACGGCGTAGGCTTGTCCCTGGCGCTGGTCGATTTGCTCCAAGGTCTTGAGTGTGGACATCAGTTTGGCCTTCTCCACCCTCTCAGGCGACGCGCGAAGGTCCAGGGTTCCAATATCGCCGTGAAATATCACATAGGCACTGGGGCCCATGTCGTGGACCTTGGCCTTGTCAGCGGCGGCTGACTGGCCATATTCAGGATTACCACTGAGCAGCGAGAGTACCCAATCCTTGAAGCCATTGCGCCCCTCCAGCGGGCGGTGCATCATGTTGTAAGCCTCCCCGTTGTCGTCAAAGGTCATGATGGCGGTACGCGCCCGCGCTTCTTCAAGATTGCGACCGTTCAGGTGGCCCATGATGACCTCGGTAGGCATATTGCTGCCCACCCCGCCGTCTATAAATGTTCGCTCTCCGAGCCCGTCACCTGGGTCAAGGGTGACCGACTTGAACACGATGGGAAAGCTCATGGAAATGCGTCCGGCGACCGCGATAGGCATGTTGGGAGTGGTCTCCGCGTTGAAATAGGTCATGCAGTTGTTCGTGTCATCCCAACCTGTCAGCACCAAATCCTTGAATTTCTCTGGGTCCAGTTGGCGCACGAGAGCCAGATCATTGAAGGTGATCATCTGGTCTGTGCGATTGGCATGGAAATCTTGCTTTCGCAAGACGGCCAGGCGCGCCACCACGTCGTCACCGCCCGAGTCACGCAGCATCACCAGCTTTTGTTGAAATTGAGCGGTATTCCAGTTCTTATTCAAATAGCTTGACACGGTGCCGGCTGAAACTTCGTCCAGCAATTCGAGCGTTCTGCCCCCGTGAAAGCCCACCCGCCAACTCACGTCAATGCCCGGATAGCGCAAATCAAATTTGGTGGGTTCATTCCTCAGCTTGGTCATGTCCAGCCCATCTGCCATGTCTGAAAATGCAGTGATTTCCTGACCGCTGGCTATGCTCACCGCTGTGAGCGCTCCGACCGACGTACCCACGATCTTCTTGAGGCCGGACAGCAAGCCGGCTTTTTCCATCTCGACCAGTGCCGGAGCGTTGCCCACGCCCTTGGCACCGCCGCCACGCAGCACCAGGTTTTCAATCCGTGGTGCAGGCCTGATCAGTTGCAGCGACTGATCGGCGCGGACCACGATCTGTGGTCGCTCGTCGTAGGCAGGTTGATCGACCAGCCGAGCCCGCAGCGACTGCGATTGCAACTCCATCAACGCATCTTGAGCTTGCTCGTTGGCACGGGCGATCGCTTTGAACAAGGCATCTCGTTCAATCTTGCCGTCGCCACGCGCCACAGCGCCGTCCATGGTCTCGTTGAACGCGCTTTCAAGAACCCGCTGCATCAAGTCTTGGGCGCGGCCCTTCAGGTTGTCGCGCTGCGACGAAGGCACGGTTTGACCCAACGCGTCAGCCCGCTCGTGGACATAACCCTTAAAAACCTCTCGTACGTTGATAAGCTGGGCTACCCCCACCAGAGGGGTGCTGAACAGACCTTTCAGCTTGGCCCATAGGCCCAGAGAAGCCCCCGCATCCGTGGCGACTTGCCACTGGAGGCTATTGACGCCGATCCGTGTAGCGGTGCTGGAGAGTTCCGTCATAGTACGTCCTGTTCAGGTGGTTTCAAGAAGGTGATGGGCGCGAATGGCGTCGGATAGCCAGCGGACAGAGGTCAGTGCAAGAGCGGCCCGCGCGCGTAGGCAGGGCCCATTTCGGAGTCTGGTTCCTCTTCATAGGTGTTGAGCAGGGTGCGAATCCGCCGGCCCTGCTCGACCAGCTGGGTCAGCCAATTCAGAAAGAAGTTGCCTTGCAGGCCTTCCAACACCTGGCTGCCATGCAGCAATATGAGTCCCCTGGTGTCCATGCCAATGCGCACGGCCTGGTCTGCCAGAGCAGCCTGGTTCAACATGAGCAGAGACTTGACGATGTTGCGGCGGACAACACCTCTATGAGGTGCGGCGTCGTAACACCAGACATCGATGGCAACTTCCAGGTCGTTCGGATGGAGTGACACGGTCACGGGAAGCCCCCCCTCGAACACCAAGTCGAAAGAGCGTGGCGTGGAGAGCACGAGGGGACCTCCCAAACCGTCCATCAAACGCTGAAATCCTGGGTGTTCGGCCAAAGTCGCGGGTTTCATGCGTAGCCTCCTGCCATCAACCGTCCCTGCGAACCCATCGAGGTTGCGGGCATGGACGCTGCCGATGAGAGTGCGAGCAACCGGCTTAGAACGCGCTCCAGACTGGCTTGCACTCGAGCGGCGTCTTCTGGCTCACCAAGAGTGAGAGAGATGCAGTACCAGCCGTTTTCGTCCACGCCACCCAGCAGCTTTTCAGTCCAGCGCGTTTCGACGCCCAGGCCCAGAAGAATGGCCTCCACGGCATCGGATTCGTCCGCGGTGCCAGGCAGGGGCCGTTGGGCCATGACGGCAATCAAACCAGGCTTTCGGGATGACCGCAGCAAGCGCAGTTCGCGCTGACCATCAAGTGGAATATGCAGCCAATGATTGGGCTCCAGCGGGTAGGTGCTCTCTGAAAGAGCTGCGGCGATGTCGGAAAGGCAGTTCATCTCACACTCGATTGAAAATTCCCTCAGCACACCCAAGGAGGCACTACAGGCTTGCTCTGCGAGCGAGCTTTCCCGGGTGAATGCGTGAGTCATGGGAAGCATCATTTCAGTCAATCCGATTTTCGAAAAGGAGGTTTTTCACGTATCGATGGAAATCTAAAGTATCTATATACTGCTCTGCCTTAGAATAAAAATAATGCTTAACGTCTAAATAAAAGGATGAACCCTGTTATTCCAGATGGAGGTCTTTAGGTGCTTTCGGGGTGCTCTTTACTTGATGCGCCTGCGCCCACAGGAATATTCCCGGGCCCAAGGTGCGAGACAATGCAGTCCATGTTTGTATTGTTTGATGAAGCCGGGAAATTCCTGGCAGGAAAAGTACTGTCCGAGACGGAAGCATCGGCGCAGGTGGAGTTGGATTCGGGCAAACGCCTGAAGGTCAAGTCCGCCAATCAGTTGCTGCGTTTCGAGAAACCCGCGCCCGCCGCCTTGATGGCTGAGGCCTCCCTATTGGCGGCCGAGGTCGAATTGCCATTGGCCTGGGAGTTCGCTCCCGAAGAGGAGTTTGGGTTCGCCCAGCTGGCAAGCGAATACTTTGGCGATGCGCCCAGCCTGGTCCAACAGGCCGGCATGCTCATGGCACTGCAGGAAGCGCCGCATTACTTCCGCCGCGCGGGGAAGGGCCGTTTTCGCAGAGCAGCGGCCGAAATCGTGGCGCAAGCGCTGGCAGCCATAGAAAAGAAAAAACAGATCGCTGCACAGATAGAAGCATGGGCAGCCGAACTGGGTGAAGGTCGCTGCCCGGAACCCATTCGCGAACAGCTCTACAAGATTCTGTTCAAACCCGACAAGAATGCGCCCGAATACAAAGCGGTCGTGGAGGCCAGCCGTGCCACACGGGCGGCTCCACTGGCTTTGCTTCAAAAGGCAGGTGCGATCGAGTCGGCCTATCAGTTCCACTGGCAGCGCTTTCTTTTCGATAACTTCCCCAAGGGCACGGGTTTCCCCCCCCTGGAAGCGCCCATCATCGAAGAAGAATTGCCGCTGGCGACCGTCCAGGCTTATTCCATCGACGACTCGCAGACCACGGAGATCGACGACGCCTTGTCCCTGCAAGGATTGGGAACAGGCACGGTCATACTGGGCATCCATATCGCGGCGCCAGCACTCGCGCTTCAGCCCGGTGACGCCTTGGACCAGATCGGCCGAAACCGCCTGTCCACCGTCTACATGCCCGGCTACAAGATCACCATGCTGCCGGACGAAGTGGTGCAAACCTACACGCTGAGCGAAGGGCGCGCAGTTCCCGCCGTCTCGCTCTACGTCACTCTGGACGAAGCCACTTTCGAAATCAAAGGCAGCGAGACCCGCCTGGAGCGCGTACCTATCGCCGCCAACTTGCGTCATGACCAGCTGGACCACCTGATCACGCAAGAATGGTTGACGCAAACCGATGCTCCGAACGACCCCGAGAGTCTGGCGCTGCCTATCCAGCGGGAAGCTCTGGCATTTCTGTTTGCCCTGGCCAAAAACCTCAAAGCCAGACGCGAACAAGTGCGTGGCAAACCGGAGACCTTCAACCGACCTGACTACAACTTCAGGCTGATCGGCAACGATGGCAACATCCCGACCGGACAGGAAAAGGTGCAGATCACCACGCGGCAACGCGGCGCTCCGCTGGACCTGATGGTCGCAGAGCTCATGATTCTGGCCAACAGCACCTGGGGCCAGTGGTTGGCCAGCCTTGGAGTGCCAGCCATCTACCGCAGCCAGGCAAGTCTGGCGCCTGGGGTCAAAGTTCGAATGGGTGCCAAGGCTCTGCCGCACGCCGGGATCGGTGTGCCCAGCTATGCCTGGAGCACCTCACCCCTGCGCCGCTATGTGGACCTTGCCAACCAATGGCAGATCATTGCCGCCGCGCGCCACGGGCAGACCGCCGCTCTGGCAGCTCCGTTCAAACCCAAGGATGCGCAGCTATTTGCGATCATCAGCGCTTTCGATGCCGCCTATAGCGCCTACAACGCCCATCAGTCCAGCATGGAGCGTTTCTGGACCCTGCATTACCTTCGACAGCAAGGCGTTACAGAGCTGACTGCCAGCCTGTTGCGAGAGCAAGCTGGCGGCGCCTGGCTGGCGCGAGCCGATGAGCTTCCGCTCGTGTTCACAGTCATGGGTGCCCAGGGACTGCCGCGTGGCACCCAGGTGAAGGTGAAACTGGGTGCAATAGATGACATCGCTCTCGATGTCGGCGGCACGGTCCTTGAAGTGCTGAGCAACAGCAGCACTGAGGCCAGCGGTGCCGGTAGCGAGCCTGAAGACGAAGACGATGATGCCGCAGCCGGCCCGATCGCGATCGCGGTTGATGTGAGCGAATCCGAAACAGCCAACGACCATCCAAGCCCGTGATTGGACGCTTCCTCAAGTCACTCTCCGTCCTTCAGTGGGCTTTGGGACTTTCGTTCATAGTGCATGCTGCACTGTTGACCGTGCGGTTTGTCGACCCGGAAGGATTCAAACGGGCGTTCGAAGAGTCTCCACTTGAGGTGATACTGGTCAATTCCAAGTCTGAGGCCAAGCCTGAGAAAGCTCAGGCGCTTGCGCAAGCGAGCCTGGCGGGCGGCGGGGAATCAGCCGACAAGCGGATCGCCAGCACACCTTTGCCCCCCAGTGTCGTGGACGTTCAGGGCAACAGCGCCGTCGATCAGAACCAGCGCCAGATCGACTCCATGCTGCAGCAGCAAGAACAGTTGATGGCGCAAATACGCGACCAAATGGCAGCGCTGCCTCCTCCGGATCCGGATCGGAACAAGTCCGCCCCCGATGCCGAGGCCCAGGAGGAAAAAAGGCGTCAACTCGCCAAACTTCTTGCGGCGATTGAACGGCGCGTAGAGGAAGAAAATTCCCGCCCCAAGAAGCGTTACCTGAGCCCAGCCACGTTGGGAACAACCTACGCGCTGTACTACGACGAACTACGGCGCAAGATCGAGACCCGCGGTACTCGTAATTTTCCGGAAGTCGCGGGCAGAAAACTATACGGCCAGTTGATGATGGCCCTGCTGATCAACCATGACGGGCGAATCCTTGATGCGCGGGTGGTACAGGGTTCGGGCAACCGAGCCCTGGACCGGTTGGCCGAAGCCATTGCGCAGGCATCCGCGCCCTTTGGAGCGTTCAGCCCGGCCATGCGCAAGGAAACCGATCAGATCGATATCACTGCACGCTTTAACTTCACCCACGAAATGACGCTGGAGACGGCGTTGCTGGATGAAGCGCCCGCATCAAAATAGCAACGGCTTCCTTGTCTCCAACGAGCATTTTGGTTTCTGAACATGCGCAAAGCTTTTCATTGGTTGCTGCTTGTAGCCCTGTCCTTGCTGGTGCTGCAGTTGTTCTTCATTGGCCGTATCGTGCTGATGACCGTGATCGACCCTCAATCGACCAGTTTTCAGCGCTCGCAAGCCTGGCGCCTGGCGAGCAGTGGAACGCTACGTTGGAATCAGCAGTGGCGTGACTATGAAGAGATCTCCAACAACCTCAAACGCGCCGTGATCGCATCGGAAGACGATGATTTCATCAACCACGACGGTGTGGAATGGGAAGCCATCGAACAAGCGTGGGCCCGCAACGCCAAAGCGGAGGAAGCAGCAGCCAAGCGTGCCGAGAAGAATCTTCCAGCGCGGCAAGTCAAGGTTCGCGGCGGATCCACCATTACCCAACAACTGGCCAAAAACCTTTTGCTGTCAGGCGAGCGTACGCTTGCCCGAAAAGGCCAGGAATTGGTGGTGACCTACGCCCTTGAAAAAATCCTCAGCAAGGAGCGGATTCTGGAGATTTATCTGAACAATATTGAATGGGGTGAGGGTGTCTTTGGTGCCGAAGCCGCTGCACGCCACTATTTCAGGAAGAGCGCCTCGCAACTGAGCGCTTACGAGGCGGCCCGGCTCGCGGTCATGCTGCCGCGTCCACGCTATTTCGAGAAGGTGCCTCGATCTGCCTATTTGAATCATCGTGCGCAGGTGATCGTAAGGCGCATGCGCAGCTCCGAATTGCCATGAGCACGTTCTCAGGAAATCAATTGGCCGCCAAGGCCATGGGCTATCTCTTGCTTGGCTTTGTGCGGCTTCTGACAGGCGCACAGGCCCGCTGGCACGGTGCTCCGCCAAAGGCCGAGCAACGCATTTATTTTGCCAATCACCAAAGTCATGCCGATCTGGTGATGATCTGGGCCGCCCTGCCCGAAGAGTTACGAGGCATTACGCGCCCTATCGCGGCCAAGGACTACTGGACCAAAAGCAACTTCCGGCGCTGGATCACGACGTCAGTCTTCAACGCTGTCTACGTAGAACGCGAACGCAAGGGAGACGAAGACCCCCTGCAACCACTGATAGATGCGCTGACAAGCGGCGATTCACTCATCATCTTCCCGGAAGGCACGCGTGGCAACGCGCCAGAACCGCAAGCGTTCAAAGCGGGTCTGTACAACCTCGCTCAAAAGTTTCCTGACGTGGTGCTCGTGCCTGCCTGGATCAACAACGTGCAGCGCGTCATGCCCAAAGGGGAAGTGGTCCCTGTGCCCGTGCTGTGCTCGGTCACTTTCGGCGCGCCGATCCGCCTTGAGCCCGGAGAAGAACGCCGCGCATTCCTCGACCGGGCAAGACAGGCGGTCATCGCCCTGAGAGACGTATAAGCATGACTGAGTTCCTTGGCCGCCTGACACCTGATCAGCAGGTGACTGCACTGTTCCTGTTTGTCTTCGGCATATTGATCCTGGCCACAGCCGCCTTGCTGGCCTTGTCGTTGCGCGAACGCGGCAGCGAAGAACCGGGGGAAGGGAAACCCGGGTTCGGCCATGCCGCAGACCTCCAGCACGGTCGGACGCTGCTGCGCCATTCCTGGTTCATGGCGCTCATATTCTGGTGCGCCTGGGCCACCGGCAACACGGCGGCAACAGTGCTCTTCGCGCTGGTCTCTTTTCTTGCCTTGCGGGAGTTCATTACCCTCTCGCCCACCCGAAGAGGCGACCACCGCAGTCTGGTGCTGGCTTTTTTTGTCGTGCTACCTGTCCAGTACTGGCTGGTCGGCTCAAGCCACTTCAATCTCTTTACGGTATTCATTCCCGTCTACGTGTTCCTGGCCATACCGGTTGTCAGCGCGTTGGCGGATGACCCCCAAGGCTTTCTTGAGCGAACGGCCAAGGTTCAATGGGGAATCATGGTCTGCGTTTTTGGACTCTCCCACGTCCCTGCTCTGCTGCTGCTGAATTTTCCTGGTTGGAGTGGTCGCAATGCCTTCCTGGTCTTCTTTCTCGCCATCGTGGTGCAGAGCTGCATGCTCGCCCAACATCTGGCCAACCGGTACTGGCCGGGACGTGCGCATGCGCCCAATGTGAGTTCCAGCTTTTCCTGGCGCAACTGGTTCATAGGTATAGGGGCAGGCGCTTTGGTCGGTGTCATGCTGACTGGCGTCACCCCCTTCGATTTAGCCCAGGCCGCGGTCATGTCCGTCATCGCTGGCGTGGCAGGCTCACTCGGGCATCTGGTAATGAAAGCACTTAAACGCGACCGCGGTGTCACCAATTGGGGCGGCCACACGCCCTCAGTCACGGGAGCCAGTGGCTTGCTCGATCGCGTGGATGCTTTGTGCTTCGCTGCACCGGTATTTTTTCATTCTGTTCGTTGGTACTTTGGGATTTAAATTCCCTGAATCGGCGGCTTGCTATAAACTCAGTAGCAAATGAGAATTCTCGGCATTGATCCCGGCTTGCGCACGACGGGCTTTGGTGTGCTTGACGCTGAAGGGTCCGCGCTCCGATACGTGGCTAGCGGCGTCATTCAGACCTCCAGCGCCGACATCGGCAATTTACCTGCCCGGTTAAAAATCCTGTTCGATGGGATTTGCGAACTCAAGGCCCGCTATCAACCCGATTCCGCCGTGGTGGAGATCGTGTTCGTGAACGTGAACCCCAAAGCCACTTTGCTGCTTGGCCAAGCGCGCGGCGCCTGTGTGACTGCTCTGGTCTCCTGCGATCTCGAGGTGGCCGAATACACTGCGCTGCAGATGAAGCAGGCGGTGGCGGGGCATGGCCGGGCTGCCAAGGAGCAGGTACAGGCAATGGTACAGCGGCTGCTAGAGCTGCCCTCTGCGCCCCGGCCCGACGCTGCCGATGCGCTGGGCCTTGCCATCACCCACGCGCATGCGGGGCGCACGATTGACCGTCTGCATGCGGCCGGTCTCGCGCGCAGCACCAACAGCATGTATCGGCGTGCGCGCTAAGAACGTGTTCATAATCTTCCCAAGTCGCGTTGAGTGGGCGACGGTGTGATTGGCAAACTCCATCTCCCAACATGAAAGGGAGCTCCAGCTTGCAACTCAGGAATCTGGCATGAAAGATCAATTCAATACAGAGCGCCGCTACCAAAGCGGCTTTGGCAACGAATATGCCACCGAGGCAGTGCCCGGCGCCCTGCCACAAGGACGCAATAGTCCGCAGCGAGCGCCCTTTGATCTCTACCCCGAACTGATCTCGGGCACCGCCTTCACCGCGCCCCGGCACGAGAACCGCCGCAGTTGGCTCTACCGCCGCCAGCCTTCGGTGGTGGCGGGCCGCTATCAGCCCTACGAGCAAAAAACCTGGCGCACGGGCGGTGATCGCTCGGTGGCGGCACCGCCTGAGCCAATGCGGTGGCACCCGGCACCGCTACCAGCCAATGTGGCTGATATCGACTTCATCGACGGCGTCCACACCATGGCGGCCAATGGCGATGCGGATTCTCAAACTGGCTTGGCTGCCCATGTTTACCTGGCGGGGCGCTCCATGGAGCGCCGCGCCTTCGTCAATGCCGACGGCGAGATTCTTTTTGTGCCGCAGCAAGGCCGCCTGGTGATCACCAGCGAGATGGGCGTACTGGAGGTCAAACCCGGCCAGATCGCCCTGATGCCCCGCGGCGTGGTGTTCAAGGTAGGCTTGCCCGACGGCCCTTCGCGCGGCTACCTTTGCGAGAACTACGGCGCGCATTTCCGCTTGCCGGAACTTGGCCCCATTGGGTCCAACGGCTTGGCCAATGCGCGCGATTTTCAGGCACCTGTCGCCGCCTGTGAGGAAGATGGCGAAGTCGCCTATGAGCTGGTGAAAAAATTTGGCGGCCGCTTCTGGCGTGCTCCGACCAGCCATTCACCCTTCAATGTGGTGGCATGGCATGGCAATCTGTCGCCGGTGAGGTATGACACGGTCAATTTCATGACCATCGGATCAATCAGCTTCGATCACCCTGACCCGTCCATTTTTACCGTGCTCACTTCACCCAGCGACACACCTGGAACCGCCAACTGCGATTTCGTGATTTTCCCGCCGCGCTGGTTGGTGATGGAAAACACCTTCCGTCCGCCCTGGTACCACCGCAATGTCATGAGCGAATTCATGGGCCTCGTGTACGGCGAGTACGACGCCAAGCCCGGAGGCTTCAAGCCAGGCGGCGCGAGCTTGCACAATCTCATGGTGCCGCACGGGCCAGATGAGGAAGCGTTCGACAAAGCCAGCCACGCAGATCTCAAGCCGCAAAAGCTCGACAACACACTGGCGTTCATGTTTGAAAGCCGCTACCGCTTGATTCCTACCGAGGCCGCCTTGAACAGCCCCACCTTGGATGCGGGTTATACAGATTGCTGGGCGGGTCTGAAGGATCAGTTCAAGCCACGCTGATTTCCTATCCCGGAGTTGCAGCGTGGGATGGGGTGATATCGCGCACTGTTCCAGTCAACCAGGGAAGTCGGCTACTCGCCAGGGCGTACGGGACAAGGCGCGGACGACACAGCCGATTCCTCGGTATCACGGACTAGGTAGACCAGATCCTGGGCGCATCACCTTTTAAGCCCCAAAGCTCCGATCGCCAATGCGCCCACACTTGTTTCCAAAGCTGCATCATGGGTTCGACCACCGGTGATAGACCGCGTAGCACCAGCATGTGTTCATTCGGCGCGGTCACGCCAGCGATCACGCCTTCTGGGGCAGATTGCAGCAGCGCATGGGTGCTCTCCTGTAGCGCCTCGCGTTGACTGCGGGCCAGGGGTGTACCGCTGGCCAGGATCAAGTTGCCCATGCAGCGGTGCCCGGCCAGTCCCAAGGCGCCGTCGAGCAGCAGACTGTCCTTCGCAGCGATCACGCCATGCTCCAGAAAGTGGCCGGGCCACTCGATGTGTTGCACGAACGAGCCTTGTTCGAATGGCTGATCGGCATGGGGCAAGCCTAAGGCTGTGATGTCCCAGGTCAGCAGCTGCGCACCCTCAGCCAGTGCGAGCTCAACATGATTGGAAGCGTCACAGGAGTTATAGGCAATGGCTTCAAGCGGAAGCCATTCCAGCCGAGCGCCAGCATCGAGTTGTAGACGCGTGCGCTGCATTGCTCGCTGGCCGTTGCTTTTGTAAAAGCGCGTAGCGCCCGGAGTCGTGACCAGGGCGTGGGCACCTTGGCCGACGCGTACGGAGATATCAAGCACATCGCCTCCGACCAAGCCACCAGGAGGGTGCACCAGTACGTTGTGGCAGATGGCGGGCCCTTCTGGATACAGGCTCTTGAGGACGCGCAACGGGCCGTCGTGCAGATATTGCACGGTGGATTTTCCTTGCTGCGCCTGATAGTCAAGCGAGAGTTGTGCGTGCCATGCCATGGGTCGAAAAGTTGATTGAATTTGGCATGCTCGGGCAGACCACAAGAACGTCCAATCTAGTGTACTGCCCTCGTTTACTAGTCGCTGGCGCGAGCGCCTTGTGCCTTCTCCCACGTGTAGGAGAGACGGATGCAGGCGCGTCTGCCGATTTGAACCTCAGAAACTCGAAGCTGTAAGTTGTTTTTCTCCTTCGCCCTCAGGGGGCCCCGGCTCAGGGGAAGGTTGGGAGGGGCCGGCCAAGCGGGGGCCGGCCATCCGGTGAGGGCAAGCGGCGGTTGTCTTACTCCCTCGCCCTTTGGGAGAGGGTGGGGGTGAGGGCAAGCGGCGGTGGTTTTAGGCGCTGCGGTTACTAATTACCTTCTGCTCTTCTCTTGAGGTCGGAGGCCGGGATTTGCGCCCGGCGGCGCACCTACGTTTCTTTGCTCCGCCAAAGAAATGTAGGCCAAAGAAAGGCGGCC
>JAECRA010000107.1 GCA_015999985.1 Comamonadaceae bacterium
GGGCCGCCTTTCTTTTGCCTACTTTTCTTTGGCGGAGCAAAGAAGAAGTAGGTGCACTGCCGGGGGCATATCCCGGCATCCGACCTCTATTCAAGAGCAGAAGGTAACTATTAAGCGCAGCGAACAACTCAACCGCTGCATGCCCTCACCGGATGGCCGGCCCCCTACCCTCTCCCAAAGGGAGAGGGGAAGAAATCAAGGCCGTCCCCCGATTGCCCGGCCCGCCCTCTCGCCAAGAGCAAGGGCGTTAAATATCCACTCCCAGCCGCCCCATCTCCGCCTAGTCCCAAGGCGAATGAAGCGTCAAGCCGCTTCCCTATAAAACCCCACCCTCTTCACACCCCGAGGCGCCAACGGCTCCACCGTATCCGCAATAGCCCCGATGTGATCCGGCGTAGTGCCACAACACCCACCCACGATATTGACCAACCCCTCCGCCGCAAACTCATGCAGCAACCGGCTGGTCACCTCCGGCGTCTCATCAAAACCCGTATCACTCATCGGATTAGGCAAGCCCGCGTTGGGATAGCAACTGATGAACGTATCAGGCGCCACGCGATTGAGCTCCTGGATGTACGGACGCATCAGCGCAGCGCCCAAGGCGCAGTTAAGACCGATGGCAAGCGGTTGCGCATGGCGCACGCTGTGCCAGAAAGCGGTCACTGTCTGGCCTGAGAGCACCCGGCCCGAGGCGTCAGTCACTGTGCCGCTGATGATGATGGGCAAGCGCTCGCCGGTGTTGTCAAAAAACTCTTCTATAGCGAAGAGCGCAGCTTTGGCGTTCAGGGTGTCGAAAATGGTTTCCACCAGCAGCACATCAGAGCCGCCTTCTACCAGGGCCTCTACCTGTTCGTAGTAAGACGCACGCAGCTCCTCAAAACTGGTGTTGCGTGCACCGGGGTCATTGACGTCCGGGCTGATGCTGGCGGTCTTGGGCGTAGGGCCCAGGGCGCCGGCCACGAAACGCGGACGGTCCGGCGTGCTGTATTTGTCGCAGGCCGCGCGCGCCAGTTGGGCAGAGACCAGGTTCATCTCGCGCGCCAAGTCCTGCATGTCGTAGTCAGCCTGGGCGACTTGAGTAGCGCCAAAGGTGTTGGTCTCGATCAGGTCGGCGCCGGCAGCAAGGTACTTTTCGTGGATGTCGGAAATGACATCGGGCCGCGTGAGGCTGAGCAGCTCGTTATTGCCTTTGACGTCCTTGTGGAAGTCCTTGAAACGTTCACCCCGATACTGTTCTTCATTCAGCTTGAAGCGCTGGATCATGGTGCCCATGGCGCCATCGAGAATGGCAATGCGTTTCTCAAGAATGGCAGGCAGCTCGGCAGCTCGGGTGTAGGCAGGCGATTTCATACTGGGTATTGTAGGAACAGCGCAATGACCTGGTTTCTCTCGGGCTCGCCACCCTCACCTGCGATAAGGGGCGATGTGAGCCAATTCAGAGTCCAGGACTTCGCGCACATGCTCCGTGAAAGCGGCCATGAGCCGAGAATGCGGCGCGCCGGGAGCTTGCATGATGCCTAGGCGCACCGTCACAGCCGGCTTGAATGGCCGCACCTCAATATCCAGATAGCGCTGTTCTTCCAGCGCCGCGAGCGGATTGATCACGCTCACGCCCATGCCGTCGGCAACCAGTGAGCACACCGAAGCCCCCAGATCTGACTCCAAGGCGGTCTTGGGCTTGATGCCTGACGCTACCAATATCCGGTCGATACGTTCGCGTGGTCCGCTGCCGAGAGGAAAAGACACGAAGTCCTCACCGTCCAGATCTACTGCATGAATCTGCTTTTTCTGGGCCAGTCGATGCTGCTTAGGAAGTATGCAGACGCAATCCATGCTGAGCAGCACAACGACATCTATGCCTGGCGGGTCCTCGTCGTAGAGAACAGCCAGACCCAGTTCGCACAGGCCCGAGCTGATCCATGTGTTCACCGTGGACGCCGCGCCCGAATGAATGGTGACCAGCGTGTCCGGATTGTCCCGCTTGAAGCGCGCGACCGCTTTGCTCACGATCCCGCCTGCAATGCGCGGCATGGCCGCCACAGCCAGGCGATCGCCCCCAAATGTGCGGATATTGGAGGCAGCCGATTCCAGCCCTTGAAGGCCGGCGAATGCTTTTTCCACGTCCTGGAAAAAGCGCTTTCCATCAATGCTGGGCAACAAGCGAGTGCCGATTCGATCAAACAGCGCAAAGCCAACGATAGCCTCCAGCTGGGAGACCAACCTGCTGACCTGGGGCTGGGAGGTGTGCAACCTGCGCGCGGCCTCCGTCATCGAGCCCGTCTGCATGACGGCACGGAAAGCTTCGATGTGCTTGAGCGACATGCGGCGCGTTGTCATATCAGTATTGTATAAGCCATATGCATATTCGCATTTCGCGCATTGGTTGATCGCTGCAATACTTGCAGCCATGATCTCCCCAACCTCGCTCCCCCATGCAGTGAAATCACATGCGCAGGATGTGCCGAGGTTGACGGACCTGCGCAGCGACACCGTGACGCTGCCAACCGCCGAAATGTACGAACGCATGCGCCACGCCGCACTCGGCGACGATGGCCTGGATGGCGATCCCACCGCGCGTGAATTGGAAGCGCTTGGAGCCCGCACGTTTGGCAAAGAGGCCGGTCTTTATGTGCCAACCGCCACCATGGGCAATCTGCTGGCCGTGCTGACCCAGGTCGCACGGCAAGGCCAGGTGGTGATGGAAGCGTCGGCTCACATGTATCTGACCGAGCGTGGGGGCGCCACCCTTGGCGGCATCGCCTATCACGGCATTCCAGGAACCGCCGGTGAAATGGACCTGGGCGCCCTGAAGCACGCCCTGCAAGGCTCCAGCCCCCTCCGCACGGAACTGGTGTGCATGGAAACCACGCACGTCAACGCGGGTGGCGCCGTCTTGTCCTTGGCGCATATGCGCGCGGTCCATGACATGGCGCATGGCGCGGGAGCCCGCGTTCACCTGGACGGCGCACGCATCTTCAACGCCGCCGTGGCGCTGCAAGTACCTCCAGAGGCCGTGGCCTGCTTCGCGGACACCGTGTCTATCTGCCTGTCCAAAGGCCTCAGCGCACCCGCGGGCGCGGTACTGGTCGGGCCTGCGGACACTCTTTCCCGCGCGCGGCAGTTGCGCAAGATGCTTGGCGGCACGCAGCGCCAGATCGGCATTCTGGCGGCGTCTGGCCTGGAAGCCATTGAAACCATGCCCAAGCGGCTAGCGCAGGACCATGCCATGGCACAACAATTGGGCACGGGCTTGCGCGCGGTGCTTCCTGACCACATTGGTCTTACCGGACCGGTGACCAACATCATCTTCGTCGAGCTGCCCGAAGGCGTTCCAGACAGTGCCGCATGGGCGCGTGAAGTCCAAAAACACGGCGTGCTGATTCGACCTTGGGGACTTCGCCGGATACGGCTGGTCACGCACAGGCACATCAATTCGGCAGGCATTGCTGCCGCCACCGCAGGATTCGAAAAAGCCGCCAACGAACTACTCGGCTGAAAGCGCGCCCAGGCCCGCCCCTTACCGATCAGCAACAAGCACACCACAGGAGTTATTGCCATGCCTACTCTCTCGCGACGTCAATTCTCGACCTCTCTTCTGGCCTTGGCTGCCGGATCAGGGACTCAGGCTGCATGGGCCAACGACTTTCCAAACCGCGTCATTCGCCTGGTCGTGCCCTATGGTGCAGGGGGTGGCTCCGATTTCGTGGGCCGGCTCATCGCTCAAAAGCTGACCGAGACGTTCAAATGGAACGTCGTGGTGGACAACAAAGCGGGCGCTTCCAGCATGATTGGCACAGACGCCGTTGCCAAGAGCCCTGCCGATGGCTACACCTTGCTGCTGGCCGACACCGCGCACGCCACCAATGCCGCCGTGGTTCCCAAGCTCTCGTTTGACCCCGTCAAGGACTTTTCCCCCATTACGCTGGTGGGCTCATCACCCCAGTTGCTGGTGGCGCACCCGTCGTTGCCGGCCAATAGTTTGAAGGAGCTGCTGGCGCTGCCGCGCAGCCAATCGCGCCAGTTTGGCGTCGGCACCCCTGGCCAAGGTTCGGCCCCACACCTGCTCTATGAAATGCTCAAGCTGCAAAGCGGCATGGAGTTGGTCAATGTGCCCTACAAGGGTGGCGCCCTGGCTTTGAACGATGCCGTCGGTGGACAAATCCCCATGGTGATCAATTCAATGCCTGCGTGCATGCCGCACATCGAGGCCAAGCGCCTGAAGGTGCTGGCCATCGCCAGCCCGGCACGCAACCCCAAGCTGCCCGGAGTTCAAACCTTTGCTGAAAGCGTGCCTGGCATTCTGGGCAGCGCATGGTACGGTTTCATGGCGCCTTCCAACACACCAGCGGATGTCATGCAGCAATTGGATACCTCGATCCAGAGCGTCTTGAAGCTGCCTGAGGTGCAAGCCCGCATGGCCAGCGCCTTCATTGACCCCCTGCCGCCAGGCCCCCAGGCGTTCTCCAAACTTCTGAAAGACGAGATCGCGCGCTTCCAGGACGTCGTCAAGCGCACCGGCTTCACTCCTAACAGCTGATTGCGTCGCGAGACCAGGTGCGCAGGACCAAGTGGCCCCCACGCCCCAGGGCGTTCTTCCAACGCTCTTGAATCTTTTTCACATAGCAGAAGAGCGCTCTGCAGATTGAGTAGACGCAGGAATCAAGCGCCATTCAGAGGCCTTGGCTTCCTGCTCGTGATAGGCTCCTAGGCTGCGTGCCTGCAGGCGCGCCCTATCTCGAATTGCGCTCTCCGCTAGAAACTCCATGACGACAGAGGTTGATCGCGCGCCCGCGCGCGCGCCGCTTGCCATACTGCAAGAGGTCTTTGGCTATTCCGCCTTCCGCGGCCAACAGGCTGCCGTGGTCGACCATGTCGCTTCCGGCGGTGATGCGCTGGTACTGATGCCCACCGGCGGAGGCAAAAGCCTTTGCTACCAGGTGCCCGCCATCGCTCGCCAACGCGCAGGGCGTGGGGTGACCCTGGTCATTTCGCCGCTCATCGCTTTGATGCATGACCAGGTCGGCGCATTGGATGAAGCAGGTGTACCCGCCGCGTTTCTCAATTCAACGCTGGACTGGGAGCAAACACAAGACGTCGAGCGAAGGCTGCTCTCGGGCAAGATCACTTTGCTGTACGCGGCACCTGAGCGCATCTCCACCCCCCGCTTTCTGGGTCTGCTGGACACCCTGCACGCACACGGGCAGCTAAGCCTGTTTGCGATTGACGAAGCCCATTGCGTCAGCCAGTGGGGCCACGACTTCCGGCCTGAGTACCGTGCGCTCACCGTCTTGCACGAACGCTGGCCCAGTGTGCCGCGCATCGCGCTGACGGCCACCGCCGACGATGTCACCCGTGCGGACATCGTCGAGCGACTGCAACTCCAGCAGTCGCAGCAATTCGTGAGCAGCTTCGACCGCCCGAATATTCGCTACACCATCGTCGAGAAGAAAGAACCCGCGGCACAGCTTCTGCGTTTCATCCAGAACGAGCATGCAGACGAATCGGGCATTGTCTATTGCCAGTCCCGCCGGCGGGTAGAAGAGCTGGCTCAGATGCTGTGTGAAGCCGGCCTGGACGCCATGCCCTACCACGCGGGTCTGCCGGCGGCTGATCGACAGGCCAACCAAGACCGCTTCCTGCGTGAAGAAGGCGTGGTGATGGTGGCCACCATTGCGTTCGGTATGGGCATAGACAAGCCAGATGTACGCTTTGTGGCGCATATCGACATGCCCAAGAACATTGAAGGCTACTACCAGGAAACAGGCCGTGGCGGACGAGATGGCGAACCCGCACACGCCTGGATGGCCTATGGCTTGCAAGACGTGGTGAACCAGCGCCGCATGATCGACGAAAGCCCGGCTGAAGACGCCTTCAAGCAGATCATGGTTCGCAAGCTCGACGCACTGCTTGCTCTTGCCGAGGCGACCGACTGCCGGCGTGCAAGGCTGCTCGCGTACTTTGGTGAGCAGATGGTGCCCGCCAAAGACCCCTCAGGCACGCATGCCCATCCGTATTGCGGCAACTGCGACAACTGCCTCCAGCCACCTGACGTCTGGGACGCCACAGATTGCGCACGAAAGCTGCTATCTACCATCTACCGCGTGCAGCAGATGAGCGGCATTGGCTTTGGAGCCGGCCACATCATGGACATCTTGCGCGGCAAGTCCACCGACAAGATGAAGCAGTTCGGCCACGAGCAGATATCCACCTATGGAATGGGTGCCGAATTCACTGAGCCTCAACTGCGCGGCGTGCTGCGCCAGCTGATTGCGATAGGTGCCTTGCAAGTGGATGCGCAAGCCTTCAACACCCTTCGTCTGCTGGATGGTGCTCGACCCATTCTTCGTGGTGAACAAGCGGTTCGCCTGCGCGCCGCCAGCGCCAAACCGGAACGCGCGCGCAAGGTGCGTGGCGAGCGCGGAGAGCGTACCTCTCGAAGCCGCGCATCACCCGCAGCCGCAGAGCTGGACGGCGCCGCGCAAGAGCGCTTTGCAGCGCTCAAAGCCTGGCGCGGTGAAGTGGCGCGGGAGCACAACCTGCCGGCCTATGTGATCTTTCACGACGCGACCTTGGCCGCCATTGCTGCGCGCGCCCCCCAGTCCACCGAGGATCTGCAGGGCGTCAACGGCCTCGGCGCCACGAAGCTGGAACGCTATGGCGAAGAAGTGCTGAGGGTCTGCCGCCAGGCGTAGGAGCGCGGACGGCGGGCGCCGCCGCTCCTCGGCAGGCACATCAAGGCCAGCGGTGGACCCATGCAGGTGCAGCAAGATCCGCTATGACGCCCGATGTATGGCTGAATTGCCGAGCCCCCTGTAGCGCCGGAGGCTGTGTGGATTGAGAATGCCAGGTGCGCCAGCACTTGAACCCTGAGGCACTGTTCAAAGCAGAGCGCTGATGACCGCCACCGGCGTCGTCTCAATCGACAATAAAAGGAGATTTTCAGCATGTTTTCAAAACTGGCCGCCCAAGGCGTTGCAGGCGTTCTGCTTGCAAGTTCCACCGTGGCTCTCGCCCAGGACTATCCCAATCGGCCCATCAGAATGGTGGTGCCTTTTGCAGCCGGTGGCGGTGCGGACATCGTGGCACGCGCTGTGGCCGCGCCGTTGGCTAAACGTTTGGGGCAACCCATCGTGGTGGACAACAAACCAGGTGGGGGTGCGACGCTGGGTGCCGATCTGGTCGCCAAATCTCCGGCTGACGGCTACACCATTCTCTACACAACGCCTGGCCCTCAGATGACCAATCCGTATCTGATGAGCAAGCTGCCCTACGACCCAGCACGAGACCTCGTGCCTGTTTCATCGGTCGCCATCGTTCCCAATGTGCTGGTCGTGAGCAAGAACGTTCCTGCGCGCAACGTCAAGGAATTCATCCAGTACGCCAAGACCAACCCGGGCAAGGTCAACTACGCCAGTGCCGGCATTGGTGCCAGCAGCCATTTGGCAGGCGAGCTCTTCAAGCAGTCCGCCGGCATCCATATGGTTCACATCCCCTACCGAGGCACCGGGCCGGCGCTGGCAGATCTGCTGTCGGGAGAAGTTCAGGCCGCTATCGACAGCATTGCGGTGTACAAGCAGCACATCGACTCGGGTGCGCTCAAGGCTCTGGGCGTCGCCACGCGCCAACGCTCGAAAGCGCTGCCCAATGTGCCACCCATCGCTGATGACCTCAAAGGTTTTGATGCAGCGCCCGTGAACTACATCTCAGTGCCCGCCAAAACGCCCCAGGCCATCATCGACCGCCTGAACACAGAGATCAATGCGGTGCTGCAGTCCACTGAGTTGCAGGAGCAACTGGCTACGCATGGTGTGATTCCGCAAGGCGGAACTCAGGCTGAGATGGTTTCGCTCGTGCGAAGCGAGGCCGCCAAATGGAAGAAGGTGATTGAAGCTTCCGGCGCCAAGCTGGACTGATATCGACTTGTTTTTGATCAAGATGAGCCGTTCACACTAAGCCAGTCGAAGCCCCACGCAAG
>JAECRA010000035.1:0-32745 GCA_015999985.1 Comamonadaceae bacterium
GCAGCTGTCTGAGCGTATTGAGCGAAGCGAAAGCAGCGAGTTCTGCCGCACCGCCTTGGGCACGAGCACCGGAGGTTGCCCGTAGCGCAGCGGAGGGACACGGACAGTGGGGCCGCCTTTTTCTGCCTAGCTCTTTTTGGCGGAGCAAAAAGAGTAGGTGCGCCGCCGGGCGCAAATCCCGGCCTCCGACCTCAATGCAAGCAAAGAAGGCGATTAATAACGACCGCGACTAAAACGACCGCCGCTTGCCCTCACCCCCACCCTCTCCCAAAGGGAGAGGGAGTAAGAGAACCAAAGGGAGAGGGAGTAAGAGAAGCTCACAGCCTCGGGTTCTGGGGCTCAAGTTGGCAGGCGCGCCTGCATCAGTCTCTCCCAGAGGGAGAGGGAGTTAAATCGCCGCAGCCGGCCGCCCCACCTCTACCCAGAGGCAGAGGGAGCTGTCACATCTGTGTCTGCCAAGGGGAACGAGTGAACCCTTGGCGTGTGTGCAGCGACGCTCAAGCAGGCTGCGACGTCTCCCCGGCAGCGCTACGCGCATAACTCCCCACCAATCGCAACAACTCCTCTTCCGAGTAAGGCTTGCCAAGGTAATGATTAACACCCAGCTCCCGCGCATGCTCGCGATGTTTTTCCGCGATACGCGAGGTGATCATGATGATGGGCAAATCTCGCAACTGCTCATCAGCGCGTATGTTTCGCACAAAGTCAAAACCGTCCATGCGAGGCATCTCGATGTCCGAGAGCACCACACTAGGGCGCTCAATCTGCAGGCGCTCCAGCCCCTGCAGGCCATCGGCTGCCAAAGCAACCCGGTAGCCTTCGCGCAGGAGCATGCGCTGCGTCACGCGGCGAACTGTGATTGAATCGTCGACCACCAACACCAGCGGAGCCTCCTCACGCCGATCTCGGTCAGCCGAGGCATCCACCCCACCCCCGGCCGGATGGACATCTTCTGTCGAGGCAGTGAGCGCCCGAGCCTGATCCCCGTAAACCGTGGCCAGGGCCACTGGGTTGTAGATCAGGACGACGGAACCCGAGGCCAACGCCGTGATGGCCACCAGACCAGGCAAGCGCGAGAGTTGCGGGCCCAGGTTCTTCACCACCACTTCCTGGTTGTTGAGCACCTCATCCACGTGGAGCGCTATGCGCTGCTCAGCACTTCGCAAGATGACGACGGAGGCCTGCTTCTCAAGCGAAGGCGCCCCCCTTCGGGAGTTCTGCAGCAATGCGCCGAGCCAGAAAAACGGCAAGGTTTTGTCGCCGTGGACGTGTTCGCCTGAGTCGTAGGCTTGCTGCAAAGCACTCGCGCTGGCTCGCTGCACAATTTCGACCAGGTTCGACGGCACCCCTACGACCAGATTGCCTGCACGAAGCATGACCACGTGGGTCACCGCAGTCGTGAGCGGCATCACCAATTTGAAAGCGCTCCCGGCTCCCTTTTGGGAGTTGGTTTCAATGCGCCCGCCCAAAGCCTGAATCTCAGAACGTACGACGTCCAGGCCAATGCCTCGGCCGGCAAGTTCAGTCACCTGAGCCGCGGTACTGAATCCGGCGCCAAAAATCAAATCGGCAGATTCAGCTTCGGTCAATGGCTGATCAGGCGTGACAAGGCCTACTTCGATGGCGCGTGCCCGAATACGATCGAGGTCGAAGCCGCCGCCATCGTCGCGAAACTCCACCGACACATCGTTTCCAACCTGTTGCACCACGATGGAGACTAGGCCTTCAGGTGATTTTCCGCGTTCTGCACGAAGCTCGGAACCTTCGATACCGTGCACCACACAATTTCGCAGCAAGTGCTCGAAGGCCGAAGCCATGCGCTCGAGGATGCCCCTGTCCATCTCGATCGAACCACCCGTGATCTCCAGCCGGACGCGCTTTCCGGTCTCTTTGGAGGCCTGGCGAACTGTTCGGTACAGCCGCTCGGATATGGCTTCAAACTCGACCATGCGCGTCCGGAGAAGATCCCTCTGCAATTCTCTGGACAAACGCGCCTGAGCGGCCAGGTTGTCTTCACTGGCCTCTACGGTAAGCTGCAGACTGCGCTGGACCGTGCCGATATCGTTCACCGATTCAGCCATCATCCGCGTCAATTCCTGCATGCGGGTGAAGCGGTCGAATTCCAGCGGATCAAAGTTCTGCTGCGCGTCACGCGAGAGCGCCAGCCGCGACTGCATCTGAGTTTCTGCCTGAAGCTCGACATCGCGCAACTGCACGCGCAAGCGCTCCAAGTTACCTGTCAGGTCGGTCAGTAAACCCCGAACCTGCTTGACTTCGGATTCGAGGCGTGTACGTGAAGTGATGACTTCGCCTGCCTCAGTTACCAGCCGGTCCAGCAATTGCGAGCGCACCCGCACCATCTGGCTGGCGGCTGCGCGCGAGTTGACCAGGGAAAGCTCGGCAGGAAGGGCGACGTGGCCGCGGGGCATAACGACCTTGGCGGGAGCGAGGGCCATTTCTGTGACCGTACTCTCTGGTTCCGACTCCGCTGGCGCTGGTTTGGAAGCCAGGTCAGCAAGCACAGCGCTGGCCTCCCACGATTGCAGTCTCTGCAGGCCCGACTGCAACTCATCGAGGTGATCCAGCATGGGCTCGAGATCAGCGCTGGTGAGCGTGCCTGTACCCAGCAACTCAATGGCCGACTCCGTTCGGTGAGCCATTTCGCCCAAGCGCATGGCCCCAGCCAACCTCGAGCTGCCTTTGAGCGTATGGAGCCCCCGCAACACCTGAGCACGGGCGTCCAAGTCATCGGGATGGGATATCCACCGGCGCAGCGCCGTACTCATCTGAGGCAGCAGTTCCTCAGCTTCCTCCAGGAAAATCGGCAGCAGATCCTCATCCACGGTATCAACGACATCGATGAGGTCGGCGATGGCATGAACTGGCGCGTCATTAATGGTGACTGGAGTGGGCAGAGCTGTAACGGGGAGCGGTTCTTCGGCTGCCCGCCAGACGCCTTCTTCGTTTGCTCCCTTGGATTCGTAGGCCGAGGTGGTGGCTGGTTGCTCCAACGCACTGAAGTCGGAGTCCGAAGGTGGCACGTGTCCGTCCGAATCCACGGGCTCCAGATTCTGCACTGTCTCAAGAATGGAGGCGACAGGCTCCTTCAAGATCCCGGCTGCAAACTGATGGAGCAGGCGGCGGATTTCTTCCGAGGCATCTACCAGGACTTGTGCCTGCTGCGGCGTGCCAGCACTTTGTCCATGCAGGCGCTGCAAGGCATGCTCCACCGCACGCGCCATGGCTGAAAGGTCTGTAAACCCTACAGTAGCCGAGCTGCCCGCCAGCGAATGGGCGCTGGAAATCGCTGCTTCCGGCACGGGCCGCTGAAGCTCCAAGGACCACTCGGAAAGCTCGTTGAGCAGCACTCTTGACCACTCATCTGCTTCGTTCAAGTAGACGTTGTAGAGCGGAATGCTAATGCGCAGCGCCCCAATTTGCTTGACCTCACTGCTCGCAGCAACGAGTTCGGGCTCAGGATCGAGGGCGGGAGCGTCCAGCTCCAGATCCGGCAAATCCAACGAAGCCAAGGCAGCGAACGCCACCGCTTCGTGAGGTTCATCAATATCCTCGGCCTCAAGCGTTTCTGGCTCATTTTGCGCGTCTTGGTCGGCGCGGGAGAGTTCAGCGTCACTCGCTACTTCAGTGAAATCAAACGCTGCAGGAGGCGATGATGGTGCTTTGGTGTCCGCGCTGGACTCTGTACTCGAATCGGCAGCAACCTCTTCCGACAAGTCCCACTCCAACATGAAATCCTGCGCGCCCTGCCCCTCATCTGAAGGCACAGCCTCGGCACCCTCAGCTTCATCAGGGACTGCTTGCGCAGGGCCTGCCTCAACACGGTCGGCCTGGACCCATTCAAACTCGATAGCTTCAGTTGCGAGATCGTCAACCAGAGCACGATCTGCTGTGTGGGGGCCAGCTTCAATCTGCTCTGGTTGGGCAGGGGCTTCAAGCTCAAGATCGGGGAGATCGAGGAAGTCGAGCATCGCCGGCTCTTCGGGCACGATGACTGGCTCTTGAAGATCTTGATGTTTTTCAGAGCTGGTAGCGTGAGCAAATTCCCTCGGGGTTTGCTCAAACGCTTCCAGGCCCAGATCAAGCAGATCTGAAAGTTCTGCGGAGCTGATGAACTCCACTGACGAACTGGTGATTTCTTCTGCTGAGCCAACAATGTTGTCTGCCTCATCAGCAGGCGCATCTGCTGAGCTGATCGGCTCTTCAGCTTCAGCGCTCAGGTCGAGGACCAGCACGCCATCCGCTCCGCTTTGCTCGGGCACTTGAACAGCTTCTTCGCTGCCTGCGTCTATCAATAGCGGCAAGCGCTGGCCTTCCGTGCGCATGGCATCAGCGGCCAGGCTGAACGGGGCGGCTTCCCAATGTTCACCATTCCTGGCAGCAATATCCTCAACCCACCGGTCCAATGCCTGCAAGGCTTCGCCGGAAAATTCCCGCAGATCTTGAGTGACCGGCTTGTACTCCGCCAACCACGAGTTGAGCAGTTGCTCCATGGACCACGCGGCGTCACCGAACTCGGTCAACCCCACCATGCGGGAGCTGCCCTTCAGAGTGTGGAAGGCACGGCGCAAGATGGTCTGCTGCACCATATCGGCAGGGTCGACTTGCAGTTCGCCCAGCGCATGGGTTCCTGCACTGACCACCTCCCTGGCCTCTTCAAGGAAGATGTCGAGCAAGTCGCCCTCGTCTTCCTCATCGTCCCACGCTGTAGATGGGGGCGCTACATCTTGTACATGCTCCACAGGCCTTGCGATCGTGTCCAGATGCCGCAGGGCACCTGACAACGCCTCTTCGTCCTGTTCGCGCACAGCTTCCGCTGCTTGCGTGGCGGCTTGGGCCAGCGCTGGTTTTTCGTCCAAGGCTGCCGTGATCGCCAGTTGCTCGAGCGGGGCGAGCAAAGAGTGGATCGGCTCGTCCTCCACCGGGACAAGTTTGCCCGGCGCGGTTTCGCCCTGGAATTCATCCGGGTTGGCTGTGTCGATATCGCTTCCGATATCGAGATCGAGTCCGCCGAGGTCGACCGCCCACGCGGCAGGCCCAGCAGCCCCCACGGCCACGTGCTCCGTCGAAGCACGCTCCATCAAAGGACAGAGTTCTCCTGTCGAGGAGTCATAGGCAAACAGCTTCTTGGCGAGCACTGGCTGATAAGCCAGCATATCTATCAGGAAACCCAAGGCCCCCAGACTATTGCCGAACCTCTCGAATGTTCCGTCGCTGCGCGCTTGATCGACGTTGACCTGCCCGGTGAGCAGACTTTCTATGGTGGTCCGCATATGGCCAACCGCCAAAGCCGCCTGCTCAAGCCCCAAAACAGAAAGAACGCCACGCATCTGTGACATGAGACCTGGCACGGCTTCGAGCGTCGTCAGATCAGCAGGTTGACGGAAAAAGCGATCAAGGTGTTGCTCAGCCTCGCCGAGCGTGACACGCAACTCCCCGATCACCGTGCCCATGGTCTGGCGTTCGCTGAAGCCGCGGTAAAGCTCCTCCATCCAGGGCTCGAGCGCTTGCGGCTTACCTCCCAGACGAACGACGCTCAACCGGTCAGCCAGTGCCAGGATCCTGCTGGTGAATTGTGGGTCAGCTGGCTGAAAATCGGAGAACGAAGCCTCCAGAAACAAGATAGCGGTGGCAGTCTCCATGGCCAGTTCTGGGCTAGGAGGCTGATTGGCCTGCGCTGTATGGGCGGCCACCTGAGTCAGTGCATCGGCGAGCGGCTTGCCTCGGTGGTGCAGTTTCACGAGTGACTCGGCCGCCAAGCCAAATTGATCGACGCAACTCTTGAGCCGCGCCATGTCCCCACCCGCAAGGGCGGACCAGTTTTCCTTGACCGCTTCGACGCGACGGCGAGCCTGGGCCAGCACCGTAGGATCGAAAAGCCCGAACATGGGTTCTTCGTAGGCCACCGACTCATGCGTTGCCAGCGCCCACGCCTGGCGCACGGCTTCCAGCAAGGGCGCCGGATCATTTGCCCGGGGCTGTGCCTGCGCGCAGAAAAAGAGCAAATCCAGCGCCAGCCTGTCGGAAACGGTATGTTCGCCCCGCGCCAATGAAGTGTACTGAAGCAGCACACGTGAAACTGCGCGCCGGGTGTAAGCGTCCAAGGGAATGAGCGACTTGCCAATCGCCTCGAAGAACCCGGCTGCGAGCCGCCAGAATATGGCCGGCTGCCTGGCGGACTCACCTCCCGCCAATGCAAGACAGATGAAGCTGAGTTCGGACGCCGAAGTCAACTCTCCATCGCGCATGATCTTGAGCACGCGCTGGTCGAGTTGCGTACGAACGCCAAGTCCGTAAGAGACGCTCTGCCCGGCTACCGGGCCTGCTGGCTCCGCCCAGCGCCAGGTGAAATTCCAAAGATCAGCAGGATGAACGCGATCAGCGCCCGCCATCTGCTGCACCTGTAGAAACTGCGGGAACAGCCCCAGCGCAGGGCGTGGATGATCGCCCAACTGACTCTCAAGATACTCGATGAGCGCGAATCCAGCGCGCTCCAGCGTGAGGGCTTCCGACTCGGTGCACTTTTCAGGATGCAGCACAAATTGCTGGACTGCGCCCTCCATGCCACGAACCATGCGTGCGGCCACGCTCTGTCCGATCATCTCCAGCGCACCCACCACCTGATGAATCTGTTGGCGCGCCATGCGCAGCTGGCCAGCATCTACGTTGGACAACTCAACGCCGCGTGCCGATTCGGTTTCACGCGCGAAACGCTTGAGCGCCTTGGCTGATGCCTCGATTGATCGACGAGTCTCTTCAAGAACCCAGGCTAATGGCCCGAGATCTCCTACATCCGCCACGGCGTCGCCACGAGTCATCACATTCACTCCAGACATCAGCCGATCTTGAACCGTGCAACGGATTGACGCAATTCGTCAGCCATGCGCGCCAAATCCCGGACCTGGGCAGCTGTCGTGCGTGTGCTTTCACCGGTCTGTTCGGTCACCGCAAAAATTTGCTGAATGTTGCTGGCCACGTCATTGGCCTGGGCAGCTTCTTTCGAAGCTGACACCGAAATCTGCTCAATCAGCTCGGCCAGCCGGCGCGACACCCGGTCAATCTCCGAAAGAGCGGTGCCGGCGTTGTCCGACAAACGGGCTCCTTGCACCACACCTTGAGTGGATCGCTCCATAGCTGCCACGGCATCTTGTGTGTCGGTCTGAATGGCTTTCACCAGCGCCGCAATCTGGCGAGTCGCGTCGCCTGAACGTTCCGCGAGCCGCTGGACTTCTTCGGCCACCACTGAGAAGCCCCGTCCGGCTTCACCGGCAGAAGCGGCCTGAATGGCCGCGTTCAACGCCAGAACGTTGGTTTGCTCGGTAATGTCGGCGATCAGCTCCGTGATCTCACCAATCTCCTGGGACGACTCCCCCAGTCGCTTGATCCGCTTGGAGGTTTCCTGGATCTGGTCGCGAATGGCGTTCATACCACCGATCGCATCGTGCACAGCCGTCAGACCTGACTCCGCAGCCTGCAGCGACTGGCGCGCCACCGAGGCCGATTCCTGGGCCTGGGCCGACACATCATTGATGCGAGCGGCCATATCGAGCACCGATTGTCCTGTCTCACGAATATCTCGAAGCTGCTCCGTGGAGGTAGCCAACAGCTCCGCAGAAGTATTTTCTACCCGCGACGTGGTCTGTGCCACACGAGTAGCAGTGCTCTGCACGTTCCCCACCAGCGAGCGCAACTCTTCCACTGTGTAGTTCACCGAGTCAGCAATGGCGCCAGTGATGTCTTCCGTCACTGTGGCTTCCTGCGTCAGATCGCCTTCAGCTACCGTCTGCAACTCGTTCATCAAACGCAAAATGGCGGCCTGATTGGCGTCATTGACGCGTTTGGCTTCCTGCTCCTGACTTTCAGCTGCCAGACGATGGTGGTCCGCCACTCGTTGCCGCTGCTGGGTTTCGAGAAGCTGAACGTATCCAAGGCCCAAGGCCGCCAACACCGCGAGAACTGCCGAGCCGAGCAAAGCGATCAGGCTGATTATGCTCATCCCGGACTCTGACGACAAGCGCGACTGCAGCCCGTCGAGCGCTTTGCGAAGTGGTTCGCTGTCGGCCACGATGGCGCTCTCGGCTTCACGCGCAGAAACCAGGCCTTGAAGGTTTCCCAAAATGCCATCGGCCTGGGCTTTGGTCGCCTCATACGCCTTGAGCAGCGCTCTCAGGCGCTCACGGGTTTGCTCATCTCTTGCGGGCGCGAGACGCAGATCTGAATTACCTGACAGCAAACCGTCAGCGATTTCCTTGAAGGAGTTCAGGTCTTTGCCCAGAAGAAACACGGCCTCAGGACTCACGCCATCGGGCGTCAGGAATTCCGTGGCGGACTTGCCCACACGTTGGGTGAGCATGACCAACTGGCCAGCGGCAGAGACTTCGATTGCGGGTGCGTTCTGCTGCAATTTGAGCGACGACACCGTTTCTGCGATCTCCAGCAAGTCGGAAGATTGGCGGCTGATGGAACGCAGCGAAGAACCAACCTGAGTCAGGACCTTTTGCTGAGCCAACACCAGTGCCGTGTTTTTTTCCGCTTTATCCACCAACTGTCCGACGGTGTTCAGCTCTGACTCATAGTCACTACCCAGCGCGGAAACGTTGTCGTTGCCCGAGCGCAGACCGCGAACGTCTTCGACGAGCCTGGCCGAGCTTTCCTTCAACTCAGGAAAAGCTTGCGCATTGCCCAGGATGGACTGCGAAACAGATTTGGCCATGCGCTGCGCTTGCACCAGAGCCTGACCAAGGGCACCCACCTGCTGAGTCTCAGTGTCCGACTTCGATACGCCTCGGTAGACGACAAAAGCGAGCACGAGCAGCGACACTGCCAGCAGGATCGAGAGCAGCCTCTGATGCTCTTCGCCCTTTCTGGTGCCCAGCAGGGGAACCTTGATGGTGTTGGCCTCACGCAGTGACTGCGCCTGATCTTCACCTTCGTTGTCACCGAAAGCGGATTCCATGCCCGCCCGCTCGGAGCTCATCCCGGGGCTGGCCTCCAAGGCAGCCGCCCCGGTCGCACCCCAGCGAAAGGGAGCTTCACCCACCTCGTCGCCCTCAGGGCGAGGATCTCGCGATCGTTTCTTGAATAAATTAGAAAGTTGATCAGCAAGCGACATGAATTGACCTTCGGAAAGCAGGTATTACGCACCAATACCCAGAAAATCTGGATCTTGCGAAAGGATTTGCAGGTTGATTTCCTGCCATTCGACTCCAGAGGAGTCGGTGTAGGTGTGGCCAAAGTAGCGGGGAGCACCCTCTGGCGGTGAACTCGAAGTGGCAAAAGCGTCTGTGGTGCGCAAACCCAGGAGCCGGTCTACCATGAGTGCGCAGTTGACTTCGAGCAACGGGTTCAGCGCGACCAGACGACTTTGCGCAGCCATGGCCTCGCCCTGCACGGCCAGTTTGACACCAGCCCCTGGGGAATCTGCCCCGGAAAGTGACCCTTGCACAGAAGCCTCGGCCGGTTGCCTATCCATGAAAGCCGCAAGGTCAACCACGCCCAGCAGACCACCTCGGAGGTTGGCCACGCCAAGGAACCAATGACGCGCATAGTGCACCGACCTGACCTGGGTAGAGGTGAAGATTTCGCCCGCATGGCTGAGTGGGAACAGCAACTTCGACGCGCCCGCCTCCACCGCCAGCCAGGAAGCAGAAACGCCGGAAGAACGCGCCGATTGCAGGCGCTCGTTCAGCCGATTCTGAAATTCACGAAGTGCCTGTTTGGTCGCCATATCCGGCCAAGCTAGATATTGGCGCTGGACGCGCCGGAAAAAGTCCAGACTGCACGCATGAAGGCGTCACTTGAGAAGTGAAGGTGCATAGAGCCTGAACAGCGAATATTCATGCGATGTTTTGAAGAAAACGATGATGCGCAGTTTCCCGAGTCATTCCAGCGCCTTGATCTTGGCGATGAGTTCGGCTTCGTCCACTGGCTTGGTGATGTAATCACGTGCGCCTTGTCGCATACCCCAGACACGATCAGTCTCCTGATTCTTGCTGGTGCACATGATGATGGGAACATCTGCAAATCGAGGGTCCCGCGCGATGCTGCGTGTCAACTGGAATCCGTTTTGCCCAGGCATCACGACATCCATCAGAATCAGGTCCGGCTTAGCCTCTTCGAGGCGAAGACGGGCTTCTTCACCGTTTTCGGCGGTGGTCACGTTGAACCCGGCCTTGGTGAGTAGATCTCCAAGAAACATCAATTCCGTCTTGGAATCGTCTACCAACAGCAAGTTTTGAATGGGCATTACGTGGCTTCCTTGTTAGGGGCGACAAATTGCTGCACAGCCAGCAGCAATTGGTCCTTGGTGAATGGTTTGGTCAAATACTCCTGTGAACCCACCATGCGGCCACGCGCCTTGTCGAAGACGCCGTCTCTTGATGACAGCATGATCACGGGCGTTGAAGCAAATTTTTCGTTGCGCTTGATGATGGCGCACGTCTGGTAGCCATCCAGCCGCGGCATGAGGATGTCGCAGAAGATCAGGTCGGGATGGCTGTCATTGACCTTGGCCAGCGCATCAAAGCCGTCTTCAGCCAACATGACTTCGTGGCCGCCTTGCTTGAGAAAAATCTCGGCGCTGCGCCTGATGGTGTTGCTGTCATCAATGACCAACACCTTTCTTGATCCGTTCAAACCCACCCCATTCTCCTCAGGTTATGGTGGCCGAGACCCCTTTTCGGAAAATTCTCCGCCGCCGTTGGATCACTCAGATCTGCACCATCTCGAAGTCTTCCTTCCTGGCACCACATTCGGGACAGGTCCAGTTCATAGGAACCTGCTCCCAAGGCGTACCAGGGGCAATACCATCTTCAGGCGCTCCGGTGGCTTCGTCGTAAAGCCATCCGCAAATCAAACACATCCAGGTTTTTGTTTCCATTACAGCTTATGTTGTACTCGCATAGAATGCAATCGATTGTATCGATGGGTGCGTTGCACTTGTCACCCGATGGCTTGAATTGCGCTCAATGATTGGAACCGGTGTGGTCACCTCGTCGCAAGATAGCGACACTCTTGACGAATCTTCTGACGAAGTCACTCTTCCCTGCGTGCTGAGCTTCAATGCCAGCGATCCTACCGGCGCTGGAGGTTTGACCAGCGATGCGATGGTCATCGCCTCGGTAGGTGCCCATGCGCTGCCCGTCATGACTGGCGCCTACCTGCGAGATTCACGAGAAACCATAGGTCACGCCGCTCTGGACGATTCGGCTGTGATCGAACAGGCGCGTCTGGTGGCCGAAGATGTTCCCCTTCAGGTGATCAAGGTGGGCTTTGCAGGCAGCACCGAGGCCGTGGCAGCGATCGCAGCATTTGCAGCCGACTATGTCGGCGTTCCATTGGTGGCGTACATGCCAGACCTTTCCTGGTGGGACGATCACGAGATCGACTCCTACCTGGACGCGTTTCGTGACCTGTTATTGCCCCAAACAGCGGTGTTGGTAGGCAACAACAGCACCTTGCGCCATTGGCTGCTGCCGGAATCGTCCACTCAGCGCTATTCCCGTACGACAGATCTGGCACGCGCTGCAGCCGAATACGGCGTGTCCTACGTACTGGCAACCGGTCTGGCGCTGCCTGGCGGCCAGATCGGCAACGTTCTGGCCTCGCCCCAAGAGGAGCTCCTGTCCCAGTCCTTCGAACGCATCGAGGCATCCTTCGTCGGTGCAGGTGACATCCTTTCATCCGCACTGGCTGCACTGCTGGCCATGGGCTCCGACCTCAACGAGGCGGCAGCCGAGGCCCTTCAGTACCTGGATCAGTCCCTTGACCATGGTTTTCACCCTGGCATGGGCCATGCCGTGGCAGATCGCCTGTTCTGGGCTGAAACCGATGACCCCTTTCCCGAAGAACCCGACGAGCCGGGCTCTTCTCCAGATATTCCTGACCCATTCAATGAAACCAAGCACTGACCTCAATGAAGCACTGATGGAGCGCGCGCGCCGAGTCATTCCTGGCGGCGTCAACTCTCCCGTGCGTGCCTTCAAGGCAGTTGGCGGCACACCACGCTTCGTCAAGCGCGCTCAAGGGGCGTATTTTTGGGATGCCAACGATCAGCGCTACATCGACTACATCGGCTCTTGGGGGCCCATGATCCTGGGCCACGGCCACCCAGCAGTGCTGGAAGCTGTGCAAAAAGCCGCCATGGAAGGGTTTTCATTCGGCGCGCCCACTGAACGGGAAGTCGAACTGGCCGAAGAAATTCTCTCGCTGGTGCCCTCGATGGAAATGGTGCGCCTGGTCAGCTCCGGCACAGAGGCCGGAATGACCGCCATCCGCCTGGCCCGGGGCGCCACGGGCCGCAGCAAGATCATCAAGTTCGAGGGTTGCTACCACGGCCACGCGGACGCACTCCTGGTGAAGGCAGGTTCCGGTCTGGCCACATTCGGGAATCCGACAAGTGCCGGCGTGCCGCCAGAGGTGGTGCAGCACACGCTCGTTCTGGAGTACAACAACCTGGCCCAACTTGAGGAAGCCTTCGCCCTGCACGGCAAGGAAATTGCGGGCCTCATCATCGAGCCGATTGCGGGCAACATGAATTTTGTGCGCGCCACGGTGGAGTTCACCCGTCGCTGCCGCGAACTGTGCACCAAGCACGGCGCGCTTCTCATCTATGACGAGGTCATGACGGGTTGCCGCGTGGCACTGGGCAGCGCCCAAAGCGTCTACGCAAAACAGATCCCTGGGTTTGAGCCGGACATCACCGTGATGGGCAAGGTCATTGGCGGAGGCATGCCACTGGCCGCTTTTGGTGCCAAACGCACTGTGATGGAACACCTGGCACCCCTGGGGTCTGTGTACCAGGCAGGCACCCTGAGCGGAAATCCGGTCGCCACTGCATGTGGGCTGGTTACGCTGAGAGAGATCAAGAAGCCGGGCTTCTTCGAAGATTTATCACGAAAAACCCGGTCTCTGGTAGATGGACTGAAGGCCGCAGCCGATGCTGAAGGGGTCGCGTTCTCGATCGATTGCGAAGGCGGCATGTTCGGCTTTTTCCTTTTGCCCGAACTGCCCAGCAATTACACCCAGGTCATGAAGAGCGACTCTGCTCGGTTCAACCAGCTTTTCCATGGCTTGCTGGACCGGGGCGTTTACCTGGCGCCTGCGCTTTATGAAGCAGGCTTCGTCAGCGCCGCGCATACCGAAGCGGACATCGCCGAGACCGTAGCCGCGGCAAGGGACGTTTTCCGCGAAATGGCGCAAAAGTAGAACCTGGCTCAATCGGCCAACGGCGTACAGCTTGCGAGCATGGTGCGGCCCGCCCTTTTGCCATTGAATAGCTGGGCAGGGCACCTCAGAAACGGGCCCTGCGCCAGGCACCGCACTATAGGGTTGGCAGGAAAAGCCTCGCTTTAGAGCGAAGCCGTCGCACCTTGTCGCCGCCACCTACGATATAGACAAGTCGATCAAGGCGGCGAATCAGAAATTCAATGCCTGAAGTGGCGAACCCCTGAGAACACCATGGCCACGCCACGCTCGTTGGCCGCATCGATCACTTCCTGATCACGCATGGAACCGCCAGGCTGGATGACGCAAGTCGCCCCTTGGTCGATCACCACGTCCAGGCCATCGCGGAACGGGAAGAAGGCGTCGCTGGCCACGGCCGTGCCCTGCAGAGACAAGCTCGCATGCTGGGCCTTGATGCTGGCAATTCGCGCGGAATCCAGCCGGCTCATCTGGCCGGCGCCTACGCCCATGGTCATGCCATCTTTGCAAAACACAATGGCATTGCTCTTGACGAATTTGGCTACTTTCCAGGCAAAAAGAAGATCCTCCAATTGCTCTGGTGTGGGTTGTAGCTGGGTGACGACCTTCAGATCAGACAGCGCCAACTCATGGTTGTCGGAAGTCTGCATGAGCAGGCCGGAGCCCACGCGCTTGACGTCCATGGCGTTGAGGCCGCGCGCCCAAGCGGACTTGCCATCGCGCTGAACGCCTTCCAGGGAGATGCGCAGCACTCGGACGTTGGCCTTGGCTTTGAATACGGCCAGCGCTTCGGGCGTGAACTCAGGCGCCATCAGAACTTCGACGAATTGCTTGCTGACCTGCTGCGCGGCACGCTCGTCCACCATGACGTTGAAGGCAATGATGCCGCCAAAGGCACTGGTGGGATCGGTCTGGAAGGCCTTGCCGTAGGCCTGCAAGGCATCGGAACCCACGGCCACTCCGCATGGATTGGCATGCTTGACGATCACGCAAGCCGGCGCGGTGAACTGCTTGACGCATTCCCAGGCGGCATCGGCGTCGGCGATATTGTTGTAGCTGAGCTCCTTGCCTTGCAACTGCTCTGCCGTCACGAGCGAGCCTGGCGCGGGATACATATCCCGGTAGAACGCTGCATGCTGATGCGGGTTCTCGCCGTAGCGCAGGTCCTGCAGTTTCACAAAACGGCCATTGCTGTGCTCTGGGAAGATTCCTCGCGTGGGCGGCTGTGAATCCGAGGCCGACGAGAAGTCAATGGATGAGAGGTAGTCGCTGATGGCCGCGTCATAGTCGCTGATGCGATTGAAAGCCGCTGCGGCCAGCGCGAAACGGGTGGCGTCGCTCAGCCGACCGTCGCCCGCACGCAGCTCAGCCAGCACGCCCTCATATTGACCTGCATCCGTCAGCACGGCCACATGCCGCCAATTCTTGGCAGCGCTTCGAACCATGGCCGGCCCGCCAATGTCAATGTTCTCGATGGCATCGGCCAGTGTGCAGCCATCCTTGGCCACTGTGGCTTCAAACGGATAAAGGTTGACGACCAGAAGGTCGATGGTGCCAATGCCGTGCTCATCGAGCGCCTTCATGTGTTCGGGCAGGTCACGGCGCGCCAGCAGGCCACCATGGACCGCCGGATGGAGTGTCTTGACGCGGCCATCAAGCATTTCAGGAAAGCGCGTCACCTCTGCTACCTCGGTGACCGGCAAGCCGGCATCAGCCAACAGCTTGGCAGTACCGCCGGTGGACAGCAGCTTGATGCCCAGAGCTGCCAACGCGGCGGCGAACTCGGTGACACCGGTTTTGTCGGATACGGAAATCAGGGCGTTCATGCTTGGACTCATCAAAAGAGAAGATAAAAAAACGCAAGCCGGCGAGCCGGCTTGAAGTGTCTTGCGAGCGTGGGCCCGCGCGCCGTCAGATCAGCTTGTGCTCCATCAGCTTCTTGCGCAGCGTATTGCGGTTCATGCCCAGCCACTCGGCTGCACGTGATTGGTTGTGCTCGGCATGTTGCATGACCACGTCAAGCATGGGTCGCTCCACAACCTTCATGACCATGTCGTACAGCCCATTGGGCTCAATGCCGTCGAGATCGCGCAGATACCCCTCCAGGTTCTCGCGAACACATTCCTCTATATGCTTCTTGCTCATAGTTCTCGTGGTGTTTCCACCTCGTTGGCAGGCGTTTTGAGCGCGGCACCGGGCCAGCGTTCGTGGCTCTCGGCCAGCACCTGCAGGTAATCACTTACCGCGCGCCACTGCGCGTCGGCATCCTCCAATTCGTTGATGGCAGCGCGAAATTCGTCGCCCCCATCGATGTCGCGCACCATCCAACCGATATGCTTGCGTGCCGAGCGGACACCTGTGTATTCGCCATAAAGCGAATAATGGTCTTGCAGGTGTGCCAGCAGTGCTCTGCGTACCTCCAGTACCAGCGGCGCGGCCAACAGTTCACCCGTGGCCAGATAGTGAGCAATTTCCCGCAGAATCCATGGTCTGCCTTGCGCAGCACGGCCCACCATCACAGCGTCAGCGCCAGTCTCGGCCAGTACAGCACGGGCCTTGGCCGGAGAATCTATATCGCCATTGGCGACCACTGGCACTCGCACCGAAGCCTTGACCGCTGCAATCGTCTCGTATTCAGCGTTCCCTTTGTAGCCCTGCTCCCTCGTCCTGCCATGCACGGTAATCATCTGGACACCCAGGGATTCAGCGGCGCGGGCAATGCGTACCGCATTTTTTTCCCTTGCACACCAGCCCGTCCGCATTTTGAGCGTCACCGGAACGCTGTGCGATGCACAAGCATTGACCACGGCTTCAATGATTCCAAGCGCAAGGGGTTCGTCCTGCATGAGTGCCGAGCCCGCCCATTTATTGCACACCTTCTTGGCGGGACACCCCATGTTGATGTCTATGATCTGAGCGCCACGATCCACGTTGTAGACCGCAGCCTCAGCCATCATCTGGGCATCGGTACCGGCGATCTGGACTGCAATCGGCCCGGGCTCACCGCTGTGATCGGCCCGCCGTGAGGTCTTCAGTGTGTGCCAGAGATCCTTGCGGGAAGTCACCATCTCACTCACAGCATACCCAGCACCGAAGCCACGGCAGAGTTGCCGAAACGGTCTATCGGTCACGCCTGCCATCGGTGCGACAAAGACATTGTTGGGCAGTAGGTAGGAACCGATCTGCATGGGCTGGGAGGAGGAGCGGAGGGAAGGACAAAGAAGGATCGGAAGGAGCGCAATTCTAGCTGCTTAAAATTTCAGCAATTGAAATACGCGGCTGCGGAATATGTAACTTCGCCAAGTGCTTCACCCTCTACACTTGCCTGCCAAATGGAAGCTTGGCTGCAATCCCTTCTCAACGCGCTGGCGCTGCCTGAATATGGGCTGTCTACCGTATTCATGGTGTCGTTCATTTCTGCCACTCTCCTGCCCATGGGTTCGGAGCCGGCGGTTTTCGGGCTCATCAAGCTGAACCCCCATTTGCTCTGGCCTGCGATCACAGCGGCTACGGTGGGCAATACCCTGGGCGGTATGGTGTCCTGGTGGATGGGACTGGGCGCACACAAGATGGTCGACAAATACCGGCACTCATCCACGCACCTGCGCGCACTCCAATGGCTGGAGAAGTTGGGCCCCAAGGCCTGCTTTCTCTCGTTTCTGCCCATCATCGGTGACCCTCTCTGCGCCGTGGCTGGTTGGCTGAAGATGCCTCTACCAGCCTGCGCCGCGTACATGGCTGCGGGAAAATTCCTGCGCTATCTGGTGATGACGTTCGGCCTTCTGCACTTCTGGCCATCCCCGGTATGAGCACCGGCCCGCTATTCGATTTTGACAACCCGCTTGAGGGCGTGGAAAAGCGCCTGGGCCAACAAGCCACCGTGCTTCACGGGTTCGCACTGCCTTATGTTCAAGGTGTGTACGCCGCGCTGCAAGACATCATTGCCCAAGCTCCTTTTCGAACAATGATTACACCTGGCGGCCGAAGCATGTCTGTGCAGCTGACCAATTGTGGTTCATTGGGTTGGACCAGCGATGTCCACGGATACCGCTACAGCGCGGTAGATCCCGAGACCGGGCAGCCATGGCCGCCGCTTGCAGCCACCTTTGAGCGCTTGGCTCACGCAGCAGCTGCCCATGCCGGCTTTGGCGGCTTCGAGCCAGATGCATGCCTGATCAACCGCTACACACCCGGCTCCCGGATGTCTCTGCATCAGGACAAAGATGAAACGGACTTTTCAGCCCCTATCGTTTCTGTGTCGCTCGGCGTTCCCGCCGTATTCCTCTGGGGCGGTCACACCCGCTCAGACCGCGCTGAGAGGGTGCCGCTTTTTCATGGCGACGTCGTCGTATGGGGCGGAGTCGACCGGTTGCGTTTTCATGGCGTGGCGCCGCTCAAGGAAGACGTACACCCTCTATTTGGCACCGAAAGAATCAATTTGACATGCCGGCGAGCAGGCCCGTCGCGCAAGAGTCCTGCCCGCTAATCCGACACGCCTTGCAATAGAAATCCGTGACGAAAGTCACATTGACAGACATAAAGTAACAAATAACAATACTGGTTGCACAACTATTCAGGGTGGAGAGTTCCATGTCCAGCAGATTTCAGAAGGTATATGCCGCCCGCTCGCTGCTGGCCGCCACGTTGTTGATGGCCAGTTCAGCTATTTGGGCTGGCATCCCTCCGCCGGTCATTGAATATGGTCCAGGGCCTGTAAGCACCGCTGTACCCACTTTGGGTGAATGGACCATGGTCTTGCTTGCGCTGCTGGTGAGCGTGGTGGCATACCGCGCACTCAGAGGACGAGTCAATGGACGTCTTCTGTCGAATCTCGCGCTGGCTGGCGGCGCGTTGGCTGCGACGGTTGCCGGGCACGGTCTGATCGGTAAGGCAGAAGCCATCGTTGAAACTCCGACCGAGCTCAACTTGATGTCCGCAGGTGGCGGCAGCGTGAACGCGCCATATTGGTCCCGTCTGATCAACACCTCCAGCGTCCCGCTGCAGATCAAAGTTATCACGCCAGGATACTGGATGACAGCCCCGCTGCCTGAAGGCGCACTCCCAAGATGCAATGTTGGGACAGTCCTGCAGCCCAACGGAAAATGTGATACCAGGTTCACATACGCCGCACCCACCTGACTGAAATCGATTGATTAAAGACTCGCATCCCCACCCGGTGCGAGGTTAATTACATTCAAATCCAGTAGGCGCATGCTGCAACTGTATCTCGCGGCCGTTATCTTCGCCTTAAGTCTGGCGATGCTGCTAGAAGTAGTTTTGCCGCTTCATCAAGGTACAACTGCTCCGGTTATGCGCTGGGTCTGCAACCTGACGCTTTCCGCTGTGGCGCTCGGTGCCACGGTCCTCACGTCCACAGTAGGACTGGTGGCATCTCAGGCCACGCACATGGGCCCGGCCAACGGAATACTTGCGTCACTGGGAACACCCGTGTGGGCACAGTGGCTAATCACTTTCTTGTTGCTGGACGCAGTCGCCTACGCGTTACATCGGATTTCGCATCATGTGAACTGGCTGTGGCGGCTTCACTGGGTTCACCATAGCGACTTGGAACTGGACGCGACCACCACGCACCGCCATCATCCACTTGAAAACGTGATAGTGGCGTTGGTAGCACTGCCAGTGCTTCTCATTCTTGCGCCTCCGGTATGGGCCGTTCTGGCCTACAGCCTCACTGCGGTGACTATCAGTACGCTATCTCACAGCAGCCTGGCCTTGCCGGACTGGCTGGACAGGACCTTGCGCGGCTTTATAGTCACACCGGCTTTCCACCGCATCCACCATAGTGTAGAGAGAGTCCAGACGGACAGCAATTACGCCACCGTTTTCCCTCTGTTCGACCATTTGTTCAGGAGTAGCTCGCCCATGGCCGCCGACAAGGGGCGCACCTTGACCATAGGGCTGGAAACCGGACGTGATTCACGAAGCCAGTCCCTGCATGCACTGCTAATGGCGCCGTTTCGTCAATCCACGTCAGCGCCCGCCGCCCCGTCCGAACTCGGACGAAATATCACGCGCTGAGGAGGCTAGGCGGTGCGAGCTCCTCCTCGCCTGATCCAACTTACTGCTTGATGGCTTCGACGGTGGCGATCAGCTTGACTTCTTTGCCGGCCACCATGTTCAGACCGTAGTCCATGCCCCATTGGGTTCGGTCGATCATGCCTTCGAAGTTACCGCCGCACACCTCGCGCTTGACCATGGGGCTCTGATAGCAGGCGAACTGAGTGGCCTTCAACGTGACGGGGTGTGTCTTGTCCTTGATGGTCAGTTGGCCATCCCCCTGACTGACCTTGTCGCCATTGAAGTGAAACTTGGTGCTGACGAACTTGATGGTCGGATACTTCGCAACGTTGAACATCTGCTCGCCTTTGAGATGACCATCAAACGGTGGAACGCCAGTGGAGATGGAAGACGCATCAATGGTCAGCTCCACATGGCCGGTCTTGGCAACGGGGTCGTACTTGATTTTGCCCTCTTCCTTGTCGAAACGAGCCCGATTGATCCCGGCACCGAAATGGGTGATCTCAAATATCGCGGAGGTATGCGTCGGCTCGGTCACATAGTCGGCAGCCTGGGCCGTCGCAGCAGCACCCAGTGCAGCCAAGATGGTTAAGGAAGTCAGGGTTCGGCGCATAAGGTTCATCCTTTCAAGATGATGGTTACTACAAAAAAATAGCTCCAGAGGCCACGCGCCTGGAGCTCTTGGGTTTTGATCAGATCTTGCCAATGCCGGTCACGACCAGCTTGAACTTGACTTGCACTTCGTCGGCCACCATGGAAGTGTCAGCCCACTCCTGCTCACCGATCTTGTAGGCCAGACGTTTGATTTCGAACTGACCGCTGGCAGTGGTCTTGCCGCCGGACTGGGTGAGCTGAACCGGCACTGTCACGTCGCGCGTCGCGCCCTTGATGGTCAGTTGGCCCACAACCTCAAATTTGCCGCCGCCCAGCGACTTGATGCTTTTTGACTGGAAAGTGGCCTGGGGGAATTTAGCGATGTTGAACCACACCGGCTTAGGCATCTCGGCATCGGTTTCTTTCACACCCAGCGTGGCACTGCCCGTATCAATGGCTAAACTGATCTTGGCGGTCTCTGGCTTGGCAGCGTCAAAGGCGATTTGGGCGCTGAACTTGCGGAAGTGCCCTTCTACAGGTACCCCCATCTGCTTACTCACGAAATGGACGCTGCTCTCGGCAGGAACCAAAGCTTGTTGCGCCATCGCCGGGGCCGCCGCCGTCAGGGCCAGGGTGGCGATCATGGCGCCAGAAATCAAGGAACGAAACGACATCTACATCCTTAGAAAGATAAAAATTCAGGGGTTGCCCGCCTTGGGAGGGCACTGCTTCGAAAGACTTAGCTGGCCTTACCCAACCCGATGCGGGTCAAAAGTCCATCGCGGTCAATCAGGTGGTGCTTCAGCGCCGCCGCCACATGCAGCACCACCAGGCCCGCCAATGCGAAGGCAGCCAGACGATGCCAAGGCTTGATGGCCTCGGCCAGGGCCTTGTCCACGGAAAGCAGATCCGGAAGCGGCCACGCGCCGAACAGGACGATAGGGAACCCCGCAGCAGAGCTATAGGCCCATCCAATCAATGGCACAGCGAAGAACAGCAAGTAAAGCAAGTAGTGCGTGCCATGGTGCGCCATGCGTTGCCAGGTCGGCATCGATTTCACGACAGCGTCAGGAAGCGGGGGCGGACGATGCGTGAGGCGCCAAAGCAGGCGCAGTACGGTCAGAAAAAGGATGGTCACGCCAGCCCATTTATGCCAGTTGATGAGCTTGAGCTTGGCGGGCGAGAATGACAGTCCTGTCATATACAAGCCCACGCCAAAAATCCCTATCAAAGCCAGGGCTAAAAACCAATGAAATGCGATGGCTACAGTTGTGTAGCGAGGGAAAGACGAACGGGAAGAACTCACAGAACTGCTCTTTTCGGGATGGGCTGAAAAATGCCCGCGCAGGGTAGGTTCCACATTCAGGGGGAAAAGTTCAATCTACGTGAGGACCACTCGGGTTCTTGGCCTCTCAGACATGGTCAGACTGCCCTACCCCTTTTCACCGCATTCACAGCATGGGCGCATCGGGTTCGGGACCAACTGCACTACTGCACTGAAGGGACGGGGACGCTCTACACGGTTCGGCTTCGCAAGTGAACAGTGCTGAGGTTTTCAAATGCCGAAAGAGGCATGTGTTCACTCACGCTTACATTCCGACGCAAATCTGGTGAATCCATGCAGTGCATGAGTCCGTATTCAGATCAGCCGCACTTTCGGCTCGTCTCAATTTTCCAGGAGCACTCCATGGTTTCGATCCACACTTACCGCAAATTAGCATCCGTCTGCCTTGCCACTGCGTTGTCTGTCGCGTCCGCCGCTTCCATAGCGGATGTCATGGTGGGTGGCGCTCCGATGCTGCCGTCCAAGGACATTATCGATAACGCGGTCAATTCCAAAGACCACACCACATTGGTCGCAGCGGTGAAAGCGGCAGGTCTTGTCGAGACCTTGAAGGGTCCCGGTCCGTTCACTGTTTTTGCCCCTACCAACGCGGCATTTGTGGCACTCCCCGCGGGCACGGTGGACACCTTGCTAAAGCCTGAAAGCAAGGCAATGCTCACCACAATCCTGACCTACCACGTGGTGCCTGGCAAGGTGGACGCAGCCGCCCTGAGCAAGATGGTCATGGACGGCAAGGGCACAGCCACCTTAAAGACCGTCAGTGGCGGCACATTGAGCGCCAAGACCATGGGCTCCAAAGTCATGATCACAGACGAAAAAGGTGGCACCGCCAACGTCACCATAGCTGACGTCTACCAGTCGAACGGCGTGATCCACGTCATCGACAAGGTGCTGCTGCCCAAGTAAAGGCCCTCAGCCCAGGCTCTTCCTGACCCATCTCGGCCAGAAAGAGCCCCTTGTCTTCATCAGTCATGTCCGCCATGTCGGATTCCATCTTGGCGCAGATGGCGACCATGGGCGCGTTCTGGGTCGCCGCATATTCCTTCAAGGGATCCAGATACGGGTTGTTTGCAAACGCGTTTTTCACACTTGCAGCCGCTTATGAACCGTTTTTACCTAACGTCGTAAGTTGGAAGTTCGTTGAAAAAATCTGTTGAAATCGGTGGAAGGCAAGCGGTTTGCCGCCACCAGATAAACCCCAGAATTTATCCGTGCTCGGCATTCCCCGAAGCCATGTCCCAGACCTTCTGGCCAATCGGGTTTCTCTGCTCTTCGATGATATGCGCCATCAATCCTGCGGATCGCCCGATCATGGTGAGCGCCTTGGCCAACTCCGGGGTCAAGCCCATGTCCAGTGCAATCGCACCCTTGGCACCCGTGGCATTCAATGGAACCTTGCGTCCAGACAAGCGCGCCGTAGCTGCCGCCAACTCCACCGCGAAACGCGAATAGTGGCCGTAATATCCGCACTCCCTGGCGATCTCGAACATCTTCTCGCAACGGGGGTCTCCATCAACGTGGATGGGATGACCCACGCCAGGGATCTTGCGTTTGGCAGCTTTGTTGGCCTTGACACAGTCTTCGGCATATTGACGTAACTCCGCGTCGGTATAACTTTCTTGCTTGGGAAGCGCGTCGCGCAGAAAGCGTGCAGCGTATTCAATCACCCCCAGGAAGCGAGTGCCTGCGCCCAGGAGGCCTGCGGCCAACGCTCCTTGCATGGATTCAGGTGCACCATGCAGCGTCAAGCGGGCGGACAGTGCACTCGGGGTCAATCCGTGGTCAGTTGCACTAACCAGGAAAAGGTTGAGCATGCGTTTGAGTGAGGGCGACGGAAATTCGCCCAGCAACTCAAGTGCCAACACGTCGATGAAGTCCCGATTGAACAATTCATTGACCAGGTCATGGCCCCGGATCAGTATGGAATGGGCGTCTCCGCCCCCGATTTGGCTTTGGAACATTTGAAATTTTCCTTTGTTGATTCAGGACTGGATCACTCGATCACCGCATCCAGGGCTACGACGCCACGCCCTTCGTCCAGCACGAGGAGCGGGTTGACTTCCAGCGATTGCACGCGCGGCCCCAAAGCCAGAAACAACTGTGCAATACCCTGAACGGCATCCAGCAGCGCTTGACCATCACGCGCCGGCAGGTTGCGGTGGCGCTCCAGGCGCCTCGCAATACGCGTCTGCTGGAGGGTGCGCTCCAGGACGGATCGGTTGGCAGGGAGGTGGCACCGGGCGACATCCGCGTCCACTTCCACCCACACCCCACCAGCTCCTATAGATAGCACGGGTCCAAAGACCTCGTCTCGATGAATCCCGACCAATATTTCCACGCCATCGGTCACCATCTCGGAGACAAGCACACCGTGAATGGATTGCGACGGTATTTTGTGCTGGCAAGCATTGTTCATGATGAGATCGAACGCGCGCCGCACTTGGTCTTCGCTGTGCAAATGAAGCTGCACCCCGCCCACCTCGCTTTTGTGCAACACCCCGTCAGCCAATAGCTTGAGCGCCACGGGAAATCCAATCGCACGGGCATGCGCGACAGCTTCATCGACCTTGGACGCCTGTTGCTCCCTCGGCGAGCGCACACCGTACTGTGCGAGCAGCGCCTTGGCCTGCGCCTCATTGCCAGGTAGCGACATCTCTGAGGTTATGGTGGTCGAACGCAGCCGCAGGCTCTGCGAGTCCGCCACTCTATCCACGGCTTCGGTGACGTGGCACGCATAGCGGCTGATGCGCTGCAATGCCAGCATCGTGTTGCGCAAGCTGTAGACCGGTGCGAAGCCCTCCTGAATCAGAATGTCGTGTGCAGGACCACGACGGCTACTCATCCAGACGGGAACAAAGGTTTTTTCGCCACCTTTGGCCACCTCCAGCATATTGCGCACGATGCCCTCTGTACTGGCTGCATAGTTGGAAGTAATGGGGTAGAGCACCACATCCACTTCTGGATCCGCGAAGAGTGGCGTGAGGCAGTTTCTGGCCAACGTGGGATCGACCAGCGCCTTCGTGGTCAGATCTACCGGATTAGTCAGGGCCGCATACGACGGCGCATACCTGGCCATTTCCGCCACAGTGCGCTCCTGCAGCAGAGCCATGGACAGGCCCGCTTCACCGACCTTGTCAGCAGACAGAACGCCAGCACCACCCGAAGAGGAATACACGCAAATTCGCTTCAAGCTGCGAACCCCTACGCGCGAGATCAAGCTGGCCACGTCAAGCAATTCATCCAGATCATCTACGCGGATCACACCGTATTGCGCGAACACGGCATCGTTCACCGCATCTTCGCCTGCCAGCGAAGCTGTGTGCGATTGAGCGGCCTTTTTTCCGAAATCCGATCGTCCGATCTTCAGTGCCACCAAGGGCTTTCCTGCATCCCGGGCAGCCTTGGCGGCGGCGACAAATCGGGGTCCGTCCTTGATGCCTTCCATCACTGTGCAGATAAGATCAGTGCCTGGATCTTTGGCCAGCCAATGAATGAAATCGGCACTGTCCAGATCGAGTTCATTGCCTGTAGAGAACCAGCGTGAAAACCGCACGCCACGTTCATTTCCCTGCATGAGCGAACGCCCCAAGCCCCCACCCTGGGTCACCAACCCAATGCGCGACAGTGGGCCACTGCGGCCATCGTTGCAGAACTCCGTGGAGAAAGTCAGTCCGAGGCGCGGAGCGAGCATGGTCAGGCCAGCGCAGTTTGGGCCATATAGACGCATACCTGTACGACGGGCCAGCGCCAGCATATCGGCCTCTACCGAGCGCCCAGCTTCTCCCAGCTCACCGAAGCCCCCTGTGAACACAATGGCATAGCGCACGCCTTGTTGCGCACATGACTGCAGCGTGGCCACCGCGGCCTCTGCGGGAACCAGCAGAAGGGCCACATCAATGCCGTGCGCCGGAACGTCGCTCACAGCCTTGTAAAGCGGGTGACCCTTGAGTTCTCCGCCCTTTGGGTTGACGAGGTATACCTGACCATCGAAATCCGAATGCTCAAGCACATTCACCACGGTGGTGTGCCCGAGCGACCCGGGTGTGGTCGATGCGCTGATGATCATCACAGAAAGTGGGCGAATCAACTCCAGCAGATCATCGAAGTCCACGGAAGCGTCAAAAACAGATGTGCTCACACTCATGAAACCTCCGGCCGGCAGCGAAGCAGTGCAGTCCATTCGCTTTCTGCCACGATCTCACTACGCTGATTCTTGACAGTGCGATGCATGACCACGCGACCAGTTCCAGGACGCTTGCTCGAATGGACTTTCTCACCGATGCGGAGCTCCACGTGGATAGTCTCGCCTATGAAAACTGGTGTGCGCCACCTGCAACGCAGTTCTGTCAAGGCCAGGCGCGCGCCGTCCATGAGACGGTAAACAGGCATGCGCGTCGTCAGCCCTGAAGCGATGGCCAGTATCAACAAACCGTGTGCGGCGCGTTGACCAAAAGGATGACTTTCAGCGAACACCGCATCGGTGTGCAGCGCGTTGTAGTCTCCAGAGAGACCTGCGAACTGCACGACATCGGCTTCCGTCACCGTGCGACGCGGACTCTCCCAAGTCTGGCCAGGCACCAGATCATCAAAGTACAGACATCGATCCAAGTGCTCGTCCAGATCAAAAGGAGTATTCATGCGTAACGCCCTCCTGTCACATGTACGGTCTCTCCGGTGGTGAAGCCCGCAAGTCTGGAAGCCAGGAAGGCAACGGTAGCCGCAACGTCCGCCGGGTCGCCCAACCTGGCCACCGGTGTGTTGGATTTGGCTCGCTCGGTGAGATCCAGGTAATCTGGACGTTGCTGCATGCGCGGGGTCGAAATGACACCCGGGGCGACCGCGTTCGCCGTGATGCCGAACTTGCCGGACTCCAGTGCCAGTGATCGCGTGAACCCAATCAAGCCCGCCTTGGCAGCCGAATAGTTGGTCTGCCCCGGGTTTCCCAGATGCGCGCGCGACGCGATGTTGATCACTCTGCCAAATCGGTTTTCCATCATGAGCGGTAGCACCGCTCGTGAGCAATGAAAAGCTCCGAGCAAAGTGACATCCAGTACCGCATGCCAGTCTTCCTCAGACATCTTCGTGAGGTACCGGTCACGCGCGAATCCCGCGTTATTGACCAGAATATCGACTCCCTTCCATCGCTCCACAGCTTTCTGCACCGCTGCGCCAACTTCTTCCTTGCGCGTGACATCCGCGCGCGCACCCAAAGCTTGTCCACCCATGCACGCCAGCTCGTCGCAAGCCTTGTCAATAGCCTCCTGGTTGGTATCGCATACCACCACGTTGCATCCTTCCTGCACAAAACGCCTGGCCATGGCCAGTCCCAACGTGCCTGCACCGCCAGTAATGAAGGCAGTGCAATCTTTCAATCCCAGATCCATGATCAATTCCTTGTTCAGTACCGTTCTCAGTCAATCTGCATCTGAGCTTTTTCAACCAGGGTCTTGGCTTCCGTGCGTTCCTTGGCCCAGAACTTCGCGAACTCCTCGGGAGTGCTGCCTACGAGGGGGGTATAGATGCGCGCAAAGCGTTCGCGAACCTCCGGGGTTGCCAAGGTCTCGCGCAAGGCCTTGGAAAATTTCTCGACAACGGCAGGTGGCGTGCCGGCAGGCATCACCACTGCCTGCCAAGTGGTGACTTTGAACCCGGGCACGCCAGCCTCCGCCACCGTGGGCACGTCCGGCATATCGGCGACACGCTTGTCGCCACTGACCGCCAAAGCGATCAGCGATCCATCCTTGATGAACGGAGCCGTGGTCGAGCGGCTGTCGATCATGAACGTCAAGCGACCGCCTAACAGATCCTGAATTGCCGGCCCACTTCCTTTGTAGGGAACATGCGTGAGTGAAGCATTCAATGCCAGCGCCAAGGAAGCTCCAGCGATGTGCATGGAGCTGCCATTACCGGCCGAGCCGTACGACATGTGCGTATCGCCCTTCTTCACAGCCTGCACGAGATCTTGCATGCTGCGATACGGTGACGACTTCGGTACCACCACGACCAGAGGGGAGTCGGTCAGCTGGGTCACGGGTACGAACGCCTTGGCCGGATCGAGCTTGGCGCCTTTGTACAAATAGGTGTTGGTGGCCAGGGGACCCACATTGGCCCACAGCGCGGTATAGCCATCAGGTGAAGAGCTGGCGGTGGCCTGGTTCGCTATGTTGCCGTTGGCGCCAGGTTTGTAGTCCGGAACCACAGGTTGACCGAGCTTCTGAGACAGCACGTCCTGCACCATCTTGAATGCAATATCCGATGCACCACCCGGAGCAAAGCCGATCACCATTCGAACCGGCTTTTCCGGCCACTCGGCCCATGCGCTATGGGCGACCATGCACGCGGCAAAGCCTGCTACCAGCCTTCGACCCCAAGAGTTTGCGTTTTTGATCTGGACTTTCATCATTGACTCCTTTTTGTGATTTGAAAATTCTGTTGTGCGAAAAAATCTCAACTACACGCTCATGTCGTACTTGACGTTCTTGAGCTGTGTGTTTTCGTAGAGGGCTTCCAACCCTCTCTCTTTGCCGATACCTGATTGCTTGTAGCCACCGAACGGAGCATCGAACGACGTGCGTACACCCGTATTGATCGCCACGCTGCCGGCTTGAATGCCACGCGCCATTCGCAAGGCCCGCCCCCCATCACGGGTGAACAGCACGGCGGCCAAGCCATAACGCGAGCGATTGGCCATTCGCAAGGCCTCGTCTTCATCACGGAAACTGATGACCGACTGCACAGGACCAAAGATCTCTTCTTGAGCCGAACGCATGTCGACCTTGGAATCCAGCAACAAAGTCGGTTTGACGAAGAATCCGGCTTCAGGCGCACTTTCCACGGAACCGTACTGCGCAGGCAGGGCGCCCTCCTCTGCTGCGATGCGGATGTATTGCTCCACACGGTCTTTTTGTGTGGCGCTTACCAGCGGCCCCATCTCTGTGGCTGGATCCTCCGGTGAACCCACTCGAACGGCCTTCAACCGTGTCTGCAAACGCGCCAGGAACTCATCCCGTACGGTCTCCTGCACCAGCAGGCGGGTGCACGCAATACATACCTGTCCTGAATTCTTGATGAGGTCTCCAGCCGCTACGGCCACTGCTTTGTCCAGCGCGGCGTCATCGAACACGATCAAGGGAGACTTGCCCCCCAGTTCCAGCGTGACGCGCTTGACGTCCGCTGCAGTGGAAGCGAGGATGCGGGCCCCCGTGACCGTGCCTCCGGTGAATGACACACGCGACACCAGCGGATGCGTCACCAACCGCTCTCCCACAGTGGCACCCGAACCATTGACCACGTTGACCACGCCAGGCGGAAACCCGGCTTCCTCTATCAGCCGTGCCAGGGCCATGGTGGACAGGGGCGTGACCTCTGAGGGTTTCAGGATGACCGTATTGCCCGCTGCCAACGCAGGGCCGAGTTTGTTCACGGTCAGCGTCATAGGGTAGTTCCACGGCAGGATGAGTGCGCAGACGCCCAGCGGCTCACGGAGCGTGTAGTTCAGAACGTCCTGGTTGGCAACTGGAATGGTTTCGCCTCGAGCAGCGGGAATGATGCCGGCGAAGTACTCCAGTGAAGCCGGCATGGCCTTGAGAGAGTCCAGGGAATGCGTGATGGGCTTGCCCACATTCAGGGTCTCGATCCAGGCGATCTTTTCGCGGTCTCGTTCAAACAGATCCGCCAGGCGCCTCAGCAAACGACCTCTCTGCGCAGGCGTCGTCTTGCGCCAATGCTCCTGATAGGCCTCATGCGCTGCGAGCACAGCTGCATCTACATCGCGTTCGGCGGCTTCATGGACCTGTGCCAGCACCTGCGCCGTAGCAGGATTGAAGGTGTCAAACGTACGCCCTTCGGTACCAGCGCACCAGCGCTCGCCTATCAACATCTCATAAGGCTTCGACTCAATCACATTCATCACAATTTTCCTTAGCTCGCCATTTGCAGATACAACGACTTGATTTCGTCCAAACCAAGCTCACAGGGATGAAGCGGGAGCGACGCACTTCGTTGTGCCTGCAGAGCCAGCAGGTGCGCGTCCTCGGCAGTGAGGTGCAAGTCCTCAAAATGAATGGGTATCCCGGCTTGCACAGACAGCTCTTCCACTGCATCAATCAGCGACAGTGCTGCGCTCCGCTCATCACCAGCAGAAGGCAACCCCAAGGCCCTGGCAGCTTCCGCATAGGGTGCGGGTGCTTTCTCGATGGTGTGTCTGGACACCACGCTGAATACCGGCCCCAACACCTCTGCATGCGCCGTGTGCACTCTGGATTCAAGCGGTGTGCACAGGGCATGCACAGCATCCACTTTGCACATACCTATGGCTACGCCGGCCAGGTAAGCCCCCATTTGCATCTCTGCACGGGCTTGCAGGCTGCCAGGCGCCACCAGGACCGCGGGCAATGCTTTCATGCATATCCGCAGGGCGTGAAGGGCCATGGCCTTGCCCACCGGGGAGTGGTCCTGATTGACCCATGCCCCCAGGGCGTGCAACACGGCGTCAAAGCCGCCATGTGCCGTGGGTCGGGAAGGCAAGCTCAGCGTCAAATCAGGTTGAAGAGCCACCACGCTGGGCCGCGCACGCGTGGATCGAAAGAGGTGTTTTCGGCCATCTTCGCCTTGGATCAGAGCGGCAGTACTGCTCTCGCTACCAGTTCCCGCAGTAGTGGGAACGGCCATGAAGAACGGGTCAAGCGTTGATGCAGGCTCGCTCAACCATGCTTGCCCGTTGGATGTCGTCAGCTCATCCACTTCAAGGCCGCTGGCAAGACAAGCCAGCGTGAGCTTGGCCACGTCCATGACGCTTCCGCCGCCTACCGCCACGACGCTTTGGCAGCCATGTGCCTGAGCCACGCGCAAGGCTTCGCGAACTTGTCCCAGGCTGGGGTTGGACACCACACCGTCATAGACCTGCCAATCCAGTGCTGCGAATTCTTCAGCCACGACCGGACCGAGAGCTGCCCATACCCCCGCGTCCGAGACCACCAGCGGACGGTGCAACCGTGACCGAGCAGCCTGCATGGCACGAGACAAGGCCCCAGCACCCCAGTAACAACTGCCGGGCCAGATGATCTGCCCCTGAACAGGAAAAACGCCTGAGGACATGTGCTTTACACCATTCTCCAAAACCATTTATAATTTGCTCTGCGAATTGATAATTCGTTTAGTGAATTGATCTTAGAGGAGACCCCTGATTCATGTCAAGAGGTTCTATTTCCGCGCGCGGCCAAACCACGGGTCCTGAGGACGCTGCCGAGCCTGATCGGCAGTTCGTGACAGCACTGGCCCGAGGGCTCGAGATACTGCGTTGCTTTGACGCCGAGAGGCGAACGCTGGGCACGACGGAGATTGCGCATCTCACCGGACTGGCACAGCCCACCGTCTGGCGGCTGTGCCATACCCTGCAGAAAATGGGCTTTCTGCACGTGGTTCCCGGTAAAGACAAACTTCAACTTGGCATCGCAGCCATCGCTTTGGGCAGTGCCGCGTTGGCAGGTCAGGAAGCGCTCGAAGTCATTCGGCCGTTGTTGCAGGTGCTGGCAGATCGCTATCAGGTGGCTGTCGCTTTAGGGCGCCGGGACGGAGACAGCATCGTGTACCTTCTCAGGTGTCAGGGAAACTCACCGCTGCTGATGAATCTACGCGTGGGGTCACGCATTCCGCTGTTCCACAGTGCGATTGGGTGGTCATACCTCGCCTGCTGCACACCAGACGAACGCAAGGAACTACTCGCAAGAGCCGCCACAGAGGGCCGCATGGGAGACGAAGCCGACCAGCAAGCCATGGCCGACGCCATAGTTCAATATCCGGAACGTGGCTTCGTCTTTCACCCACGCCCGGCCTATCAGATCAACACCGTGGCCGCGACCATCGAATTACCCGTCGGAGAACGCTATGTGGTGAGCTGTGGAGGTCCGAGCTCTCTCCTGCCAGAGCCACTGATGTTGAACGAAGTCGGCCCTATGCTTCGGCAGTTGGCCAAGGACCTGCAACCCATCTTGCTCATGGGACGACACATATGAATGCACGCTTCACGGCCTTGGCTCCCACCATTCCTGAACGCTGGCCCACTCGCTTGACAGAATTGCTGGGCATCCGCTGGCCGCTGCTCTTAGGCGGCATGATGTGGTTGTCAGATGCGCGCCTCGTCGCCGCCATGGTACGCGCCGGTGGTATGGGCTTCATCACGGCACGCAGCTTGCGCACGGACGAAGACTTCCGGCAAACGCTGCATGAATGCCGGCGATTGACTAAAGAGCAGCCCTTTGGTGTCAACCTCACTCTTTCGCGCCGTGGTTCCGGGAATGAAGCCATGACCACGCGGCTGAAAATCGCGCTGCAGGAAGGTGTACGCATCTTCGAGACCGCCGGCCTTCCCCCTACGGAGCTGATGCCCATCTTCCAAAATGCCGGCGCCATCGTCATTCACAAGTGTGCCCATGTCCGCCATGCCGTCAGTGCACAAAATATGGGCGTCGACGCCGTCACCCTGGTGGGCATGGAAGAAGGGGGCCATCCCGGCAGCAACCAGTTGCCCACGTTTCTCAACGGGGCATTCGCACTTGAACAATTGCACATACCCCTGGCGCTCGGGGGTGGCATTGGGCATGGGCGGCAAATTGCCGCTGCCCTGGCTCTAGGCGCTGACGCCGTGGTAATGGGCAGCGTATTCACGCCCGCCCTGGAAACTCCTGCGCATGACGCCTACAAGCAACGCGTGATCGCCACAGACGCGCATGGTACCCGCGCAGTCCTGGGTAGCCTTGGAGACACTTGGCGCGTCCTTGACAATGAAAACGCCCGCAAAGTGGCCACACTGGAAGAGGCCGGAGCGCGCACCCATGCGGAGTTTGGGCAATTGATCAGTGGTGAACGCACGCAGGCACTGGCGTATCAGGCGGGCCAACACGAAGAAGGCATGCTTTCCATGGGGCCCGCTGTGGGCTTTGCTCGCGCTGTAGTACCGCTGGCAGAAATCGTTCACCGCCTGCAAGCCGAATGCATGCAGGCCACCAGCCGATTCCAGCGCATGCTGGCGTCATGATTCCGATGCAAGCGCGTGGGCTGGGAGTGTGCCCGGCAGAAGACGCCTGGAGCGCATCCCAGGCGCAGCTGCCTTGAAGATGAATCGTCAGACGTTGAACAGGAAGTTCAACACATCGCCATCCTTGACGACGTATTCCTTGCCTTCGCTGCGCATCTTGCCCACATCCTTGGCGCCCTGCTCGCCTTTGAACTGAATGTAGTCATCGTAGGCAATGGTCTGGGCACGGATGAAGCCGCGTTCGAAATCGCCATGGATCACGCCGGCGGCTTGCGGTGCCGTGTCGCCGATACGGATGGTCCAGGCGCGCACTTCCTTCACACCGGCGGTGAAGTAGGTTTGCAGGCCCAACAGCTTGAACGCTGCGCGAATCAAACGGTTCAGCCCAGGCTCTTCCTGCCCCATCTCGGCCAGGAAAAGCTCCTTGTCTTCATCAGTCATGTCCGCCATGTCGGCTTCCATCTTGGCGCAGATGGCGACCATGGGCGCGTTCTGGGTCGCCGCATATTCC
>JAECRA010000035.1:32845-43463 GCA_015999985.1 Comamonadaceae bacterium
TTCAAGCGCTCCAGGTATGGATTGTTCTCGAAACCATCTTCGGACACGTTGCCCACAAACATGGCCGGCTTGGCAGTGATCAGGCAAAGTGGCTTGAGGGTGGCTTGCTCGTCTTTGGAGAGATTGAGCGTCCGCACAGGTTTGCCCTGATTAAGCGCCTCTTCTACCGGACCCAGCAGCTTGATCATGGCCGCAGCTTCCTTGTCGTTGCCGCTCCTGGCGGCCTTGGCGTATCGGTGGACGGCCTTCTCCACCGTACCCAGATCAGCCAGGCACAGTTCGGTCTGAATCACTTCGATATCCGAAATGGGATCAACCCTGCCCGCCACGTGAATGACGTTCTCATCTTCAAAACAACGCACTACGTTGACGATGGCGTCGGTTTCCCGGATGTGCGCCAGAAACTGGTTGCCCAGGCCTTCGCCCTTGCTGGCTCCAGCCACCAAGCCGGCGATATCAACAAATTCGACAATCGCAGGAAGGATCCGCTCCGGCTGCACGATCTCGGCCAACTTGGCCAGACGTGGGTCAGGCACCTCGACCACGCCGGTGTTCGGCTCGATGGTGCAGAAGGGATAGTTCTCGGCGGCGATGCCCGCCTTGGTCAGCGCGTTGAAAAGCGTGGACTTGCCGACGTTCGGCAGGCCCACGATGCCGCATTGCAAGCTCATGGAAATTCCTTGTCAACAGAACCTACCCCTGCGTCATTCCCGTGCTGACGGGAATCCAGGAAGTTGAACGGCCGCGCTGGAATCCACCCGCGCGGGGCCGGTCATCCGGAAATGACGAGGCCTTGTGTAAGTTCTGATAAGAGAGTGATTGTACTAATGGGGGGAGGGCCATTCCGGAATAGACGCGTACATTCACGGCAACTCGCCTAGCATCCCCCTTGCACATTCATGCGGAGCGCTTGCGGGCAAGCTACGAAATTTTCTTATTGATACAAATCAGCGGGAGCGTTACGATCTTGCGCGGCTGATCTTCGAGACGATGGTTGCGTCGTGAATTCCAGACGACAAGTAAAGAATTCCCAGCACTTAACAGGTTCAACCGCGTTTCATCTTGCTCATGTCCATTCCATCACGCCCGGGCTCCGGCGCTTGCGCCCAGTCCCAGAATCTTCCAAACCCTGGCCAAGAGGCGCTACTTCATGCATGCCTGTGCCCCCCAGAGTTATTTGGCCAGCATTGGCGCGCCTGGAGAGAGGCTGAAGATATTGAGCATCTTGATGAGTCTTCCAACCGCCTTTTGCCGTTGCTTTTCAAGCAGGCGGAGAAAGCCGGATGGGTAGACCACGAAATGGGCCGCTTGCGGGGGATCTATCGCTACCAGTGGTGTCGCAACCAGTTGATGCTTGCAGAGTTGCGCCGCGTTCTCCATACTTTGAATTTGGCGTCGATCGAGGTGATGCTTCTCAAAGGTGCGGCCATGATTGAGGGCTACTACGAAGACCCTGCCTTGAGGCCCATGAGCGATCTGGACATCATGGTCCGTCCCGAGAACTTCGAAAAAGCCAGCCAGATATTGCGTGGGCTCGAGTATACGCAGCGCTTTTCCGTAGATTTCGAAAAAATTCGATCCGAGCGCTTGACCCATGCCATTGAGTTCACGCGCAGTGTCAATGGGCAGACATGGGAGATCGATCTACATTGGACTCCGTTGCACCGGGCCACTTGGCCAGGCGCCGAGGAGCCCTTTTGGGAACACTCCAGGGCCGTCAGCTTCAAAGGCGAAACCTGCCGCACCTTCGATCCAACCCATCAGCTTTTGCATGTTTGCCTTCATGGCGCGCTATGGAACGCTCTGCCCCCTATGCGTTGGGTCACAGATGCCATGTGGATATTGCGCAAGGACAACATTGAATGGCATCGGTTGATGGAGCATGCGCGTGACCTCAATGGGCTTCAGTTGCTGAAAAACTCATTGGAATACATTCACAGTCGGTTCGATGCGCCCATTCCTGATGGCGTCCTCAAGCAGTTGAATGACCTGAGACCGTCTCGTTTTGAAAGGCTGGAATTTTCGCTTCAAACGAGCTCTTCAAGTGACATGCGCCTGGGTCAGTTGCTGTTGCTCGGGTGGTTGAATCATTCTCGCGCGCTGCATGGAATGCCTTTATGGAGGCGCGTGACCAGCTTTCCAAACTATCTGAAGACAGCTTGCAAGCTGACCTACTGGCGACAAGCGCCCGGCTACGTCATCAAGCGCCTGACTGCTCGCAGTTGATTATGCGGCGTGACATAGCGCCAGATAACGCCACGCTCCGCATACCTATTCAATGATTGATGCCTCATGAAACCACCTTTAACAAGCATCATCATTACATGCTTCAATCGCCAGAAATACATTGCGGAAGCGATCGAAAGCGCTTTGACGCAGACCATGATTGATCGCGAAATCATCGTGATTGATGATGGATCTACTGACGCATCTGCAGAAATTGTCCGCGCTTACGGCGATAGAGTCCAGTATTTCCATCAGCACAACCAAGGTGCAAGCAGGGCCAAAAACGTGGGCGTGGATCGCGCCCACGGTGAATTCATTTCGTTCCTGGACTCTGACGATTTCTGGCCTTCGGACAAACTTCATATTCAGTTGAATCATTTCGCAGAGTCACCCGACGTGGACATCTTGCACGGCCACGCCCTGCAGTTCGTTGACGCAGACTTGACGCCAGAAGAGAAAGCCCAGCTCTTTTGCCCGCCCGACCCCATGGCAGCACCGGTAAGCGGCACCATGCTTCTCAGAAAAAGCGTGTTCGAAAAAGTGGGCGGTTTCCGCGAGGATTTGCTGGTGGGAATCGATATCGAATGGCACCTGAGAGCAAAAAGCATGGACTTGCGCATAGAGACGCTGCCGGACATCTTGCTGCACAGACGAATTCACCCCACGAACTCAGGTGCAACGCAGAGAAGCGCGCGTCAGCAGCATCTGTCCATTCTTAAAGAACACCTCGACCGGCGGCGCCAGGCGATGGGTGAAAAATGATGACGGATTTCTATGAAGACGAAGAGGTGCAGCGGGCGTTTTTCCAGGAAATGGGAAAAGGCTACCAACAGGCCGCAGCCCTGCACGAATCCATCACCAGAATTGTGTTGGCGGGTATTTCCATAGAACTGCGATTTGCCAGTGAAAAGCTGAAGGAAGTCTTCTTTCCTGCGCTTCGCCATCTTTGCGTGGACTCCTCTGAAAACTGGAATCCAGCTCATACCCTCTGCCTTTGGGACAGGGCCAGCAGCGCCATCGGTGCACCGCCTCCACCTTGCGACAAACGCCACTTCACCGACCGGGGCGACATCTGGGGCTTCAACAACAAGGCATTTCAGTTTGCCTTTCTGTACGGAGAACTGTCCGTCAATATGTTTTCTCGGCGTGAGCGCCTTGGCTACTACTGGGTAGACGAGCCTCGGCACTTACCGTACTGGTGTGCCGCAGCGCCCTTGCGCTCTTTGCTTCACTGGTGCATGAGCGAAGACGACAGGCAACTTCTGCATGGTGCAGCCATAGGCACTTCCGAGGGCGCTATCTTGCTGACCGGCAGTGGAGGAATCGGAAAGTCCTCTACCGCTCTGAACGGCCTGCAAGAGGGCATGCTTTTTTCCGGAGACGACTATGTCGTATTGGCTCTGGAGCCTGAGCCCACGGTTTATCCCCTCTATGGCTCTGCCAAAGTCAACAGGGACCAACTCTCGTTCTATGAAAAATTGCGACCTTGCCTGACGAACCCGGAAGGAGGCGTGGACGAGAAGGCTATTTATGAACTGATCCCCACGTTTGCCCAGCAGATTCCATCATCCATGCCGGTTCGGGCCATTTTGGTGCCCAAGGTGCACGACTCTCGCGAATCCGTGATCGAAAACACAATCAGCCGGCATGAGGTCAAGCACGCGGCAAGCCTGACCACGGTTGAACAGCTTCCCTATGCCGACAATGACACGTATGCCTTCATAGATCGTCTATGCGCTCTGGTGCCGAGCTTCAGGTTGAAACTCGGCTCCGATAGAAAGCGCTTGATCGAGTATTTACGCTCGTGGTTGAACGAAGGCCGCAGCCGCATCTTGCCCCCATCCGTCGAGCAGGTAGCAGCCCCCACACCCGTGACGGTCATCATCCCTGCGTTCAACAGGGAACATTTGATAGATGAAGCGATTTCAAACGTACTAGCCCAGCACCACCCAGATTTGGAGTTGATTGTGGTGGACGATGGCTCCACAGACGCGACCGCTGCACGCGCGCGCAGCCATCGAGAGGTCAAGTTGTTCCAGCACCCCAATAGCGGCCCTGCACAATCGCGCAACCGCGGCATTGTGAATGCGCGTGGCGACTATATTGCCTTTCTGGACAGCGATGACCTGTGGCCCGGCGACATGTTGCGGGAATTGGTGAATACACTGGACAACGAACCCGAGGTGGATGTGGTCATGGGATGGGCACAGCTCGCCCGTTTCACTGAAGGAGGCAAAACCGGAGATTTCTACGGAAATCCCCGGGAAGGTTTTGATTCCTACATCACCGGCACCTTGTTTCGCCGCCAAGCATTTGAAAAAGTTGGTTTGTTTGATGCAGATTTAACTTTTGGCGAAGATGTAGATTGGTTTACCAGAGCGCGTGAGTTGCACGTCAATATTCTCCGCTTGGATTACGCGTCGGTCATTGTGCGTCGGCATTCAGGGAACATGACAAAGGGCAAGAACCTGGTAGAGCTCAATGTGTTGCGGGTATTCAAGAAAGCGCTGGATCGCAAACGTGATGCAGCCAAAACCCCTTGAATCCCTTAAGCCCCTTGATTGAATTTGCCTGGATCGACATGGAAATCTCAACGCCATTACAAGGCTCCACGGCCGTCATCATTCCCGCGTTTAACCGTGAGAAATTGATTTCTTCTGCTATCGAGAATGTTCTGAGCCAAGACTGCCAGAACCTGGAAATAATCGTAGTCGATGATGGATCGAGCGATGGCACAGCGGAGCGCGCACGCAGCTATCCGGGCGTACGCGTTCTGTCTCAAGCCAATGCGGGCCCGGCTGCGGCGCGAAATTTTGGCATTTCCAATACGCACAGCGAGTTCATAGCATGCCTGGACAGCGATGACCTATGGGCACCCCACATGCTCGCTCGCCTATTGGATGAGCTGAAAAGTGACCCCCAGATTGACGTCGTCATGGGCCTGCCTCAACTGGCTCGAATAAGGGCAGATGGCCTCAGTGACGAAATCTTTGGAGAGCCTGGGGATGCGTTTTCACGCAGCGTGTCTGGCACCGTGTTCAGGCACGCCGCTTTTTTGAACAAGGTGGGCTTCTTTGACAGGGAACTGAGGTTTGGCGAGGATCTCGACTGGTTTCTGCGCGCCCAGGAGTGCAAGGTTCAAATCAAGCGCCTGGATGTCATTTCTGTCTTCTTCCGGCGTCACGACGGCAATATGACCAAAGGCAAAAATATGGTGGATCTGAATCTGCTGCGGACATTCAAGAAATCCTTGGACCGCAAGCGTACTGCTTCTACGGCTTGAGTAGCCCCCTGCTTGCACACCGCATTCCTTGCGCCCCCCATCTATCGACCATCATGAATTTACTGAAATTTCCCCACTCCGAGATCCTGTTTGAGAACTATGAGGACGAGCTCGTCCTGCTTGATCTGCAAGGGGGCATCTACTACACCCTGAATAGATCTGCCGCCGACTGCTTACTCATCTTGCTAAGTGCTCCCAGCGCAGATGAAGCACGACGCATAATCGCAGAACGGTTCGACGCCTCGGAAGAAACCTTGAGCTCGGGCATCGCAGACATGATTGCGCAGTTAACCGGGTTTGCGGTGGTCCAGCCGCGTCAGGAGGGTGAGCCCGGGGTGTCTTGCGATATGCCACTTGGCTCTAATTTGCCGTTCACACCGCCCCTGATCGAGCAGTACAAAGACATTGAGGACATCCTCAAATTCGACCCTGTTCATGATGTGACAGAAGGTGGCTGGCCCAACATCCGAGAAACACCAGCACCTTGAATTCCACGGAGCGAACAGCGTGCTGTTCGCCTTGCTGTCCCTGGCTCGCCCGCCCGACCCGCGTTCAGCTCCGTTGTCGGCCCCATGTCCAGGCCCGGCATCCGTGATGGGTTTTGCAGAGTCTCCCTGAAGGATGCACACCATGTTAGTTACCTGCAAGAAAATTTGGGAACTGCTGACTCTCGCTGAACAGCGCAAGGCCGTTTGGATCCTGCTGTTGATCAGTGCCATGGCTTTGCTGCAAACAGCAGGCGTCCTTTCGATTGCGCCATTTCTGGCGGTCCTGGCCCGCCCGAGCATCATTGAAGAGAACGCCTGGCTGAGCTCGGCATATGCCAAGTATGGATTCTCTGATTCGGTCGCTTTCATTTTCGCGCTGGGCCTCATCACGATGGGTGCAGTAGTGGCGTCTTCGGTATTCAAAGCAATCACACTCCATGTCGTGAGCCGGTTTATCCAGATGCAGCGGCAATCTCTAGGCACGCGCCTGCTGTCACAGTATTTGCGGCAGCCTTATGAGTTCTTCCTCACACGCAACCCGTCCGAGTTGGCAAAAAATGTTCTCTCAGATGTGGATCAGCTCGTTTTTGACCTGCTCCAGCCGCTGTCGATCGTGGTGGCTCAGGGTGCCGTGGCCCTGGCCATGACACTGCTGGTGCTGGCCTACGATCCCCAGATGGCACTCTGGATCGTGGCCGCAGTAGGCGCTCTGTACGGAGTCATCTACTTTTCGGTACGAAAGCGCCTGGCATTCATTGGCATCGCGAGGCAGGCAGCCAATATGCAGCGCTACCAAAGCTGCCATGAAGTCATCAGCGGAATCAAGGACGTCAAGCTCACACAAGCCAAAGAGATGTATCTTCGCGATTTCTCAGAGGCGTCCCGTGAAACTTCTCGCCGCTCTGCTGCGGCAGACACGCTGAGCCAGGCGCCACTCTATATCGTGGAGGCCGTTGGCTACACGGGCTTGATTGCCATTGCGCTTGTATTGCTGTGGCGCTCTGGTGACGTCAGCCACGTGCTGCCCACTATCGGCCTCTATGGCTTTGCCGCTTACCGGCTTTTGCCAGCGCTGCAATCCATGTACAGCGGATTGACCAAGCTGAAGTTTTCGGGTGCCGTCCTTCAGCATATTCATCAGGATTTATCCATGCCCACTGAAGATGACGGAGTGGCCGATACCGTCATCGTTCCTAAGCATGAAATTCGCCTGGAAGGGGTTTCTTATGCGTACCCCTCCGCGAAAGACAAACCTGTCTTGAAAAATAGGACGCTCGTCATTCCTGCCAGGAAAATCACAGGCATATCCGGGAAAAGTGGGGTGGGCAAAAGCACCGTCATGGACATTGTCCTGGGCTTATTGCAGCCGCATACTGGTGCGCTTCTGGTAGATGGTACGCATGTGACGCCCCAATATGTCGGGGCGTGGCAACGGTCCATAGGCTACGTTCCCCAGCATATTTATCTGGCCGACACCAGCGTGGCAGAAAATATAGCCTTTGGCGTCGCCAAAGATCTCATCGACATGAAAGCAGTGGAACGTGCCGCGCGCGCAGCCCACATACATGATTTCATTGAGGGTGAACTGCCTGCCGGTTATCAGTCCCTCGTAGGAGACCGCGGCATACGCCTCTCCGGCGGTCAGCGCCAGCGGATCGGCATTGCGAGAGCGCTCTACAGAGACCCGCCGGTGCTGTGCATGGACGAAGCCACCAGCGCCCTTGATGGGCCAACCGAAGAAGCAGTCAACCAAGCCATACGAAGTTTGTCCGGCAGCAAAACGGTCATCATCATTGCGCACAGGCAGTCCACGCTCGATGCCTGCGACCACGTACTGGAAATAGCCGGGTAATCCGATTCGGGCTGAAGCCCCATCCGAGCCGTACCCTGCGCCGCCAGAGTGCCCACCCCGGCTCAATCGAACTGGAAGTCCGCGTTCACCGTATCACCCACCCGAAGCGTATGGCCAACGCCCTCGATCACGATGCCGTTCATGCCAAAGGTAATGGCACCGTCCAGCCGCGGATCAGCCCGGTAAGCCTGCAGGGCGTCCATTACATGCGTTCCTGGCACTCCAGTAGCAGGATCGACATTGGGTATGGGACAGCGGGGGCAGGGCTTGACCGGGCGTACGCGAACCAGGCCGTCCTTGGCGGAAATGCCGAACTCTTGCAGCCTGTCCTCGTCATGCTCTTCAACGCCCGCCAATACGATATTGGGGCGAAATCGCTCCATACCGACTGCCTCATGGCCCGCCGCTTGCAAGCGGGTATTCAGCCCCTTCAGTGATGCTTCACTGACCACGAGAAGAGGAAACCCGTCCACGAATTCAATGGGCGCGTCCACCTCGCCAGTCCATTGCTTTGAAGCCAGACGCTGCACCTCGGGGTCAAAGCGAACGAACCGGAGCCCCGGTTTTTCCAGGAAGTCGCTGAACCACTGAGCAGCCACATCGCCCATGTCCCATGCCGTGACCTCATCCTTCCAGACTCGAACTGTGGTGGGCGACTCGACCTGGTCGATACCCACGTGCAGTGCCAGCATTCCGGGGGCGCGCAGCACGACCTCAAACGTCTTGATCTGAGGGCGAATCAACACCATGCGCGGGCAATCCCGCTGCGTCACAAACGTGCCGGAACTGTCCACCACCATCCAGGCGCGATCGAGATCAAAGCCGGTTTCCGTGAGCAGCGCCTCACGCACCTCTACGCCACCGCACGACTTGATGGGGTACACGAAAAGACGTGCGATGGTGGCTTGCACATCGCTCGAAGACGTATCGGACAGAGGCATTTTCAGTATCCAGAGAAGCGCTAAAGAGAGCCGAAAGCATGGCTGAACCCGCATTGTCTCTTAACATCGCGCTGCCATTGAGCGCCCTCCCCGTTCTCTCCCAGAATCTTTGCGGACTTCTGCGCGCTCGTTTTTGATGTGGAAATCGAAGGTTTCACGCGGTCATGCGCGCAGAGCATCTTCGCCCCTTAGACTCGATTCGAGACCCTCATCCCATCGCGGCGCCCCCGGCTCATGCAAAGCACCGGCAATTCGTTGTGGACGGCGACGACGCGGCAGAACTGGTCAAGTTAGCCTGTCACGCAATTGCGGTCTCCAACTACAGCAGACGGCAGTGCGATGGGCGAGCTGGCCATACTGAAAGACGAACGGGAACGTTCGATGCCTATTTACGGCATGCAAGATTTGGACAAAATGCCATGATATTTGCTGCTGGCAGAGCAAACGCTACAGACTGCCCAGACCCATGGAGCCAGCAGCCTGGCAGGCGGCGGGAACTATCCTTAGGAGATTGATATGCGGTGGATAAGATTTTCAATCAACGACAAAATTCAGTTTGGCTTGTTGGATGAGAACGACCAGGTGCTGCCAGTGCGGGGAGATCCTTTTGGCCACCACGAAAAAACCGGTGAACGACTGACATTCTCGGACGTAACGCTGGAAGTGCCGATCATTCCCACCACGTTCTACGCAGCCGGCATGAACTATGCAGACCATGTCGTGGCGGTGGCCAAGCGCACAGGCACGGATGCCAAATTGCCCGAAAGTGCTGACATCGGCTACCGGGCCAACAATGCATTGCTCGCTCATGGGCGTGACGTCCTCGTGCCTGAGGATGCGGGCCCGCGCATCCATTACGAAGCTGAGCTGGTCGTCGTGATTGGCCAGAAGGCCAAACACATTGAGCAACGAGATGTTCCCAGCGTGATTCTTGGCTACACGATAGGCAATGACGTGAGCGAGCGCGATTGGCAAAAATCAGATCGCACGTTCTGGCGCGGCAAGAACACCGACACCTTCAAGCCCATGGGACCATGGATCGACACCCAGTTCAATCCAGGCGGCGCAAAAACCACCATCAGACTCAATGGTGCAGTCCAGCATGAGTTTGACACTGAGGCCATGATTTTTGGCATTTCGCACTTCATCAGTCGAATGTCACGGTATCTGACCTTATGGCCGGGCGATGTGGTCTGGATGGGCACTGACGGAACCTCGCCGAATCTGCAGCATGGAGACCTGGTGGATATCTCGATCTCAGGCCTGGGGTCCTTGACCAACCGAATCGTTCGCCTAGGCGCCACAACGCCTTGAGGCCCAGATGCATATGGATTGGCCTTTACAGAAATTGCAGCGTCCAACCCGTCCCAGCCGCCAATAGACTGCGGCTAAGCCATGAGCGAGCCCCTTGTGCCCCGCCTACAATGGTCCTCATGGCGCTTACTCCTGATATTTGCATCCGCGGCGCCGGCATTGTCGGCCGCGTGCTAGCCCTGCTTTTGGCGCGCGAGAGGCTGCGCGTCAGCCTCGTGGCACCTGCGCGAGATCCAGCCAGCGGCCATGGCGACGTGCGCGCGTACGCACTCAGCCCTGCGGCCAAGGCCTTGCTCGAATCGCTGCGGTGCTGGCCCGACGAACGCTTCGCCACGCCTGTACTCGAAATGCAGGTCCACGGCGATCAGCAGGGTCACCTGCGGTTTGCAGCTGAGGCACAGGGTGTTGCCGCTTTGAACTGGATCGTCGACGTTCCCGCGCTTGAAACCAAACTGGCTGAAGCGGTCCGCTACCAAGGGGCGATTGAAGAAGTCGCATCTCCAGTCAATGCGCC
>JAECRA010000036.1 GCA_015999985.1 Comamonadaceae bacterium
TGCGCCTCTTACCAAGGATCGCACCTTGGCTGCGCGGCGCGTCTTGCACTATGAGCCGGGAAAATCCGGCGCGGGGGCGAATTTAGTGTTAACACGCCCTAGATGAGTCATCAAGTGAACGACCCGCGCACATTTCTCCGGCAGCTCTTCGACACTGCCGTGCAGGAGGCATTGCCTGCGACCAAGTTGTCCGCCTACCTGCCGGCCCCGCCGCGGGGGCGTACTGTCGTGCTTGGCGCCGGCAAGGCCGCGGGCGCCATGGCGCAGGCCTTGGAGGCCCATTGGCCCACAGACGCTCCTCTCTCGGGCGTTGTTGTTACCAGGTACGGCCACACGCCAAGGCGAGAGGCGAATGCGGCTGAGCGCATTCACATCATTGAGGCAGCACACCCTGTGCCTGATGAAGCCGGATTGGCCGCTGCAGAACGCATGCTGGCGTTCAAGGGAAGTCTCACGGCCGACGATCTTGTGATCGTTCTCATCTCCGGCGGCGGCTCCGCTCTGCTCACGCTTCCAGCGGCGGGCCTGGAGTTCGCCGACAAGCAGCGCATCAACCGCGCATTGCTGAATTCCGGCGCTGACATTACCGAAATGAACTGCGTGCGCAAGCACCTTTCGCGCATCAAAGGCGGGCGGCTCGCTGCGGCCTGCTTCCCCGCCCGCGTGGTGACGCTGGCGATCAGCGACGTGCCAGGCGACGATGTTTCGGTGATCGCGAGCGGCCCTACCGTGCCGGATCCCACCACCTGCGCTGACGCTCTCGCAATCCTTCGACGTTATGACATCGCTGTGCCCGCCACCATAAAGGCTGGGCTGGAGTCCGGTGCCTTGGAAACCCCCAAGCCCGGTGACCGCCTGTTCGATGGTCATGCGGTGCACCTTATTGCCGCACCGCGGCAGTCCTTGCAGGCAGCGGCTGATGCGGCGCGCGCCTCCGGCCTCTCCGCCTACATCCTCAGCGACGAGATCGAAGGGGAGTCGCGTGAAGTCGGCAAGGTGCACGCAGCCCTGGCCCGGTCGGTGGCTCGCAATGGCGAACCCTTTGCCAAACCTTGCGTTTTACTGTCCGGCGGCGAAACCACGGTGACAGTACGGCCCCAGCCCACCGATACGCCGCGCGGCCGGGGTGGGCGTGCGGGGGAATTTTGTCTGGGCCTTGCTCTGGCGCTGCAAGGCCAGCCGGGGGTATGGGCGCTGGCAGCTGACACCGACGGCATCGATGGTGTCGAAGACAACGCAGGCGTTCTTGTTGCGCCCGACACCCTCGTTCGGGGCGCCGCAGCGGGGCACAAGGTGGTGGATCACCTCGACCGCAACGACGCCTATGGATACTTTGAAGCCATCGGCGATCTGGTGGTCACCGGGCCTACGTATACCAATGTCAATGACTTCCGCGCGATTCTGGTTCTCTGATTGATTCGGAGAGGGGGGCGAGTCATCTCCGAGTCTGGAAACCAGCAAACAACCTGAGCTATCGCGCTGCCTCAGCCGCTGGGAATGCGTCCGGCGCGCATGAGGGGTTCGTTCACACCCCCTCAGTCCGTGCTTAGGTCTTCCAAGCGCCATCGTCGCGCCACCAGATCTCAGGCACCCCGGGCTCAGCGAGCATCACCCCGGTGATGCCCGCGGCTATGCGCGTAACACAGCCCAATCTCAGAGGCGTGTACATCGACGACAAGACCATCTACCAGCCAGACTGCTGCTGTCGCCTCGTGTGCAACCGAGGGCCAGGGCAGATCCCCTGTTGACATGTGCGGATAACGACGTCAATAATGGATCCACTTAAATGAATCCATTTTTTGGTAATGAGCATAAGATCTTTTTCGAGCTTGCGAGAGAGCTTCAAGCGCGGCGACGTTGTGTTCGGCGCCTGGTCTGCACTGCCCTCAGCATTCGCAGCCGAGTTGATGGTTTCACCTGGAGTCGGCTATGTCTGCGTGGATCAGCAGCATGGGCTGATTGACTATCGGGACTGCCTTCCCATGTTCGCAGCGATTGAGGCCAGAGGTAGCGTGCCCATTTCAAGGGTGCCTGCCAACGAAGCCTGGCTCATCGCCAGGACATTGGACGCGGGCGCTCAGGGCGTCATCGTTCCGTTGGTCAACAACCGCGCCGAGGCACAGAAAGCGGTAGAAGCCTGCAGGTATCCGCCGCAAGGAGTCCGCTCCTTCGGTCCTATCCGCGCGGCGGTAGTCAGCGCAGCACGTGACACCAACACGCTGGGAAACGGACCCCTGTGCTTTGTGATGGTGGAGACCCGCGAGGGTGTGAAGAACATTGAGGAAATTGCATCAACGCCAGGACTTGACGGTATCTACGTCGGGCCTGCTGATCTTGCCTTGGGATTGGGACTCGCTCCGGATCTGGACAAGGCCGAGCCAGAGCATGCGCAGGCCGTGCAGGATATTCTTGATGCGTGTAAGCGCGCAGGCATCGTTGCCGGAATTCAGTGCTCCGGCGGAGGCACAGGCAAGCAGTACGCGGACAGGGGCTTTCAACTCGTCACTGTGATAAAGGACTCTGCGCTTTTGCAGGCAGGCGCCAAACGTGAGATCCGAGTCGCGCTGGATCAAGTTAGCACTCCAGCAGAGCAAGGGGGCTACACGTGAGTCCGCACCTCGTTGACTCTACGCAAATGGCCTTGGCTCGGTTCGCACTCGGGGTGCAGGCGGGTTGCAGTGAGGCCTTGCACAACGAAGTGCGGCACGTGCTTATCGACTCTCTGGCGGTTGCATTGGGGGCATTGAGGCACCCGGCGGCCATCGCTGGGCGGCGTTATGGCCGGAATGCACAAGTCTCACGCGGCGCCAGGGTCTGGGGTACTGGTGAAGTCGTAAGTCCCGAGACGGCTGCGCTGATCAACGGAGTTCCGCTGCGGGGTTACGACTTCAACGACGTCTACATAGGAACTGGGTGCGGAGGTCATCCGAGCGATATCGTTCCAGGTCTGATTGCACTGGCGGAAGCTCGGCATTGCAGTGGCAGCAAGATGCTCGATGCTTTGGTGGTGGGCTATGAGGTCATCATCACCATGATGGATGTCATCCGCTTGGGCGCATCCGGGTGGGACTACCCGAATATTTGTGCGATTGGCATGACATGCGCTGCGGCGCGGCTGCTTGACCTGGACGAATCGCAGACGCGTGAGGCGCTGGCCATCGCCGTGGTTCCTCACTTTGCATCACTTGAAATCGAATCCGGCGAACTCAACGCCGCAGGCGACCTCACGATGTGGAAGCGATTCAATGGCAGCGACGCCATCAGGCACGCCATATATGCCGTCTTGCTCGCACAGGCCAATGTTGAGGGTGCGGTGAGACCCTTCGAAGGCAACTTTGGTTTCTTCGCGAAAACGGCGACATCATCTGAGCAACAAGCCGCGTTGCAAAAGCAATTGGATCCTACAAGGCCGCTGAATGCCATTTGCAGGACCATGTTCAAGCGGTGGCCAGTGGGCTCCCGTGGACAGAGCGCAATTCAGGCCGCGCTAGAGGTGCGCAGCCAGGTCGGTGACCTAGCCAATACTCGGGAAGTTCGCGTGTTCACCGGCCAGGATGTCTATGAGCACCTTGTGCTGAAACGCAATACAGCATGGGCACCTACTTCCCGTGAGACGGCTGACCATTCACTGCCTTACATCGTAGCCGTGTCGTTACTCGACGGCCGGGTAAGCGTTGAATCCTTCAGCCCGGAACGGGTGATGCAACTGCGCGAGCATGGGCTGTTGGACAAGGTTTCTGTCATTCCCGATGAGAGTTTGAATGACAAGTCATCCGGATTCACAAGCCGGGTGGAACTGACAGATGTAGAAGGTCGCGTATTTACCAGCGTTGTAAAGCCTCAGCCGGGACATAGGCTTGCCCCACTGACCGATGAGGAGTTTGAAGAAAAATTCTTAGACTCTGTAACGCCGCTTTTTGGAGCGGAACGCGCAACCGATGTGATGTCCTCAATCGCCATGCTTTCGCGCATCGATGACCTGGCGAGCTTTACAGAAAAGCTTGTCGCTCCCCACCTTCTAATGGATGTGGCCTCGCAATGAAAATGTCGCAAAGCAACGAATTCGCGGGGCGTGTCGTCGCCGTAGTCGGTGGCAATGTAGGGGTAGGTCCGGCAGTCGTCAAAGCATTTCAAGAGCGAGGTGCCAGAGTCCTGGTTGGATCGCTGCCTGCGTCGGCGTCGTCTGAGGTGACCGCAGAGACGAACTCCATTCCAGTAGACCTTGCCGATCCGCTGGCGGCTTCTCAATTTCTGGATGAGTGTGAGCGACGCGTGGGATTGGTCCAGATATTGACCATGGTGGCTCCGCCGGTCGAAACGAGAGATGCACTGGCCATCTCTCGTGAGCACATGCAAAACGTCGTCAATGCTGAGCTCGTGGGACCCGCCTGCATGCTTCAGGAATGCGCGCGCAGGCTCGTCTCGCACAAGCTGGAAGGAAGGCTCATCTCCTTTGTATCGATGTCCGGCAAGACTGGCGCGCACAAACATGTAGCTCCCTACGCGGCGGCCAAAGGGGGATTGATTGCTTATTCGCGAGTGCTGGCAGCCGAGCTCGCCGGCACCGGCATCACAGTCAACATGATCGCAACGTCCCTATTCGAAGTTCAGCTGGCCGGCAAATCGGATGCTGCCAAAGCATCTCTGGTCGCTGGCATCCCAACGGGGCGCGCGGGGCGGTCAGAGGAGGCCGCATGCGCAGCGATGTATTTGGCTTCCGAAGGCAGCGGCTATGTAACCGGCGAGACCTTGAATCTGTCCGGTGGCCGTTTCATGGATTGATGTTTTGTATTTGCAAGGTATCAAAGGGCAGTCGAAATGGACGGCCTCCAAAAGGAGACGGCGCGTCAATAGTCAAGATGGTTCTAATTTCTTTGAAAGCGAAAAATGAAATTATTTTGCAATATTGCATCTGTTTGCTTGGGGATTCTGACGTTCACCGTACCGATGGTCGCGCTAGCGAACGATCCATTTCCTGGCAGGCAGGTTCATCTGATCGTCCCCTTCAGCGCTGGGGGTGCTACCGATGTGGTGGCGCGCGTGGTCGGGCAGAAATTATCCGTCCTGTGGAACAAGCCCGTTGTCATTGAAAACAAGCCGGGCGCCAGCTCCACACTTGGCGCGGATTACGTTCGAAAATCTCCGGCAGACGGATACACACTGCTGATTGGAGGACCATCCGGTATGACGGCAACCGCTGCCGTCAATCCGAAAATAATGCGCTTCGATCCGGTGAGCGACTTTAAGGCGGTGTCAGTCGTTGCCACCATGCCATTCGTCCTGAGTGTCAATCCAGATCTCGGGATCAAGAATGTCGAAGATCTGATCAGGCTGGCCAAGGCAGATCCAGGCAAATATACCTACGCAAGTTCTGGTCCTGGATCAAGCAGCCACTTATTTACCGAAATGTTCAAATTCATGGCGGGCGTGGATATCTTGCACGTGCCATACCAGGGCTCCGCACCCGGACTGAATGCAGTCACGGCGGGTCAGGTGTCCATGGTCATGACGCCCGTCAACGTGATTTCTGTGCTGGCCAAAGCTGGTCGGGTGCTTCCCGTGGCAGTGAGTACCGCTGCGCGAACTGCAGATATGCCTGAACTACCGCCCATCGGCGATAGCGTCAAGGGGTATGCCTTGGAAGGTTGGCTGGCACTTTTCGCTCCACGCGGAACGCCCGATCCAGTGGCGCAGAAGATTGCAAACGACCTGCGCACCGTTCTTCAATCCCAGGATTTGGCTCGTACCTTTCGAGAAAACGGACTGGTCGCCGTCGGCAGTAATCCAGATGTTGCACTGAACGTGGTCAAGAGTGACCTTGAACGTTGGCAGCGTGTCGTCAAGATGGCGAATATCAAGCCTGAATAGCGAGTTGCGCAAAGTCACAGGGCCAGCAGGAGGTTTGCTTTGCTGCACGCTCCCGCATGGATGAGATTGGATCGTTTTAACCGAGTTTCCCAAGCCATATCAGGTATCTAAAGGTGTGGCTGTTGAGGAGGTCCGGGGAAAACCAAAGGGTGAGAATTAATATGATTTCTTTGCGTGTGGATGAATCGCCAGTCGATGAGCTGATTCAGGAAGGGCCCACCACATTTCGCGTCAGTGGGCGTGCCTACTCAGATCAGCGCATATTTGAGTTGGAGCAGGAGAGAATTTTCAAGAAGACCTGGAACTTCGTTGCGCACGAAAGCGAGTTGACCAAGCCAGGTGATTTCAAGACGGCCCATATAGGCACCCAGCCCGTTATCGTCACCCGCGGCCAAGACATGGCCATCTCCGTTTTGCTGAATCGGTGCGTCCATCGCGGCGCCGTAGTGTGCCGGGAGCGCAGTGGAAATACTCGTGCCTTTGTATGCCCATACCATGCCTGGACGTACGCCACCGATGGCCGATTGACCGGAATAACGGGTCGAGATGATCCCAATGGATATGGTCCGGATTTTGTGCAACCAGAGGGGTTGCAACGTGTGGCGAGGGTCGAAAACTACCTTGGCTTTATTTTTGCCTGTATGGATGCTGACGTCGTTCCGCTGGAGCAATACCTGGCGGGTGGCGCAGCGCAGGTTTTGCAGCGGAAATTGCAGCAGTCTCCAGTGGGGAAAATACGCCTGACGGGTAAGCCATTTGTAGGTACGTACGAAGGAAACTGGAAATTCCAGGCCGAGAACATCGTTGACGGCTATCACTTCATGTATACGCACAAAGCTTTCGTCAACCTTCAACAGAAGTTTGGAGACTCCACCGGAGATTTCGGCGTCCACAAAGGCGATAACGCTGCAAAGATGCGACTTCTGCGGGCCCGTGGAAACGTGCGCGGATCAAGGTTTGGGCATGGCGTGAACCAGAAGCCGGCAGCTGAGTTCGAGACACTCTTTGAGGGGCCGCACGCAAATTACTACAACCAGCTTAGTGAGCAATACGGCAGGCAAGAGCTTGAGTGGATAGCGGGCGTCGGGGTGGCGTGTATTTTTCCGAACTTCGGCATCATTCATAACCAGCTTCGCGTATGGCGGCCAATCGGGCCGGCGATGACAGAAGTGACTGTCTATCCCTATGCGCTTGAAGGAGTTTCTGACGACTACAACGCAGGTATGCTGCGCAGCCACGAACGGTTCTATGGCCCCGCGGGTTATGGGGCGGTGGACGACATAGAAGTCTTTGCGTTGAATCAGCAGGGTTTAGGCGCTACGCAAAATGATTGGCTGATCCTTGAGCGTGGCATGCACAACGAGAAGCCTTTGGAAAATGGCGAGATCGAAGGTCTGCCCTCCAGCGAGACCGTGCACCGTGCTTTCTGGCGGTCGTGGCGGGAGATGATGTCCGTAAAGGGGAGGGCAGTGCAGTGAGTGCCCTTGAAGATCGCATTCGAGATTTGATTTATCTCGAGGCTGAACTACTTGACGATTTGGACCTGCAGCAATGGCTGGACATCTTCACCAAAGATGGCATCTACTGGGTGCCTATAGATGAACGCGCCGAAAGGCATGAGAGTGCATCGCTCATCTACGACGATGCGGTGAGCAGGCAAGAGCGGGTGCACCATCTTCTTCAACTGCCTTTTCCTGCGCAGAACCCGCGCTCGCGCACTGTGCATTTCGTCAGTAACCTTCGCGTCTCGCACATAGCGCCTGGCACTTACAAAGTCCGCTCCAGTCAACTGATCGCTGAGAGCCGGCCGGGCGACTATACTCAAATCGGACTGGGCAAAGTGGCGACTTATGTTGCGAAGGTCGAGCACCACATTGAGGAAGTCGAAGGCACCTTAAAGGTCAAACTGAAGAAGATCCTATTGATAAATCGCGACATGCCGCTGGGCAATCTGACCTTCATGCTTTGACGGGTCCGGCGCTCTTCGGAGAGCGATGGGGTCGCATATGGATGAGCCATGAAAGAGAAGAGCGAAACCGTTGCTGCAGGGACAAGCAAGAGCACGCGTGCGTCAGGTGACTTTCGGGATGTCTACGCACGCCTGCGGCGTGACATCCTGTCCGGGGAAATGAAGCCCGGTGACATTCTGAACACCGTCCATATTTCCCAGACTTTCGGGGTAAGTCGCACGCCTGTACGCGAGGCCTTGCGCATGTTGCAGACTGAGGGCCTGGTAGACGCCCCCTATCAGTACCGGATGCGGGTGAAGGCCGTCTCGCCATCAGAAGTTGATGGTGTCTACGCCATCTGGATCCTGGCGCAAGCGCTTGCGGTGGGCCTTACATTGAATAAGACGACCGATCCTGAGCTCGACGAGTTGCGCACTGTCGTGGCTGACATGAATAAGATCACACCCATCAATGCACGGTCGAAGTCAGCTTGGGAAAAGTTGCATTTGAAGTACAACGCTCTGCTCAAAAGACACGCCGGACAGGAAGTCATGGCGACCATAGAAAGCTGTTGGCAGCGGTCGGAGCGGGCACGAAGCATGAACATGAGAGATGCGCCGCGCTCCTGGATGACTTCGCAAGCCGAGCACGTTGCGGTCCTTCGCGCCTTTGAACGAAGATCTGCATTGGATGCCTCCAGGCTGGTCAGTGAGCATCTGGCTAGAGTTGCGCTTGAGACGATCCATCTGATGGACCCTGACTATGTGCCGGTTGCCATTCCGGGAGCCCTGGCCATGGCGGCAGGTGGAAGCGGCAGCGTTCTTGGTCCGGCCGCAGCAGCCTCCTGATCGCTGCGAGACGCGCATCGACGAAGCTAGAGTTCCTTCCGACCAAGTCATCCTTGGAGCCGGCTGCTCCCCCTGGGAGTGCCAAGCCCCAACTTGGCATTGCAGCGTTGGCAAAGCCCCCCGAATTGCCAAGCTGGAGCTTGGCGCTCCCAGAAAATACCACCTGCGTCCACTGCGCGTTCCGACGAAGCTGTAGTTGCGCCTGTCGCTAGGGGCGGCGTCATCTGGTTGACATCCTCTGAATTGCAGGAATAATGGATCCATTTTTTGAGAGAAGGCTTGTCCCGCCTTGATTCGCCTCAGCATCAGTTAGCCCACTGTTACCGCCTGATGCTCTCGATCCGTGTGTTGGGTGCGAGCGTCTCGTCAATCCAGTCGTCGAAAACCATGAAACCCATTGCATCAACCCCGCTTAGAGTCACGCTTGTAAAGCGCATCGACGAAGCTCAGGATATCGCCAGCTTTGAATTGGCAACGTCCGACGGGCAGCCGCTACCAGCCTTCTCAGCCGGATCGCACATAGACGTGACAACGGGTGAAGGCCTGGTCCGGCAATACTCCTTGTGCAACGAGCCTTCCGAGACGCATCGGTACCTTATTGCTGTGTTGAAGGACCCCCAGTCAAGGGGTGGGTCCAAGTTCATGCATGAGCAGTTACGCGAGGGCGATGAACTGGAGATCAGCGCCCCCAAGAACCGTTTCGCGCTTGCGCATGAGGCGCCCTTCAGCTTGTTGCTGGCCGGCGGTATCGGCATCACGCCCCTGCTTTGCATGGCCGAGCGCCTGGACAGCATGGGCTCCAAATTTGAGATGCACTATCTAACGCGGTCGCAGGGGCGAACAGCATTCCGAAGTCGCATCAAGCATTCTCGTTTTGCTCCGCACGTTCACTTTCATCACGATGACGGAGACGTCAGCCAGAAGCTGGAAATAAGAGAACTCCTGAACAGGCACAACGGAAAAGCGCACCTATATTTCTGTGGGCCCGCTGGATTCATGGGCGCGGTGCTTGATGCCGTCAAGGCCCTACAGTGGCCGGAAGAGCAAGTTCATTACGAATACTTTGCGGGGGCTCCAGATTCTTCAGCCGATGCCGAGAGCTTTGAAGTCGAGATTGCCAGTTCAGGGACAGTCGTCGTTGTTCAGAAAGATCAAACGGCATTGGAGGCGCTCGTCAATGCAGAGGTGCAAATACCTTCGATGTGCGAGGAGGGCGTTTGCGGCACTTGCATTACGCGAGTCCTGGCAGGTGTGCCGGATCACCGGGATCATTGCCTTACACCCGCGGAGCAAGCCGCCAATGATCTTTTTACGCCGTGCTGCTCTCGAGCTAAATCAAGACGTCTGGTTCTAGACCTGTAGGAGGCAAAAAATTCACGCACTCTCCTGTAACTAGAAGGCAAGGAAATATCCGGGCTAAATGTTTCACGCCGAAGCAGTACATTCCAGGGTTTGTCCGCTAGTTTGAATACAAGGAGTGAATGCATGAGCAACCCCCTCGATTTTTCCGGCCGCGTAGCCATTGTCACTGGTGCAGGCGGTGGCCTGGGTCGCTTGCACGCGCTGGGCTTGGCCGCGCGCGGAGCCAAAGTGCTGGTCAATGACTTGGGCGGTACCGTGAACGGTAGCGGCAGTTCAGCAACAGCAGCGCAAAAAGTAGTGGATGAAATCAAGGCCGCTGGTGGTGAAGCCATTGCCAACGGCGCTTCTGTGACGGATTTTCCTGCGGTGCAGGCCATGGTGCAACAGGCCATCGATACCTGGGGCCGTGTTGACATTTTGGTCAACAATGCGGGCATTCTGCGCGACAAATCGTTCGCGAAGATGGACCTTGACGATTTCCGTCTGGTCCTGGACGTTCATCTGATGGGTGCCGTGCACACTACCAAAGCGGTGTGGCCGCACATGATCGCGCAAGGTTATGGACGCATTGTCATGACCACCTCGTCCACCGGACTTTACGGGAATTTTGGACAAAGCAACTACGGCGCAGCCAAGTTGGCTCTGGTGGGCCTCATGCAGACTTTGAGCCTGGAAGGCGCCAAGCACGGCATTCGCGTCAATTGTCTCGCGCCTACGGCGGCCACCCGCATGACTGAAGGGCTCATGCCCGCCCCCGTTCTGGAGATGCTTCGTCCTGAAGCGGTGGTTCCCGCCATGCTGGTGCTGGCGTGCGAGGATTCGCCCTCGCGCACCACGCTGTGTGCCGGCGCAGGTACTTACGAAGCTGCTTTCGTCACGATGACCAAAGGCATGCACCTGGGCTTGACACCCGACACACCAGAGCGCCTGCTGGCTCATCTGGCAGACGTCACGAGCCGAACCGGCGATTCGGTTCCTGCGAGCGGGGCAGACCAGGGCACCAACGAGGTGACTCAGGCCATGGCGGCGCACCGCTGATCTCGCGCTTAAGGCGCGTTTTGCAAAAGCCGCGTACTATATAAACGCGGTCAAAACCGGCGAATTACTGCGCAGGCAGGTCGCCGGGAGACCTCGCGTGCGCGCGGAATTGCCGCCTGTGATACCGTCGCCCCCCTGCCTGAGAAATGAGACACGATATGAAAAAGCTAAGGAGCCAGTTAGAGGCGCTGCCTGGCGATCGACTGCGGGGTATTCGCCGCGGTATCGAAAAAGAAAGCCTGCGTGTCCAACCAGATGGCCGGTTGGCGCTCACGCCTCATCCTGCTGCTTTGGGTTCGGCGCTGACCCACCCCCACATCACCACCGATTTCAGTGAGTCGCAGGTGGAATTGGTCACGGGCGTGCACGCAAGTGTAGAAGCTTGCCTGGACCAATTGACGCAGATCCATCAAGAAACCTATCGGGTGCTTGATGAAGCGGGCGATGAAATGCTCTGGGTTTCCAGCATGCCTTGCGCATTGCCCCCAGATGAAATGATCCCCTTGGGCTTCTACGGGAGTTCCAATGTGGCGCGCGCCAAAAGTGTCTACCGCATGGGTCTGGGCCATCGCTACGGCCGTCGCATGCAGACCATTTCGGGCATTCATTACAACTGGTCCATGCCTGGCGTGACCAGTGATGAGTATTTTGGTCTTATCCGAAATTTCCGCCGCCACGCATTCCTGATGCTGTTTCTGTTTGGTGCTTCGCCCGCGGTGTGTTCCTGCTTCGTGGAGGGGCGCCCTCATGAACTGCAGCCGCTGGGTGAAAACACCATGTACCTGCCGCATGCTACCTCGCTGCGCATGGGGCGCCTTGGCTACCAGAGCGAAGCGCAAACATCCCTGGCGGTCAGCTACAACAGCCTTGAGGGCTATGGCGCTTCGTTGGAAGACGCGTTGACACGCCCTTACCCTGCCTACGAGGCCGTGGGTTTGCGCAATCCCGGTGGAGACTACAACCAGTTGGCCACTACCTTGCTGCAGATCGAAAATGAGTTCTACGGCACTATCCGGCCCAAGCGGGTAATCTTCCCGGGTGAACGCCCTTTGCATGCCCTGCGCGAGCGAGGCGTGGAGTACGTCGAAGTGCGCCTGATGGACCTGGACCCGTTTGTACCTATTGGTATTACTGCCGAAACGGGCCGTTTCATCGACATGTTCCTCCTGCACGCGCTGTTGTCGGACAGCCCGCCAGACACTCCACAGGAAATTGCGGCCCTGGGGCGCAACCAGCACCGCACAGCCGCTCGTGGTCGTGAGCCCGGGCTGATGCTGGAACGCGATGGCGGGGAGATATCGCTGCAGCAATGGGGCACCGAATTGCTGAGTGAGTTTGATCCCATTGCAGATGCTCTCGACGCAGCCCATGGTGGCAACGCCTACCGCGTGGCACTTGATGCGGCGGTGGCGGCCATGCGTGCCCCTGAGAACCTGCCTTCCGCGCGCGTTCTCAACGCCATGCAAAGCGAATTTGAAAACAGTTTCATGGGCTTCGTGCGTGAGCGGTCTACTCAAACGCGCACCGAATTGCTTGCTTTGCCTTTTCCGCAGGAGTGGCAGCAGCATTTTGAAAAACTTGCCGCAGAATCTGTGCAGTCGCGCAAACGAATCGAAGCGTCTGACACTATGCCATTCGAGCAATACCGTGAGGCCTACACCTCACCCGATCGACTCGGCTTGCGCTTGGGAGCGCTGATGGCCAACGCAGAATCCGTCTGACAAGTCCTGTAGGCGCGCAGCTTGAGAGCTCCATCACACGGCGCTTTGGAGGGCGCTCTCTACCTTCTCGACCCTAAAAGTGTTTATAGTGAATAAGTAATTCTTGATGCAGCGTCGGCGCACCACGCATGCGGTCTTTGTGGCCCATGCGTGAGTGGCAATGAATAGCGTTGTAAATCGGTCCCCGAAGCTATATGGAGCATGGACTGTAAAGATTCCATTTTTAGGAAGTAACTTATGTCCTCCAGCCGCGGTCGTAGTCGAGAAGTCGCCACGCTGTTTCGTCAGAGCACGGACCTCGCGCTCGCAGCCCCGCAGGTTGTCGCCCATCGCATGGCGCGCATGACCGCAGGAAGTGGCGGCATGCCATCTGCTCGTGATCAGAAAGAGTTCACGCAAATGGTGGTAGAGAAACAGGTGGCCTTTGGTCAAGCCTGGGTCGCCATGGTCATGCACGCGAGCATGTCCGGCCCATCTCTGTTCATGGCGATGGCTCAGCCCTGGGGCTCTCCCTGGACCGGGCAAGGTGCGCCTGCAGGCAAATCAGCTCTGGCCTTGTGGCAAAGTGCGACGCTCGGCATGCTCAATGCTGGATTAGCGCCTGTACGCGCCAAGGCGGTTGCAAATGCCAAGCGTCTCGCGCGCGGCTGATCACGGAGTTTGGCCTGGCCGAATCTTGTCGAATAGTCGAGGCGCTGCGCAAGGCATCGACCCTTCGACACGCTCAGGACAGACCAAGCTTATCCCGAACGGGGTTTAGGCTTCACTTTTCACCCCGGGGCAACGGATTGACGTTCAGCGCGAACGGCTTTTCTTCGATGCCAGCTTGGTAGCGGTTTTTGGCGCTGCTTTGGGTTTGGGCCTGGGCAGTGCTTCGGCTGTGGCCATCACCAATGAGCGCAGCCATTCGCGCTCGTCCCACCTGTCAGGTGTGACCAGAAGGTGGGGCTTCACTTTTTCATAGAATGTTCCCCACACCGGGGGATTCATGATGTCCACCCCGGCATCTGTGGGCTTGACATACAGCATGTCATTGCAAACAAAGCCTACGGGTTTGTCGTCTACATACACGCAGTATTCGCCGAACATTCGCCGCGAGCGCAGACCAGGCAGTTCGCCAAGCTGATCAAACAGAAATGCTAGCGTTTCGGGCTGGGTAGACATAGTGCGTGGGCTCCGCAGGAGTTGGCGTGCGAGGACGGGTTCACACCCACAAGCTCGCTGCTCCGGCGAGACTATCCATAGAGCAGTGAGCTTGCCCCCATGTTCGAGTGTCTTATTTTGGTGCCAGTCTGATGGCACCGTCCAGACGAATCACCTCGCCGTTGAGCATGTCGTTCTCAACGATCTGTTTGACGAGCTTGGCGTAGTCCTGCGGAGTGCCCAGGCGGCTAGGGAAAGGCACGCTGGCGGCCAGCGAGTCCTGTACTTCCTGGGGCATTCCGAACAGCATGGGCGTTCCGAACAGGCCTGGAGCAATCGTCATATTACGGATGCCGTTGCGTGCAAGATCCCTCGCGATCGGCAGAGTCATACCCACCACGCCACCTTTGCTGGCAGAGTATGCGGCCTGGCCGATCTGCCCATCGTAGGCCGCTACGCTGGCAGTGCTGATCAGCACTCCGCGCTCACCAGTGTCTTCCGCTTCGTTCTTGGCCATGGCGTCAGCGGCCAAGCGAATCATGTTGAAAGTGCCCACCAGGTTGACCATGATGGTTTTGGTGAACATTTCCAGCTTGTGCGGGCCGTTCTTGCCTACGGTTTTCTCAGCAGGCCCCACTCCTGCACAGTTCACCAGGCCCATCAGCTTGCCCATGGAAACCGCCTTGGCCACTACCGCCTGGCCGTCAGCTTCATTGCTGACATCACATTTGAGGAACGCGCCACCAATCTCCTTGGCTACCGCTTCGCCTTTATCTGCCTGCATGTCGGCGACCAGCACCGTGGCGCCTTCAGCTGCAAGCATGCGTGCCGTGCCTTCGCCCAAACCGGAAGCACCGCCTGTGACGACGAAAACTTTACCCTTGATCTGCATGGATGGCTCCTTTTAGTGTTGATTGTTTCAAGGTCGATTATCTGTTCTCGGTGCTGCGCTGCCTTGTGAGATAGGAGGCTGCAAAGCAAACTGCCAGAGTGGGGAGGGCCGAGCCCGCCATCGGCACGATCTTGGGCAGCAGATGGTAGAGCCCAATACCGGCCGCCCAGATCAGGGTCGGGGTCCAGTGCACGCCTTGCGCACTGGCCAGTAACTGTTGAGCGTTGGCGCCAAAAGCCAGGCGGCCCAGAATGACGCCAAAAAGCGGCACGAACACCGAGCTCAGTAACAACAGGAACGGCTCCAGGCTATGCATGGGCAGCACCAGTGCAAAGGCCGTACAGGCAGCGGCAATGATGATTCCCCACCGACGTATGCCCCATTTGGGGAAAAGGCTGTGGGCAGAGACAGAGCCCGAATAGGCATCGCCGTAGGCGTTGTCCACCTCATCTATGAGAATGAGCGACAGCGCGATCAACCCACCTTGAGCGAGTAGCAGGGCCGTGACAAGGTCCTGGCTGGGAAGCACCAGTGCCACTAGCACGCCCAATGAGTAGCACCACATATTGGCTATGGCGTATCCCAGCCAGGTACCGCGCAACGCTGAGCGGCCACTACGCCCATGCCGGGCGTAGTCGGCTACCAGAGGTAGCCAAGAAATTGGCATCGCAATGACCAGGTCAAGCGCAGGAAATACACCCATTCCTCCTGTACCGGGCCGATTCCATAACGTAGAAAAACCTTGCGCTTGGGCGAGCGATAGAAACTGCCACGACAACCACAACAGTGAAAGAACGACCAAAGGCAGTGCAACGCGTGCGATGAGCTGGCGTACAAGGCGCACCATGCTGCCGCTGATCAGCGCAATAACGACTGCACCCCAGGCCAAGGTCGCTGCAAAGGGTGCCAGGCTGAACCCGGCTGCCACCCCGCCGGCCTCAATGAGGCCCGACTGCCGAGCCAGGGCCACAGTGGCATCGCGCATGACCACAAGCTCGAAAGCACCCCATCCGAGGAGCTGCACGATGTTGAGCACAATGGGAAGGCTCGCAAAACGGCGACCGTACACGGCGTGCATGAGGCCTGCACTTGCCAAGCCGCTGTCGCATCCCAGCTTGGCGACCCAGCCCAGCAGCCCCGCACCTATCATGGACCCTAGCACGATGGCAGCCACGGCCTGCGGGGTGCTCAGTGCCGGCATGAGGTACGAGCCGACCTGCATGACCAGCAGACCCACCCCCAGGCTAAACCATAGAGAGGCGTGATCGCGCAAACCAAAGGCGCGGTTTTGCGGCGCAATGGGCACCAAGGCTTCGTTGGTGGAGACGGTTACGGCGTTCATGAAGTAGACAGGCCCAGCAGCCTGTGCAGTTGCGTGGAAGAGGTGGTGTATTGCAAATGCACGGGAGCGCCCGAAAGCTGCTCTGCAACTGCGAACGCGGCAAGCGTACCTTCGTGGAAGCCGCTGAGAATGAGTTTGCGTTTGCCGGGGTAGGTATTGACATCGCCCAGGGCGAAAACTCCAGGCTCGTTGGTCTGGAATTTTTGAGTGTCCACCACGATTTGCTTTCGCTCCATGGTCAGATGCCAGTCTGCAATGGGGCCAAGCTTGGGAGTGAAGCCCTGCAACACCAGAAGCTTGTCGGCGCGTAAGTTTTGTGGATTGCCCTCTACATCCAGGATGTGTAGAGCGGTCAGTTGGCCCTCTGCCGCATCGAATCCTTGTGCCTGGCCGATTACGAAGTCAATTTTGCCTTCAGCACACAAGGAACGAAATCGCTCCACAGTGGCGGGTTCGGCCTGAAAGCCATCGCGACGGTACAGCAGACTCACGCGAGCAGGTCGGGTGTCTTGCCGAGTGGCCAGGTCTATGGCTTGTTCCAGTGCCAGGTCTTCTCCCCCCACGATGACCACCCGCTGGTCGGTCAGAAATTCCGGCTCGGGAGGTCGGTAGAAAAGATGTTGATTTTCAAGCTCATTCAGGCCATCGAGCTTGAGCCGCTTGGGCTCAAACGCGCCCACCCCCGCTGCGATGAACACGGCTTTGGAAAGCAGGCGCAGGCCTCGATGAGTGGAAAGCAGGAAGCGACCATCGGGTTGGCGCTCCAGGCCGTCTACGCGATGGCCTAGATGCAGCGGAGGTTTAAAGGGCGCTAGCTGCTTCATCAGACCGTCAGCCAACTCCTGTCCGGAGCAAACCGATGTGCCCGGAATATCGTAGATAGGCTTTTGCGCGTAAAGCTCCACTGGTTGCCCGCCAACCCGGGGCAGCGCGTCGATGATGTGGAACGAGAGCTCGAGCAACCCCAGCTCAAATGCCGAAAAAAGCCCCGTTGGGCCTGCGCCGATGATGGCGACATCGGTTTCAATGGGCGAAGAAGTCTCCTCGGCGGTGTTCATGGCTCTCTTTCACAAAAAAAAGCGGCTGCCGCAGATCAAGCCTGCGTCAGCCACCGTGTATTTGAGCCGATTCTCGTGTTTTACGCAAACCCATGGAGAGGCGAGGGGTGTGCTTCCCCCGCGCCAGTCGCTGGTGATGCGCGTTTCAGAAAATGTCAGCGCGTTAGCGCTTGAGTTCGGCCAGTTTGTCGGTGCGGTCTTTCCATTCTTCAGCCGTGGGCAGCGGTTCCTTGCGCTTGGTGATGGTCTTGAAGTTGGCTGAAAGCGCCAAGTCAGCGTTGATCTTGATCATGTGCTGCTGGTCTTTGGGGACGTCTTCTTCTGCGTAGATGGCGTTGACTGGACACTCTGGGATGCAGACAGCGCAATCGATGCATTCATCGGGATCGATGGTGAGGAAGTTCGCACCTTCCTTGAAGCAATCGACCGGGCAGACGTCCACGCAATCGGTGTATTTGCATTGGATGCAGGCTTCGGTGACGACGTGGGTCATTTTATTGTTACGGGATCAAAGTTGTTAAATTATTCCGGGCGCTCGGCTGCAGGCGTAATCTGGAGAATCCAGCGATTTTATCCCTGCGGGCGTTCACGGGGAATGTGGCCGCGCCGACAGAGCGGGTATGGCTGCAATTCAGGCTGTTCAGGCCTTGGCGTTGACGGCGATTTACCAAGGTAAACAGCAGGTTCAACGCACGAGTGCAGCTCCCGCCGTCTTGTGGTTAGAAGTGTCCACCAGGATCAGTGAACCCAGCGCGCGGCTGTGCTGAAAAGGTGCGGCAGGAATCGCTTCCTGCAATGCCAGCTCTATATGGCCTATGGAGTTGGACTCCAGCAGAGAAGCCTCTTCCCTTGCGAGCGTCTGGATGTTCAGACGCTCAACCACGCGTTTGACCTTGGCCTTAACCCATCGATGGCCATGAAGGGCCCAGTACACGCGCCCGGCCACCAGGGCTTCGTCATCCAGCCAGGCGATGGTGGCATTTATCTCGCGGGTTGCGGGCCAGGCAGAGCCAGGGGTGTCGCCAAAGCCATCATCATCTACAGGTGCGGAAGCCGGCGCTGCGACGATCCAATCGCCACGCGAAACATCAAGCTCACGGTCCAGCACAATACCTGCGCTGTGGCCAGCCGAGACTATCTTGGGTGCACGGGCATGATCGATTACTCGTGCCACCACGGCAGTTTGGCCGCTAGGCAAGACGGTGATTTTTGTCCCAGGACCGACATGGCCCGTTGCCACACGGCCCCAAAACACACGGCGGCCTTGCGACGTGTCGCTGGAAGAAGAGAATTTCTCTACCCATTGCACAGGGAAAGCGAGCGGCAGCTCTGTCTCACGCGGCGTCACCGGCAGCGATTCCAGAATCTGCAGCAGGGTGGGTCCCTCATAGCCGCACCAGCCCGCTTCGTGCTGACCCGCTTCCACGACGTTCCAACCTTTCAGAGCAGAGACAGGCAGAACCGCTGCAGTCTGCACGCCGGCGTCCTTGGCAAAAGCTTGCAAGACACCGCGGATATGCGCAAAGGCCTGTGCCGGGTCCGCCACAGCATCCAGCTTGTTGACCGCGAAAACCACCGAAGGCACACGCAGCAGCTGCAGTAAAAGCGTATGGCGCCGTGTCTGAGGCAGCAGCTCAAGCCCCGCGTCTTGCCAAGCCAGCTTGGTCGCATCAACCAGCACCACGGCCGCATCCGCCTGAGAAGCGGCAGTCACCATATTGCGCGTGTACTGCTCATGCCCTGGCGCGTCACCGATGATGAACTTGCGAGATTCGGTACTGAAGTAGCGGTAAGCCACGTCAATCGTGATCCCCTGCTCACGCTCCGCAGACAAACCGTCCGTCAGCAGCGCCAGATCCGTCTCACCCTGCCTGGTTACACCCGCCAGGTGATCCTGCAACACCGACTTGCTGTCCACCAGCAATCGCCCAATCAAAGTGCTCTTGCCATCATCCACGCTCCCGCAAGTAATGAACCTCAACGCAGTCCGCGTGTCGTCCTTGGATTCAATCCCTGTCGAAACCTCAGGAGAAACCGTCAATTCAATAGTCATCACATCACCTTTAAATAGGTAGGAACATCAATGGCCGAGGCATGAGGCATCGTCCTTCCACGGTTTCAGCTTCCAAAAGGTGGGGCTTTGCCCCACCGTTGTCCGGGAGCGCCACGGCGCCGGCTTTGCCAAGCCGCTGGCGCGTCCCCTTGAGGGGAAGACGCCGGAGGCGGCTCAGGGGTGCTCAAAAGTCCTCGAGACGCTGGTGCGTCCCCTTGAGGGGAAGGCGCGCAGCGCCTCAGGGGTGGGCTAGAAATACCCGTCTTTCTTGCGCTTCTCCATGGAAGCCTCAGACGTCTTGTCATCCATCCGCGTGGCGCCACGCTCGCTGACATCGGCAGCCAGGGTCTCGATCACAATCTCACCAGGTGAAGTGGCCAGGCTGGGCACCGGGCAGGTGCAGGTGATGTCGCCCACCGTACGGAAGCGCACCGTGCGTGCTTGCACAACCTCATCTCCCTTGGCGGGCGTGAGCGGCGTCACAGGGACCAGCAGGCCCCGGCGCTCCACTACTTCCCGCTGGTGGGCGTAATAGAGGCTGGGCAGGCCGATGTTTTCGCGTTCTATGTACTGCCACACATCGAGCTCTGTCCAGTTGCTGATGGGAAACACTCTGAAGTGCTCGCCGTTGGTCAGACGTGTGTTGAACAAGGTCCACAGCTCAGGCCGCTGGGCCTTCGGCTGCCATTGGCCAAAGCTGTCGCGATGGCTGAAAATACGTTCCTTGGCGCGCGCCTTTTCTTCGTCACGCCGGGCGCCGCCGATGAGCGCGTCAAAGCGAAACTCTTCAATGGCCTCCAGAAGAGTGACGGATTGATGGACGTTGCGACTTTCACCAGGGTGCGCCAGGCGCACAGTGCCACGCGCCATGCTGTCTTCCACGTTGCGTACGATGAGCTTGGCTTGCAGCTCCTCGGCGCGCTGATCGCGAAAATCAGTCACTTCCGGAAAATTGTGCCCTGTGTCTATCATCAGCAGCGGGTAAGGCAGGCGTCCCACGCCAAATGCTTTTTCTGCGCACTTGAGCAGCACCAGCGAATCCTTGCCTCCCGAGAACAGCAGGGCGGGACGTTCAAAAGACGCGGCCACTTCGCGCAAAATGAAGATGGTTTCTTCTTCCAGGGCGTCCAGGTGGGCATTGCTCAGCTGAGGCCTGGGATGCAAAAGTTGGTGGTCAGTGCGGGCGTTCATGCGTGAGCCTGTGATGCTGATGGGCTGAGAGAAGAAGATGGAGCAGGCTTGACATGCAGGCCACATTCCTTGGCCGTTTCGTTTTCCCACCACCACCGGCCAGCGCGAAAATCCTCGCCTACCGTCACAGCGCGCGTGCAGGGCTCGCAACCTATGCTGGGGTAGAACTGGTCATGCAGCGGGTTGTACGCAACCTTGTTTTCTGCAATGAAGTGCCACACGTCTGCCCAGGTCCAATTGGCCAGGGGGTTGTACTTGAGCAGGCCTTTGCTTTCTACTTCGGAGCGGTCCACCAGACTCACCTCTGCGCGGGCTCCGGATTGTTCGCGGCGAAGACCGGTCACCCAGGCATTCTTGCCGCGGAGCGCACGGGACAACGGCTCCATCTTGCGAATGTCGCAGCACGACTTGCGAAGCTCAATGCTCTTGTACATGGCATCCATTCCCTCGCGGTCCACGAACTCTATGACGGCCTCCTGCGAGGGGCGGTAGATCGTGAGTGGCGCGTGCGCGTGCTGTTCCTGCTGAGCTTTGAGCTGTTCGATCAGCGCCACAGTTTCCGCATGCAGCGCGCCCGTGTCGAGCACAAAAACCCCTATTGGCAACGCATGGGTGTTGATGAGATGGGTAATGATCATGTCCTCGGCGCCAAGGCTGCTTGCCTGTGCGACTGGGCCTGTTGCGGCGGCCTTGAGCAGCGTGACTACGGTCTCACGCAACTTCGCATCGAAGTCAGGAGACGGGCGCGCATAAAGGTCGATCGCTGATGAGTCCATCACCACTGAGGGATCGAACCGCGACGAGGGCAGGGCGCTGACGGAGGCGTTCATACGGTCTCTGGCCGGGCAAAGTGCGGAAGGGGCTGTTGTGCGTCGCCTTGGTAGAAGCTGGCGTAACGCTTGAACTGTCGTTCGGCGACGGCGGGGTCTACGCCAGGTGCCAGCACCGCGCTGGTGAATCCGCTGCGCGACATCTGGACCAACTGGTCCAACAGAACGTCACCGGTGGCGCGGATATCGCCTGTGAAACCAAATCGCCGGCGCAGCAGCACGGCTTGGCTGAAGGCCCGGCCATCGGTGAACTTTGGAAAATGCAGTTCAATGCGTTTCGCCGTCTGAATGGCACCGTCCGTTGCGAGAGCCGAAAGGTCGGCGTCATTGGCAATTTGCAGCGACTCCGAGGTGTCGGAAGAGGCAGAGTCAGTCGTGAGGATGTTCATGATTTTTATACTGAGCTAGCGGAAACGGTTGTCGGTCAACAGGCGTTTCCTTGATTGCTTAAGCCAGCGCTTCCTCGGTTTCACGAGTTGCGCGGTGCCCTGAGCTGCGGGCGCCGTTGGCCGCCAGCTTGAAGGGCTCATGCCCCACACGGCGCAGGGTGTCTATGAAATGCTCGGCAGAACTGGTCCGCAGCGACCGGTAGGTTTCCAGGACCGCTTCCACAACGCTCGGCACTTCGGCCGCCGTGAATGATGGGCCCACTACCTTGCCGGGATGGGCAGGTCCCGAAAGCGCGGAGCCATCTGATCCGCCGAGGGTGACCTGATACCACTCTTTGCCGTCCTTATCCACACCCAAAATGCCAATATGTCCACTGTGATGGTGGCCGCAACTATTGATGCAGCCGCTCATATGCAGATCAATGGGGCCCAGGTCGGTGACTTCGTCGATGTCCTGGTATAGCTCGGTCAACGCTGCGGCGATAGGCAGCGAGCGGGCATTGGCCAATGAGCAGTAATCACCGCCCGGGCAGGCGATCATGTCGCTGATGAGGCCGATGTTGGGGCGTGCAAGGCCCAAGGCCTTGGCACGTTCGTAAAGGGCGGGCAGATCGCTCTCATGGACCCAAGGCAGCGCCAGGTTCTGCTCATGGGTGATACGAGCCTCACCAGCGCTGAAGAGCTCGGTCAGTTCTGCCACCGCCTCCAGCACAGACGCGTCGGCATCGCCGGGTGCGGCCCCAGGGCGTTTGAAGGACAGGGTGACCACGCGCAGATCTGGCAACTTGTGGGCACGCACGTTCTGGTTCAACCAACGTTGGTATGCCTTGGATTGGACATCAGTCTGGCTGGGCACATTGGTTGGGCGCAGTTCGGGTTGGACGAAGCTGGCCGAAACGCGGCTCAATTCAGCGGGTGTGATGGTGTGCGGGGCACCGTCTTGTTCGATGATGGAGCGGTATTCCGACTCCACCTCATCAATGAACTTCTGGCCCTCTGCCTTGACGAGAATTTTGATGCGGGCTTTCCATTTGTTGTCGCGGCGGCCGTAGCTGTTGTAGACACGAATGACCGCCTCCAGGAAGTTCAGAAGCTGATCCCAGGGCAGGAACTCGCGAACGACCGTGCCAATCACAGGCGTACGGCCCATGCCACCGCCCACTTTGACTGTGAAGCCCACCTCGCCAGCCTCATTGCGCTGAGCCTGCACGCCAACGTCGTACCAGCCGGTGGCGGCTCGGTCTTCTTCTGCGCCATTGAAGGCAATCTTGAACTTGCGTGGCAGGAAAGCAAACTCGTGGTGCAGCGTGCTCCACTGGCGCACGATTTCCGCGAAAGGGCGCGTGTCCACGATTTCGTCTGGCGCAATACCTTCCAGGGCTTCGCAGGTGATGTTGCGAATGGTGTTGCCGCTGGTCTGGATGCCGTGCATGTTTACGCTGGCTAGCAGATCCATCACATCTGCGGCCTTCGAAAGCGGAATCCAGTTGAACTGAACGTTCGTACGGGTGGTGAAGTGGCCGTAGCCATAAACCAGCGGAGGGGCGGCCAGAGTCAAACCCGGTTGGGCAGCTTGCAGCTCATCTTGAGTGGCTTGGGCCTGCGCCAGCAGCGCAGCGTCCGGCTTGTCATAGTCCCGAGCGATACGGGCCAGCATCCGAAGTTGGGTGGTGCTGATTTCCCCGTACGGCACGGCAATGCGGGCCATCGGGGCGTAGCGTTGAACGTACCAGCCGTTTTGAAGGCGTAAAGGAAGGAATTGCTCGTCGGTCAATTCGCCGCGCTGCCAGCGATCCAGTTGGTCTCGGAACTGCTGAGCCCGGAGGGTGACAAATTGACGATCGAATTCGGTGTAGTGGTACATCAGTTTTATTCCGTGGGTCAGGCCCGCTGGGCGGGTTGAGTCGTAGACGGAATTTACTGGTGCTTTATTCCAAATCAAACCAATAGTTTGTTGTTGATATATGCTAATTGGTCATAAGCCACATGGTGAAACGGTAAAAACGACAAAAGGCGCCTAAGCGCCTTCTGTTTTTGATAGCAATGAATTCAATGCTGGTGAGAGAATTTCTTGTTTTTATAGGACGTTTAAAGAACTTCACTCGCGAAATCAGCCAAGCGAGAGCGCTCACCACGGGCGAGAGTGATATGCCCGCCATGCGGCCAACCTTTGAAGCGGTCCACCGCGTAGGTCAGGCCTGAAGAGCCTTCCGTGAGGTAGGGCGTGTCGATCTGGGCCAGGTTGCCCATGCAGATGATCTTGGTGCCAGGGCCCGCGCGGGTGATCAAGGTCTTCATCTGCTTGGGCGTCAGGTTCTGCGCTTCGTCGATGATGATCCACTTGTTCATGAAGGTACGGCCCCGCATGAAGTTCATGCTCTTGATCTTGATGCGGCTGCGGATCAGCTCGTTGGTCGCAGCACGTCCCCATTCACCTGCGCCACCTGTCTCGCCCTTGGCCAGGAATTCGAGGTTGTCATCGAGTGCGCCCATCCAGGGGCCCATCTTTTCCTCTTCGGTGCCAGGCAGGAAGCCGATGTCTTCGCCTACGCTGACCGTAGCGCGGGTCATGATGATCTCCGTGTAGCGGCGGTCATCCAGCACTTGCGTCAATCCAGAGGCCAGAGCCAACAGCGTCTTGCCCGTACCGGCCGTACCAGCCAAGGTGACGAAGTCGATTTCAGGGTCCATCAACAAGTTGAGTGCGAAATTCTGCTCACGGTTGCGGCTGGTCACTCCCCAAACTGAATTCTTCAAGTGGCCAAAATCCCTCAGCGTCTTGAGAACAGCGGTTTTGTCCCGGATTTCTGACACGCGGGCGTAGAGGCTTGGCTCTCCCGGGGATTCGAAATACACGAACTGATTGATCATCAGGCTGGGCACAATCGGCCCGCTGATTCGGTAGTAGGTATGGCTGCCGGATTGCCAGCTTTCCACCGTCTTGCTCTGCCGGGTCCAGAAATCGGACGGGAGTGCAAGCGAGCCAGAGAAAAGCAGATCGCCGTCTTCCAGCGTCTTGTCGTTTTCGTAATCTTCCGCGCAAAGGCCCAACGCGCGCGCCTTGACGCGCATGTTGATGTCCTTGGACACCAGGATGACCTCGCGGGACGGATGCTTTTTCGACAGCGCAGCGACTACCCCAAGGATCTGGTTGTCCGCCTTGCCTTGCGGCAGTGCCAAAGGCAGCGTGGTTTCCAGCGGCGTGGTTTCGAAATAGAGTTTGCCCCCTGCCTCTCTGTAGCCGGTGGAGTCAAGCTGCAGGCCCGCCGTCATATCAGCGCCCTTGACGCCAGCCAATGCATCGAGCGAGCGGCTGGTTTGCCTGCCATTGCGAGCGACTTCGGTCATGCCCTTCTTATGGGCATCGAGCTCTTCCAGCACGATCATGGGCAGGAAAATGTCGTGTTCCTCGAAACGGAACAGGGCCATGGGGTCGTGCAGCAGGACGTTGGTGTCGAGCACGAACAAGCGGGTGGGACCGGTGTTCTTGGGCTTGCGCTTGGCCTCGGTCTTCGCTGCGGCTTGAGGCGCAGGCGCAGGTGCCGGCGTCGGCGCTGACTTGCGGCTCGTGGTGGCGGTCCTCCTGTTTGCCACCGAGGTGGTTTCCGAGGTGCTTGCCGCAGAGGCCGACGAAGCGCTGGCCTCGGTGATCACGGAGGACATGGCAGGAGGGGGAGGTGCCGCCAGCAGGCGAGCGGCTGGACGGGGCGCTTCAGTCGTTTCCACAGGCGCGGGATTGGCCGCGCGCGGCCTGGCTCGCCGAGTGGACTGGTCTATGGCTTCTGAAGACAACTGTGCGCCGCGTTTGGCGGGCGGAGGAGGCAGAGGCATGAGTTATGTACGCGTGAAGCTAAAACGAAAAAGCCGCCTTGAAGCCAAGGCGGCTTTGTATGGAGTCGAGCGTTCCGATGTGCAACGGCATTCAGGCCATTATGCACAACTGCGAGAGGCTTGGAGCCTCAAGCCGCTTTTTTCATGACCTTGACGGCTTTGAGCACATCTTCTACATGGCCTGGAACCTTGAGGCCACGCCATTCCTGCACCAGCAGCCCTTCAGCGCTGACAAGGAAGGTACTGCGCTCAATGCCTTTGACCTTTTTGCCGTACATGATCTTGTTTTTCACCACGCCGAACATGTGGCACATTTTTTCTTCGGTATCGGCGATCAGCTCGAATGGCAGTTCAAGCTTGGTTTTGAAGTCTTCGTGCGACTTCATGTTGTCGCGCGAGACGCCAAATACAGTGGCTCCAGCCTTCACGAAATCTTTGTATTTGTCGCGAAACTGCATGGCCTCGGTGGTGCACCCAGGCGTATTGTCTTTAGGGTAAAAATAAAGAATCAGCGCCTGGCCGAGGTGAGATGTGTTGGTAACTTTGATGTCGCCTGTGGCGATCGCTTCAAATTCGGGCAGGGGTTTGTTGACAACGATCGCCATATGAACTTCAATCTCTCTCGTGACGGGTTTTTCTTAGACGCGGCACGCCGTCTCCCGGCGCTGCACCCGTACTTCATGGAAGTGAAAGTGGTAGGCTTTTGACCTCACTTTGGGCCTCCAAAACTCAAGTCTGTATTCTTAAGTTAAGTTTGTTTGGCTTTGATCGGCATGTTTCACCATACCAATCCAAGCCTGAGGCCGCTTGTCGGGCGCCGCAGCAGTCGGCAACCCTGGATTTTACTCCATTTCGGCCTGCGTTGCTTGGATGCCACTTTCTATAAGTAGGGCGACCACCACGCGCCGACCTTCGCCGGCCAGAATATTGTAGGTACGGCAGGCAGCGGGCGTGTCCATGGTTTCGATGCCTATGTTGGCCTCGATCAATGGTCTCAACCACTCCGGACGCGGAAAACGTAGCCTTTCGCCGCTACCGAATACCACCAGTTCCGGGGAAGTTGCCGCCAGACGCTCGAAATGGGCGGCACTTAGCTGGTCGAAATTGTCACATTCCCAAGCTGCGCGTTCGCCGCTTGCATGGAGCAAAAAGCTGCTGGTAATGCGCTCACCGCCAACGGCGATCCAATCAGGGCCATAGCCGCTGATGGTGGCGGCGCCAACGAGGTCGGGCTGAAATTTCATGGGATGCGGTCAAACTCAGTAGTGAACTGTGGTCAAATTGTAGGTTTTCCCAAGCGAGAACGCTCACTGGAGGGGTTTCCTCATGAAGGCGATCAAGAAATCGGCCAAGCTGGCCAACGTGCTCTATGACGTACGCGGTCCCATTGTGGACGCTGCGAAACAGATGGAGGACGAAGGTCAGAAGATCATCAAGCTGAACATCGGCAACCTGCTGCCGTTTGGATTCGAAGCGCCGGAAGAAATTGTGCAGGACATGGCCAAGAATTTGGCCAATTCAGCCGGTTATTCAGACAGCAAGGGCATTTTTTCTGCTCGCAAGGCCGTGATGCACTACACCCAGCAGCAGGGTATTGCTGGCGTCACGATGGATGACATCTATCTGGGCAACGGTGCGAGCGACCTGATTGGAATGGCCGCCAATGCGCTGCTTTCCGACGGGGATGAAATGCTGGTGCCAGCGCCCGACTATCCCCTGTGGACTGCCGTGGCCAGCCTCTCCGGCGGAAAACCGGTTCATTACATCTGCGATGAATCCAGCGGATGGATGCCCAATCTTGATGACATCCGCGCCAAGATCACCCCCCGCACCCGGGCCATCGTGGTGATCAATCCCAACAACCCTACTGGCGCTCTCTATTCGGATGAGTTGCTGCTGGGCATTGTGGATATTGCGCGTGAACATGGCCTGGTACTGATGGCCGATGAGGTCTACGACAAAGTGCTGTTTGATGATGTCAAGCACACCGCCATCGCGTCGTTATCTACTGACGTCCTTACGCTGACCTTCAACTCACTTTCGAAGGCCTATCGCTCCTGCGGGTTTCGTGCCGGCTGGATGATCATCTCGGGTGACAAGAGCCAGGCCACCGATTACATCGAAGGCTTGAACATGTTGGCCAACATCAAGCTTGGCTCCAACGTCCCAGGGCAGTACGGCATTCAGACAGCGCTGGGTGGTTATCAGAGCATCCAGGATCTGGTTTGCGAAGGTGGGCGCTTGCGCCGTCAACGCGATCTGGCTTATGAACTCATCTCCGCCATTCCTGGCGTGACCTGTGTCAAGCCCAAGGCTGCTCTGTACATGTTCCCGCGGCTGGACCCCCAGATGTACCCCATTGAGGACGACCGCCAGTTCTTCATGGAAGTGTTGCGCGCAACGCGTGTGATGTTGGTCCAAGGGTCGGGCTTCAACTATCCAGATAACCAGCATTTCCGCATTGTTTTCCTTCCTCACGAAGACGACCTTCGGGTGGCCATCGGCCGGTTGGCCAAATTCCTGGAGCAATACCGTGCCCGCCATGCGCAAGCCGCGCCGGTGGTCAATATCGCTTCAAAAAAAGAAGCCGCACGCGCCTGATTCGTCAGGCTTGATGCTTCGCGTCTGATCGTAAGTTTGAATCTTTATCTCATGAATCCCATAAAAGTAGGCTTGCTTGGCATAGGTACCGTCGGTGGCGGCACGTTCAACGTTCTGCGGCGCAATCAGGAAGAAATCCGCAGCCGTGCTGGACGAGGCATTGCCATCACCATGGTTGCTGATCTCGACACCGCGCGAGCTCGTGAGGTTGTGGGGCCTGATGTGGAAGTCGTCTCCGATGCCCGCGCTGTGATTGCCAATCCTGAGATCGAGATCGTCGTCGAACTCATTGGAGGCTACGGTATTGCCAAGGCGCTGGTCATGGAAGCCATTGCCGCAGGCAAACACGTGGTGACTGCAAACAAGGCTCTGCTGGCAGTGCACGGTACCGAGATTTTCGAAGCGGCGCAGAAAAAAGGCGTCATGGTGGCCTTTGAAGCCGCAGTGGCGGGCGGCATTCCCATCATCAAAGCGCTTCGCGAAGGCCTGACGGCCAACCGTATCCAGTGGATCGCCGGCATCATCAACGGCACCACCAACTTCATCCTCAGCGAGATGCGCGATAAGGGGTTGGACTTCAACGTTGTGCTTCAGGAAGCACAACGTCTGGGCTATGCAGAAGCCGACCCAACCTTCGACATCGAAGGCGTGGATGCCGCGCATAAGGCGACCCTGATGAGTGCCATCGCCTTTGGCATCCCGGTGCAGTTCGACAAGGCTTATGTTGAAGGCATCACCAAGCTGGCTGCCACCGACATTCGCTATGCGGAGCAACTCGGCTACCGCATCAAATTGCTGGGCATCACCAAGCGCCGCGAAGGCGAAGGCGTGGAGTTGCGAGTGCATCCTACGCTGGTGCCGGCCAAGCGCCTCATTGCCAACGTGGAAGGTGCCATGAATGCGGTGGTGGTCAATGGCGATGCCGTGGGAACGACGCTCTATTACGGCAAAGGTGCCGGCAGCGAACCGACGGCAAGTGCAGTCATTGCCGACCTGGTGGATGTGACCCGTTTGGCCACCAGCGATGCACATCATCGCGTGCCGCACCTGGCGTTCCAGCCTGGTTCTCTGCGTGATGTCACCGTGTTGCCTATGGACAGAATCATCACTAGCTACTACTTGCGACTGCGAGTGAAAGACGAAGCTGGCGTGCTGTCGCAGGTGACGCGAATCCTCGCAGATTCCAACATCAGCATTAATGCCGTGTTGCAGCGCGAAGCCGACGAAGTGGCTGGTACCGACGCCGGTGCGGGTGAAGTCACGCCTGATCAGACCGACCTGATCATCTTGACCCATGACACCACTGAGGGCACGATGAACAAAGCCTTGGCGTTGATGGAAGCCTTGCCGGCAGTATTGGGTGGAGTGGTGCGGATCCGCAAGGAAGAGCTGGCTTGAAATCCGGAAGAATTTCCTGAAAATGAACTACATCTCCACCCGCGGCGACACGACGCCCCGAAAATTTTGCGACATCCTTCTTGAAGGACTGGCTCCGGACGGTGGCCTGTACCTGCCGCAGCAGTACCCTCATATCGATGCAACTACGCTCGCGGCGTGGCGAGAGGTTCATGCCAAACAGGGGTACGCTGCCCTGGCGTTTGAGATCCTGTCGCTGTACATAGATGACATTCCCACTGCCGATTTGAAGGCCATTTGCGCCAAGACTTACACGCCGGAGGTCTTCGGCTCTGATGCCATCGTGCCCTTGAAGAAGCTGCGTGATGGCTTTTTCCTGGAAGCACTGTCCAATGGCCCCACACTGGCCTTCAAGGACATGGCCATGCAGTTGCTGGGCAACCTGTTCGAGTACGAGTTGGCACGGCGTGGCCAGCAACTCAACATCCTTGGCGCAACCAGTGGCGATACTGGCAGCGCGGCGGAATACGCCATGCGTGGCAAAAAGGGTATTCGCGTGTTTATGCTGAGCCCGCACGGGCGCATGAGTGCGTTTCAGCAGGCTCAGATGTTTTCGCTGCAGGACGAGAACATTCACAACATCGCTGTCGAAGGCGTGTTTGACGACTGCCAGGACATTGTCAAGGCCGTGAGCAACGACCTGGCTTTCAAGCGGCGCTACAACATCGGCACCGTCAACTCCATCAATTGGGCGCGGCTGCTGGCTCAAGTTGTCTACTATTTTGCTGGTTATTTCCAGGCCACAGCCTCCAACGAAGAGCGCGTGAGCTTTGCAGTTCCCAGCGGTAATTTCGGCAATGTCTGCGCCGGCCATGTGGCGCGCATGATGGGTTTGCCTATCCATCAACTGGTGGTAGCGACCAACGAAAACGATGTGCTCGACGAGTTCTTCCGCACTGGCCTCTACCGCGTGCGCGCGGCTGCAGACACGCATGAGACGTCCAGCCCGTCCATGGACATCAGCAAGGCCAGCAACTTCGAGCGTTTTGTGTTCGATCTGCTTGGACGCGACGGTCCGCGCGTCAAGAAGCTTTTCACAGACGCACTGGCAAGTTCAGGCAGTTTTGATCTGAGTGCTGACCCTGCCTTTCAGCAAGCCGGTTCCACTTACGGGTTCGTGAGCGGCAAGAGTATCCATGCCGATCGCCTGAACACGATTCGCCAACTCTTTGAACAGCATGGCGTGATGGTAGATACCCATACCGCTGATGGCGTGAAGGTAGCTCTCGAGCACGTGACACCTGGCGTGCCGATGATCGTGCTTGAGACCGCGCTGCCGATCAAATTTGCTGCGACCATCGTTGAAGCACTGGGTCGCGAGCCGGATCGGCCGGCCAAGTTCGAGGGCATAGAAGCGCTCCCACGTCGTGTGCAGGTCATGTCCGCAGATTCAGGTGCCGTGCAGCGACTCATCGCGGCAAATTGCTAGAGAAGGTGTGAACGAATCCCTCATGCCCGCCTTGACCGCCAAAAACCACCCGCTCAGCGTTGCCTACGCCGGCCGCACAAATGCTCTCCGTAGCACGAGCTACGGCTGCGCTTTGCGCCTTGATCGGGCGGCGTTTGACGGCCCTTTCGAGCATGCCGGATGCATTCACACCTTCTGAGACTTCCATGAAAGTGGTTTGCTTTGCCGGTTACTCCGGCTCCGGCAAGACACATTTGATTGAGCGTCTCATCCCTGCGTTCAAAGCGCGCGGTTTGCGAGTTTCCGTTGCCAAGCACGCACACCATAAGTTCGACCTTGACCACCCCGGCAAGGACAGCTTCCGTCACCGTGAAGCAGGGGCTTTTGAGGTGGTGGTGGCGTCGGGCCGGCGTTTGGCGCTGATGCGCGAGTTCGAGCGCGAGACACAGTTGTCGGTGCGCGATCTGATCGCGGAACTTGACCGCCGGGTAGACTGGGTTTTCGTAGAAGGTTTCAAACACGCAGACTTACTGAAAATTGAAGTCTGGCGCGCAGCATGTGGCGAGCCGCCGCGTTACATCAACGATGAGTTCATGGTTGCCCTGGCCACAGATTCGCCTGGTGAGCTTGCCGCGCTGCCCTTGTACCCTTTGCTGGATTTGAACGCTACGGAATCGGTGGCGGCGTGGCTGCTCGAAAATGAAGGCCGCTTCGAATACGATCCTTCCCGAAATCTTAAGCTCAGTCTGACCGATGCCTGCTGATCCATCTCGCCGTCCTCCGCTGATGCCTCTTGATGAGGCTTTGGAGCGGGTGCTTGCGCAAGCTACCCCTTTATCTGGCCGGGAACGGGTGGATACCTTCGAGGCCGATGGCAGGGTCTTGATGGAAGATGTGGTTTCGGGCTTGCACGTCCCACCCCAAGATAACTCGGCGATGGACGGCTACGCCGTACGTGCGGCAGATGTTGCGTCTGCTGGTACCGTGCTGCCTGTCACGCAGCGTATCGCTGCCGGCCATGCGGGCGAGCCGCTTCTGCCGGGAAGCGCCGCGAGAATTTTTACGGGGGCACCTATTCCCTCTGGCGCTGACGCGGTAGTCATGCAGGAAGATGCGGAGGCCTTGGAGGGCGGCGCACGTGTGCGTATCAATGCCTCGCCTGCACAGGGGCAGTGGGTACGTGCCGCTGGCGAAGATGTCACACGCGGTGCGGTGATCCTCAAGCGGGGAGAGCGCCTGCGTGCGGCCAGCATTGGTCTTGCCGCAGGTATAGGCCTGGACCGGCTTCAGGTGAGCGCGCGGCCGCGCGTAGCCTTGTTTTCCACCGGCGACGAGCTGGTCATGCCGGGGGAAACTCCTCCCGAGCGGATGAAGCCTGGGGCCATCTACAACAGCAACCGCTATTTTCTCCGCGCACTGCTGCGCCAGTTGGGTTGCGTGGTGACCGATCTGGGCATTGTTCCTGATCAGCGTTCGGCTACGCTGAGTGCGTTGCAAAGTGCTGCCGATCAACATGATTTGATTCTCACCAGCGGTGGTGTCTCTGTCGGTGAAGAGGACCACATAAAGCCCTCGGTCGAAGAGCTGGGCGCACTTGATCTGTGGCAGATCGGCATGAAGCCTGGCAAGCCTTTTGCCTATGGCCACGTGAGGCGTTCCGGTGCCACTGCTGGTGCTGACCGCACTCACTTCGTCGGCTTGCCAGGTAACCCCGTGTCGAGTTTTGTCACTTTCCTGATGCTGGTCAGGCCCTTTTTGCTCAAGCTGCAAGGTGCCAATGAAGTAGGTGTGGCCTCTGTGGCAATTCGGGCTGATTTCGATTGGCCCAAAGCCGATAAGCGACGCGAATTCCTGAGAGCCAGGCGCAACGACCAAGGTGGTCTTGACCTCTATCCGAATCAAAGCTCAGGAGTGCTTACCTCGGCGCACTGGGCCGATGGGCTGGTAGACAACCCCGCAGGCGCTACGATCGCCAAGGGACAGCTTGTGCGCTTCATCCCGATGGCGGAGTTCCAGTAAGTTCGATATGAAAACCATCACCATCCGCTACTTTGCCAGCATCCGCGAAGCCTTGGGAACGGGCAGCGAGACAGTGCAAACCTCCGCCGCCACGATTGAGGCGCTACGTGACGAACTGATTGCACGCGGAGGCATTCATGGTGAAGTTCTGGCCAGGGGCAAGGCTGTGCGAACCGCGTTGAACCAGATCATGAGTTCGGAGTCTGCCGAACTGATCGACGGGGCAGAGCTGGCATTTTTCCCTCCGGTGACAGGCGGCTGACGCTGCGCTGACGAGGGGTTTTTTGTAGACCGTATACAACTTATGTTTACAAAAAGCACCGCGCCGTAGGAGAATACAGGGACATGCGTGCCAGCCATTAAATTCCCGCAATCCTCTTCTCTCTTGCGAGGTTTTAGAGGGATTTAATGGATGGTACGTTCAGCGTGGCTTTGAAAAATGCGCCGTTCCTGCAGGACTGCAGATTAGAAGCCGTCTAACCAAGCGTGACATCCGATCGTTGTCTCCAGACTACTGGGATAAGGGGCGTAATGCGTTCTGTCGCGCGTTTACTCAAGAACCTATCAAGGTCCTAACAATCGTCCTCTGACACCTTCTGCTGCATGCGGCAGAGGGGCAAGCCATGGGGTGCACTGTCAAAAGCAGCGCGAATCCAACCTTACCTGATCCGCTGTGTGGATTGAGGAAGGCCCAGCAGCCAAAAAAAGAGGGCGCTTCAAGCCATCAGCCGGGAGGCACTCATGCTCGAACTGAGAGACGATTCGCGAAATCGTCCTATTTATCATTCTCTTTATTTTCAGGTGATCGTGGCCATCGTGCTGGGCGTCACTCTGGGGCATTTTGCGCCAGGCACTGCGGTCAAGATGCAGCCCCTGGGCGATGGTTTCATCAAGCTCATCAAGATGATCATTGCGCCCATCATCTTCTGCACCGTGGTGGTGGGGATTGCGGGCATGGAAGACATGAAGCGTGTGGGCAAGACTGGCGGGATTGCCTTGCTCTACTTCGAAATTCTCAGCACGCTGGCGCTGGTGGTGGGCCTGGTGATCATCAATGTGGTCAAGCCAGGCGTGGGCATGAATGTTGACCCGTCTACGCTGGATACCAAGTCCATAGAGAGCTATACAAAGCCGGGGCAGATGCAGACCACGGCCGATTTCCTGCTCAACGTGATTCCAGAGACCATTGTGGACGCGTTTGCCAAGGGCGAGATCCTTCAGGTGCTGCTGTTTGCTGTGCTGTTCGGCTTCGCCTTGCATAAGTTTGGCGGACGCGGAACGCTGGTATTCGATTTCATCGAAAAATTCTCGCACGTGCTGTTCGTCATCGTTGGCTACATCATGAAGGCCGCGCCTATAGGAGCGTTCGGCGCCATGGCTTTCACCATAGGCCAGTACGGGCTGGGTTCGCTGGTGCAGCTTGGCTCTCTCATGCTGACGTTCTATGCCACTTGCCTGATCTTCGTTTTTGTCGTGCTCGGGCTTGTCGCTCGCTGGGCGGGCTTTTCCATCTTCAAGTTCCTGAAATACATGAAAGAGGAGCTTCTGATTGTGCTGGGCACTTCTTCTTCGGAAACCGTGTTGCCGCGCATGATGGCCAAGCTGGAGAATCTGGGGGTGAGGAAATCCGTGGTGGGGCTTGTGATTCCCACCGGATATTCCTTCAACCTTGACGGTACTTCGATCTATTTGACGATGGCAGCGGTGTTCATCGCCCAGGCGACCAACACACCGCTGGATCTTTCTCATCAGCTGACGTTGCTCTTCGTCCTGCTTCTGACTTCCAAAGGTGCTGCGGGGGTCACCGGCAGTGGTTTCATTGTGCTGGCTGCCACATTGGGGGCGGTGGGGGAGGTGCCTGTCGCAGGCATAGCGTTGATTCTTGGGATTGACCGTTTCATGAGCGAGGCGCGCGCACTCACCAACCTGGTGGGTAACGGCGTCGCCACCGTGGTGGTCGGCAAGCTCACCGGTGAACTGGATGCCCAACGCATGCGACAGGTGTTGAACGGCGAATCCGTTGAGCTCAATGAAGAGCCAGAGGAAGTGCTTGATGCGAAAACGGAAACCATGAACGTTCGTTCCTGAAGACCACGCAGTTCTAAGGGCCGGATCGCCTGCGTGCCGCCTGTGCCTTTCGAACTCCTTGAGCTGCCAGTTCGCGCCGCCCCCTTCGGTGGCCGCCTGACGCCAGGAGAAGAAACAGCTTGTGCACGACTCCCATGAAGAGCCTGGGGCAGTGCACAATCTCTCAATGGCTCCCGCACGCGTTTCCATTCAGACCGAAGATTTCAACCTGAGCGAAGAGGTCGCTTCACTTCGCGCGAACGATGCGCGGGTAGGCGCCGTTTGTACGTTCGTCGGCACGGTTCGTGATCGCAACGATGGGTTGACCGTGGGTGCCATGGAGCTTGAGCACTACCCCGGCATGACTGAAAAGGCCATTGAGGCCATGATTGACGAGGCGCTGGCTCGCTTTGACCTGTTCGGCGTGCGAGTTATCCACCGTGTGGGTTTGCTGGCGCCGCAGGACCAGATTGTGCTGGTGGCGGTGACCTCGGCACACAGAGGCGAGAGCTTCCAGGCCTGCGAATTTCTGATGGATTACTTGAAGACCCAGGCGCCGTTCTGGAAGAAGGAAGAAACTCCTGAAGGTTCGCGGTGGGTGGATGCCAGGACCTCAGACGATGCAGCGCTCGCGCGTTGGGGCATTCAAGCTGCCAACTCCTGAGCTTGGGCGCTAAAAATCGATCGGCGCGACGCCGCGATCCCATTTTTTCTCTGCCCGCACTCGCGGCGGCTGGTCTTTCCCAAAGAACTCTATGTTGAAACAATTCCCGCGATACCTGTTCGCGATGTTGCTGTTCGCTCTCGGCCTAGTGGCCCATGCGCAGGAGGGTGCCCGGCCCCGAGCTGGCCAGACCTGGGCGGCTGAGGTTACCTACGTCGTTGATGGCGATTCGATCTGGGTGCGATCAGAACCAGACGGGCGGCGCCGTAAGCTGAGGCTGGACGGCGTAGATGCGCCGGAGATTTGCCAGGCCTATGGCCCTGAGGCCAGAGCGGCCATGCAAGCTCTAGTGAAAGGAGAGCCGGTACTGGTCACCGTGCGTGCTTATGACCGATTTGGCCGCGGCATCGCGTCTGTCCGCCGGGCCTCCGATAAACTGGACATTGCTGCTGCCATGGTGGAGCAAGGTTGGTCCTGGACCCCGGTCTACCAGGGCCGGCGCGGCAAATATTGGCGTCAGGAAGCATTTGCCCGTGAACAGGGCTGGGGCGTCTTTTCAGCGCCATCGCCCATGTCACCAGCTGATTTCCGACGCCGAAATGGCCCGTGCGGTGCCAAGGCGTATTCTTAAGTCTGACTTCTAGGGCGTGTTAACACGCCCTAGTCTTGAAAGCATGGGTGCGGGCCCTCAACTAAGGGTCAATTGGAGGCTAACCATGCGATTGGACAAACTTACTACCAAATTTCAGGAAGCACTGGGCGACGCTCAGACACTTGCCCTTGGAAATGATAACGCCTACATTGAGCCTGTTCACCTGCTGGCAGCCATGCTGCGGCAAAACGAGGGGCCGAAGGCCTTGCTTCAGCGTGCAGGCGTCAACGTAGCCAAGTTGGCGCAAGAGACTGAGGCGGCCATCAAGCGCCTGCCCAGCGTGCATGGTCACGAACAGGTTACTGTCGGTCAGGAGATGAACAAGCTGCTTCAGGCGACCGAAAAGGAAGCCATCAAGCGCGGCGACCAATTCATTGCTGCGGAATTGTTCCTGCTGGCTTTGGCCGATGCCAAGGATGAAGCAGGGCGCCTTGCAAGGGAAAACGGCCTGGCCCGCAAGAGCCTGGAAACGGCCATTGACGCCGTCCGCGGCGGTCAGACCATGGATTCTGCCGAAGGCGAATCTCAGCGCGAAGCGCTGAAGAAATACACACTGGACCTCACCGAACGTGCACGTCTGGGCAAGCTCGATCCGGTGATTGGGCGCGACGACGAAATACGCCGCACCATCCAGGTCCTGCAGCGGCGCACCAAGAACAACCCGGTGCTGATCGGCGAGCCAGGGGTGGGTAAAACTGCCATCGTCGAAGGCTTGGCTCAGCGTATCGTCGCGGGCGAGGTGCCGGACACGCTGAGGGACAAGCAGGTGCTTTCGCTCGATATGGCGGGTCTTTTGGCCGGAGCCAAGTACCGCGGCGAGTTCGAAGAGCGTCTGAAGTCCGTGCTGAAGGAAGTCGCGGCTGAGGAAGGCCGAATCATTCTATTCATAGACGAAATCCACACCATGGTGGGTGCTGGCAAAGCCGAAGGCGCGATGGATGCTGGCAATATGCTCAAGCCAGCGCTGGCTCGCGGCGAATTGCATTGCATTGGAGCCACCACACTCGACGAATACCGCAAGTACCTTGAGAAAGATGCGGCGTTGGAACGGCGGTTTCAAAAGGTGCTGGTGGGCGAGCCAAGCGTTGAAGACACCATCGCTATATTGCGTGGCTTGCAGGAAAAATACGAAATTCATCACGGTGTGGACATTACTGACCCCGCCATCGTCGCCGCGGCTGAACTGAGCGCCCGCTACATCACTGACCGTTTCTTGCCAGACAAGGCTATCGATCTGATTGATGAGGCCGCAGCCAAGATCAAGATCGAAATCGATTCCAAGCCTGAGGTGATGGACCGGTTGGACCGTCGCATGATCCAGCTCAAGATTGAGCGCGAGGCGATGAAAAAGGAAAAAGATGAAGCGTCGCAAAAGCGGCTTAGCTTGATCGAAGAAGACCTGGGCAAGCTGGAAAAGGAATACGCCGATCTGGACGAGATCTGGAAGGCGGAAAAAGCCAATGCGCAAGGCGGCGAACAGCTGCGCAAGGACATTGACCATGTCAAGTTCCAGATCCAGGAGGCCACTCGCAAAGGCGACTTCAACCAAGTGGCCGAACTGCAGTATGGCAAGCTGCCCTCTTTGGAGAAACAACTCAAGGAAGCTCAGGCCAGTGAAGGCAAGAGGGAGCACACCACACCTCAACTGTTGCGTACGCAGGTGGGTGCAGAGGAGATTGCTGAAGTGGTCAGCCGTGCCACGGGTATTCCTGTCAGCAAGATGATGGAAGGCGAGCGCGAGAAGCTTCTGCAAATGGAAGATGCCCTGCATCGCCGAGTCGTCGGTCAGGAAGAAGCCATCAGCGCCGTTGCCAACGCTATACGCCGTTCACGCTCGGGCCTTAGTGACCCCAACCGGCCGCTTGGCAGCTTCCTGTTCCTGGGCCCTACCGGCGTGGGTAAAACCGAGCTGACCAAAGCCTTGGCAGGGTTTCTGTTTGACAGCACAGATCACCTGATTCGCATTGATATGAGCGAATTCATGGAAAAGCATAGCGTGGCCCGTCTGATTGGAGCGCCACCCGGCTACGTGGGCTACGACGAGGGAGGCTATCTCACAGAGGCCGTTCGCCGCAAGCCCTACAGCGTGGTGCTCTTCGACGAGATCGAGAAAGCACACCCTGATGTCTTCAACGTGCTGTTGCAAGTGCTTGACGATGGACGGCTGACGGATGGCCAAGGCCGAACGGTGGACTTCAAGAACACTGTGCTCATCATGACCAGCAATATTGGCTCACCGATGATCCAGAGCATGACTGGCCAGCCCTACGATGATGTCAAGGAAGCTGTCTTTGGCGAACTGAAGAATCACTTCCGGCCAGAGTTCTTGAATCGGATTGACGAGATCGTCGTGTTCCACGGTCTGGATGCTTCGCAGATTGGCTCGATCGCAAGAATTCAGCTGCGTACTCTGACAGAGCGCATGGCCAAGATGGATCTTCAGCTCAAGGTCTCCGACTTGGCGGTCGATGAACTTGCCAAGGTTGGATTTGACCCTGTCTTCGGTGCGCGGCCTCTCAAGCGGGCGATTCAGCAGCGCATTGAGAACCCGCTGTCCAAGCTGCTGCTGGAAGGTAAATTTCCGCCGAAGTCAGAGATTGACGTGACGGTTGACCCCATCAATGAGCCAGGAGTCTTCAAATTCACGACATGAATTGCAGCTGCGTTCGCTAGTCTCGAGGCAGGCTAATCGCCTCGGCCACTGAAAGGCACACCCGCATCATGCTGGTGTGCCTTTTTTCTCTATTATTCGGACATGACTTTACCGAGCCGCCTGCGAGATGTTTTTGACGACCAATTTCGCGCAAGCCGTGGCGAGATCTCCTCGTCCATTGACGAACGTCGTCGACGCCTGGATCTGCTCGAACGCTTGTTGACAGAAAACGCCAAAGCTTTGGCGGCGGCGGTGGATGCCGATTTCGGAGGTCGGGGCGCTGCGTTGACGGAAATCGCCGACATGTTTGTGCTGCGCGCGACGTTTGCCGAACTGAAGCGAAATCTGATTCGGTGGAGCAAACCGACGCGTGTGCGCACGCCCATCTACCTGCAACCTGCAAGCGCTCGCATCGAGCGCCAGCCGCTCGGCGTGGTGGGCATCATTGGGCCCTGGAATTACCCCTTGCAACTGACACTGGGGCCAGCCGCCACAGCGCTCGCAGCAGGCAACCGGGTGATGATCAAACCCAGCGAATTGACGCCTTGCACTTCGGCCTTATTGGCTCAATTGGTAGAAAAATATTTCCCCGAGAGCGAAATGACCGTGGTGCAAGGCGCCGCCGAAGTGGCTGCAGCTTTTGCGGCGCTGCCTTTCGACCATCTTTTCTTTACCGGGTCCACCGCCGTAGGGCGCAAGGTGGCAGAGTCTGCAGCCCGCAATCTCACCCCCGTCACGCTGGAGCTTGGAGGCAAGTCTCCTTGCATTGTGGATGTCTCGTGCAAGGATCTGGCTGATACCGCGTTGAAAATTGCCCACGGCAAGTTGCTCAACGGCGGTCAAACCTGCATTGCGCCAGATTACCTTGTACTGCCGCGGAGTAAGGAGGCTGCATTCTCTGACGCCTACCGAAGCGCGGTCGCTCAGCTTTTTCCTCAAATCGAGGGCAACCCGGACTACGCGGCCATCGTGAACGATCACCACCACGCCCGCTTGAAGGGCTTGCTGGACGACGCCGTGGCTCTGGGGGCCAAGGTGCTGGACATGGGCCCTTCTGCTACAGGGGCGGACGCCAGCCGTCGCATGCGTCCTGTGCTGGTGTTTGATGTGCTGCCAGACATGCGGCTCATGGACGAAGAGATTTTCGGCCCGGTTTTGCCCGTGGTGCTCTACGACCATATCGACGAAGTACTGACAAGGATCAATGCTGGTCCGCGGCCATTGGCTTTGTACTGGTTCGGGCAAGACACAGCCACTCAGGACAAAGTTCTCAGCGGAACGGTGAGCGGTGGCGTCACCGTCAATGACACCTTGCTGCACGTCGCTCATGAACGATTGCCCTTTGGCGGAGTAGGCGAGAGCGGTCAGGGCGCCTACCACGGTGAGGCAGGCTTTCTCCGCTTTACCCACCAGAAAAGCGTATTGCAGCAATCGCGTTGGGCGCAAGGAGGCTTGCTGTACCCACCCTATGGCGCGCGCTTTGAGCGCATCATGGCTTGGATCAGAAAGCTACTCTAGAGATACCGTCAGGCGTTTCTCTTGTCTTGCATTCGAGAGAACGCGCGAGGCGACTGCCCCAGCGTACCCTTGAACATGGCGCTGAAGGCGCTTTCACTGGCATAGCCGCAGCGCGCGGCGACCTGCCCGACCGGAATGCCATTGGCCAGAAGTGGCAGAGCATGGGCCAGCACGACCTGCTGGCGCCACTGCTGATAACTGGTGCCCAACTCTTCATGAAACAGCCGCGCCGCAGTTCGCTCACTGGCACCTACGCTTTTGGCCCAGTCAGCCAGTGTTGCCCGTTTGGCAGGGTTGCGCATGACCGCCTCACACAGTGCGCTCAGCCGTTTATCACCGTCACTGACGCGTGGCAAGGGCACGCCCAGGGTCTGCAGGTCTGCGCGTTGGAGTTCGTCCAGAACTAGCTGACTCAAGAGTGCTTCGCGCGCGATCGACAGATTGCTGTCATCAAGCGCCAGCGCCAATTCACGAAACAGACCGCTCACTGCCAGGACGCGAGGTGCCGTCCAGTCCTGAGGCAGCGCAGCCCCATCGATATATAGCGTATGCATGCGGGCTGCCTGAAGCGCCGTGATGGCGTGCGGCTCGTTCGGAGGAATCAGTATTGCTCTTGAGGGGGGAACAATAAAGCTGAGTTGCGCGTCACTGCCGAGCACCACTTGGAGGAGGCCATCTGTGCAATAGGCCAATTGCGCCCACGCATGGTGATGCCGCTCAAAGTGCCACTCAACAGGAAGGCTCCGAGGGCGCGTGCGAACAGGATGCTGGCTCGACGGAGCGAACGCCTGATGATCCGCTACCAAGAGGGATTGGTCTGCAAAAAGGCGTAGCCTGGAGGCTTGAGCGAGTGGCATGGCGTGTATTCGACGATCCATGGCAGTTTATCGAATAGTGGAAAACCGTGCTCTTAGAACGTGCTCATGATCTTTTCGCGGCTGCGTTGGGTTGCAATCGGGATGAGTTCGAAGGTCATTTGTGCCGCATGGGCTGGTGCCCATGCAAGCGGATGGCCAAAGAAATCGCCCGATTTCGTCCCAACCCGAAGGGCAAGTGCCAGTGCGGGCGGTCTGCGGCGATGCAACGCTTGCCAATAGCACGGGCTATTGGCTGCGCGCCGCGCCTTGCATCCCATCCCGGAAGCCCGGCGCCCGCAATGGCGCTTGCGCGGCCCCGGAGGCCCGGCGCCCGAAAAGATCATGAACACGTTCTAAAGTAGCATTGCCAAGTATGAGCTCACCCACCATCGACCTTGCTGCGACCTCCGGACCTGCGTCCCTGAAACAAGATGCGTCTGTGATTGGACTGGTAGGTGCCGGGCACTTGCTCAGCCACTACAGCCACCTTCTTCTTGCGCCGCTTTTTCCATGGCTGAAGACGGAATTCAGTGTCAGCTACACCGAACTCGGTTTCTTGATGACCGTGTACTTCGTGGTGTCGTGCGCTGTTCAGACCACTTCGGGGTTCATGGTGGACCGTTTTGGACCGCGACCCATACTCTTTTTCGGATTGACATTGCTGGCTTTCGCGGCCTTCGGCTTTGCCGCCAGTACCAGCTACGGGATGCTGATGTTTTTTTCCGTAGTGGGCGGCATAGGCAACGGTGTTTTCCACCCTGTGGACTACACCTTGCTCAACCGCAAGGTAAGTGCCGGCCGCTTGGGGCACGCGTATAGTGTCCATGGCATTACCGGCAGTCTGGGCTGGGCGCTGGCGCCTGCGATGCTGGTGCCCTTAGCCATCACATATTCGTGGCGTGTGGCGCTGGTCGCGGCGGGTTGCTTGATCGTCCTCGTATTGGGCTTGCTCGTGGTGTACCGGTCACATTTGCATTTGCCTGTTTCTTCCGCGACCAAGTCGCAAGGCGAGGCAAAAGGAGAAGGGCGGTTTGAATTCCTGGCCATTCCAGCTGTTTGGATGTGCTTCGGTTTTTTCTTTTTCTATGCTGCCGCGCTCAGCGCTGTGCAAACCTTCGCTCCCGAGGCTGCTGGCAAACTCCACGCGGTACCTCCAGCACTTGTAGCCATGTGCCTGACGATTTATATGCTGGCAGCTGCAGGCGGGATGGTGTTGGGCGGATTTCTCATCAGCAACCCAGAGCGTTGCGAACGCATCGTGGGCTTAGGTTTTGGCGTGGTCGTCTGTATATCGCTTTTACTTGGTTTCGGCGACTTACCGGTTTGGATGGTGCCGGTGCTTTTTGGCGCGATGGGCTTTGCAGCAGGCAGTGCGGGTCCTTCGCGCGACATGCTGGTCAAACGCTCGACGCCGCCAAATGCTTCCGGGCGGGTGTACGGTGTCGTTTATTCCGGCCTTGACATTGGTCAAGCGGCCATGCCTTTGCTCTTTGGCGTCATGATGGACAAAGGGCAGTACCAAAACCTCTGGCTTGTCTTGGCATTGACGCAAGCGGTACTGATTGCCAGCGCGTTCAATGTGCGCAAGGCTCGCAAGACCGTTTCTCCAGTAGCGGCCTGACTGGCAAAAGGGCCACCCAGCCTTCGTTTTTCTCAATGTATTGGGCAGGACTGCCCTCACACCATAAAAATCGGCCCTCGCGCTCCCCCGCTTCGCATCGTCCGCTACCCCTACGCCGGGCGCCCCTATGCCGGGCGCCCCTATGCCGGGCGCCCCTATGCCGGGCGCCCCTATGCCGGGCGCC
>JAECRA010000108.1 GCA_015999985.1 Comamonadaceae bacterium
AGATCACGAAGCAAGAGCATCTTGCAGTGCTCTTGCCCGCCCCTCGCCCTGCGCTGCTCAGCACGTCCAGAGGGGTGGCACACCCATTCGGGCCATCGCTTCGCTCGGCCCTGGGGTTGCTCGACTTTCCCTTTCAGGGAAAGATGAACTCAAGTCGTGAACGAGCGGCAATAAGAATGTCAACCTCGTCTTAAACCCGCTCGCAATAATAGGCCTGCGTCTGGTAAGGCACTCGCACTACCTCACGTCCCTTCAACTCCGGATGGGTTGCAATCAACGACTCGATGCGCTCACGCACCAGTGCTTGTTCCTGCTCTGGCAAGCTCGCGATAAAACTGACGGACATGACCCGATCCACGATCACCTGCTGAGGTGGGCCTACGTGGGTATGCTCGAAGCGGGTCTCGTGAAGTGCGCTGAATGCCGGGTGCGGAAACGCACCGCGCCAGTCGCCCTTGTAGAAACGGGGAGCGTCGCCCTCGTAAGGGGTCATGATGGTGGTCAATGCTGCCACCCAGTCGACTGATTCATCACGCACGTTCCACACCAGGCCCAGCCGTGCTCCGGGTTTCAAGACCCGGGCGAACTCGTCCACAGCCTCTCGGTTGGCGAACCAGTGGAAGGCTTGCGCGCAAACGATGGCGTCAAGCGAGGCGGCTGCAAGCGGGATGTTCTGCGCAGTACCTGCCAGGGCGCGGACACCGGGTTGCGTAGACTCAATTTTTTCTCGCATGGCATCGACCGGCTCCACTGCAGACACTGCAGCTCCGGTAGCGGTCAACAAAGGCGTGAACTTTCCTGTGCCGGCGCCCACATCCGCCACTGTGCGGCCAGGGCCCAGGTGCAGGGTCTCTTTCAACCAAAGTCCCAACTCGGCTGGATAATCGGGGCGGCCCCGCGAATAGGCTTGGGCTTGCTTTGAATATCCTTCCTGTGCGGCAACGTGTACTTCACTCATGGCGCTTGAATTCCCAAAAATCGAAGACCTTAATAATGCCGCATTGGCGGTGAATTTGCAGCGCAAGCTGGACGGCAAGACCAAACCCTTGGGTGCGCTTGGCCATTTGGAGAGCCTGGCGCATCAGCTGGGGATGATTCTGGGCAGTGAATGGCCGGAGTTACAGCTTCCTCAACTTCTGGTTTGTGCCGCCGACCACGGGATGGTTTCACGCGGCGTGTCTGCTTATCCCAGCGATGTGACCTGGCAAATGGTGGGCAACTTTCTGGCAGGTGGCGCCGCCGTGAGTGTGCTGGCACGTCAGCACGGCATCACTCAGACGGTGGTCGATTGCGGAGTGCGCCACGATTTTCAGCCAGCGCCTGGCCTGCTCATTAGAAAAATAGCCCAAGGCACGCAAGATGCCAGTCAAGGCCCCGCGATGAGTCTCGCGCAGTGCGAGCAGGCCGTGATGAATGGTATGCAGATCGTGCAAGACATGCCTGGCAACGCGTTGCTGCTGGGGGAGATGGGCATTGGCAATACTTCGGCGGCTGCAATGTTGCTGGCTCGGCTTGCAGACATCGATGTGGCCGAATGCGCCGGGGCGGGCACTGGGCTGACCGAGGAGGGCATTGCCCGTAAGACCGCTGTACTCCGAGAGGCGCTGGTCGCCAACAAAGACACCCGTGGACCACTGCAGGTTCTGGCAGCCCTGGGAGGCTTCGAGATCGCCACCCTCACGGGTGCCGTGTTGATGGCCGCACATCAGCGGCGTGTGATTTTGGTTGACGGCTTCATCAGCTCCAGCGCCGTACTGGTCGCTTCGAGATTGGCTCCGCTTGTACTGCAGCGATGCATATTTGCGCATCGCTCCAGTGAGCAAGGCCATGCCCGCATGCTGCGAGAGATGAACGCGGAGCCGCTACTCGATCTGGGGCTTCGTCTGGGTGAGGGCAGCGGGGCAGCGCTAGCATGGCCGATGCTTGTGTCAGCCTGTGCCATCTTGCGTGATATGGCCAGTTTTGAATCCGCAGGCGTATCAGGGAAATCTGAATGAACCAAAAGGCCCCGCAAGCACTACGCCATTTTTTGCTGGCGCTTCAGTTCTTCACTCGCATTCCCATCACCGGCAGACTGGGCGCCTGGGTCGGATACAGCCCTGAAATGCTGAGTGCAAGCAGCGCCTATTTCCCAGCCGTGGGATGGGTCACAGGGGCAGTGGCTGCAGTGATGATGGGGCTTGCGCTCGCCTGGTTGCCTGTAGGTCCGCTGGGGGCGCTGGCGGCGGCATTGATCGCCACCCTGGGTACCGTGTGGCTGACCGGCGCATTTCATGAAGACGGTTTGGCAGACACCGCTGACGGACTGGGTGGTAGCGCGTCGCGTGAGCGCGCCATGCAGATCATGAAAGACTCACGCATAGGTAGCTACGGCACGGTGGCCTTGATTCTCGCTTTAGGCTTGAAAGTGGTGTTGTTGGCGACGATTGCTCAAAGCGGTGCCTGGCCAGCGATGGCCGCCGTCTTGGCCGCTCATGTGCTGTCTCGCTTGGCGCCTCTGGTGGTCATGCGCTCTTTGCCCTATGTGAGCGATGCAGACTCAGCCAAATCAAAGCCCATGGCTGAGGCGGTCACCGGTGCGGGCTTTCGTACTGGATGTCTTTGGTCAATTCCTGCCTTATTGCTGATTTGGCAAGCGCACGGGTTTGGACACTTGGTTCTCGCACTGCTGTTTTGGATGGCAGCCATTGCTTATGTTTTCAGATTGCTGCGCAGGCGCCTCCAGGGCTTCACAGGAGACACCCTCGGGGCCGTTCAACAGGTGTGCGAGCTGGCTCTTTATCTGGCGTTGGCGATGCAATAAAAAAAGCAGGCGGATGCCTGCTTTTCTGCCTTTCCAGGAATGCTCTAAGAGTCTTTGTTGGCGACGCACCAGGCGCCTGCCGTTTTGACACGGTACTGCTGGGGCTGGTAGGGGATCACGGTGTGAATATGCGCGGAATCCACGCCGTAGTCCCAAAGCGCCTCAAAGTAAGAGTCGCCCGATCGCGAGTTGGAGAAGTAAGCCACGGCAGGCTGCCCGACCCAGAACCCTTCCGAGTAATTGCCAGTCGTCGTGGCCTGCTTGAATCCTTTCTTGACGAACCATTCAAAGATGCCCGTGCCTCCATCGGCGTTGCCACTGTTATTGGGGCTGTCGTCGCCTTTCACGACGGCATGCAACTCAGCCTCAGTGGGCAGACGCCAGTTGGCTCGGCCACCAAACACCTGTGTTGCCTTCAGTTCGCAAGCTCTTCTTGCGAGAACGATGTAATTGTCGTACTCGGAGTGCTCGGCAAAGGGCAGGTTGGAGACGGGTGCGCGCAGCCATACCAGGCCAGAACGAAGTTGCTCGATGACGTCTTCATCTTTGTAGCGAACCTCTTCGATACGTGCCAACTGTTTGGGCAAACTGCCGTAAAGGTACAAATCAAGCGCGACCTGCCCACCGTTGTCTGCGTTCTTGAGCGTGTACGGCTGTGCAGCCTGGCTGGTTTTATTGTGGGCGCGGTAGCTGTAGGCCTCCACCAGGAGATGAACGCCCATCTCCTGAATGGCGCTGTAGTAATCGTGCAGCTCAATCAGGCGTGGATCGGTGATGGGGGCATCAAATGGCCTGGTGGTTCGCAGGAAGTCATTCGCACGCACAATCAGACCAGGTTCTGTCACGGTCATGGCGAGGTGCTGGGCGGCAATGGAGGCCAGCCGTGCTTCAACACCGGTTGTCTCGTTCAAGATGGCATCGATGTAGCCTTCGATCTTCTTCTTGCGAAGACCCAGGTCCAAGTTTCTGATGTTTTCACAAGCTGAGTAGTTGGCCAGGTCTTTGGGATCGCACTGGTCACTGGCGGCTTGAGCCACCGTGGTCAGATGCTTGTACTGGCCCTGGATGAACGTCACGTCCTTTGCTAGTGACAAAGTGATGTTCTGAAGCAGCTCGTCCTTTTGGCCGCTGATCAACTCGTAGGTGAGCTTGATCAGGTTGTCGAGCTTGGCGTTGATTTCATGCAGCTGTTCCAGAATTTCGGCGTTGGCGTTAAGGCCTTCAAACGACGCTGCTTTCTCGAAGATCAAGCCGACGCCGTCCTTGGCCAGAGCGTCGGCCAGAAAATCCAGCAGCGAAAATTCACTACCGCCCAACGTAGGTGCTCTGGCAAACGAGTGTGACGGAGCTCCCGCTGCCATTTCGTCTATGACACCGTTCAAATATGCATTCAGCGAGGCGGCATCGCTCTGCGCGGCCTGACTCATCAGCACATCATGGTTGAAGTAGGTCTGCTTGGGGTTGGCTACGTCGAAGCCAGCACTGGACGTCAAAGGAATCTGCAGGAACTGTTTGACCTTCTTCGATGCTTCTTCAACACCGACACCCTTGTGGAGGTCTATGTAGCGGCTGATCATGGTGGTGGCCGCATTGGCATACAGCACATCTTCATCGACCTGGAAATTCTCGACATCCAGTACCAGGGTGTCCTTGAAGGGCTGGCCCAGGTAGGTTCCGCCCGTGGCCGTGATTCGAAAACGAGACGTCTTGCTATCTGGAACATGCAGATGAAAGACACCTCCAGCGTCGGTAGGACGTTCCGTGGCACCAATCTGATTCCCGTTGCCGTCCAGCAGTTTGACCTGCGCACCCACTACTGGGGCGCTCAAATGGATTTTTCCGATCGCTTGCTTGGTGACGTCGTCCGCATCAGACTCTCCCGATCCGCCGCAGGCCGTCAGCAGCACGAATGCGATCAGCGAAAGGCATTTTGAAAGTCTTTTCATGATTGTTCTTTGGTTCGGTTGAAATCGCACAGGAAAAATCAAATCGCCCTGGCGATAATGATGGCCGTGATAATCTGCTGGCCAGAGAGCCGCTACTGCAAGAAGCCATCACGAAAGATGGTGCGCAAGGTTTTCTACCTCAGCAAAATGCCATTCTCACGTGAGCGAGACACGTGGTCAACAGATAGGTGCAGGCATCGCTGCCGATCCTATGGTGAGTAACTGCATTCGACCTTTGGTTCCATATTCGCAAAACGAAGCTGATGGCCCTGTCAAAAGAGAAGAGAAGTCCCATGACGATGCTGGTCAATGGTTGTAGAAACTAAAAACGACCCCACACTCTGGCTGATTCGCCATGCGCCTGTGCTGGCTGACAAGGGCGTGTGCTACGGTGCCAGCGATCTTCTTGCGGATCGCGCAACTACAGATAAGGCAGCGCGTGCTCTCGCCGAAACGGTGCCTGAGGGGCTGGCCGTGCGTGTGTCACCCCTGCTGCGCTGCCAGCAGTTGGCGGGCAGCTTGAAAGTGCTCAGGCCCGACTTGAGTTTTCACGATGATCAACGTCTGCGTGAAATGGATTTCGGTCAATGGGAGGGAAAACCGTGGGCTGATATCGCACAGACGGAGTTTGACCAATGGATGATGGATTTTTCCCATGCGAGACCCGGCGGAAATGGAGAGACGGTTGCTGATCTGATGCGCCGTGTAGCTCAGATATGGAGCGAATGGGCCGCGACCAGATCTCACGCCGTCTGGATTACTCACGCCGGTGTGATGCGTGCGACGCTGCTGCTTTCCCGGGGAATCAGCCTTCCCGTCTCCGCTACCGAATGGCCGGCAGTGGATTTGCCATTTGGTGAATCCTTGAAGTTGACCTTGAGGCCCACCCCCTTGATCGAGCCTGCGAACCAGCGCTGAGAACTCCTGCCCTAGCTGAAATATGGCATTCACTTTGCACACGTTTTCCGATATTGCTGTCGACGACTGGAGGTTGCTGCTGACTCACCCAGACGTAAATCGTCACATGCCGCTCGCTGACGGAGCTTGGACGGAAAGCACTATTGCTGAGTGGGCGAAAGGCAAGGACGCCCAGTGGCAGATGAACGGTTATGGGCCATGGTCAATTCGGATTGATGGCAGTTTTGCTGGTTGGGGCGGTTTTCAGAAGGAAGAAGGCGAGGCTGATCTCGCGTTGGTGTTGCTTCCCGAGTACTGGGGGCATGGAGCCGAGATCGTTCCCGATTTCATGGGCCGTCGGATTGAACTCGGGATTGGTCCTGTGAGCATCATGTTGCCACCGAGCCGTACTCGAGTCAGGGGCTTAGCCCGACTCGGCTTTGCATTCGCAGGGGAGCTTGAGTACCAAGGCCAACGTTTTCTGAGGTTCCTGGCACGTTGAAGGGAGCACCCTTGGTCCATTTTGGACCCGGTCGTTCTGAAGGAAGTGTCTTTCCCGCGCGTTAATCGTTGTCGATGACTTGGAGATTCTCCAGTGGAACCCATCCGCTGCGAGTATCTGGCGGGTGGTGGCACCACACCCAGCCATTTAGGGTCCTTGTGCCAATCAAGACATCACCTTCATCAACATTCAGCTCCAAGGCCGTGTAGTCCTCCAACGCTTTGCCGTTGCCGGGGTCGAGTTGTTCGATGATTTGCCCCGGCACCCAGCCTTCCTGCGAATCGGGCGTGCGACAGAGATACCAGTTATCCCAGCCTTCGGGGCCTTCATACTTTTCGCCGATGGCGATGAGACTGCCTTTGGCGAAGCAGATTGGCTGGGGGTATTCGCTTCGATGCTGCGCAACGACGATGTATCTCATGGTGCTTCCCTATGTTTTGCCCAGGGCGGGCGATTGAATGACATGTTGGTACGTTACACGCGCAGTGACCACGACCTGCTGCAATAGTCGGTAGAACGGCATGCTGCATGAGCCAGAGATTCGGCGGTTGAAGCGAAAGACGAGTCAAGTAGGTGAGGCAGTTGTCCTCGGTGGAAATTCAGTCGAAGAATTCGTTCCACGTTTTGGGGTAATCCTTCGCCGTTGTCGGTGCTGATATATGTATATTTATACAGTAGTATTGTGGTTGCTGGAGCTAGAAGGAGGCCCCCGGATGAACATTCAGTTGTCCCTGCTTGCGGATGAGGCTGTGGAACTGGTGCACGATGCAGATGGTGGCATCCGATACTATCCGGGCTGTGTAGCTGAAGACTTGACTGCCCAGTGGTTTGTCGCGCTGAGAGAGCTCATTGCCTGGCACAGCGAGCAGCGCCCCATGTATGACCGCATTGTGGACGTGCCGCGGTTAATGGCCAGCGTAACCCTGAACGATCCCGATTGCCCGCCTTGTCTCAAGGCTGCTCATGAGGTGGTGCAGAAGGTGGCGCCTGCGCCTTACAACCGCGTGGGGCTTAATCTATACCGTGACCAGCACGACAGCGTGGCTATGCACAACGACCGTGTCCATGATTTGGCAGAGGGATGCCCTATTGCCATTTTTTCACTTGGCGCCACGCGAGACATGCTGATTCGGGCCAAGAGGGGAGGGTCGAGCCATCGGATTGCGCTTGCACCGGGCAGCGTACTGGTGATGAGCCACGCGTCTCAGTACACGCATGACCATGGAATACCGAAATGCTCGCAGCCGCAGGGGCCCCGGATCAGCTTGGCATTCCGAGGACGGATAACGCGCTGAATCTTGGCGGTTGTGAGGTCTATCCAGCCAGGCGGCCTAAGGCCAGCAGCCCGCTCGAAAAACCTTCAAGCTCAATCTGAGCTAAAGACTCAAACAGTATTGCCCTGAAGGCCTTGGTATTTCCTGGGAGCGCCAAGCTCCAGCTTGGCATTGCAGC
>JAECRA010000003.1:0-29032 GCA_015999985.1 Comamonadaceae bacterium
GAGCACTGCAAGATGCTCTTGCTTCGTGAACTAGCTTGCGGCAGCTGTCTGAGCGTATTGAGCGAAGCGAAAGCAGCGAGTTTTGCCGCACCGCCACTGGCACGAGCACCACAGGTTGCCCGTAGCGAAGCGCAGGGACACGGACAGCGGGGCCGCCTTTCTTTTGCCTACATTTCTTGGGCCGGCCATCCGGTGGCGGAGCAAAGAAGAAGTAGGTGCGCTGCCGGGCGCACTCCCCGGCCTCCGACCTCAAGAGAACAGCAGCAGGTAATTGGTAACCTCAGCGCGAAATCAATCGCCGCTTGCCCTCACCCTACCCTCTCCCAAAGAGAGAGGGAAAAGATCATCGATTCTCAAACCCCATCCCCTTCAACGCCTCCACCAACCTATCCCTCCCCTGCAAACTCTCCGCCCCCCGCACCCGATGCAGCGAGTGCTGAACCCAATCCCCATTGGTCTTCATCCCCTGAGCCTGATAAAAGCTCAGCATCCGAGCGGCATAGTCCTCAACGGGTTGTTCATTGTGAGCCGCGTCGTAGCGCTCTTCGTGCAGGACGACAGAAGTAGGCAATCTCGGCTTGACGTCACTAGGGCGCTCTGGATCGGGGTACCCCACGCACATACCAAACACAGCAAATGCGCGCGATGGCAGCCCCAATTCCTCGGCCACAGCCTCCGGCTTGTTGCGAATGCCGCCTATGTACACCACGCCCAGGCCCTGCGCTTCCCCGGCCACGGCCGCATTCTGAGCTGCCAAGGTGGCGTCAATCACCCCCACCAGCATGAGCTCCATAAAGTCCAGTCCGCCACGCGGCAGGTTGTGCCGCACACCGGCCGCCTCCAGCCTGGCCAGGTCTGCAATCCAGATCAGAAACACCGGGCATTGCTCGATATGACGCTGCCCTCCTGCCAAAGCGGCGAGGCGTTTCTTGCGTTCAGGATCTCGAACGGCCACCACACTCCATGCCTGCAAGTTGGACGAGGTGGAAGCCGATTGGGCAGCGGCCATCATCAGATCCAGCACCGGTTGCTCTACGGGCCGCTGCAAATAAGCCCGTGCCGAGCGGTGCTGCAACAGCACCGCCAAAGCCGCATCCACGGATTCAGCTCCGGTATTGAAATCAGCGATCTTCGGCGCCGCATCAGCGTAACGCGCGTCCAAAAGTGCCTGTAAGGGATGTACCAATTCCTGCATCAATCTCTCATTTCTTGGCCGCGTCAATCGGCTTGAGCAAACGCCCCCAGCGCGCGAGTTCGTCGCGGATCAACTTTTCAAAGGCATCCGGCGTGGATACCTCGACCTCGCCATCGATGACGGCAAGGCGCTCCACGATAGCAGGATCAGCCAAAGTCGTCTTCAGCGCGGCGTTCAGCTTGGCGATCACGTCCTTGGGTGTGCCAGCCGGCGCCAGCATGCCCCACCAAACCACCGAATTGAATCCTGGCACGCCTTGCTCGGCAATGGTCTTGACCTGCTTGGCCGAAGCCATGCGGTTCAAGCCTGAGGTGCCCAGCACTTTGACCTTCTTGCCATCCAAAAAGGGTTTGACTTGGGACATGCCGGTGAAAGTCAGGTCCACATGCCCGGCTGCCACGTCCGCAATAGCCGGACCGGCCCCCTTGTACGACACAGTGAGCATCTGTACCCCGGTCGCTTCCTTGAACAGCGTGGCGGCCAATGCAGAGCCGGACCCTTCACCTGAATTGGAGATACTGACCTTGTCCGGATTCTTGGAAGCGAAGGAAATCAGTTCGGGCACCGTGTTGTGAGGAAAATCGCTGCGCGCTGCCAGCACAAAGGGGTAGGTGATCACCAGGCCCACCGGCGCGAAGTCCTCTGGCGTGCGGTAGCGCAGACCAGGGATCAACGTCGGGTTGGTCGCCAGCGCGGTGCTGGTAAATAAAAGCGTGTAGCCGTCAGGCGCTGCGCGGGCAACGTATTCGGTCCCCGTCACGGTGCCGGCGCCGCCGCGGTTTTCAACCACCACAGGCTGCTTGAGCACCTGCGCCAGCCGCTCCGACCAGGTGCGAACGATGAAATCACCTCCCCCGCCTGGCGCGAAAGGCACGACGATGCGGACCGGGCGATTGGGGTAGTCCGGGCTAGCGGATGCGCTGGCAGCAAGGCCCAGCATGAGGGTTCCAAACAGCAAAGACCAAGGCTTCATGACAGTCTCCTTAAATATTGATTCTTGTGGGGCAGTGGATCAACGGAAGTGAGCGGTGGCCTGCTCTTCCACCATGGTTTTCATCTCGCGTGCAATGGGGTTGCGGCGCTCCTCAAGCACGTGGGCCACCAGACCCACGGCCCTGGCCAATACGCCAATGCCGCGCACGATGTCCCAGGGCAACCCCATCTCGCACGCAATCGCGGCGATGGCGCCGGTGGCGTTGACTGGCAGTGACTTGCCCAGTTGACGCCCGGCTTCGTCCGCAACCCTTTCCATCAAGGCGATATACGGGCCATCAAAGCCGTTCGCGCGTGCGATGGCAAACAGAGCAGGCGCTCTAGGATCTTGCGGCTTATGGATGTGATGACCTATGCCCGGCAGGCTGCGTCCGGCGGCGATTTCTCGCGCCACAAGTTGCTTGGCAAGTTCCTCAATGTTGGGAGGTGTGCCGGCAGGTGCATCAGACTTGGGCAGTGCTTCTTGAAGCAGGCGCGCGGCGTCTTCCATGCTGCCTACAAATACGCTGCCCAGGCCACACAGCCCTGCGCCCACAGCGGCCTGCATGGCTTCTGGAGCGCCTGCCAAAGTCAGGCGGGTAACCAGTGCGCTGGGGGTCAGGCCATGTTCGACCAGACACACTGCAATGGCATTGAACACCAGCGATTCCGATGGCGTGGGCAAGCGGTCTGTCATGCCCAGGAAGGCCATGTCGCCCAGTGACACTTTGCCCAAAATGTCCTGGCAGAGATCCAGTCCTTTAACGGTGATGGTGTCGGTGGTGCTCCAGGCGATGTCGGTGCGAAGTGGTTTGCGGCGGGCCATGATGATTCCTTGAATATCTTGAAAGGATTGCGACGTTCAGCCGCGTTGCAGATCGGTTGCGCGCTCGCGCAAAGTGGTGTCTTGCCTCATCAATGATTTGGCAATCTTGTGGGTCGCGGTATGAGGAATGGAGTCGACAAACACCACATAGCGCGGCACCTTATGGGCGGCCAGTCGCTCGCGGCACCATTGCGCCACGCCTTGGGCGTCCAACGAGGTACCGGGGTTCAGCACAGCGGCAACCAGGATGTCGTCCTCACCCAATTCAGAGGGCACGGCGATGGCAGCGGCTTCATACACCGCAGGGTGTTCACCCACCACCCGGTCCAGCTCCGCGCCCGCAATGTTTTCGCCCCGGCGGCGGATGATGTCCTTGGCCCGGGAGACATAGAAGAACCAGCCATCTGCGTCGCGGCGCACCATGTCGCCCGTGCGGAACCAACCATCCTGGAACGCAGCTGAAGTCTGTTCGGGGTCGTTGAAGTAACCCAGCATGCAGACAGGCGTTCGTACCCACAGCTCGCCCACAACGTCCGCTTCAACATCGTCGCCCTTGTCGTCCACGACGCGGCATTGCGCCCAGGGTTGAGCCGGGTCTGGATGCTGCGCCAGCACGCCCATGGAACCGGGCTTTCCTGGCTCGCCATAAGGATTGCAGGTGACACCCGGGACTTCGGACATGCCAAAACCCGAGAGGAGGTTGGCAATGCCAAACTCTTCTTGAAAAGCTTTGTAGGAGCTTTGCCTGATCCCGTAGGCTACCCGGATGCGATGGTCTTTCCTGAACTCCGAGCGGTCGCGGGACTTCAAGATGTTGCCCATGGCTTCAATGAAGTTGACCACCGTGGCCCCCGTGTCCACCACAATGCTCCAGAAGCGCGACGCGGAAAAACGCGGCGTCACGATCAAGGCACACCCCGCGGCGATCATTCCGCATAGCGAATAGCACAGCGCGTTGACATGGAAGAAGGGCAAGACAATGAGGATCCTGTCTTCAGGCTGTAAACGCATGCGTCCCAGGTTGGCCTCGCCCACCAGCAAAATGCTGCGCTGGCTATGCAGCACGCCTTTGGGATAACCGGTCGTACCGGAGGTAAAGATCATCAGGCACGGCGCGTCGGCGGATGGCGAAGCCGGCAGATCAATAGAAGGCGCGTTGTCTTGCCATTGCTGCAAGCTGGGCAGGCCATGGGCGCCAAGTCCATCGACCAAGACCCGCCAGGCTTCTACTCCCGACTCTTGCAGCGCCTGATCCACGGCAGAGCGAACAGCTTCATCCAGGACCACACCGGACACCTGCGCGTGCCCCAGCGCATAGCGCAGTTCAGGCACGCCGAATTCGGGGTTGATAGGCACCATGATGGCGCCCAGGCGTGCCAACGCAAACAGCAGAAACACATGTTCGCGCCCGTTGCGAGCGACGATGGCCACGCGGTCTCCTGGCAGCACACCACGAGCGGCGAGCGAGCGCGCCAGTGCATCAATGGCCTTCGCCCCCTCGTTCCAGGTCAGCCCCTGGCCTGACTCGTCCAGGATCATCGGCGCCTCGCCCCTCTGGGCACGGCGGCTGTTCAAGACACCAGTCAGGGTGTAATCGTGCGGCGCATAAATGCGCAAAACCTCAAGTGGCGTCTTCATGCAGAGGTTCCTGTGAATGGGTCAAAGAGCATGATGTGCAACAGGGTTTGTGGGTTGGAGAGGGTTCAGTCTGAACCCAGGCCGAGCGTGTTGGGTTGGCGCTTCTCCACGGCGTTGCGCACCAAGGCAGCGCTGCGGAAGATGCCATGGGCGAACTTGCCATAGGGCATGGTGAGAAACAAGGCCATCACCGCACCCAGGTGTACACACAACATCAATGCCATGGCCGCCGTGCCGCGTGCCCACCAGAGCAGCATGCCTGTAGACGCAATCAGGAACAGCAGGGCAATGAACCCCAGATCCATGGGCTTTTGTTCCACGGCGCCATGCGAAGGATGGCGCTTGCGGTTGAGCTGCCACAACCCCGCCGTGCCGATCATCAAGCTCACGCCGCCAGCGGCGCCCAGGAGCTTGGGCATCGAAGGCAGGTCATACGGCGCCACCCATCCAAACAGGTAGTGATACACCGTGGCGAGCGCTGTGGCGGCAAAGCACAGCGCAAACCCATAGAAGGTGAAGTGGTGCATGCGCCTTCTCGCCAGGGTATAGGCCTCATCTGATTCATGGCAACCTTCGCCGTGACCGCCGTCCAGGTACTTGAGCGTCAGCGCATCGCGAGTGGCCTCACCAGCAGCCGCTCCACCAACGGGCGCGCCGCTGGTCGCGGGGGTCACATCTTTCAGAAACCGCCGCACACCCATGCCCAGCGCCACAACTGCAAAGATGAAGATAGGAGCAAACAGGCTCACCATCAGGTTGTGCGGAAAGATGGCATAAAAGTCTCCACCGGGAGCGGCCCCCCAGATGGACGTGTTGAGCATCGCGGCAACGACCAGAAACAGCGCCAAGCCCAAGGTCAGGGCCATGCACAACATCAAACCGTTGCGCTGATAGAGCATGCCCAGGGCAGGAGGCCAGGCGTAGTCCGAATACGTCTGGCCTCGAACACGTGCCATGGACTGCGGCACGTTCACGGCGAACTCATGCGGCGGTGCGTACTGGCAAGCATGCAGGCAAGCGCCGCAGTTGTGGCACAGATTCGCAAGGAAATGGATATCGGCCTTGCCGAACTCCAGCCGCCGCGTCATGGCAGGGAACACGGCGCAAAAACCTTCGCAGTAGCGGCACGCATTGCAAATCTGCATTTGCCGCGCCACTTCTGACTCAGCCGCGCTCAGCACCACCTCTCCATTGGCCAATGCCCGCGCATCTCGCGCCAAGGCTTCAAGCGACTGCATGCGTGATCCTCTGCTTCAAAGCTGCACGGGCAGCACTCGTACCGGCAATACGACCAAACGCCGTGCCAATGGACATCCCCACCCCTGCGGTGTAGCCCTGACCCAGCACGTTGCCCGCCATCATTTCTCCGGCTACAAAAAGGTTTTCGCTGGGTTGACCGCCGAAGCGTGCCGCCGCGGTGTCGTCTGTCAGAAGGCCCAGATAGGTGAACGTCACACCTGGCCTGACCGCATAGCCGTAGAACGGCGCGGTGTCCACGGGCCTGGCCCAATGCGTCTTGGCAGGAGAGATACCTTCGGTATGGCAGTCGTCCAAAGTGGTGTGGTCAAAAGTACCTTTTACGCATGCCGCGTTGTAGGTGTTCAAGGTCCGCATGAAGGTGGCTTCATCCAGTTGCAGCTTGCGCGCCAGCTCAGGCAGGGAGTCGGCTACTACGCCATCAAACACAGGTGGCATGAAGCGACCTATCGCCTTGGCATCGATGATGGAATAGCCAATCTGGCCCGGCTGCTGCGCCACCAGGCGACCCCAGATCGCATACCGCTTGGGCCAGAAGTCTTCACCCTCATCGTAGAAGCGTTCACCGTCGCTATTGACCACCACACCCAGAGACACGCAGTCAATGCGCGTGCAGATGCCGCCGTCATAAAGCGGCGCCCGCGCATCGATGGCCACCATGTGCGCCTGGGTCGGGTCGCCAATGCGGTCCACACCGTGGTCGTCGAGCAGATGCCGCAGCAAGACGCCTTGATTGAAGCGCGTGCCTCGAATGAGAAAGTTGTCGGCTGGCCATTCTCCGCGTGCGTTTTGCCCCCAGGCGTCGCGCAGCCATTCCCGGTTGGACTCGAAGCCGCCTGCAGCCAATACGCATGCCTTCGCTTCGATTCGTTCACCGCCGACGTAGGCCGCCACGAAACGACCATCCGCAATCTCAAGACGGTCCACCGGCGACTCATAGCGAATCTGCACGCCAAGGCTTTCCGCACTCCGGTAGTAGGCGTTAATCAGCGCTTTGCCGCCACCCATGAAGAAGGCGTTGGTCCGGGCCACGTGCAGGGCACCTGACAACGGTGGCTGAAAATGCACGCCGTGGTGACGCATCCAGTCGCGGCAATTGCTGGAAGCTCTTATCACCATGCGAGCCAGGTACTCGTTGGTTTTACCCCCGGTCACCTTGAGCAAGTCTTGCCAGAACTCTTCTTCCGGGTAGGCTTCAATCAGCACGTCCTGCGGCGCATCGTGCATGCAACGCAAATTACGTGTGTGAGCGGAGTTTCCGCCACGCCATTCGCGCGGTGCAGCTTCCAGCAACATCACGCTTGCGCCCGCTTCGCTCGCCATCAAGGCTGCGCAAAGGGCGGCATTGCCGCCACCGATGACGAGCACATCGTGCACTCTGGTCTCCTGTTGTTTTCGTGGGAGTCCTGAATGTAGGCATGCCTAGCCTCCGCCGCAAGGCGGGATTCCTCAACAGGCGTTCAGTTTTTGTGAAGAGTTACACCCGGCCAGGCGCCACTGCGCACCGCGTTGCGCGCTACATCTGCGAGTACCACGCGTGCAGCCAAGGCCGCCGGAGACAGCTCATCTTCCGACAGGCTCGCAAGAAAGTTGCGTCGGCCGCTGGCAACATCTTTCAGGGGCACACTCAAGAACGTATCGGCATCAAAGCGCGCAATGGCCGCGCTGGGTTGAATGGTCGCCCCATAGCCGGCGCGCACAGCGTCCATCAAGAGAGACAAGCCGTCTATCTCTGCCACGATGTTTGGGGCAGCGCGCATATGCGCAAACGCAGCGTCCATCAGCGAACGCAGTCCATGGCTGGCACTGGGCAAAATAAGCGGTAGCTTGACCAACTGGGCCAATCGCACGGTAGCCCCGGTAGGCATGCCAGCCAGATCCCTTGCGCCTATGACGAAAAGCTCTTCATCCAGGAGCGGAGAAACACTCCATCCCCGGGGGGCATCCACGCCGAACAAGATGGCCAAGTCCAATTGGCGCGCATTCAGCATCGTCGCCAGATGACCAGACAAGGCCTCTACAAGATGCAAACGCACGGCGGGATAACGTTCAGCCATGGCGGCCATCAAGGGCATGCCCAACACGGAAGCTGTGGTGGACGCCAGACCAATATTGACGTGGCCGGACAAGCGTGCCGTCTGCGCCGCCCGTACGGCTTCATCCGCATGGCGCAAAGTCAGCTGCGCCTGCTGCAAGAAAGCCAAACCGGCATCCGTGGGTTGCACGCCGGTCGTCTTGCGTTGCAAAAGGCGGGTGGCCAACTCGCCCTCCAGGCGGCTGATCTGCTGACTTAGCGCAGACGTCGCCAGGCCAAGCTCCAGCGCGGCCTTGCCCATGCTGCCGAGCTCACAGACCTTGACGAAATAACGTAACTGGCGCAACTCCATGACTTGGAATGTAAACCTCCTGGAGGCTCTCGGTTATTGACCTACAAAAGCGTCCCCTCGTTGCAAAGACCAGCTTCTTTATAAGAAAAAGAAATAAGCATCTTTCCAAACTGTCTAAAGCATCCTTCCCCTGCCCTGGAAAATAGGACCTTTCATAACCCACGTTCAAATGCGCCAAGTTCGCCTTCTAATAGCCATCGTGGCGCTTGGCCTGCCCGTATGGGCCATGGCAGCGCAGGTGCTGCTCACCCCGAAAGAGCTGGATACGCTCAGCAAAGCCAATGCCGTGCGCATTGTGGATGTGCGCGAAGCGGAAGCTTATGGCCTGCAACATGTGCCAGGCGCCGTATCCGCGCCCTATGCCCGATGGCGCGGACCGGGCGAAAACCCTGGCAAGCTCCCTTCTCTTGGTGACCTCACCTCCCTGGTTCAAGAGCTGGGCCTCACGCCTGAGACGCACACCGTCATCGTCTACACCGGCATTGATTCGACCGACTTCGGCTCGGCGGCGCGCGTGTACTGGACCCTCAAGATGCTGGGTTTGAAGGAGCTCTCCATCCTCAATGGTGGTTTGTCCGCCTGGAAGAGTGATGGATTGCCCGTCAGCAACAAGCCCGCCACGGCCCCGCGCAGCAGCTACCGGCCCCGCCTGGACACGAGCATGATTGCCACCGAGTCCGAAGTTCTGTCCAAGATTGGCGACGCACGCACCAACCTCATAGATTCCAGGCCGGCCCCCTTCTTCACAGGCCGCGTGGCACTGGATGCCGCCCGCGCCAGAGGTACCCTGCCGGGCGCCATCAACATCGACAGCGATCTCTACTTCGAACCTGGTAGCGCGGCGCTCATGGACAAGGCTTCGCTGGAACAGGAAGCCGACGCCCCCGCACTCAAACCCGACGGCGAAGTCATTGCGTTCTGCAACACGGGCCACTGGTCAGCGACCGAATGGTTTGTGCGCTCGGAAGTCCTGGGTCAAAGCCACGTGAAGCTCTACCCCGGCTCCATGGTGGAGTGGACGCAATCTGCAAAACCTTTGCCCATGATGAATGAACCCGGCCGATGGGCTCAACTGCGCTACAAGCTGATGACTTGGTCGCACCGCAACCTGGGAACCAAGGCTCCTCGATGAATACGCTTGCCTCTTCTGCCACCTCTGCCATACCTGCCACCACGGCAGACCGCGCCCTGCCGTCCCCCACTCCCGGGCCCACGCGCGCCCAGTTGTGGACTCATCGCCTTCCGCTGGCCATCGCTGTCATGGGACTGTTCGGATGGTTGGTCTGGTCTGTTTCCGCACGCCAAGGCCTATTGCTGCTGGTAGGTGTCGGATTGGGCTGGGGCCTGGCCGCCGCCCGCTTCGGCTTCACCACAGGCTGGCGCCATCTGGTGGAAAACAAGGACCCTGCCGGGGTCTATGGGCAGATTCTGTTGCTGGCACTGCTGGCCGCATTGTCCATGCCACTGCTCGGGCATTTTCCTGAAGCCACGGCGGCGCTCGGCCCTCCTTCCATCAGCCTGCTCATAGGTGCCTTTGTGTTCGGTCTGTGCATGCAGATTTCTGACGGCTGCGGCTCTGGCACGCTGTACAAGGCCGGCCTGGGTGTACCGCTGAACATGGCTATCTTGCCCATGTTCGCCATCGGCAGCTTCATGGGCTCTGTGCATCTGAACGACTGGCTGGCCCTGGGCGCCACAGAACCCATTGGCCTGGTCGACAAGCTGGGCGCCGGCGGAGCCCTCACTGCCACGCTGCTGGCACTGGCCGTGGTGGGCGTAGGCATCCGCGTATGGAGCGGCAAGCGCCTGAGCCTGAAAACCATTCCATCCCGCTGGCTGTGGGGTGCCGCCGTGCTCGCGGTGTTCGCCGCCCTTAACTTGCTCATCGCCGGCCAGCCCTGGGGCGTGGTGTACGGTTTCGGCCTCTGGGCTGCCAAAGGCGCCACGGCGTTGGGCCTGTTTGACCCCACACAAAACGCCTTCTGGAACGACCCTGGCCACGCACAGCGCCTTTCACAGACCCTTTTCCTGGACATCACCAGCATCACCAACATTGGCATTCTGGCGGGCGCGCTTTGGGTGGCCCCCAAGCGGCCGCAGGAATCGCGCCCCCTGACAGGCGTGCAATGGAGTGTCGGCATGCTGGCAGGTTTCCTTCTGGGATACAGCTCCCGACTGGCCTTCGGCTGCAACGTTGGCGCCATGGTAAGCGGCATCTCTACCGGCAGCATCCACGGCTGGATCTGGGTCCCCATGGCCTTCCTCGGCACGCTGGTCGGCATCCGCGTGCGGCGGCATTTCAAGTTCTAAGGCGGAGGGACACATATGACCACGACCGCGACCCGCCGCTGGATCTTCTGGCTTGCCCTCATTGGCTTTGCCGCCTGGGACCTGGTGCATTCCGAACCTGTGAACGTCAGGCTGGAGCCGCCCATCATTGCCTCAGGCTCTGGCCTGCCTACCCAGGGTGGGCATTGCGCGATGCCAAAGTAGCTTATTGGCCCTTCCAATAAAAACGCCGCGAACAGTCACCTGTTCGCGGCGCATCGGCTGATCACTCGGCCTCTCGTCCAATCGCTAGCAATTAAGCCGCCGCACTGACTGCGACTACGACTGCGCAGGTCACCTTCGCCCAGTTCTCAGTATTGCGACACGAGTCAAGACAGTTTCGAGCACAGTTTTATTGCAGGCGGATGTTCTGATTGATCCACCCGACACGCTCTGTCATCCAATCGCGCAGATAACGAACCTCTGCCTGATACGAGCCCAGAACGGCGGTGCCGTCTATCACCTGTGTATCAAGAATAGGCCATCGCTGAAAATTCCGGATCTGTGAAGGCCCCATCGCGACCGCCGAACTCTCCACGAACTTATCGACGCGATTCATCTGAGTGCTCAGATACTTCCAGCGCGCTTGCCGCAAGGCTCTGAATTTGGGCTCTTCCATCAGCGCCTTGACATACCAGCCGTTCACAATCGTAGGCAGATGCCAACCATCAGGATGGCCCACCGGCAGACCAATGTCGGTATTGGCGGCTGATAGATCAAAGTCCCAGACTGGTCCAAACGCCAGTTTCTTATCCAGCAAACTTCTGTACATGAAGGTGCTGCTGAAAAACGCGTCTTTGTTTTTCAAGACCTCATTCACAAGAGAAAAATCGACCAAGGATTCGAGGTTGATGTACTTGTCAGCCTGGTTAAAACGCTCCCCAGAAGACCCACTTATCAATACGTCTTCCAAGTGGTTGATCCAGCGCTCCACCCTTGCAACCTGCATGCCATCTGTATCCGTCTGCAAGGTATAGGGAATGCTGGAGGCGCTTTTGAACCAATGGTCCGCATCCAGCCGGGCATCCATCTCAAGAAGAAAAATATCATTGAACTGATCCAGGGGCACTTCCGTATTCACGCCTTCGCCCTTGGCTTGCTTCTTGAGTTCAGCCTCGATCTCGTCGGTCTTGTTGGTCATTTGATACTGACCAACATAGTCACCATTGAGCGTCAACTCCACGAACCGGCTCTGCGGCGTATAGGGCATGCCCAAGGTCCTAGCCATGCAAAAGGCTAACTCATTGCGCAGCAAAGTTTTATCGGCATAGTTGGCCAGGAGGGTCCAGTCACGCCCACTCTTCATGCCCAGCAAGCTCGCTTCCTTATTCAGCTTGAGCTTGAATGGCATTTTGGGCATCTCCCACGTGTAGTTGCCACGGCCTCGGATCTTGAGTTCCATTTCTTGCGAAAGCGCCACGCCATTGCCGTCTTGCAAGCTGGCAACGGCATCAATGTAGTTCTCCTTGTCGAGTATGGGTGCACCCCCCTCGGTCACGATCTCCAGCCGTTGCACTTCCGGCACCGTGCAGATATCCAGCCCCAGCGTACCTCGCACATCCGTCTTCACGGAATAGGCGGTGACCGCAGGCAAAAGCTGACCTGTGGACCCATCAATATAGCGAGCCAGGCTGTCGATCAACGCAACCGAAGCCTTGGTGATGACGGGTGCTGAATAGTCATCAACCCCGGCCTGCTCGCGGACAATCTCCGCAGCCTCGCGCAACGCGGATTGCGCGGTGGACTCAATGGCGGCCCAAGTCGCGTCCAGCCTCACACTATTGGCCACGCCAAAGGCCTTCACGATGTCGTTATAGGCCCCACTCGCATCTGCGGCGGATTGAGATAACACCTTGGCAGTCACCAAAGTGTTGAGCACATTGATCTCTTTCGACCAACCGGCCAGGGTGGCGAGCCGAAGCGGTCGAACCCCCTTGGCCGTCGATGCCGGCTCTCCCACCAGCAAGATGTCTGATGTGCCCGACTCTGGGGGCGTCGCGATGTCGTATCGGCTCTCTGAATCTGCAAACGTAGCTGGCTCATCAGCATCACAGCCGAGATTCCGATTCAGGTCGACACAAATTTTGGAGCCCGGCCCCAGGCTGGTTGTAGGAGCGGTCTTTACTGACTGGTCTGCGTCGGAGCCTCCGCCACAGGCGGCCAGTGCGGCAGCGGCCATGACCGCCGCAAGGAATCGAGGTCGTATGAAACCACTCTTCATTGTGGGCATCATGTTTTCCTTTATATCGCGGCACAAGCACCATCCCGGAAACTTCTCCGATGCCGCTGTTAAGTGAGAGTATGCAGAAGAATCGCTTGCCTGTCCTGGTGGCCTATATAGGCGGCTTGATCACGGGAATTTCAGTGTCCGAACGATGCGCCGTGGAGGGGTGGGGACGGGCCGCATTGCATGTAACCGCCGCCGCTGCGCCCACTCACCAAAGAAGTCCAACTCGGACATAGCCACACCGGCGTCGCTTTCGCGGAAGAAGGCTGCGCATCAAATAAAAAAGCCGCAAACAGTCACCTGTTTGCGGCGCTGCGGCTGATCACTCAGCCGGTCTATGGCGTCTTGCGTCAGTCGCGGCGCTGACTGCGGCGGCGCAGAGCACCGGCGCCCACCAGAGTGAGGCTCAGTAGAACCAGGCTGGCCTGGCCCAGAGTCGGCACGGGGGCGATCATGCTCGCTTCTTTTCGCTTGAAGGTCACGTGCACGTTGCAGTCAGCGTACACCGGCAAGGTGGTGTAGCTTCCACTCGTGGCCGTGCCACCGCTGCAAGTGGTGGTGATTTCATCCACTTCATAGCCGGCGTCCGGCGTGATGGCCAGCGTGGCGGTGTTGCCGTCTGCCACCTCCTGGCTGCCAGGGCCGATGCTGCCACCGGGGCCTGCCGTGCCTGTGACGACATGGATGACGCTCGCCACGTCGACGCGTGCGTCTTGCGAAACCAGTACAGGGCTGGTGCCGCTCAAGGTGCCCAGCGCGCGGAAATTGTTGATGTAATTGCCGCCACCGCCATTGCCCGTGGCTTGAAGGCTGATGTCCACGTTGTAGACAGCGCCGGAAGTCAACTGGGCCGCCTCGAATCGCAAGGCCGTGACTTCTGCAAGGGATGCGGGGCATGTGCCTCCACTCAAGCTCGCGCACCAAGTGCTGCCGAGCGTGGCGTTGCTGGCGTGGCTCGGGTCAGGATTCACGCTCGCTGGGCCTACCTTGGTGTAGGTGACGGTCACGCCTGGTGGCGCTGTCACGGAAGACAGTGCCAGCGTGCCGGTGAAGTTGGAGCCAGCGGTGGTGCGAATGCCTGCATCGCCGTTGTAGGGCAGGATGTCGATCCAGCGGGCATTTGTGACGTCACCGCCAATACCCGTCAGGGCCAGGTTGAAATCCATCGCCGAGTTGATGGGACGCGTGGGCGATGGCGTGGTCTTCGCCAGATAGAACCCTGGAGGAGCCGAAACCACCAAAGATTTTGATGTGGCCTTCAGGCACCCTGCCCCACCGAACCCTGTGGCAGGCCCCTGGTAGGTGCAATCGCCTGCGTAGTCATGCTCCGAATCCATGGTCGCGGAGTTCAACAACTGAGTTCCGCTGGCCACAACACCTACGACGGCGTCGAACTGGATCGCGCCCAGTCGACTGTTTTCGTCCGCATTGTCGAAACTGAGCGCGGGTTGTGTGTCATTGATGGTCCAGACCACGGTCGTGCAAGTCGGGCACCCGGCGGCGCCCGCACTTACCACGGGCTCGCCAGAAAGTGTTCCTGGTAAACCACCTCGATACCCCGAGGGAAGGACCGTCCCGTTCTGATTGCTGTTCGGCGTGTACAGGCTGCTGCCGGGCACATACGACAGACCTGGTGGCAGGACGTCCGTCACCGTCAAAGTTTCTGGTCCGGGATAACCAATGTTGCGGCTGTAGACCGTCAATTGGTATTTCACGGTCTGGCCGATGCCCACCGGATCTGGAGAAGTCTGGACGGGAGACAAGCTGATCTTGCGTATCGAGTTGAACACGCTAGGACGACGAATGCCTACAGATACCGCCGCCAATGGTTGGGAGGTCCATCCGTCAGCTATTGCAGTAGCCGTGTTGAACACGCGGTAATTGGCATTGCCGTAAAAACTGTCGTCTGGGACGATGTTGCTGCCGGCCTGGTACGTGGCGGCAACGGCTGCGGGGGCCACCACGTTGGTGGTGTAGCGCCAGGTCGATCGCAACTCCACGCCATAGCGCATGGTGATGGTGGCACCCGGTGGCAGGCCACTGCCCCCCACGTAACGAACGCGGATGCGCGTCACATCGTCCCACCCATCGGGAAAGGTGGTGGGGTCTACCGTCCACGTTACGCCGGAATCCCCGCATCGCGCCTGGTATTGCGCGGAATTGGAGGCGCCCACGCTCACCCACTGACCGTTTGGATCCAGCGCACCGCCGGTGCCATATTCGATCACGTAGTTCGTCGCAGGAATGACAGGACGGGGGGCACCTGCACTGGGCGCCACTTCCTCCGCGATCACCGAGACCCTGACGCCGGGGGCAGTTTCAATCAGATTCTGGCGTGCATTATCGAAATAGTCGCACACGAGAAGGTTGGTAAACGGCATCGTCGTGGCGTTGTTAAGCACCACGCGAGGCCTCCAGCGCGAACCCACAATGGTCGTGTTGACAGCGTCCGCGAACCCGGTGGGAACGCCGCCGGGAGCGTCCGTCGGCCCCACAGGCATGCCTGGGGTGTCGTAGTGCCACGGGACACTCAGCTTCCCAATAGTTCCGGCCCCGCCATTGCGCAATCCGTAGGTGAACGAGTTGTTGGAGGTATTGGGTTCGGTATAGGTCTGCGCCCCGTCCTGCGAGGTGAAAGTGGTCGCCGGAACGGTGTTGACAATGTCAAACACATTGCCGTCTGGCGGAACATCAGACTGCGGAATCCAGACATACAGATTCTTGGAGATGATCGTAGTCGTGCGAATGTCGCTCGGGGGAATGGCATCGCCGGAGTACGTGCTGGGGCGATGCGTCAAGCTGGAATCCACCCCGGTCAAGGTCAAGGTGGCCGTCTGCCCGGTCTGGGTGACGGCGCAGCTCCCGCCATTGGCCACATATACAGTGCTTGTACTGCTGCTTGGGCCGGAGTCCGCGATGGAGCTCAGGTATTGATTGAAGCCCGTGGGATGTCCGGTGCAGGCATTCGCTTGGTATGGATTGGTGTAATCCATGATGCGCGCATTGGCCGTAGGCAGGGTGTCGTTGATGACGACGGTGGAGGTCAAGGGGGCAAGTCCCTTCAACGAGCCGTCTCCCCCACGGCTCTGGTAGTTCTGAGCCTGCACCATGATGTTGTAGGGCAGGATGTAGCCAGGTGTGTCACCAGGGCCGGAATCCACGCGAAACACTTGCCCGTAACCTGCGCCCGTTTTCACCACATCCCAGCGCGGCGCGGCCGAACCAACGAGCGTGGCTGGTGGGGTGTAGGCAGGAGCCGTCGGTGTCTGGTCAGAGGTGAAGACGGCCGTGGGCGGTGCCACGATCGCGCCCTGCGTCCGGGCGCCCGCATTCATCTCGAAATCGATACTCTGAGTTTGCGGGTTGGGAATATCGCCCAACCGGCAAGTCAGTACCAGCCCCGCAATACTGGAGCCGGGTCCGCAGCCGGTAGGCATATAGCTCCAGCGAGCGCCAGCGGGTGCTGTGAACACCACCTGGGTATTGGTGTCACCGCCCGTGGTTTGATAAAAGAAGCGGTATCCGACGCGGTCATTGCTCCGAATGACGTTATTGGTCGCGTCTGTATCGTTGCCTGCTGCGTTATCGCCATCGAACGGTGCCGTGCCGCTGTAGAGCATCGTCAGGTTGCCTACTGACAAGCTTGCTTGAGCAGCCAAGGGCGTCAAACTGGCCACCAAAGCCCCTATGGCAAACCACGCGGCCATGCCGCTCCAACGAGAGGGCGCGGGCCCCCACTGCTTTTTACTTCTCATTGCCCCGTCCCTCTTATTTAAAAATTTATATCAACTCAATTATTTATACCCTATAACAATTAAAAAAGCTTTGGGTTTTTTGCAGCTAATTTTCAATTCCGTGCGGAAATTGTCCTCATTACTGATTTTTTAAACAGCCATTAGACTGGCAAGACATACAGGCATCCTGGCCGGTGTGCAATGGTGCGTCTGCTCGCTGGCTGGTGTCCTTCTGGGCTACAGCTCCCGTCTGGCTCTTGGCTGCAACGTCGGCACCATGGTGAGCGCTGCAGCCGACGAGTTGGGCAATGCCGCGCATGGGCATGCGTTTGCACCGCAGGCGCTCGCTGCGCTGCGTTGTTGGGCGTCCGCGGAAGTTCGGGCTTGCAGCAGCCGGGAGCTGCGTTCTATCAACAATTTGCGACCTTCGAAGGTAAGTCTGGCATTCTTCTGGCTGATCACGCGGCAGGATTTCTCTGAGGTGCTGAAGCGTGGTAACTCCATTTATCCAGCCCTGTCCGGTTGAATAAGCTATTGAAACATCACTTAGTGTCACCTTGGTAGTGACCTTCATGCCTGGGGGCCAGTTCTCCAAGGCTATGAAACTAATTGCGGCCTAAGGTGTGAGCGCAAAATGGTCATTTGTTTCGTATGATCAGGCGGTAACCTGCTTTCCGGAGGATCGCGACCGAAGTCCGCAGCAGAACTGCGTAATTGAGGCTATACAGTTTGCCCGAACATCTCCGTGGAATCCCAAGACGCTTTCCTATTCTTAAATAAAAAATTGTGCCGTGCGACTTGAAAGCTTCACCTAAGCCACCCCTGCTTGACAAGCAAAAATATCTTCAATGACGCCTACAACAAGAAATATTCAAATTGACGCGCTAAGAGCAATAGCTGCAATATTGGTACTGATAACTCATGCCTCGGGGTCATTTCTTACAGAAGCCCAACGTTACAAAAAAAGCACTTGGCTGTACGATATTTCACACGCTATCGATTTTGGCCGAATAGGGGTGATTGTATTTTTTATAATCAGCGGATACGTAATCTCCAACACTTTCCATAGCGGAATAACTGTGAAGAATTTCGTCATTCGAAGAGTATTGAGACTTTACCCGCTCTATTGGCTTTCGGTTATTGGCGCATATTTTATATTTTTCGACGCGAACGTTGACACAAAGCGTTTAATTGCCAACGTTTTAATGATCCCCATCATTACAGGACAAGAACCGCTTATGGGCTTGTACTGGACATTGGAAGCAGAGCTTTTTTTCTATGCAATTGCTATTGCGCTTTTTGCAGCTGGCTTACTCAGAAAACAAGTTGTACTGCTAACGTTAGCAGGCATATTTCTAGCGATTTTTTCTATATTTATGTTCAGTGTTGGCCCATCCAACCTATCACTCAAATCGCTTCCACTCAATCTTTGCTTCATGTTAATTGGAGTTTCTGCTCATATTTTCTTTTCAACCCCAAAAAACACTAACGAGCGCTTTTTAAGAAAAATACTGCTTACTCTACTGATTTCATTAACGTTGACCCCCTCAGCGTACTCTCTATTTTTATTTTTTTCTACCAACTCCCCAGACAATTTACGCTGGGGCATTTCTTACCCGATCGCAGTGGCTGCATTTTTCACAATGATGTATGCACCTGCCAAACCATTTCAACCACTTGCAAGACTAGGGATTATTAGTTATTCCGTTTATCTATTGCATCCTCTTGTCATAGAAGTTCTTAAAAATCAAACCCTGAACCTTGAACATGCGGTGGGATTTATTGGCTTAAGTGGAGTAGTGCTCGTAGTCGCAGCCATAGTCATCTGCCTATCTGCTCTTACATACAAATTTTTGGAATCTCCATTTATTTCCCTCGCGAAACGCATGTCAAGTCCAAAAATTGGCATACATTCCAAAGCCCAATGGTGATGGAAGCGGACGTAAATTCATTACCGGGAGAAAATGCCTGCACAGGCATATACCGAACTCGTCGAACGGGCCGAAGCGAAGAGAACTGCGCAATGATGTGCGGAGTCCTTATAAATACTGCATTTCCAGCTAGGGACCCTCTGCATAACCCATCGCGGATGCTAGGCGCTGACTTCGGTATGCGCTGCAAGCCGCGTTTTGAAGCCAATAGCTCGCGCTATTGGCAAAAAAATGAACGCAGCAGACCGCCCGGAGGCAGTGATCTGGCGGGGCCGGCCAACCGGGGGCCGGCCAACCGGCCGTGAGGGGTTATGCGGGGGACCCTAGGCACCTCCGACCAACACTTACAGACCCAGATTCGGTGCCAGTGCCCGCTCCACTTCACTCAGTCCCGCACCACTGCGCTCTGCCATGTCAATGGCCTGATCCTTGTCGATCTTGCCCACATTGAAGTAGGTGCTCTCAGGGTGGCTGAAGTAAAAGCCGCTAACACTGGCTGCGGGCAGCATGGCCAACGATTCGGTCACGCTCATACCCACTTCATGGGCCTGCAAAAGATCGAACAAGGGGCTCTTGACCCGGTGATCAGGACAAGCTGGGTAGCCCGGGGCAGGACGGATGCCGCTGTACTTTTCGCCTATCAGCTCTTCGTTACTCAGGCTTTCGTCTACGGCGTATCCCCACCAGTCGGTTCGCACTCGGTGATGCAGCCATTCAGCGCCGGCCTCGGCCAGGCGGTCTGCCAGCGCTTTGAGCATGATGGCGTTGTAGTCGTCATGATGGCCGATGAACTCTGCCTCTTTGGCATCCACACCCAGCCCTGCGGTGACGGCGAAAGCGCCCAGGTAATCTTTGACACTGACCGGTTCAGCTTGGCTGCGTGGTGCCACGAAATCGGCCAGGCATCGGCTCGGGCGCATGCGGCCCTCAACGTCTTCCTGCTTCTCAGCCTGCTGACGCAGGCCGTACCAGGTCAGCGCCACGGCTTCACGGGATTCGTCTGCGTAGAGCTCAATGTCGTCATCACGTACGGTGTTGGCAGGCCAGAAGCCTACCACTGCGTTCGCAGTCAGCCAACGGCCATCAATGATCTTTTTGAGCATGGCCTTCGCATCGGCCAGCAGGCGCGTAGCTTCCGCGCCCACGACCTCGTCTTTCAAGATGGCCGGGTACTTGCCCGCCAGGTCCCAGGTCTGGAAAAAAGGTGTCCAGTCGATGAAAGCAGCCAGCTCCTGAAGGTTGATGCTCTTGATCACCCGGCGGCCAATGAACTTGGGCACGGGCGGCACATAGCCCTCCCACTCAATGGCGGTCTTGTTTGCGCGTGCCTTGCCAATCGCCCAGATGGGCGTCTGCTTCTTGTTGGCATGCTGATGCCGAACCTTCTCGTAATCGGCCAGGGTATCAGCGATGAATTTGTCCGCGTTATCACTGAGCAGGCCCTGAGCCACGCCCACGCTACGGGAGGCATCTGGCACGTAGACCACCGGGCCTTCGTAATGAGGGGCGATCTTCACGGCCGTGTGGACACGGCTGGTAGTGGCGCCACCAATCAGCAGAGGAATTTTCTTGATGCGGAAATGCTCGTCCTTCTGCATCTCACCGGCCACGTACTGCATCTCTTCGAGGCTGGGGGTAATAAGGCCTGAAAGCCCAATGATGTCAGCCCCTTCCACCTTGGCCTTGGCCAGAATTTCGTGGCAGGGCACCATGACGCCCATATTCACCACCTCGAAGTTATTGCACTGCAGAACCACGGTGACGATGTTCTTGCCGATGTCGTGTACGTCGCCCTTGACTGTGGCGATCACGATCTTGCCCTTGCTGCGGACATCCCGGCCGGCGGCCTCGTCGAGCCGCTTTTCCTCTTCGATGTAGGGAATCAGGTGTGCCACGGCCTGCTTCATCACGCGGGCAGACTTCACAACCTGCGGCAGGAACATCTTGCCGGCACCGAACAGGTCGCCCACAACATTCATACCGTCCATTAGAGGACCTTCGATCACATGCAAAGGGCGGCCACCTGGCTGGGCGACGATGATCTGATAGGCCTCTTCGGTGTCTTCTGTGATGAATTCCGTGATGCCGTGCACCAGGGCGTGGCTCAAACGCTCATTGACGTTGGCGTTTCGCCATTCAAGCCGTTTGGATTCGTCCTTGGCCGCGCCCTTGGCGGATTCAGCAATTTCAAGCAGGCGCTCTGCCGCGTCAGGCCGGCGATCGAGCACAACGTCTTCCACGCGCTCACGCAGCTCCGGATCCAGATCGTCGTACACACCGACCATGCCGGCGTTGACGATGCCCATGTCCATGCCCGCTTGAATGGCGTGGTAGAGAAACACCGTGTGGATGGCTTCACGCACCGGGTCATTGCCGCGGAAGCTGAAGCTTACGTTGCTGACGCCGCCACTGACCTTGGCACCGGGCAGGTTCTTCTTGATCCACTCTGTGGCTTCTATGAAGTCCACAGCATAGTGGTTGTGCTCTTCAATGCCTGTGGCAATGGCGAATATGTTGGGATCGAAAATGATGTCTTCGGGCGGAAAGCCCACTTCGTCCACCAGAATCCGGTAGGCACGCTCGCAGATCTCGATCTTGCGTTGAAAGGTATCTGCCTGGCCCTGTTCGTCAAAGGCCATCACGACGGCGGCGGCACCATAGCGCCGAACAAGCCGGGCCTGTTGTTTGAACTGCTCGACCCCTTCCTTCATGCTGATGGAATTGACGATGCCCTTGCCCTGCAGGCAGCGCAGGCCAGCCTCGATCACACTCCATTTGCTGGAATCGACCATGACAGGTACTCGGGCAATGTCGGGCTCGCTGGCCATGAGGTTCAAGAATTTCACCATGGCGGCCTGGCTATCGAGCATGGCTTCGTCCATGTTGACATCGATCACCTGCGCGCCGTTTTCCACCTGTTGGCGTGCCACAGCCAGCGCTTCCTCGAACTGGCCGTTCAGGATCATCCGCGCGAAAGCCTTGGAGCCTGTAACGTTGGTCCGCTCTCCGATATTGACGAAAAGGGTACCCTCACCAATGCTGACCGGCTCCAGGCCGGAAAGCTTCATGGGCGGAAGGGAAAGTTTGTCTTGGGTAACGGTCATCATGGGCTCACCTGCGCGCGGCAATCAGGTGAGCGTCGTTACCGTGCATTAAAAGCCTCCAAGCCTGACAGCCAGTGGCTGCTGCAACGCTCCTTGGGGCAAGAGGGTGATTTTAAGGCAACGGACGGCCCCAAAGTCCTTTCCGCCGTCAATCAGTCGGCCCGCATCGAATCAGTGCTCCCTATGCAGTGAGAGGCAGTTGCGGGCAAGTCGCTTTGAAGTGGCCACATCAATGGCACCTAAGCAGCAGTTAAGCGGCCACCACGGGCAACCCAGCGGGGTCCGGTCCGGGCTTTTCGTCAGCGGCCTCGGGAACAAACGCTTCGGCCTCATGCAGAGCCCAGCTGCCGCCGCCTTTGAGCTCCAGCACATGCGTGTGGTAATTGAGCACGGCGCTACGGTGGGCAATACTGAGCAGGGTGGTCTCCATGTCCAGAAGTCTCTGGTAGAGCCGCGCTTCGTTGCGCGCGTCCAGGGCGCTGGTGGCTTCGTCAAGAATGACAAAGCGCGGCTTGGTAATCAGAACACGTGCAAACGCCAGACGTTGCTGCTCTCCCAGAGAGAGTGTTTTGGCCCAGTCGACTTCCATATCGAGGCCGCCACTGCGCTCGCACAGCTCCGGCAGGTTGACATCAGCCAGTGCCTGCATCAGGGTTTGATCATCCACATCACGCCCAAGATCCGGATAGAGCAATTGACTGCGCAAGCTGCCGACCTGCATATACGGGCGCTGGGGCAGGAACATGCTCTCTTCCACTGGCGGGCGCTCAATATCTCCGCTACCCGCCCGCCAAAGCCCGGCAATGGCGCGCAGCAGTGAGCTCTTGCCGCTTCCGCTCTCTCCCACAATCAGCAGACTGTCGCCTTTGTGCAGCGTAAAGCTCAGATCGCGCACCAGCTCTCGCTTAAGGTCGGGCGTGTGCAAGGTGACGTTCCGCAAACTCAGCTCCGGCGCCTCGCTGGTCTGAATGACCTGGCGCTTACGCCTGGGCAGAGGCGCGTCTTCCTGCGCGGTGTTGGCTGCGGCGCCCGCCTCATCGGCCTGGGCAGGAAGTGCCCGCAGCAATCCATGAATGCGCTCAATGCCTGCCGTGAAGCGAGAGAGGCCCTCAAAGTTGTCGATGATCAGGGACACTGCCCCGAGCACGGCCAGAAACGCACCTGCGGCCTTGATGGCCTGGCCCACCTCCAAATCACCTGAAAGCACCAGATTCGCGATCAAGATATTAGGCAGCAAGATGGCGATCTGGTTATAGGCTTGCTGGAAGAAATTGAGATTGAGTTGCTGGCGCAAGAGGCGCTTGTAGTTGCGCAGCGCGCCTGCAAACCGGCCTTTGATCTGGCGCAGTTCAGCTTCTTCACCCCTGTAGAAGGCGATCGATTCTGCGTTTTCACGCACGCGCACCAGACTGAATCGAAAGTCAGCCTCTCTTTTCAGCTGAAAGAAGTTCAAGCGCATCAAAGGCGCGCCGAATACCTTTACGGTGAGCCAGGTGCCAAGGGCGGTATACCCTACCAGTACGTAAACCAGCAGGTGGGAAATGCTCCACAACACCCAGCTGAAGGCGACCAATTGCATCAGGGAGCCCAGCCCGATCAGCAAAAAATACAGCGAACGCTGCGTGAAGGTGTTGACGTCTTCCGCAATCCGTTGATCAGGGTTGTCCACCTCGGTGTCTGCCGTCAACTCATAGAAACGCTGGTTGTGAAGATAGCGGCCCAGCAGACGATGCGAAAGCCAACGGCGCCAGTGGTTGCCCAGCGTATCGCGCACAAAGTAGTAAAGCGAGCGGGTCGGCACAAACACTGCCACGACCACCAGGCAGTAGATGATGGCATTCCAGAACCGGTCTTCTTCCCGGGCCGCCAGCGCAGAAGTCATCTCCCCCGCTTGATCGTTCAGCAGCACGGCAATCTGCGTTTCTGCCAGAAGCATGCCGCACAACACGATGAGAAAAGTCCATGCCTTGCGCTTTTCGTCTTCCTTCCAGTAGGGCGTGGCAATGGCCCAGAACCGACGCCAGACCTCTGGGGAAAAGAAGTCGAAATTGGGACGCTGGCGCTCTCCTCCCGGTGGCACCGACCCGGCTTGCACGGGCGCGGCCAAGTTCTGAGGAGAAGCGTCTGGGTTGTGCTCTCGGCGGCTCATGGAATCATGGGCCCCGGGGGCCTAAAAAATATTAAGGACGTTCTCTCTTGAACGAATGCTGAGGCCGAGAGCTCGGAGCTGGAATGAGTGGAATGCTGCTTTCTTTGTAATCCGTTTCCGATGGATTAGCAATCCTGGATCCGCTACAGCGGCTCCAATCGACCACTTCAGCCGACGGCGCGCTCAAGCTGAGCTTTATTCATCAATGACCGGCCCTTGATGCCCTTGGCCTTGGCCTCCGCATAGAGCTGATCCCGCGTGCGTCCGCCTGAGCCCTTATGCGAACGGAGCCCGCCCCTGCGTGAAGACGAAATGTCATTCAAGGAAGTCGCGCTGGCTTCTTTGGATTCCCCTGCTCGAGCCCGTTCCTTGTTGACTGTGCGCGCCGCAATCTCTTCGGCTAGCGATTCGCTTTTGCCGCTTCGCTTCAAACCATTCTTGATGTGCTTGTACTGTCGTTCGCGCTTGGCGCTCCAGGCAGCTTCGGGCATGATCTTTCCTTATGACCAGACAAGCATTCATGTTCGCTCCCGCAGGCAACTGAGTAAGTCAGAGAACACTGATAGGTACGTCGGTGCACGCCGACTTACTTTCGGCTGTGCGCCGGGGCAACAGGTCAGCCGTTGCCGCGTTGGACCCTTGCCAAGGCGCGCATCCTATTTCTCTGTGATTCACTGGACTAGATTCACATCCCACTTCTGCGCCCGAAGCTGGCCGATGATGTCTTGTACATGCTCATGCCCACGCGTTTGCAGCACCATCTCGATTTCCACGCTCTGAGCAGACAGCGCAGTGAAGGCGCGCTGATGATGCACTTCGTCGATATTGGCCCCTGCATCGGCCACCAGCGCGGTGATGCGTGCCAGCATGCCCGGCACGTCGCGGGCACTCACGACAATCCGCGCCAACCTTCCTGAGCGAACCATGCCGCGGCCAATGATGGAGGCCAGCAACAAAGGATCAATATTGCCTCCAGACAGCACCATGCCGACCCTCTTGCCCGCAAAGCGATCGCGGTATTTGAGCAAGGCTGCCAGCGCCGCCGCACCAGCCCCCTCCACCAGGGTCTTCTCGATTTCCAGCAGCATGACGATGGCTTGCTCGATATCGCCTTCATCGACCAGAAGCAGCTCGTCCACGCGCTCATGGATCACTTCCACACACAGCGCGCCTGGCGCACCGACGGCAATGCCTTCTGCAATGGTGCTGGCGCCCTGCTCGTACGACTTATCCTTGATGAGGTTGAACATGGCGGGAAAGCGTTGAACCTGCACCCCAACCACTTCAATACCAGGCTTGATGGCCTTGGCTGCGGTCGCGATGCCGGAAATCAGACCGCCCCCGCCCACAGGCACGATCAGCACCTCCAGGTCAGGTTGATCACGCAGCATTTCCAGCCCCAGAGTGCCCTGCCCCGCCATGACGGCCAGGTCATCGTAGGGATGCACAAAAGTCAGGCCTTCTGTCTGGGCCAACTCCAGCGCATGCGCGCGAGCAGCTTCCAGGGTGTCGCCGTGAAGCACCACCTCCGCACCAAAGCCACGCGTGCGAGACACCTTCACCCCGGGCGTAAAGCGCGGCATTACGATCACCGCACGAAGGCCCAGCCGCTGCGCGTGGTACGCCACCCCCTGTGCATGGTTGCCGGCGCTCATGGCAATCACGCCTGGGCGAGAACCTTCGGCGGTGAGCTCAGCCAGCTTGTTGCAAGCGCCCCGCTCCTTGAAAGAGGCCGTGAACTGAAGGTTTTCGAATTTCAGGAAAACATCTGCGCCCGTGATCTGAGACAAGGTTCGTGATTCGACGCAGGGAGTGTCGAGCACCTGGCCCTGCAGCCGCGCCGCAGCGTTTTGAATGTCTTGGAACGAAAGCATGCCCCATTGTGACCAACTCTTGTCGGCCCGCAACCTGACTGGCACGTTGCACTGAGGCCTGCAATGGCAATGACTGAGATAAGCTGCCCCAATGACCGCCCCTATTCTTTACGGCCCCGACCTCCCCGATCTTCTGCGCTCGGAAATCCTGGCTGACATCTTTGAGGCCACCGCAGCTCGGGTGCCCGAAAAGGCGGCTCTGATGTTTGGAGGCAGACGCCTCACTTATGGTGAACTGGACCAGGCGGCCGACCTCGCGGCCCATCGCCTGATGGAAGCCGGCGTGCGACCTGGACAGATGGTGGGGCTTTGGCACCCACGAGGAATAGAGCTGCTGGTGTTGCAACTGGCTATCGCCAAGACAGGCGCGGCCTGGTTGCCGTTCGACGCGGACGTACCCACCGATCGCATTGCCGTGTGCCTGGAGGATGCCCAGGCGGTCGCGCTCCTCATAGACGAGCACCATGGCCAGGCAGCGCGTACCCAGCCGGATATATCAGCACAGCTCTTGACCGCCCATGAACTGCTGGCGCCACTGCCCGCGGGCACTCCGCTGCGGCGCCGGAAAGGCGCGTTGGCGGAACACACGGCCTATGTGATCTACACCAGCGGATCGACCGGCAAGCCCAAGGGGATTGCCATCACGCAAGGCAGCATCTGCCACTTCCTGCGCAGCGAGAACGCACGGCTGAAAGTGCGTGAAGACGACAAGGTGTACCAAGGCTTTTCGGTTGCCTTTGACATGAGCTTCGAGGAGATCTGGATCAGCTACCTCGTAGGCGCCACCTTGTGGATTGCGCCCAAAGAGATGGCGGGCGACCCCGAAGCGCTTCCGCGCGGTTTGATAGAAAACGATGTCACCGTGCTGCACGCGGTGCCCACGCTGCTGGCCCTGTTTGCCCAGGACGTGCCTGGCCTTCGCATCATCAACCTGGGCGGAGAAATGTGTCCCCAGACCCTGGTGGACCGCTGGGCGCACGGACGGCAGTTGTTCAACACCTATGGGCCGACAGAGGCCACGGTGTCGGCCAGCCTGGCCGAGCTCAAGGCCGGTGAGCCCGTGACGATTGGCGAGGCCTTGCCCAACTACGGCCTGCTGGTGATCGAGGTGATTGACCCCGACAGCATCGTCAACGGTCAGGTGCCTGCGTTGAAGATCCTGCCTTTCGGAGAGACGGGTGAGCTGTGCATCACAGGCCCAGGCGTGGCAACGGGCTATCTGGGCCGGCCTGAGCTGACCGCCGAGAAGTTTCTGCCCAACCCCTGGGCAAGGAATGAGCAAGAAGCGCGCCTGTACCGCACCGGAGATCTGGCGCGCGTGGAAACACATGCCCATGGCCAGCCGCAAATGCAATGCCTGGGCAGGGCCGACGATCAGGTGAAGATTCGCGGGTTTCGCGTCGAGCTGGGTGAAATTGAGGCTGTGCTGGCAGAACAACCAGGCGTCGGCACCACCGCCGTCCTGCTGAGAAAAGATGAAGACATAGACCAGCTCATCGCGTTCTACGTGCCATCTTCTCAGGTGCAACCCACAGCGCAGACGCTGCGGTCCTCCTTGGCTGAGAAGCTGCCGGCCTACATGGTGCCAGGGCGGTTTGAACCTTTGCCCGCCATGCCTCGCCTGCCCTCCGGCAAGATCGACCGCAAGGCACTGAAGGCCCTGCAGTTGGCACCTGCCGCCCCGGTTGAAGGCAGCGACACCCCGCAAACCGAGGCCGAGCAAGCTCTTTTTGACGCTCTGGAAAAGCTCTTTCCTGGCCACCCCATCCGGCGTGAGCTGGATTTTTTCAATGACCTGGGTGGCCATTCTCTACTGGCGGCGCGCCTGATTTCCTCGCTGCGACAAGACCCGCGGTTCGCCCAGGCTGCCGTCACAGATATTTATCAGACCCGCAAGATTGGCCTGATCGCCGAGGCACTGCACGCTGCCATGACGGCGGGCGAGTCCACGCAAGCCGAGCGCCCTTTCCTGCTCCACTCGCCCTGGCGACGCTGGCGCTGCGGCATGGCGCAGGCAGTCGCTATTCCCTTTTTGGTGCTGCTCAAGATGGCGCAGTGGCTGGCACCTTTTTTCGCCTACCACTTCTACACCGGTGACCCCGCCGATTCCATCGCCCGCGCGGTCGTGATGTCGCTGGTGGCCTTTCTGCTCGCCACTGTGGCGGAGTTTGGTGTCGCCTGGGCGGGTAAGTGGCTGATCGCGGGGCGTCTCAAGCCTGGCAGCTATCCGCTCTGGGGCCTGACCTACTACCGCTGGTGGCTGGCCGACCGCCTGATGGAAGCCGTGCCGGTGTACATGATCAACGGCTCTTCTCTTTATGTGGGATGGCTGCGGGCGCTGGGAGCCAAGATTGGCCGCGACGTCAATCTGGGCGCCATGACCTTACGCGCCCCTGAGCTGCTGCGCATCGGAGACGGCAGCAGCATAGGCAACGCGGTGAACCTGGAAAACGCCCGCGTGGAGGGCGGCTACCTGCATTTGGGACACATTGATATTGGGCATCAGGCTTGCATCGGCTCCTATGTGGTGATTGAAGGCGACACCCGCATAGGCGAGTTCGGGCATCTGGAAGGCCAGTCGGCCTTGCGGAGCGGCCAGTCCGTGCCGCAGCGCAAGGTGTGGGCAGGCTCACCTGCACGTGAGCTCGGAGATTTTGATCCCGCCAGCCTGCCCGCCCGCCCGCCTCTATCCGGCGGACGGCAGGTATTCGAGACCATCTTTTTCGCCATCGGGTCACTCGCGATGGCGGTACTGTTCTTCATGCCGGTGTTCCCCACCTTCATGCTGATTGACTTACTGGACATTGAAAAAATCTCTGTGCGGCCGCTATTGGACGCAGGAACTATCACCGCTTTGCAGGCTTTCCTGCTTCGATTCATAAAGTTTTTCCTGCTGGCGCTACCGGCCAGCGTGGTGATGGTGGTGCTCACGGCCCTGGTAGCCGCGCTGATACGCTATGTGTTCCTGCCCCGCATGAAGGCAGGCTCCTGGCCCATTCACAGCAATCGGTACCTGGGCAAATGGCTGGTCAACCAGATTCAGGAAGGCAGCCTGGCTACGCTACACGGTATCTACGCCACGGTGTACTCGGCCTGGTGGTACCGCCTGCTGGGAGCCAAGGTAGGCAAGGAAACGGAGCTGTCCACAGCCTTGGGTGTAGTGCCCGATATGCTGACGCTGGGCGACGAATGCTTCATTGCAGACGCGGTGATGCTGGGTGATGAACACATAGACGGCGGCTGGATGACGGTGCAGCCCACGGTGGTCTCCAGGCGCAGTTTCGTGGGCAACGGAGCCTACGTGCCAGATGGCACCACCATCCCTGAAAACGTGCTGATTGGTGTGATGAGTGCCGTCCCGCGCAACGCCACCATGAAAAGTGACCCCCACGCTCCCCCGCTGGGCGAGG
>JAECRA010000003.1:29132-112059 GCA_015999985.1 Comamonadaceae bacterium
TCCGCTGCCCCCCAGGGGGGCGTATTTCATCTTGGGACGGCCCGGCGATGAAAAGTGACCCCCACGCTCCCCCGCTGGGCGAGGTCCGCTGCCCCCCAGGGGGGCGTATTTCATCTTGGGACGGCCCGGCGATGAAAAGCGGCGACACCTGGCTGGGCTCGCCGCCCATGCTGCTACCGGCGCGTGAAGTAGCCTCGGGCTTTCCAGAGCACTTGACTTTTGCCCCCTCACCCTGGCGCCGGGTAGCGCGCGGTCTGGTGGAAGCTTTCCGCATTGCCTCGCCCCATGCGCTGGTGATCGCCGCCGGCTATGCGATGGTTCTGGACGCCATGCCTTTGGCTGAAGAAGGCCGTTGGAGCGCCGTGGCCCTGGAGCTATGCATAGGTGGGGTGGTATTTGGCTTTGCCACCTTCCTGTTCGTGGCCTTATTCAAATGGCTGCTGCTGGGCCGCTACCGGAAACGCTCGGTGCCCATGTGGACACCTTTTGTCTGGCTCACGGAAGCATCCACCAACATGTATGAGGGCATCGCCGTGCCCTGGTTTTTGCGCTACTTGCGCGGCACGCCCTGGCTGTCAGACGCGCTCAACTTGATGGGCTGCAAGATCGGCCGCGGGGTGTATATGGACACCACCGACATCACCGAGTTCGATTGCGTAAGCATTGGGGATCACAGCGAACTGAACGCTCTGTGCTGCCCACAGACCCATTTGTTCGAAGACCGTGTGATGAAGGTAGACGACGTGGTGATCGGCAGCCGCGTGACCCTCGGCCCGCGCTGCACGGTGCTTTACGGCGCCCGCGTGGGGGATGGAGCGCAACTGGGGCCTCTGACACTTGTAATGAAGGGCGAAAGTATTCCTGCGGGCACCCGCTGGCACGGCTCGCCTGCGGCGCCTTGGCGAAACTAGGGCGAGTCCACGCCCCAAAAAAGTCACTAACGATAACTAACTAAGGGAACCAGAGGATCAGTGCTGCAAAGACTTGACTCAACAGAATCGAACGCTTCATTTTTTCGTCAGTCGGGACTATTCAGTGCGGTTGACAGCCGCTGCGCGGCATAAATGACCTGTGCTTCGACGTTGGCACGAGGAATGGTCCCGAAACGCTCTCTCATGCCAAAAATCGCTATCGCATAAACCACATGGGTACGCGGATCGACGACTGCTGTCGCGTAGCTGAGAATATCGGGATCAAATTCGTTCTCACAGATGGCGATGCGGCGTTCCCGCACTTCGGCAATCTCTGCGCGGATACTGGCCTCATCGATCTGCGTGTGGGGGGTAAAAGCATGCCGAGGCAGCGCCAAATAGCCGTCAATGAATTCATCGCTTTGAGATGCCAGCAGTATCTTGCCTGATGCCGCTGCATACAACGGCATGCCGCGTCCCGGCTGCGCGTAGGATTTTCCAACTGCAGTCGGTGTACAGGTCGTCATGATTTCCACATTGTGGTCATTCAGGCGGGCGAGGAATGCAGTTTCACCGAATCGGTCTGCCAGCTCAGTCAGGATGGCAACCGCCGGCTGAACAATGTCTGCTCCTTTGGTGAGCAATGAGGTAATTCGCCACAGGGCCTCTCCAGGTACGAACGTTTTGTTCTCGGTCTTTCGAACGATCTGGCAGCCGACAAGCGTCGCCAATTGGCGGTGCGCGGTCGTCACGACCAAGCCACTCTCCCGCGCGATCTCGGACAAAGTCAGCCCATCAGGGTGCAAGGCAAGCACTTCTAAAAGTCGAAACGCCCGTCCGATCGGGCTGTCGTCGTACGCGATTGCAGCCGTGTTCATAATCTCACGCTTCATGTGCTTCCAGTTTGCCCCGTTTTCTTTGGGCTCCCAAACTCAAACGTTGGCGTGCCAGACTTTAGCTGCAATCCGCCAGCTTCCTTCTACCTTGAGCAAAGTGAGCTCGTTAATGTAGTGGCCGGGCAGGTAGCAGTCTTTCACTCGGGCATGAGCAAGCGTGGGCGCAGATACAGTCAGTGACAAAATCTCGTCCTCGCGCGCGTCGCCCCGCGAACGTGGCGAAGGACGACCCCCCACGCGTTTGAGATACGCATCGTAGTCTAGCGTCATGACGCCCTCGTCCACAGCAGTAAAAAGACGGCAGGCAGAATGAAAAACTCTCCCGAATTTTTCGACGTCGCCGTCGTAAAGGGCGTCAAAGTAGTCTTGAATGACGGCGCGTACAGCGGAGGTTTGATCAGACATCTGAAATGTTCCTAGGGTGTGTTGATGGTCGGTTTAAGAGTTAGAACGGTGAGGCTCATTGAGCTTGCTCGGCATAGACAAGATCTGCGGCCTCTAGTGCATGATCAAGGCCCTGAAAGAGCAACTCCAGTTCGGAATCAGAAATGATGAGCGCGGGTGCAATGAACAGCGAGGTCTCCTCGCCCGATGTTCCAAACACGACACCCGCTTCAAGCGCAGCCTTCACTGCGTATGACGCGATCGGTACCTGAGCGGTAGCGGCTTTCCAGTTTTTCCAGTGTCTGCCATGAAATTCGACCGTCCAATGCAGCCCCCGGCCGTCCACGCGGGCAACCGAGGGATGCCGTTCACCCAGTTGAATCAGGCGCGCCGCGATTCGCGGCTCCAACGCAGCGACACGTTCGAGCAATTGATCGCGCACGATCGTTCTCAGATAAGCGCTCACACCCTCCATGGCGGTAGGGTGACCACGGAAAGTGGAGTAGTTTTGCCAGGCGGCCCCCTTCAACTCAGAACAAAGCTCCTTTGACAGAACTACTGCGCCAATAGGCCCGATTCCACCCGCCAGCCCTTTGCCCATGGTCACCATATCGGGCCGGCTTTCGCCTCCCTGAAATGCAAACCAACGTCCGGAGCGACCTGCGCCCGTGACCACTTCGTCGGCAATCCACAATGCGCCAGCCCGCTTAGCTGCACGGGCTACACAATCTTGATAGGCGGCTTGGTGGTAGATCCCTCCCTGCGTGTAATCAATGATGACTGCGGCCACTCCCTCCAGAGAAGTCCCCATGTCGCTCTCATCCATCTGTGCCAGATCAGCAACGCGTTCACCATAGCGTGACGCAGTCGGCGCGGAAAGTACACGGACCTCGTCAACTGACGGTGCGGGCATGACGCGTCCATCCGCCCGGGATAGTCCGCCATGCCATTGAGGCTGTGTCGTCACTGCACGTGAAAGGCCGGTCAGGCCATGGTAAGCACGTTCCCTGGTCGCAATAGGTGTACGTCCCGTCAGCACTTGGCAAAGTGACAAAGCCATGTCGTTGGTCTCAGACCCCGATAGCCCAAAGCGTACCGCTCCCACCCAAGAACGTTCACTACCGTAAGAGATTTCCAGAAGATCTTGCGCCGCCTGTTCGCGGCCCTTCCACGCCCAGCCCTCTGAAACAGTTGGATGCGAGGCGGCGCGTTCCATAGCCTCCACCATGGCTGGATGGCGGTGCCCTAATGCAGCGGCTGTGTTCGATCCGTCAAGTACTTTCCGGCCGTTTGACAAGATGTACCAGCACCCCTGTCCGCCCGTCACAAAGACGGGATCAGAGTCATTGGTAGTAAGCGTAGTGACTAGAAGACTCGACATCGCGTGGGATTCCAATCCAATCGAAACATGGAAATGAGACCGGAAGGCGTCTGGGTGGGCGACTTAAAGGACCGATTTTTTTGGCTCCCAGCCAACTTCCGAGTTGCGAAAAATCATAGTTTAGTTCATTATTAGGAACACACCACATCGATTACGAAATCTTATTCCGTTTTTCGGAAAACACACGTTACTATGAATGCACCTTTGCAATCGCAAACCGGTTGGCGCCTTGGCATTGACATCGGCGGAACCTTCACAGACGTTGTCGCCGTGTCGCCCGAAGGAACGCAGCACCGTTCGGCAAAAGTACCGTCAAAGCCAAACCTGCCGATCGAAGCCATCACTGAGTCCATCGCTGCCGTCGGGCTCGATTGGGAGCAGGTGCATGAAATCGTGCATGGAACTACCATCGTCACCAACGACATCGTCGAGAACAAGTTTCGGCCCTGCGCGATCGTCACGACCAAAGGCTACGGAGACACCATTGAAGTTGGCCGACTCTCGCGACGCCACCTCTACCGTCTAGACCTCGAACCCAAAGCGCGCCCCCTGGTGCCGCGCGAGTTGCGCTTTGAGGTCGATGAACGAGTGCTCTCCGATGCATCCGTTCAAACCCCCCTCACCGATGCGCAGATCGAGCACGTCATCGCCGAACTCAAGGCCAGCGGTGTCGATACGGTTGCCGTGTGCCTCATCCATGCGTTTCGCAACCCAGTTCACGAGATCGCCCTAGGCGCCAAATTGCGAGCTGCCTTCCCGTACGTATCGCTAAGCCATGAGATCTCGCCAGAAATCAGGGAGTTCGAACGGATGTCGACGACGGTCCTCAACGCGATGATGTTGGCGAAGATCAAGAGTCATCTTGGCAAGATCGATGAGCGAAAACCTGCAGAGAGCCGCATCTTCATGATGCACTCGGCCTCAGGCATGGCAACGCCCGACCTCATTAGCGAGAGACCGTTAATGTTGGCCATGTCGGGGCCAGCCGCAGGAGTAGCAGCCACTTGCCAGATAGCGCGTAATTTGGGTATGCGCAACGCCCTCACGTTTGACATGGGTGGCACCACAACTGATGTTTGCCTCATCGTTGAAGGCCGGGCTGATATCGCCGCGAACCGGGAGCTGGGTGGACAAAAAATTCGACTCCCCATGGTGGCAGTCGACTCCATCGGTGCGGGTGGCGGCTCCATTGCGCGCTTGGTCTCCGGAGCGCTCGAAGTTGGACCTCAATCAGCAGGGTCATCGCCTGGGCCAGCCTGCTACGGCAAAGGTGGCCTCCTGCCCACTGTTGCGGACAGCGATGTGTTGCTAGGCTATCTGAACCCTGCTCGCACGCTGGGCGGCTCCGTGCGCATTGCACCAGCCAAAGCAGAGCAAGCCATCGCCGAACTCGCAGGCGCGTTGGACTTCAGCACCGTGAACGCCGCCCTGGGTATCGCCCGTGTCGTGCATTCGACGATGGCCCGCTGTCTGCGCCGAGCCACGGTGGAGCGCGGCGTCGACATTCGAGACTTTGATTTGGTTGCATTTGGAGGCGCCGGCCCCATGCACGCTGCGGAAGTAGCGCGATTGTGCGGCATTCGGAAAATAGTCGTCCCCATGTTCTCGTCTGGCTTCTCAGCATTGGGATGCGTAGATGCCACGATGAATTTCTCACGTCAATTCACGGTGGATATGCGCTCCGCCGAATGGAATGGCGATCGGCTGTCCACCGTGCTCGCTGCAGAGGCCGAAGCACTAGCCCAGCCGCTTGTGAAGGCGGGCTATGCACGTGCGAATCTGGTCATCTCGCGCACTGCCGGAATCAGGTATTCAGGCCAGTCCTCGGAAATATCCATTCTTGACGCCGCGCTGGACGATGCCGCGGCCCTTGGTCGGCAGTTCACGGAAGCCCACGAGCAGTTCTATGGCTATTCGACCGAAGAGCCTTGGGAGCTTGTCACTGTGCGCACGGAAGTTTCGGCTCCGGCACGCAACTTGCATGCTTCTACACAGCATCCGTCCCGAGCAGATGCTGATCCGGCCACGTTTCGCCGCGTGATATTCGAGAACGGCACCCAGGCGGACACACCTGTGCTGAATCGATCCGAGTTACGAACGAGCGAGCGATTGCAAGGACCCTTGGTAATTGAAGATGAATGGTCGACAGTGATCGTGCCACCACAAGACAGCTTGTGGGCCGATCAACATGGGAACCTGCATATTGAAGTGGATTTGGCGCAATGAAAATCGATCCTGTATCTCTTGAAGTTATCCGAAACGGCCTGACGGCCATCGCTGAAGAAATGTCGAGTGTCGTGATGCGCGCAGCGCGTTCGCCGCTGCTTCGCGAGGCAGGGGACCATTCCTCTGCTCTAACCGATTCGCACGGCTACCTCGTTGCTCAGGGAAAGGACGTTCCCGTCCATCTCGGGGTCTTGTCTTTCACTGTCAAAGAGTTCCTGAAGCACGTCGGCTTAGATGCACTGCGGCCCGGAGATGTGTGGATTCTTAACTTGCCGGAGATCGGCGGCAATCATCTACCGGACGTCAAACTCATTCGCCCGGTGTTCGATGGCACACAGCTGTATGCGTTCGCGGTCTCGCTGGCTCACTGGGCGGACATCGGTGGAGCCGCACCCGGCAGCTACTACGCGGCTGCAACCGATAGCTGGCAGGAAGGCCTGCGCATCCCCCCTGTTCGTTTGGTGTCTGGTGACGCCATAGACGAAGAAAAAATGCTTTTCATCATGAGTAACGTGCGCGGCGCCGAAGAGCGGAGAGGTGACGTACTTGCACAGATCTCTGCAACGACGGTCGCGGCTCGGAGGCTGGGCGAGTTGGTCAAAGCCCACGGGACACCGTTTCTGAAAGCATCGTTCAACGCCATCCACGATCGTGCCGAACGCCAAATGCGAGACGCCATACGCGCAGTGCCTAACGGGGTGTACCAAGGCGAGGACTACCTTGACGACGATGGGCACGCAGGTGATCCCGTACCCGTGCGCGTGTCGATCACTATCGAAGACGAAACCGCCATATTCGACTTTTCGGAGTCGGGCGACGCGGTTCCCGGGCCTCTCAACACGACCCCCGTGATTGCTAGCGCGGGTGTTTTTTATGTCATGAAATCCCTCTTCGGGGCGGATATTCAACCATCAGCTGGCTGCTATCGCCCTATTCAAGTCATTACTCGCCCGGGCTCATTGTTTCAGCCCGAGCAGATGCTTCCGGTGGTCGGCGGCAACCATGAAACGAGCCAACGTGTTTGTGATGCTGTGTTCCGTGCCTTCGAACCCATTGCTGCGCCGCTGCTCACAGCAGGTGGACCCACGACGGCGGGCCTTCTGATATTCAGCGCTAAAAAGGCTGACGGCTCATGGGCGACATTCTACGAAGTGCACGGAGGTGGAGAAGGTGCGCGTGTTGACCGCGATGGCATGTCCGCCATTCGCTGCCATCTCGCGAACGTCATGAATACCCCAGCCGAGGTCGTCGAAAGCGAATATCCATTTCTGATCGAAGTCCAGGGCATCCGGCGCGGCTCAGGGGGTCGAGGTCAATTTCGCGGTGGGGATGGGTTGCTGCGGCACTATCGCATGTTGCAGGACCAGGTGTCGCTGACCACCATGTATGAGCGAGCCGTCATACCGCCCTATGGCTTGCAAGGAGGTGAGCCAGGGGCAACATTCCGAGTCACGCTTGAGCGAGCGAATGGATCGATTGAGCCGCTACGCGGCAAACAGAATGTCATCGTCAATCGTGGGGATCTTGTGAAAGTCGAGACCTGTGGAGGCGGTGGTTACGGGCAGGCTACTGCATAGCATCGAAATCGAAATCGAAATCGAAATCGAGCATCAACAAGTGAAGGGAAAATTGTGAAAAAACGCGAATTTCTGCAATTGGGCGCACAAACAGGTGCAGCGTTGACCGGGCTTTGGTTGTCTACTGCTAGCGCCCAAACGGCGACGCCTTCCGTCTTGCGCGTGTTGCTGGAAGACGGCGCCAATACGCTGGATCCGGCTGGCACTGGCTACAACCAGTCGTCCATCAACCTCACTTGGAATTTATACGACCGGTTGGTGACATACGGAACCAAGCCAGTTGAAGGCGTGCCTGGCGCCATGATTTATGACTACGACAAGATTGTGGGTCAGGCTGCAGAACGGTATGAAGTTTCACCGGACGGGCGTCAGTTCACCTTTCACATGCGTCGCGGGGCCAAGTTTCACGACGGCACCCCCGTCACAGCACACGACGCGAAATGGTCGCTGGACCGCGTGATTTCAGTCACCACCGGTAAAGCACAAATGGCCACCGGATCGCTGACCGACCCTTCACAGTTTGAGGTGATCGACGACATGACCCTGCGCGTGACTGTGCCGCAGGCAGACCGATTCACCTTGCCTAACCTCTGTGTCCTGTTTCCTGCCATTCTGAACGCCAAGGCCTGCAAAGCTAACGCCACTGCCAGCGATCCCTGGGCCGAAAACTGGTTGAAAACCAACGCTGCCGGCGGCGGGCCATTCAAGCTGGTGCGATTCGCATCCGATCAAGGCTTCATGCTCGAGCGCAATGAGGGTTGGACCAATGGAGCAAAGCCTGGTTATGCCAGGATTGCAGCGCAAGTGGTTCCTGTAGCGGCATCGCGCCGCGCCGCAGCTGAACGGGGTGAAGCTGACATCATTCGCGGTTTGAGTGGCCGCGACATTGAAGACCTCAAGGGCCGCGAGAAGATCCGCTTGCTTGGTATTCCTAATCCGGGTGCTGCGACCTTCATTGCCCTGAACACGCAGATGGCACCGTTTGATAACAAGAAGGTACGTCAGGCGATTGCCCATGCTGTTCCCTATCAAGAGATCTTCGATAAGGTGTTCTACCGTCGTGGGGCGCCAATGTTTGGCGGGAAAACCGATGCACCTCAACTCGTGTTTCCACAAGCTCTGCCTTACACATACAACCTGGAGAAAGCGCGCGCACTGCTAGCCGAGGCGGGCATGGCCAGTGGATTTTCGACAACCTTCGTGATTGACAGCTCGCTCGCCAAAATCGCTGAACCCACCGCCATATTGCTGCAAGAGTCCTTGGGAAAGATTGGCGTCAAATTGAAGATTGAGACATTGCCTTCTGGACAGATGGCAACGGCTCAGGCGGAGCACAAAATTCCAATCAATATGGCCACAGGAACGGCCTGGTTGCGCAACCCGGACTATTACTTTCGCGTCTACTATTCTTCGTCCACGCGCTGGAACTACGGGAATTTCAAGAACGAGGAAATGAACCGGCTGACGAGCGAGACTCGGTATGAGACCAACGCTTCGGTCTACAACACCAAAGTCAAGCGAATGATTGAAATCGCGCGTGACGAGGTCCCCTTGATTCTGATGTGGTCCGCTTTCCAGGACACCATTGTCTCGCCCAGCTTGCGCGGCTATACCTATATGTTCCACGGACAGCTTGAGCTGCGACACCTGAGCAGAGCCTGACAGGCAACAACTAACCGACCAATTTCCTGCATGTCAAGCAAGACTCTTGTACTGATCGGGCGCCGTATCACCACGGCACTACCCATTCTCTTTGGCGTAGTGCTGGTCACTTTCGTGTTGATTCACGTTTTGCCGGGGGATCCAGCTGCGATGTACGCCTCTGGGCCGAATGCGGGCCCAGACGAAATTAAAGCCGTACGCGCCGCATTGGGACTGGATAAATCGTTGATCGAACAGTTCTGGATTTACCTCCAGCATCTCGCACGATTGGACCTTGGCCGCTCCATGAGCACGGGCCACACCGTGCTTCACGATTTCTCGGAGCGCCTGCCGGCGACGCTTGAGTTGGCTGCCTTCGCGTTCACCCTGTCAGTGATCATTGCTTTGCCATTGGGAATTTTGGCTGCGCTTTATCGAGACAGCGTGCTTGATCAGGTCATACGAGCCATTACGTCAGTTTCCGCTGCAATGCCTGGTTTTTTCTTTGGACTCATCCTTATTTTTGTATTCTATTTTTTGCTAGGCGTATCCCCTGATCCGGTCGGACGGTTGTCAAGCTGGTCGTTCCCTCCTGAGAGAGTCACTGGCTTTTATCTTGTGGACGCCCTGATGGCTGGTGATTTCGTTTTGATGCGTGAGGCCGTGGCAAAAATGTTGTTGCCTGCGGCGTCAATGGCCATTTTTGCAATAGCGCCGCTCATGCGCATGATGCGAGGTGGAATGATCGACGCGCTCGACAGCGACTATGTACGCGCGGCTCGTGCGTACGGCTTGGCACCATGGCGCGTCACCCTGCAATATGCGTTGCCCAACGCCATGCTGCCCGTCCTGGCGACGATGGCTATGGTCATCTCGACCATGCTGGGCGCCAATGTCATGATTGAAAAACTGTTTGGCTGGCCGGGGATTGGTGCCTACGGCGTCAACGCACTGGTGGGTCTTGACTATGCGCCGGTGCAGGCGTTTGTCTTGATTGTCGCCATCATGTTTGTGCTGCTTACGCTGGTGATTGACATCGTGTCGTCACTTATTGACCCCAGATATCAACTCAAGGGGTAGCGCCATGACCCGCCAAGCGTTGATGTACTTTCTCCGGAGGAATGTCACGACGACATTTGCCTTCGTTCTCTTGGGCGTGCTTCTGCTTGCGGCAGCTATCGGTCCGGCTCTGGTGCCTTATGACCCACTCGCCACGAACATGGCGAATGTACTGCAGGCCCCGTCTGCCGCACATTGGTTTGGCACCGACCAGCTTGGACGCGACATTTTCTCTCGTGTCATCGTGGCGAGCAGGCTCGACTTTGCAATTGCTATTTCGGCCGTGATGGTTTCGGCGGTGGCAGGTGTGTGCGTGGGTGCGTTCAGCGGGTACCTGGGTGGCGTCCTTGATTCCGTGCTGTCGCGCGTTGTCGACGTGCTGTTGGCCTTTCCTCTGTTCGTTGCGGCGATGGCTCTTGTGGCTGTATTCGGAAATTCGGTTCAATCGGTGGTGCTCGCCACGGCCATCATCAATTTTCCGTTCTATTTTCGGCTCGCTCGCGCGCAGTCCATGTCTCTGCGGACTATCGGATATGTTGAAGCAGCATTGATCAACGGCAACTCAAGCTCCCGGGTCATCCTTGGTTTTATCTTGCCTAATTCTCTGCCGCCCGTGGTCGTACAGATCTCACTCAACCTCGGCTGGGCCATTCTGAATACGGCAAGTCTCGCCTTCATTGGGTTGGGCGTCGGCCCTCCTACTCCTGAATGGGGCGTGATGATCCAGGAAGGCGCTGCCTTGATGATCGCTGGCCAGTGGTGGACCGTGGTCTTCCCTGGAGGCGCCTTGGTTCTCGCGGTGTTTTGTTTCTCCCTATTAGGGGATGGCCTGCGCGACATCATCGATCCGCGGCGGCGCAGCTAAAGTGGTGGACTGTATGAGTGAAGACCGAGATCGCATCGACAAATCGGTGCTCGATATCAAGAAGCTTAGCCTGAGCTTCATCACGAGGGCTGGACGCGTTCATGCACTGGACAAGGTAAGCTTGCAAGTGGAAAGTGGTGAGTGCGTGGCCCTGATCGGTGAGTCTGGTTCCGGCAAGTCCATCACTGGCATGGCGGTCATGCGACTGCTTGGCACAAACGCTGAGATTTCCGCCGAGCACATGAGCTTGGCTGGCCAAGACATTCTGGGGATGCCGCCAAGTATGTTGCGCGACTATCGGGGACGGCGCGTCGCCATGATCTTCCAAAACGCGAAGTCTGCCCTCAACCCTATCCGGCGTGTCGGCGATACGCTGGTAGACATTCTGGTCACTCACGCGCCTCATCGCACAACTCGCGCTCAGGCACGCAAAAAAGTATTGGAAGTCATGATACAGCTTGGCATTGCCCACGCTGAGGAACGCATGGCCGCCTATCCAGCCGAGCTCTCGGGTGGGATGTGTCAACGCATCATGATCGTCGCCGCACTGGTGTGCGAACCGGAGCTCATCATCGCAGACGAACCCACGTCTGCATTGGACGTCACGACCCAAGTGAAGGTCATGAACTTGCTGATCGAAGCGTGCCGACAACGTCATCTGGCGTGTCTTTTTATTACGCACGATCTTGCATTGGCCGCGGAGCACTGTGACCGAGCGGTCGTCATGCATGCTGGTCAAGTCCTTGAGGTGGGAAGTTCCGAAGAGGTGCTCAGCAACCCGGCCCATCCCTATACCCGCATGCTTGTGGCCGCTATGCCTTCAGGCAAAAGCAGTCATCATGAACTGCAGCCTATGCGAGGTGGCTTACCGGATCTGCGCCGCAACGATCTCCCCGCCTGCCGGTTCGCCGAGCGCTGTTCGCGAGCAGAAGACATCTGCCTGCGTGTCGACGCGCCGCGCCAAACGGTTGCACCCTTTCACCATGTCAGCTGCCACTATCCCCATGTCTCATGATTTCCTTGAGGTCGTCAGTCTGTCGAAGAATTTCGACTTAGGCCGAGGTCAAATACTTAAGGCGGTACAGAACGTCACCTTCAGCGCGGCGAAGGGTAAGGTCATCGGATTGGTGGGCGAGTCTGGTTCGGGCAAATCGACGCTGGTGCGCATGATCGCCCGCTTGATACTGCAAAGCTCCGGAGAGGTGCGACTGGACCGCATCAACATCAGTCCCCTGGTGGGTTCCACTTTTTCCCGCCATCCCGCTCGGCGGGACATTCAGATGGTGTTTCAGGATCCCTTGGCTTCACTCAACCCGCGATTTCGTGCTCGGCGTGCGATCGCCGATCCGGTTTTGCGATTGGGAACTGAAGCGGAGAAAGCTCGAGTGGATGAACTCGTTGAGCAAGCAGCCATGCGTACGGGCTTGCCTACTGAATTACTTAACCGTTTTCCGCATGAATTGTCCGGCGGACAGCGCGCCAGAGTAGATATTGCACGCGCAATCGTCCTCACCCCCAAGCTCGTCATCCTCGATGAGCCGACTTCCGCATTAGATGCCTCTCTACAAGCTCACGTCGTACGGACCTTGATGCAACTGCGTGACGAGCTCGATTTAACCTACATTTTTGTAAGCCACGACCTCAATCTCGTGCGCCTTCTCGCAGACGAGATCATCGTCATGTACCAGGGGCAGGCAGTGGAGCAAGGCGACACCCAGCAGGTCTTCCATGACCCAAGCAACGACTACACCAAAACTCTCTTGGCAGCGTTGCCCCATATGCCCAGTCAGCGCTGGTGACAAAAAACGCCACGCTATAGCTAGTCGTAGCGTGCGCGATGCCGCCAAATCTTTTGGATCTATCACCACGGAACGAAGGCGCAATTCTGTGTGTGCCTATTTGCGGCACAGGATCGATCATTCTCAGCGCGAACGGCTTCGCATGCCTCCATGAAAATGGATATCCGTGTCCATTGCAGGTCTCGTGCGCGCTGTCCAGTTCAACGCTGTGACGGCGATCGCGTACGCGGAACTGCCTCCCAGGCGAATCGGCGCAGGCACTGCCCTCAACACAATGGCTTGGCAGCTGGCGATCATGCTGGGCATGGCGCTGTCGTCGGTCACGGTCACGCTTGCTACCCAAGTAGTCGGGCGCACCAACACCACGCCCACGGACTTCGGAATGGCCTTTCTGCTGTTGGCGGCCATTGGGATGCTCGCCTGCCGGCCCTTCGCGGTAGGCAGACCAGGACCCGGGACAAGCAGGCCATTTCGGTTGGCCCGAATAATTACTACTTTTAGTCTACAATAGTGAATACTCATAAAGAGTTCTGCTGGCCTGTCTCCTGAGCCCGCGCTTGCTACAAAACGTGCGGTGCAGAGCGACTGATTTCCGAGGTGAGCGACATCCCGGCACATACGCCAGATAGCTCCCTCCCCCGGTCCATCCCCTTGTTGCCCTGGTACTGACGCTGTCAGGACCAGGCGACGGCTTTGGCGCGTCAATGGACCGTGTGAGAGTTCTGAACTCAGCCCTCATGCAAAGACACTGCCAACTAGGCGGCGCTCAGGAAGATAAAAAATTGGAACCGAATGAGTTCTTTAGTTACTCACCTCTGTGTTCAGCGCATTCGCGACAAAGAACTCAAAAACTAAATTAATCAAAATCATGAAATTCAAATTTGCTGCCGTTTCCCTGATTTCCGTCCTCATGACCGCCTGCGGTGGTGGTGGCGATGATGGCCCGAAAGCACCTGCCTCCCCGCCCGTCGCTGCCAGCTCTAGCCCTGAGGGACGTTGGACCTCCAAAGGCGATAACGGCGTGTCCACCGTGATGACTGTGCTTGAAGACGGCGAAATCTGGAGCAGCTACTCACGCGAAGAAGAGATCGGCCACATCCATGGAAGCGCTTCCACCGAAGGCGACGCATTGACCTTCAAACTGATGGATGCCAACTTTGTGACGCGGTCCATCTACGAATTTGATCTGAATGGTGCCGTCACACCCCAAGTCAGCTTACAGATCAAATCGGGCGAACGACTCTCGCAGACTCTGAACTACGATCGAACCTACGACCAACCAGCGCAGGTCGAAGTTCTGGCAGGACAGTACACAGGCGTCGCGCACAGCTACTCGTACAAATCTTCGTCCAATGACAGTGGCGTGGAGACCGCAGATTCCAGCAAAAGCACAGGCGGTGCCAGCACCAGCATCAAATTTTCAGATGCTGAGTCAACAGTTGAAATTTCCGACAAGGGCGAAGTCACTCTGACGTCCGACAAAGACTGCTCGGCTTCCGGCACCATTACCCCGCGCGCTACGGGCAAGAACGTGCTCGACGTCGCGATGGTCCTCAAGGGGAGCGCTTGCTTGTTGGAAGACGGTGCAAACTTGAAAGGTATCGCGACATATGACGCCGAAGCCGGGAAAGTGCGTATTCAAACCCTTGACGAATCCAAAGCCAAAGGCTTGAGCTTCACTGCCAACAAGACGAAGTAAGCCTCAGCACGACATAGTCGGGGCGATCGCAGGGCGGTGCCTCTTGGTTGCACCGCTCTGTCCCATGGCACTATGCTCGTGCTTTTTCTTATGTACGCCGATCAAATGGTGTTAGTTTCACCTTAGTTGGCCTCATGAAGTCATGCGCCAATTCTGTCGTCCCCAGAGCGCATTCGGCCATCAGTATCCATGTACCTTCTATTAAGCCTTGTCAGCGGCACAGCTTCCTACCTGCTTCATCAGAAGGAGCAAGACTCCGCCGCCTGGGTTCTTGAGGCGATCGCTCTGATCACCTTGGTGATTTCTGTCGCGGCGTAGGCAGCACGGCCTTCCCCTCTTGCACAGTGTCAATGCGATGAGATACCCGCCCATCGCACGCCAAGCGCTCCTGCACCACCATGCTCTTCCTTATCACCCTGGTAAGCACCGTGGGCGCCTACGAGCTCCATAAACGGCGGCACCATGCCATCGTCTTGGTTTTGGACGTCATTTGGGTTAGTGCCTTCGTGATGATTTTGATGCCGTAGTTCGAGACTTGTTGTGCAGGACTGAATAGCTGACCCCAGTGCATGGCCTGAAAAGCTTGTTGAACGCGGTGTTTGCGGCTCACGCACAATCCCCGCATGACTGCTCTCTCTCGGCGCCAACTATTCGGGTTGGTAGCGCTCACGCTGATGTGGGGCCTGAACTGGCCCGTGATGAAACTCTCGCTGCGCGAAATCGGACCGCTTCACTTTCGCGCCATCACCATGTCGGTGGGTGCGTTAGGGCTTTGGCTGTTCTTTCGCGCCCAGGGCCTGCGCATGCTGCCGCGTGGCGCGAGCGAGTGGCGGGACGTGGTGGTGCTGGGACTGCCCAACGTGCTGGGCTGGCATGGCCTTTCAATCATCGCGCTCACGCAGTTGCCGGCAGGTCGGGCGGCGATTCTGGGCTTCACCATGCCGGTCTGGACCGTGTTGCTCATGGTTCTTTTCTATCGTGAGCCGCTTAGCAGAAGACTGGGCTTGGCCGTGGCGGCTGTGCTCACTGGCATCGCACTGTTGCTGGGTGATGAGTTTGTTCAACTGGGCGGCAGCCCCGCGGGCATCTTATGGATGCAGGGCGCGGCATTTTGCTGGGCGCTCGGAACCATATGGATGCGACGCGCCAAGTTGACCCTGCCACCTGAAGCCCTGGTGGTGTGGATGATGGTGCTCTCATCCGTCGTGCTGGCTGTTATGGCCTGGGCGCTGGAGCCGGCTCAGCGTTGGCACTTCAGCACGCCGATGTGGATCAGTCTGGTTTGGGCGATAGCGATCAACTACGGCGCGTCGCAGGTGGTGTGGTTTCGCCTGGCGCGTGCACTGCCTCCGTCCACGAGCGCCATGAGCATCGTGGCCACACCTCTGATTGGCATTTTGAGCGCTCCATTGATTGTGGGCGAATGGCCGCGCTGGCAGGATCTGGCGGCCATGGTCTGTGTAGTGGTCGCCATTGCTGCTGTGCTGCTGAAATGGGACTTCGAGCCTGTAAACGCTTAGAAAACTCCCAACGCTGCGCGATCCCGGCCGCAGGGCGCATCGCCCTTGCTCAAGGCTCGCTCACAGTGGCTGCATTGCTGCCATGCCAATCGGTGGTGATCTCTCTGGCCATGGCCGCGAAGGCTTGCGCCACCGGACTCAAGACAAGGCTTTGGCGCGATAACAATCCGATGCTGCGCCATGCTCTGGGTTTCTCTATCGGCCTGACCAGCACCTTGCCTACATTCAAGCTTTCCAGCGCCAGGCTGGGCACCACGGCATACCCCAGTCTGGCGCGTACCAGGGCCACGGCCGTGGTGAGTGAATCAACCTCGTAAGACGGCCTGAGATCCTGGCCAGCCTCTGCGGCGGCCTGGTCGGCACGCACACGCACACTGGACTGCGTAGTCACTGATATGAGGTCATGCCCCACCAGCGAACGCCAAGTGATGCTGGATCGGCCAGCCAAGGGATGATCCAGTGGCAAAAGTGCGACCAGGTGGTCACGCAGCAGGGGTTCGAACTGCAAAGCATCGTCTGCTTGAAGCACAAGCCCCAAACCAAGTTCGGAGCGGCCTCCGCGAACCATCTCTGCGAAGTTCATGGCTTGTTCCTCTCGCAGCTCCAGCCTGATGCCGGCATGCAGGCCATGAAACCGCTGCAAGATGGCAGGCAGGAGGCCACACGCCACGGAGGGCACCACGGCCAGGCGCAAGGTGCCCATGCGCAACTCTCTCGCGTCTTCGGCCACACGGCATGTTTCATCCATGGCCTGCAGGGTACGCCGAGCATAGGCCAGCAGATCCAGGCCGGCCTGGGTGGGCTCCACATGCCTGGTGGTGCGCTGGAACAGCCTCAGGCCCAATTCACTCTCCAGCTGCCTGATCAACAGCGAATAGCCCGGCTGGGTCATGCCCATGCGCGCCGCTGCGGCCGAAAAGGACGTGCATTCAATACCCAGCACAAAAGCACGCAGCTGGCGCAACGAGACATTCATACTTTTTTGAAATTAAATATTAATATTTTTAAATTTTACTTATTTAATGCTCAGCGCCAAAATCAAGCTTGAACTCACTTCATTCCGGTTGTCCGCTATGTCTGCATCTACCGTCAACGCTCCAGCGCGCCCCGCATCCACCTCCTCCACCTGGCCCAAAGTCGATGCCCGACAAGTGCAGGCCATGCTCTCTGACGGGCAGGAACTGGCCTTTCTGGACGTGCGTGAAGAAGGCGCATTTCACGATGCTCATCCGCTGCTGATTGTGTCCGCGCCGCTCAGCCACCTGGAGACTCGTCTGGCCGATCTGGTGCCGCGTCGCGACGCCCGCGTCGTGCTTCTCGACGCTGAAGGGGAAGGCCTGTCAGAGCGTGCTGCCGAGCGCATGGCGCGGTGGGGCTATACCCAGGTCTCCATCTTGAAGGGCGGGCTCCAAGGCTGGCGGGACGCTGGCTTGCAGGTATTTTCTGGCATCTACGTCCCGAGCAAGGCCTTTGGCGAATTCGTTGAACATAGCTATGGCACACCGTCGATCGATGCCCAGGAGCTTAAAACCTGGATCAGCGAAGGTCGCGACATGGTGATTCTGGATAGTCGACCCTATAGTGAATTCCACAACTACAGCCTGCCCGGCGGCATTAACTGCCCAGGCGCAGAACTGGTTCACCGCGTATTCGATCTGGTGGAGCGTGAAACCACGACTGTGGTGGTGAATTGCGCCGGGCGCACCAGAGGGATCATTGGTGCGCAGTCGCTGATCAACGCAGGTCTGCGCAACCCGGTGGTATGCGTTCGCAATGGCACGCAGGGCTGGCACCTGAGCGGCGAAACCATGGCCAGGGGCAGCCGCGCCGTGGCGCCGCCACCCACGCCTGAGGGCCTGCGCTTGGCCATGGAGGCTTCCGAGCGCGTGGCGCGCCGCTTTGGCGTCAAGGAAATCACTGTGGCCCAACTGCGCGAGCTGCAGCAGCAAGCCACCAAGCGCTCGCTTTACATGTTTGATGTGCGCACCCCTGAAGAGTACGAAGCCGGCCATATTCCAGGAGCGCGCAGCGCTCCTGGAGGGCAGATGGTGCAATCTACCGACCATTACGTAGGCACGCGGGGTTCGCGCATCGTGCTGTGCGACGACAACGGAGTGCGCGCCCGCATGACGGCCTCCTGGTTGATTCAGCTGGGCTGGAAAGAGGTCTTCGTATTGCAAGGGGGGTTAAGTGCGTGCGGTCTGGCACTGGAAAAAGGCCCTGAAGTACCCACCCATCTGCCCGTTGAGGCAGCAGCGCAGGTGCAGCAACTGGGCGTGCTGGAAGTCCAGAAGAAAATGCAATCAGGCGAGGCCGTGGTCGTGGATCTGTCAAGCAGCCTGCGCTTTCGCGATGGACACATCCCTGGCGCATGGTTTGCCGTGCGGTCTCGACTGGCCAGCGCGATCCCGCAGTTGCCAGCGCACAAGCTCCTGGTCCTGACCTCCGTGGACGGCAAGTTTGCTGAGATTGCGGCAGCCGATGCACAGGCTGTGTCGTCCGCACCCGTCGCTGTGCTGCAAGGCGGCAACGCGGCGTGGACGGCCGCGGGATTGGCGCTTGAGCCCGGCCTGACTCACATGACAACCACCACCGACGACGTCTGGTACAGCCCTTACGACCATGTGGATATGGTGAAAGCCATGAACGCGTACCTCAGTTGGGAAATCGGCCTGGTCGAACAAATGGAGAAGGAAACCGGCGCCCTGTTCGAGTACTTCGAGTCAGACCCGGTATCGCAGTGACTTGAAACGCACGTACAGCGCGGACGGCGATTTACGCACATAAACCAAAAGAAAGAGACATGGAACACTCCCTATTTCGCCCCAACCGGCGCCACGCGATACAAGCCTTGGGGGCACTGATCAGCGGCCAGGCCATTGCCCAGCCTGCGGCACAGCGCGCAGGCGCTATCAAGCTGATGGTGGGCTACGCCGCCGGTGGCGGCGCAGATGTGCTGGCGCGTTTGCTGACGCAGCACCTGAGCCAGGCACTAGATCAACCCGTGGTGGTGGACAACCGTCCGGGCGCAGGCGGCACTTTGGCAGCCAGCGCTTTGGTCAACGCGCCTGCCGACGGCTCCGTGCTGTACATGGCGGAGTCCGCTGTTCTGGCCGCTCCGGCGATCTACGACAAGATCAACTACGACCCAACGACTTTAACTGCGGTCGGTGCGCTCGCCCAAATCCCATTTACAGTGGTGGTGCATCCGGATTTTCCGGCTCGCAACGTCGCAGAACTCATCAGCGTGCTCAAGGCCAGTCCAGGCAAGTATGCATATGCCTCACCCGGTGTGGGCAATATTGCCCACCTCAGCGCGGAAATGTTCAAGCGTGCGGCCAATGTGGACATGCTGCATGTGCCCTACAAAGGAGGAGCGCCCGCGCTGGCTGACCTGATCGCCGGCCAGATTCCAATCTGCTTCGTCAGCATGCCACCGGTGCTGCCCCTGGCCAAAGCCCAAAAACTGCGCGTACTGGGTGTGACCACCACCACACGCTCTGAAATCGCGAAAGACGTGCCGACGATCGCAGAAACACTGCCCGGGTTCAATGCGGCCGCCAACAGCTTCATTCTGGCGCCACCAAAAACTTCCCCTGAAATTGTGACGCGGCTGAACACGGCGTTTCGCACCGTGATGGCCTTGCCTGAGGTGCAACGGGAATACGCCGCCCAAGGCGTCACCGTGCGCACCGGAACGCCGCAGGAACTGGCGGCGCAGATCCGCAGCGAGCTAAAAACCTGGGACACAGTGGCGCGGGGCGCTGGCATACGCGCCAGCCTGTCTTGAAGCCAAAGCGTGTCCAATCATTTTTCGAGATTCGCTCATGAGCATTGATCCTTCACGCAGGTTGATTGAAGCCCGTGCGGCGCTGGTGGACGACACCATGGCCCGCATTCGTTCGCTGGCTAACAGCCGTCCGCTGACTCGCCCCTTGCTGGCCGAAGTTGCAGCGCTGCTGCAGACCCTGGCAGATCAGCCACAGTATTTCACTGCCGAAGATTTTCCCGTGGCCGAGTCCGGCGGAAAAGGTATAGCAAGGTATCTGCTGGCATCGCAACCAGACGACACTTTTGCCCTTTATCTGAACTCCATCAATCCGGGCATGAGCTCACCCCCGCACGATCACACCACCTGGGCCGTGATCGTTGCACTAGAAGGGCAGGAACTCAACCGCCTCTACGACCGGGTGGACGGCGCCAGTGAGCCCGAGCGGGCGGAACTGGTCAAGCGCGGGGAGTTTCTGGTGGAGCGCGGGAGCTCCATCCAGTTTCTGCCTGACGACATCCACAGCATTCATATCCAGGGTGATCAGCCTACCCGCCACTTCCATCTATATGGGCGGGCGCTGGAGGTACTGGACGATAGGGTGGGCTACAACCTTGAGACTGGAGCGGTGGTCAAGTACAACCGCAACTTCCTGGACACACCCCTCTTCATGCCCCGATGACCGCCGCGCAAGCACCTGGGAGCGGTCTGCTGGAGCGGCTGCCCACCTACCCCATTCAAAGGCTCACAGCCTTGATGGTGGACGTTCTACCCGCGCCAGGCCTGGCGCCCATTCTCTTTTCGGTCGGCGAGCCACGCCATGCCCCTCCCGCCGCGGTGGCTGAGGCCATGGGGCAATGCGCGCCCAGCAGCCTGGGGGCCTATCCCAGCGTGGTGGGCTCAGCGGCCTTGCGCGAGGCCATTTCTGCCTGGCTGGACCGCCGCTTTGCGCCCGCCAAGGTAGACCCGGCGTGCGAAGTCCAGGTGGTCAATGGCACGCGTGAGGGCTTGTTTTCACTCACGCGCACGGTGCTCGATTCATCGGGGCCAAACGCCTATGTGGTCTATCCCAATCCAGGCTACGCGGTCTACGAAGGTGCCACCGTGCTGAATGGGGTGAAGTCCTGGGTGTATGACTCCACCACGGCGTCACGACACGGCGAAATTTTTCTGTCTGTACCTGATCATGTGTGGGCGCGCACCGCACTGCTGTTTGTCTGCTCGCCCGACAACCCGATGGGCGGCGTGCAACAGCTGCAAGCCTGGCGCACCGTATTCGACTTGTCGGACAGGCACGGTTTTACCGTCGTGGTGGACGAGTGCTATTCAGAAATTTACACCGGAGAGGAGCCCCCGATCGGGGCGCTGCAGGCCGCAGCCATGCTGGGCCGAAACTTCGACCGTCTGGTGGTGCTCTCCAGTCTGTCCAAACGCTCCAACGTGCCTGGGCTGCGCTCCGGATTCATGGCCGGAGACCGCGCCATCCTGGCCAAAGCTGCGCGCCTTCGTGCCTACAACGGGGGTGGTATGAACCAGGTGGTCGACACCGCCAGCGTGGCCGCCTGGAACGACGAAGCGCACGTCGATGCCAGCCGCGAGAAATATCGGGAAAAATACCAGCATGTCATTCCGCTCATGCAGCGCGCACTCGACATTCCCACGCCGGATGCCGGCTTTTTTCTTTGGGCTGATGTAACCCGTACCGGGCTCAGCGACGAGGAATTCACCCGGCAACTGTATGCGCAGCAGTCCGTGCTGGTCATGCCCGGCTCCTATCTCAGTTCCGCCTTCGCTCCCGAACCCATTCGCCAACGTATCAGGATTGCTTTGGTCGCCACCCTGGAAGAATGCAGGGAAGGCGCACGCCGCCTGCAGGCATTCGTGGAAAGCCTGGAACAGACCCAACCATTGAACGGAACGACGGCATGACCGATTCTCGACCCTTGCACCCTCACACCCGACTGCTGCATGCCGGACAACCCGGCTTCAACGACTCTGGCAATGCGCCGGTAAACGCGCCTATCGTACGCACCAGCACGGTCCGCTTTGCCACGGTAGCGCAGATGGAGGCGCTCAAGGTACGCCGCCAGGCGGGTGAACAGGTTTCTCTCTATGGCCGGCACGGCACCGAGACGCACCGTGCCCTGGAGGCCGCCCTGTGCACTCTGGAAGGAGCCAACCATGCATGGCTTGCGCCCTCTGGTGTGGCGGCCATCACCTTGGGACTGCTGTCGCTGGTAGGCCCTGGCGATCATGTGCTCATTACGGACAGCGTATACGACCCTGTGCCCCACCGTATTGTCAGTACCTTGTTCAAGCGTTTCGGTATTGAAGCAAGCTACTTCGACCCTCTGACCCAACCCATTGAAGAGCACCTGCGCCCCAACACACGGGTGGTCTATGCGGAGAGCCCAGGCTCCATTCTTTTCGAGGTACTGGATATCCCTGCCATCGCCCGCGCTACCCATGCGCATGGCGCGTTGCTGATGGTAGACAACACTTGGGCGGCCGGTTATCTGCAAGCGCCCATGGAGCTAGGCGCAGATCTGGTGGCCTGCGCGCTGACCAAGTACCAGGGTGGCCATTCGGACTTGATGCAAGGCGCGCTCCTGGCGCGTGATGACGCACTGGCGCGGCGAATTCTGGCCACCTACGAAGCGCTGGGTTATGCCGTCTCGGCAGACGACGCCTCCTTGGTGCTCAGAGGGCTGCGCACATTGCCCGTGCGCATGGCGCAGCATGGCCGCCATGTTCTAGAAGTAGCGAACTGGCTGCTTGCACAACCCGAAGTCGAACACGTCTATTGCCCTGGCCTGCCATCCGATCCCGGACATGCCTTATGGAAGCGTGATTTCAGCGGCCACAACGGCTTGCTGTCTGTGCAGTTCAAGGACTTCACGGGGCAGCAGCTCAACGCCTTTACAGACGCATTGCAGCTGCACGCCATTGGCGCTTCGTGGGGTGGTTACGAAAGCCTGGCCTTGCCCGTGACCAGCGCCGCATTGGCCCAGCACCAAGGGTGGCAGCGCGCCCAGAAGCAACGCGAACAAGCAGGCTTGCAGCCGAGTGCAGGGGTGGTGCGCCTGCATGTCGGGCTGGAAGATGTGGGTGATCTGACTACAGACCTGCAGCAGGGCATCCAGCACGCGTGCAGCGTGCGTTAGTGCTGCGTTAGTGCAAAGAAGCGGAGAAACCGGCATCGCTGATTTCTCCGTTTCGTCGGCGTAGGTTTATAAAAAGGAGACAACCGAAATGCGACTGCCCAACCTCTTGCGTGGCCTGCTGGCCACCGCCGCTCTAGCTTGTGGAGCCGTCGCGGCCCATGCGGCCTGGCCCGAGCGTCCGGTCAAACTGGTGGTGCCCTTTCCCGCCGGTGGCAACGTGGATGCCTACGCACGCTTGCTGGCCCCCGCGCTGTCGGCCGAACTGGGGCAGCCCGTCGTCATTGACAACAAGGCGGGCGCTACCGGCGCCATCGGCGTAGAAGCCGTCATCCGAGCGGAGCCAGATGGCTACACGGTGCTCATGGGCAACATCACCTCCGTCGTCAGCAACGCCATAGGCGACGCCCCTAAATTCTCGCCGCTCAAGCAGTTGGTGCCGGTGTGCACTCTGATAGACGCCGACGTGGTGGTTTTCGCACCCTCGCGCCTGGGAGTACGCAATCCAGCGGAACTCAAGGCACTGGCGCAAAAATCGAGCACGCCTCTGACCTATGGCTCCTCCGGCGCTGGCTCTATTGCCCACATGGTGATGGTGCAGCTCACAGATGCACTGGGCATCAAAGCCACTCATGTACCGTACAAGGGCAACGGCCAATTCATGACTGATTTGCTCGCCGGCCATATTCAGTTGGGCGCAGCCGATTTGCCCAATTCAGCCCAGCACGTCAAAGCCGGGACATTGGTCCCTCTGGCAGTAGGGGGTGCCAATCGTTTCACTGAGCTACCAGACGTACCCACCACCCGTGAACTGGGAATTACCAGGCCCAGCTTCACCGCATGGAGCGGCCTGCTTCTGCCAGCCAACACCCCGCAGGCCATTGTGAGCCGCCTGGAAGCTGCTGCTCAAAAGGCATCGCAAGACCCGAAAGTGCGTGAGTTCAGCTCCACCAATGGCAACCACGCGGTGTTTCGCAATGCTGCTCAGACGCGGCAGGTGATTGAAGAAGGGGTACGGGACTGGGGGGAGTTTGTGCGGACTACGCCAGCGATGCAGAGTAGTCGGTGAGTAAAACTACTCGTTTGCGACTGACACGTGTAGGGCCGAGCGCAGCAATGGCCCGAGTGGGTATCCAACCCCTTTGGCCGTGCCGAGGAGCGCAGGGACAGGGGCGGGCAAGAGCACTGCAAGATGCTCTTGCTTCGTGAACTAGCTTGCGGCAGCTGTTTGAGCGTATTGAGCGAAGCGAAAGCAGCGAGTTCTGCCGCACCGCCCCTGGACCGAGCACCGGAGGTTGCCCGTAGCGAAGCGCAGGGACACGGACTTGGGGCCGCCTTTCTTTTGCCTACTTTTCTTTGGCGGAGCAAAGAAGAAGTAGGTGCGCTGCCGGGCGCACATCCCGGCCTCCGACCGCAAGAGAAGAGCAGAAGATATTAGCAACCGCGGCGCTTCAAACAACCGCCGCCTGCCCTCACCCTACCCTCTCCCAAAGGGAGAGGGGAAAAAATCCAGACTCGCTCCCAAGAACGCATTCACTTCGACGAAGCGCTTCGTCCCAAAAACCCATAAAGCGGATCCACCGGATACTGCCCCCCCACAGGCTGCCGAACCCCAAACGCCTCAGCCGTCAACACCTGGGTAGTAATCACATGCCGCATCCGGTCATACACCACAGTGCGCGCCAAAATCCGCCACTCATCCCCCCGGCGCTCAAACCGGTCCAGATAGCGGCCACTCAGCAAGGCCTCCACCGGCCGCCCCTCTGCATCCGTCTCCTCCTGAATGGCATCGAAGTAAGACTCCACCAGCGCCTGATCACCTTGCAACTCAATCAAGGGATTGGAGATGCGATGAACGATGCGCGCGTCGCTGGTCTTGAGCTTGCCAAGTGCCCAGTCAATGAAACCCGCCGCACTGCCTTGATAAGGCCCATGCCGATCTGTCGCATCAGGCCAGTAGGCCGAGCGCAAGGCCTCTTCGTCACGACGGTCTATGCCGCGGCAATAGCGGTACAGGCATTCACGAATGGCTTCACGGTCCAGCAGCGCCTGCACGGCGATGTTGTTGTTCAGAATCATGTCAACTTTCCTCGCGTGATGCGATGGGGGTTTTTCAAGCGGCGCGCTTGGCGATCACCGCATCAAGGCAGACCGCACCATTCTCGCGCACCACGAGCGGATTGATGTCAATGCTCTCCAACTCGTTTGCATGGGCCATCGCAAACTCGGAGAGGCGGCAGATGGCATTCAGCAGCGCTTGCTCATCCGCAGGCTTGGCACCACGCCAGCCCCGCAGCAAAGCTGAGGAACGCACCCGGTTCACCAACGCACGTGCGCCAGCTTCATCCAAAGGTGCCGAGGCAAAGGCGACATCGCGGTACAACTCCACTGCGGTGCCACCGGCCCCGTACATGACCATGGGTCCGAAGGTCGGGTCCATATGCACGCCAAGAATGGTCTCGACCCCGCCCTTGAGCATAGGCGCCATCAGCACACCATCAATACGTGCGTTCGGTACGGCGGCACGAGCGCGTTGCAGCAAGGTGGCATGCGCAGCGCGCACCGCCTCGGCGTCCTGCAGGTGCAAGATCACACCGCCGATTTCGGTCTTGTGCTGAATGTCGGGCGAAGAGATCTTGGCCACCACCGGGTAACCCATGCCATCTGCAGCGGCAGCCGCTTCATCAGCCGTGGCACACAAGCGTTCGGGCAGCATGGGAAGGCCTGCTTCACCGAGAACACGCTTGGCGGTGGCTTCCGTGCTCACGTCACCCAGAGGTACGGAAGCTGCACCGGAGACAGGCATGCGGTAGAGCGCCTTGCGCCGCTCCACCATTTTGGCAGCGCCAGCCAGAGCCAGAACAGCGCGACTCGGATCGCCGAACACCGGAATTCCGATCGCTTCGAGGCGCCGATCAACCTCTGGCACCGAGGCCATCACCATCACCATGTCTTTGCCTGGGTGCTTCTCGCGAAGAGACCCCAGTGACGCGATGGTGGACTCGAAACGCTGTGGAGACAGCCCGGCGCTGGCCAGGTAGGCGAACACCGTTGCGTAGGGGCCGTGTGTGAGCATCAGGTCAACGCTGCGGGCAGTGCCATCGGCCACCGCCGTGATTTGTGCCGTGACATCCAGCGGATTGGCAGCAACCGCAAAGGGCAGCAACTCCAGCGTGGCCTTCACGCCTGACTCAGGCAAAGGCGACATGGAAAGGCCCCAATCGCCTGCATGGTCGGCCATCAGCACCCCAATGCCACCGGATGAAGTCATGACGCCCATGTCGCCATTGCTCGGCAAACGACCCGTGACGGAACAGAAGTAGGCGATGTCGAGCATCTCTTCGATGGATTGCGGGCGGTAGGCACCGCACTCCGAAAAGACGGTATCGAAGACGGCATCATTGCCAGCAAGCGAACCGGTATGCGTGCTGGCCGCAGCCGCACCAAGCTCCGTACGGCCGACTTTCATGATGAGCACCGGCTTGCCTGCCGCAGCTGCCTTGAGCAAAGCCCGGCGAAGTCGCTCACCGTCACGGCAGGACTCTAACGCAGCGCAGATCACGCGCGTGGACGGATCTTCAGCCAGGTAGTCGATGCATTCGGCGACGTCGACATCAGCCTCGTTGCCTGTGGCGACGATCTTGCTGAAGCCCAGCCCGCGCAGCGATGCCATGGCATAGGTGCAAGAGCCGAAGGCGCCACTTTGCGTGGCCAGCGAGATCGGACCCGGCTTGGGTTGCAGGCCATTGAGCGCCACCGAGAAGGTCGCAAAATAGCGCGTCTCTACATTGAGCAGACCCAGAGAGTTAGGGCCAATCATGCGCACGCCTGCGGCATGGCACATGGCCACCAGCTTGTCCTGCTGCGCGCGCCCTTCTGGCCCCAGCTCGGCAAAGCCCGAGGTCAGCACCAGAACACCCTTGACGCCTTTGGCAATGCATTCTTCAAGCGCGGATTCGACGCCCGCGGCGGGCACCACGATCACGGCCTGATCCAGTGTGCCGGGGATGGCGGTCACACTGGGGTAAGCGGGCAAGCCCTGCACTTCGGCGGCGCCGCTCTTGTTGACGGGATAGATCTTGCCTTTATAGCCTGCTTCCACCAGGAAGCGCAGGACACGGCCGCCGATGCGTTCGGCGTCCGAGGAAGCGCCCAGAATGGCGACAGAAGTGGGTTCGAAAAGGGCAGTGAGGCTGTGCATAGTGTCGATGCTCAAAAATGGTCTTTATCGCCCGACACAATGGTTTTTCGCCTGCTCTGGCGAATGTGCGGGCGCTGAACTTGGGTTGATCAGGCAGCCACGGCGTCAGCCATGGAGCGGGCGGTGAGCCAATTCAGGCACTGCGCCTGGTCGCCATATTGCAGGCTCCCCTGCAAGGTATGCACTGCGAGGCGGGCAGCCAGTGTTTCGCAGGTCATGCCCATTCCGCCATGCAGCTGAATGGCCGACTCCGACCAGGTGCGGCTGGCATCTCCCACGCAAAGCTTGACCAGCGACAGAGCCGCGGCCTCGCCCGGGTTTTCGTTGGTCGCTTGCGCCACGAGTGGGCGGACCATGCCGGCCGCGTTCTCATACGCCACATACATCTCGACCGTGCGGTGGCGCAATGCCTGGAACGTCGCCAGGTGCACGCCGAACTGCATGCGTGTGTTGAGATACTCGATCGTCTGCTCGATCATGGCACCCGCAGAGCCCACTGCTTGCACGCAGGTGAGCAAGCTGCCCAGCTTTTGCGCGCGCTCTACAGCGTCCAGCACAGCCGCGCCCCGCAGCAGCACCTGATCAGCCTGCACGGTCAGGCCATCCAGGTTGAAGTCGGCCGTCACGCGGCCATCCATGCCTTCGAAGTAGCGGGCATGTGGCTGCAGTTGATCGATGGGCAGCAGGATCAGCGCAGGTTCGCTGGAGGTGTCATCGGTCACGTTGAAGGCGACATGGGTGGCGGGCTCCGTCAAGTCCGCACCCTTGAGCGTGCCACGCAACTGATGGCCCTGCCCCAGACTAAGCGCCGTGGCGGTAGACGGCATGCGTGCGCTTGCGTCCAATATGGTGGCGACGGAGGCTTCACCCATCGTCAGCGCTTCAAGCAACTCTCGTACAACGGCCTGGTCTGCCAGACCGGCCAGCAGGCCAGGGGCTACCGCGCAGCGGTCGATCAGGGGCGCTGTGACCGCATGGCGCGCAGCCGCTTCGATGATTTCCGCCAGGTCGGTCAGTGTGCCGTCCACACCGCCAGCAGCCTCCGGCACGATGACGCCTTGCCAGCCCAGGGCCAACATCTGGCGCCATGCGTCACTGGGGGTATTGCTTTGAGCCGAAGAGGCCGAGTTGGGTATGGCAGTAGCAGCCAGGCGCAGGCTGGTGTCATGGAGATCGCCCGGGAACAAAGGGGTGGCGCTGAATGACATGGTTCAGGATCCAAAAATGGCACGAGCAATCACGTTTTTCTGAACTTCGCTGGTGCCTCCAGCGATGGTGCGTGATCGGTAGAACAAATAGGTATGCACAAGCTGACGGCCCATTTGCAGATGGTCAGATCCGTCGGCTTTGGGTGGCTTAGGCAACAGACGCGCGCCATACTCGGACGCCGTCAAGTCATAGGCCAGGCTGGAGATGTCTTGCGACAACTCGGAACAATGAAGTTTCAGCGCGGACGACTTCGATGCCGCCAGCGTACCGTTCATTTCCTCCTGAATGGCACTGAGCAGCATTTCACGCGCACCCAGGGCCGAGCCTTGCGCCTGGTAGAGGCGTTTGAGTGCTGCCAGGAGATGCGGGGTAGCCCCTTCGGCGCGAATGCGGTCCTGAATGAGCTCCGAAACCTGCTCGAGCTGCCGGGCAAGACGGGGCACGGTGGAGGGGGAAAGGCGTTCACGGTCCAACAGGAACTTCGCGCACTTCCAGCCCTCTCCTTCTTCACCCAGGCGATTGGCGACCGGCACGCGCACGTCGTTGAGGAACACCTCATTCACGTGGTGCCATTGGTCTATGGTGTGGATCGGACGCACTTCAATACCCGGGGTATTGAGCGGCACCACCAGCAAGGTGATGCCAGCCTGCTTGCGCCCCTCTTTGGACGTCCGCACAAGGGTGTACATCACATCCGCTTCCTGGGCATGAGACGTCCAGATCTTCTGGCCGTTGATCACATAGTGATCACCTTCACGAACCGCTGCCGTCTTGAGCGACGCCAGATCTGAGCCGGCACCCGGTTCAGAGTAGCCTTGGCACCACCATTCGGATCCTTCCACGATGGGAGGAAGATAGCGCGCCTTCTGCTCCTCGGTTCCGAAATGCATGATCACCGGTCCGATGTGGCCCAGACCATGGTGATAGAGCGGAGGGCAATCGAGCTGGGCACTGACTTGCTCGAACAGGTAGCGCTGCTGCAGGTCCCAACCGGTGCCGCCTTCCGATAGGGGCCAGTTAGGTGCACCCCAACCACGGGCGAAGAGAATTTTCTGCCAGCGCGACATTTCTTCGCGGCCCAGCTTCTGGTTGGTGCGGACCTTCTCACGCAAGTCCGCGGGACAGTGCGTGCTCATGAAGTCGTGCAGTTCCTGCCGGAACCGTTCGTAGAAAGCCTCGTCACGCACGGACGCGTCATCGAGCGTGGAATCGGTAGTGCTCATGTCGGGAAGTTCTCAAAAACAATCTAGGAAACGAGGCCCCGGCGGCCGTTCAGGTGTCAGTCGGCACGAATGTTTCGACCGCGGATCACTGGACCCCAGCGGTCCAACTCATGCTGCAGATAGGCAGAAAACTCAGAGCGCGTCATCAGACGTGGATCCACACCCGCCTTGGACAAGGCCTCTTGCGTGGCGGGCATTTCCAGCACGGCGCGAATGTCGGTGTAGAGGCGCTGCTGCAGGGCCTCCGGCGTGCTGGTGGGCAGGAAAAAGCCAAACCATCCACCGGCTTCGAATTTCTCCAGGCCGGGGACACCCGACTTGCTGATCGGAACCACGCCGGGCAAGCGCGGATTGGTGTTGGCATAGCCATGACCCAGCACGCGAAGCCTGCCAGAGGGCACATAGGACATGGTGGCAGGGGAGTCGAACAGAGCGTCGACTTGACCACCGACGAGGTCCGTAATGGCAGGTCCGTTGCCGCGATAGGGCACGTGGATGATCTCGATGCCCGCCATGCCTGCGAACATTTCTGCCGCGATGTGCGGGCTGGAGCCGTTGCCGGACGAGGCGAAGCTGATCTTGCCTGGATTGGCCTTACCGTACGCCACGAACTCGGCCAGAGTCTTCACCGGAAGGCGTGGAGAGATGTAGAGCACGCTTGGGCTGTCGGACGTGTTGGTCAGCGGTGTCAGGGCTTTGACGTCATAAGGCAGCTTGGGCAGCATCAGCTGGTTGCCGATGTAGCCGAATGCGGTGAGCAGCAGCGTGTACCCGTCACCAGGGGCGCGAGCTACAAAACCGGTGCCAATTGTGGTTCCGCCACCTGGCTTGTTGTCAATCAGGACAGGTTTGCCCCATTTGTCCGCCAGTCGCGGAGAGATTGCACGTCCGATGATGTCGGTCAAGCCACCGGCCGCATAAGGGATCACGATGGTCACGGGCTTGGAGGGGAAAGGATCTGTGCCTTGGGCCCACGCTGGACCAGCGATGCTCACAGAGGCGGCGGACAGGCTCGTGAGCGCGAATTGGCGTCTATTCAACATGCAGTGTCTCCTTTGAATGGTCAAAGTCTACTTACCGACAGGTAGAATTAATATAAGTAGCAACCCTAGGAAAACACCGATATCAGCAGGGTTAAAGCACGCCGGAACTGCGCCACGACCAGGGCGCTGGCAGCCCCAATGGTGCAACTACCCCGCCTCGTGTAGTACGCAACCCCACCGCTAAGCACGAAGGGAACGGCCCAAACTTAAAGGAAGAAAAATTGCCTGGCGAACCAGGCGGCGATAAGCTCTGCCCAGCTCTGTCCGAGGGCGCTGTCTCAGGGGCCCTGACCATGACATTCACGCCGGCCGCTTTCGCGCGCCTTCGGTTACGCGCGTGCTGCTGCGGGCTTGCGCGTACTGACCACCGCCGGTTTAGCTCGCATCCCCACCATCAGAATCTCCAGAAACTGCTCCACGATTTGATGGGCATTCAAAGGCCCATCAATCTTGTGCCACCGCCACATGCTGTTGATGGAGGACAAAAGCAGACGCCCGGCAATGGCAGGATCCATTTCGCGGAATTCCCCCGACTTGATACCCTGCTGAATGCAATGGCGCAGGTGCTTTTCATACTGGTCACGAAACAGAACGCCCTTGGTTCGTGAGATCGACTCATGCGTCGTGTGGAACGCGTTCGACCCCGTGATCCAGGCGTCGCGGTTCATGGTGTAGTAATCGGCTGTGGAGAGCATAAAGGCGCGTACCTTGTCTACCGCAGTGGTTTCCTGCGCAGTCGCTGCCATGACATGTTCCAGCAACATCTCCAGCCCATGCAGAACGATTCGCTCGTAGAGCGCTTCCTTATTGGGAAAGTGGTAATACAGGGCTGCCTTGGTGATCTTGGCCTCTTCTGCGATTTCTCGAAGTGAGGTCCCCTGAAATCCGTGTTTGGCAAACAGTCGGCCCGCAATATCAAGCAATTGCGCCTGACGATCTTCCACGCGGGCACCCGCGCGCGTGCTTGTTTTCTTCTCTTGGGCCATGGGTGCTCCTCAAATGACTGCGCTTGAAGAAGTCAATCCAACCGCGGCTGACTTCTCCGGCATTCAACACTAGAACGTATTGACGAACTTGTAGTTTACATGCCGACAGTTCAGCGCCCGGTATAAACCGGTGCGCGCTTTTCAAGAAAAGCGCGCTGAGCTTCCTTGGTGTCCTCTGTTTTGGACAGAGCCACGGTATTGTTTTGCTCGTAACGATAGGCATCTCGCGTGGGCATCAGCGCGGTCATGCGGGCAGCTTCCTTGGCCAGGCGCAGCGCGGTGGGGCTCTTGGAGGCCATCTCGCGCGCCAGTTCCAATGCATAAGGCATGAGCTCCTCCGGCGGCAGGCAAGCCTCAATCAGACCCAGCCGGTACATCTCCTTGGCGTCCACCTTCATGCCGGTGTAGAACATACGGCGTGCACGAGACTGGCTAAAGAATTTTTGCAGGTAGGTCATGCCGCCCGCCAGGCCGACATTGATCTCAGGCATGGAAATATAGGCATTTTCAGACGCTACCCAAATATCGCTGGCGATGACCAACCCGAATCCCGCGCCCATAGCCGGACCATTGATGGCACAAATGATCGGTTTGGTGCATTCCACCACGGCGTTGAACGCTTCGCGCACCAAGCGGTTGTGGCGGCTGTAAGCGCCCGTTGTAGCGGCCAGGTTGGGACGCTCGCGTATATCCGCGCCTGCGGAAAACACCTTGCCTGATCCGGTAAGAATCACCACCATGACATCTTCACGGTCAGACAGTTCGTCAAAGACTTCCGTGAGTTCGGCGCGCAGTTCGGCGTTTTGGGCGTTAACCGGTGGCCTGTTCAGCGTCACGGTGGCAATGCGCTCTTCTACGGTCAACAACAGCTGTTTGTAAGTCATGCTTGGTCTCTTTAAGTTCAATGAGTGGCGATAGAAAAATAAGCTTGATAGACGAAACTTACCGGTTGGCAGGTTATTTGCAAGTGCCACTAGTCCTATAGGTGACACATCTCAGATGCACACCTGTGCGTGGCTGAATGCGAGGGCAAAATCCACTCTTCGGCATGGGTCTGCGAAGGCATGACATGCCATCAATAATGCGTGGGAACATCGACCAGCCTCACGGTAAGCAATCTATGATTCGATGATGGTCATGACACCGAAACGGTGAACGAAAGAGAAGTCACCATGAGCACCTCACCGGTCAAGTCTGCCGTCCGCGTTCTGGAAGTCTTTGACTATTTCCGGCGCGAGCGCCGCGCACGTCAACTCAAGGACATTTGCGAAGCCTTGAACTACCCGCAGTCCAGCGGCACAGCTTTGCTGAAGAACTTGGTGACGCTAGGTTATCTCAGCTATGACCGCACCACCCGTCTTTACTTTCCAACCTTGAAGGTCGCCGCCCTGGGTGACTGGCTGGAGCAGGCATTGTTTGGCCAGAGCCAGATCTTCGAGATCATGCGGGACCTGCACAGCGCGAGTGGAGAAGCGGTCTCCGTCGCTCTGCAAAATGACGTGTACATGCAGTACATCCACGTGATTCAATCCATTCACCCGCTGCGTTTCCACACCGAAGAGGGCAGCATGCGCCCACTCACCCTGTCGGCGACCGGTTGGGTGCTGATGTCTGCCCACCCGGACCGCGAGGTCGACCGACTCATACGCCGCGCCAACATTGCCACACAGCCCGTTGCAGATCGCCAACCTATGGAGCTGATGATGGAGCGCGTGCGCGAGGCGCGCGCCACAGGCCATGCCTATGCCGAAAATCTGCCCTTGCTTGGAGGCGCCACCTTGTGCGTGATGTTGCCGATCAAGGTGCAGGGCCGCTCATTGGTATTGGGTATGGGAGGCGCACTGGAACGCATCCGCCCACGCCGGGATGAATATCTTCAGCTCATGCAAGAGCTGATTTCGTCGCTGGACGAGCCCTCAGCGGACACGCCGTCCTAGGTACCGGCTCTAGACGGCCAGATAGCCTCCATCCACAGCCAGCGTCACGCCATTGACGTAGCTGGCCATGTCAGACGCCAGGAACACGGCAGGCCGGGCGATCTCCTCGGCGCGGCCCAAGCGACCTGAAGGAATACGCGCCATGAAGCGCTCCAGTCGCTCTGGGTTGGCGCGCGTGGCATCTGTCATGGGTGTCACGATAACACCTGGCGCAATGACGTTGACGCGGATGCCAGTGCCCGCCAGGTCTGCCACCATTGATTGGGACAAAAGACGCACCGCCGCCTTGGATGCCGAATATCCGACCGCTTTCGGCTGACCATGAAAAGAGGCCCCAGACGAAATATTGATCACGTTGCCGCGTGTCTTGCGCAGCGCGGGCAGAAAGGCGTGCATGACGTTGAATACACCGATCACGTTCACATCCATGACCTTGCGCACGGCGGCGTGGGCCTGAGGGCTGTCAAGGCCTTCACGCAAAATCACCCCTGCGTTGTTCACCAGGATATCTATGCAGCCGATCTCGGCCTCAACCTGGGCGGCCAATCGAACGACTGCATCGTTGTCCGTTACGTCAAGCGCATAGACCCAGCCCTCGGAACCGGCGGCTTGGACCTGAGCCAGGCTGTCTGCACAGGCAGAGGCCTCTCGGTCGGTGATGATGACGCGAGCGCCCTCTTTCGCATAGGCCGCAGCGATGGCTTGGCCAATACCCCCGGCAGCGCCGGTCACAAAAGCAAGGCGACCTTCAAGCAGACCGGCATTCGAAGCGGATAGAGACATGGCAGGAGCTCCGAGATTCATCAACGGGGTTGCAGGGATGCAGCTTTGCGCAGCGCGCGCTCGCGCCACTTGAACTGGATCTGACCGACGATGCCTTTTCTGAACAGCATCACGACCAATACAAACACCACGCCCTGAATGATCAGAACCCACTCGGCAAAGCCGGCCAGATAGTGTTCCATGGAAATGATGATCAACGAGCCAACCACGGGGCCCAGCAGGGTCTGCAGCCCACCGACGATGCAGATCAGAAGCGCCTCGCCCGAGGTGGTCCAACTCACATCAGCCAGACTTGCCAATTGGAAGGCCATGACCTTGGTAGCGCCCGCCAGACCTGCCAGGGCGGCAGACAGGGTGAACGCCACCAGTTTGTAGCGGTTGACCTGGTAGCCCAGCGACAGAGCGCGTTGCTCGTTGTCGCGAATCGAGCGCAGGACCTGGCCAAACGGAGAGTAGACCGTGCGATAGATCAGCCAGAACCCAAAGCCGACCAAGGCCAGCGCCACGTAGTACATGGCCAGATTGTCTTCAGTGGAGATCACGCCAAGGAACGTCGGGCGCGGCACCGCCTGCAGGCCATCTTCACCGCCCGTAAAGGGAAGGCGCAATGCCAGGAAGAACACCAACTGCGCGAACGCCAGGGTGATCATCGAAAAGTAGATGCCGTGGCGACGGATGGCGAGCAGACCGGAGAGAAACCCTAGCCCAGCCGCGACAGCGACGCCAGCGAGAACGCCAACGATGCCGTCCACACCCCAGGTTTTGAGCACATAGCCTGTGATGTAGCTTGAAGTGCCATAGAACATGGCATGGCCAAAAGACAGCAAACCCACGTACCCGATCAGCAGGTTCAGCGAAGCTGCCAGCAGCGCGAAGCACATCAGCTTGATCAAGAACAGCGGATAGACCGCAAAGGGCGCCAGGCACAGCAGCACAAGGCCCACGATCAAAAGGTTTCTTTGCATCGAACTCATGACTTGAGCTCCTCTCAATCTTTACGGCCGAACAGGCCATTGGGCCGGAAGGCCAGCGTGAGAATCATGACCAGGAAGATCACCACGTTGGCGCCTTCCGGGTAGAACACCTTGGTCAAACCTTCAATGACGCCCAGTCCGAAGCCCGTGATGATGGAGCCCATGATCGAGCCCATGCCACCGATCACCACCACCGCGAACACCACGATGATCAGGTTGGACCCCATCAAGGGGCTCACCTGGTAGATGGGTGCCGCCATCACACCCGCAAAACCGGCCAGCCCCACCGCCAGGCCATAGGTCAGCATCAGCATACGGGGCACGTTGATGCCGAAACTGCGCACCAGCGTGGGGTTTTCATTGGCGGCGCGGAGATAGGCTCCCAGCTTGGTACGTTCAATGAAATACCAGGTGCCTACGCACACGGCCAGTGCCACCCCGATGACCCAGAGGCGATACCACGGTATGAAGGTAAAGGAAAGATCCAGGCCACCTTCCAGCGGGTTGGGATACGGCTGGCCGCTGGCTCCGAACTTGTAGCGGAAAGCGCCTTCTACGAGCAAGGCCACCCCAAAGGTGAGCAGCAAGGCGTAGACATGGTCCACGTGATAGAGATGGCGCAGAAATACGCGCTCCATCAGCACACCAAATGCCGCCACCAACAACGGCGCCAGGATCAGGGCCCACCAGTAGCTGAGGCCCAGATACTCCAGCAGTCCCCAGGCGACAAAAGCGCCCATCATGTACTGCGCGCCATGAGCAAAGTTCACAACGTGCAAAAGGCCAAAGATGATGGAAAGGCCCAAGCTCATCAGCGCGTAGAACGCGCCGTTGATCAGCCCCACAATCAACTGCCCAACGAATGCCGACACCGGCACACCAAATATTGAATCCATTATTCCTGTCTCCTTATCCTGAGCTTGTGCAGCGGGCCTTAAAGGCCCAGCAAAGCTTCGATGCGTGCGCGGTTGGGTTCAATATCGCTTTGCACAAACTGATCGGCCACCATGCCTTCTTCGATCACGTAGAAGCGGTCAGCCAATTGCGATGCAAAGCGGAAGTTCTGCTCCACCATCAGCACAGTGAACCCTCGGCTGCGCAGCATGCTGACGGTCTGGCCTATTTTTTCGATGATGACGGGCGCCAAGCCCTCTGTGCATTCGTCCAGCAGCAACAGCTTGGCGCCCGTGCGCAGAATGCGTCCAATGGCCAGCATTTGCTGCTCGCCCCCAGACAGCTTCGTGCCCGGACTGGTGCGGCGCGTCTTGAGGTTGGGAAACAACGTGTAGATTTCTTCCACGCTCAAGCCCCCTGGATGAAGCACAGGCGGCAGCATGAGGTTTTCTTCGGTCGTCAGGCTGGCGAAGATGCCGCGCTCCTCCGGGCAGTAAGCCAGGCCCAGGTGGGCAATGGCCTCTGGTGGCAAGCCGGCAGTGGACTGGCCTTTGACCGTGATTTCACCCCCGCGTTTTTGCAAGATGCCCATGATGGCGCGCAAGGTAGTGGTCTTGCCCGCGCCGTTGCGGCCCAGCAGACAGACAATCTCGCCTTCGCGGACCTCCAGGCTGATGTCGTGCAAGGCCTGGGTCTCGCCATAGTGCCCGGTCAGATGAGACACGCGCAGGAAGGGTGTTGCTTCAGACATGAGCGCCTCCGACGTACGCTTCAATGACGCGCGGGTCGGTGGAGACCTGTGCATACGTGCCCTCTGCCAGGACTTGGCCTGACTGCAGGACGGTGACCTGATCGCACAGCTCTGCAATCACTTTCATGTTGTGCTCCACCATCAACACCGTGCGCCCTTTGGCCACTCGTTGGATCATTTGCATGACAGGTTCAATATCTTCATGCCCAAGGCCCGCCATCGGCTCGTCCAGCAAAATCAGCTCTGGCTCCAGAGCAATCGTGGTCACCAACTCAAGCACGCGCTTGCGTCCATAGGACAGGTCGCCCGCTGGCGCATCTGCCCAACGCGTGAGCCCTACCATGTCCAGCAATTCGCGGGCACGATCGTCCAATACATGAAGGACGCTCTGGTTGCGCCAGAACGCGTAGTTCCAGCGTGTCTTGCGCTGAAGCGCCACCCGCACGTTCTCCAGCACCGTCATCTGGCTGAACACGGCAGATATCTGGAACGAACGCACCAGGCCGCTGTCCGCGACCGAAGCAGGGTCGCTTTTCTCTATGTGCCGTCCGTTGAACACAATAGTGCCCGCTGTCGGCTTCAAGAACGTGGTGAGCAGGTTGAAGCACGTGGTCTTGCCTGCCCCGTTGGGGCCAATCAGGGCATGGATGGTGTGCCTGCGCACTCGCAGATCGACGCCATTGACGGCATAGAAACCGCGAAACTGCTTGCTGAGGCCCGTGGCCTGCAAGATGTAGTCGTCCTCGTTCTTGTTCATGCTTTTGTCTCCCTGATTGCTGGGATGGCCCATTAGAGGAAGGCGTGTGTCACACCACCGTCCACCTTGATGCATTCGCCGGTCACCCAACTGCTCTGGTCGCTTGCAAGAAACGCCACAGCCGAAGAGATGTCTTCAACTTCACCCAGACGCCGCAGCGGCGTCTTGGCCAGACGGAGCTTGACTTTCTCCGGGTCCAGATTGATCTTGACGCCTTCCGTAGCCACGGAACCTGGGCCGATCGCATTGACGCGAATGCCCCGAGGCCCAAGATCCACCGCCGCAGAGCGGGTAAGCCCCAGAACGCCGGCTTTGACGCCGCAATAGATGGTGGCTTGGGGAATGCCCAGGAATGCTGCTGCCGACGCGATGTTGATGACGCTGCCGCCCTGGCCCATGTGCAACGATGCCGCTTGAATGCCCCAGACCACAGAGTTGAAGCCCGTTCCCACCATGCGCCCGACGGCCTCCGGTGTGAGGTCGTCAATGGGCCCATAGCGCACCCACATGGCGTTGCTGACGAGCACGTCGAGCCGGCCGTACTTTTCCTTCAGCGTAGCGGCGGCATTCATCACGGTGTCGCGTTGCGCGACATCACCGCCAAAGGCCATGGCTTGATGGCCAGCCGCGCGCAAGGCTGCGGCGGCTTCTTCTGCCAACGGCAGTTTGAGATCGAGTACCCCTACGATGGCGCCATCAGAAGCCAGTCGCTCCACGATGGCCCGCCCGATGCCTTGTGCGCCACCTGTTACCAGGGCCACACGTCCTTGTAGTGCTTGTGTTTGTGCTTGTGTCATGCTGTTGTCGTTGCCGAAATAGTGGTCAAAGAGAGCGATCGTCAATTCGTGCTTCAGGAAGGCCACGCGCACCCGTCCCGAGGATGGCGATCAATGAGCCCCCGTTCGGATGGTCTGTGCGCAGCGTGTTTCCAGATTCACGGATGCTGCTCACGTAAATGGTGTCGAGGCTCTCGCCCCAGAAACACAGACAGGTCACAAAGTGGCCGGATGAAAGCGTTGCACCAAATGGCGCGGGGCATCAATCCAGTAGAGCGATTGCGTGGTGGTGTCCCATAGTGGGCACTCCCCCAGCAAGTCCTGCCCGGTGGGCTCAATCTCAATATTCAACACGTGCTTTTCTCATGCGCGCTGCGCCGCATACCAGACCGTGAAGGTGGCTTGCACGCGGGCAGCTCGTTTTCTAGCGCTTATTTCTTGAGGAAGTCGCAAGGGTTTTCATTGAGGGGGCGGAAGATCTGGTCAGGTGCGATTTCGCCTCTGATGATGTAGAGATCATTCTTGCCACCCTTGGATTCAGCCGGCGTCTTGACTTGCACCATGTACACGGGGCGCATGACCTGGCCGTCTTCGCGGATGGTCACGTTCTTCATTTCGAAGTCGTTGATCGGCGTGGATTTCATCTTGGCCACGACAGCCTTGCCTTCATCCGTACCAGCCGCCTGCACTGCCTTCAGGTAGTGCATGGCCGCGCTGTAGGAACCCGCCATGATGTAGGTGGGCAGGACGCCCTTGTTGCGATCGATGAAGCGCTTGGCCCAGGCGCGGGAGTCAGCATCGCGGTCCCAGTAAAAAGGCGTGTTGATCTGCAGGCCCTGGCCCACAGGCAGACCCATGGCCACGACGGTATTGATGGTGGCCCCTGTGGTCGTGACAATCTGGCCGCTTTTCGTCAGGCGGTACTCGCTGGCTTGCTTGATGGCATTGCTCAGATCCGCTCCGGCGCTCAGAAACACGACGGCTTGCGCCTTGCTGGCCTGCGCCTGCAGCAGGTAGGACGAGAAGTCAGTCGTGCCCAGCGGGTGCTTGACCGCGCCCACCACCTTGCCACCGCCAGCTTCAATGAACTTGGTCGCTTCGGCCTGCAGCGCCGCACCGAAGGCATAGTCCACGGTCACGAAGTAGAAGGATTTGACGCCTTGCTTCATCAAGCTTTGCACCGTGGCTTTGGGCATCGCGTAGGTGTCCAGCAGGAACTGCATGTTCATGGGCGAGCAGGACTTGCCGGTCAGGTCGGCCGTGGTGGTGCCCGAGATCAGGTACGGTTTGTTGTGCTGCTTCATCATCGCGCTCACGCTCAGCGCAATGGCCGATGTGGAGTTGCTGATGATGGTGTCGACCTTGTCGCGCTCAATCCACTGACGGGCGATATTGGTGCCAACATCTGGCTTGTTCTGGTCGTCGGCGACCACCACTTCAATGGTTTTGCCGTTGACCTTGCCGCCGAAGTCTTCCACAGCCATGCGCACCGCAAGGACCTGACCAGGGCCGCCATTGCCGGAGTACGGGCCGGTCTGGTCGCCCATGACACCGATTCGAACGACGTCGTCGGATATCTGGGCCTGCGCCGCTCCGCCAAGCGCGAGCAATGCGGCAGCGATGAGAGTGCTCTTGTACTGGAATGCCATGGTTTGTCTCCGTGAAAAAGTCAGTGGGAAAGGCCGAAACGAATATCTGCTTGCAATTTATTGGGCGGCTGAGAGGCCTGCGTGGACGGGTAAGCGTCAATCCACGTCGGTCACCAACCGGTGCTTCCTGAATTGCTCCCTGAGCTGCATCTTCAGAATCTTGCCGGTGGCGGTGTGCGGTAGCTCCTCCATGAAGACGACTTCATCAGGCAGCCACCACTTGGCCACTTTGTCTTTCATGTAGGTCAGTATTTCTTCGCTGCTGGGGGTCTCGCCGGCCTGTGGCACCACGATCAGCAAAGGCCGCTCCTGCCATTTGCTGTGACCCACTCCGATCACGGCGGCTTCGCGCACCTTGGCGTGCCCCAGAGCCGTGTTCTCCAGATCAATGGACGAGATCCATTCACCGCCAGACTTGATCACGTCCTTGCTGCGATCGGTGATCTGCACATAGCCATCAGGGTCGATGCAGGCCACGTCGCCCGTGCTGAACCAGCCCTCTTCGTCCATGGCCGAGCCTGCTGGATTGCCGTAATAGGCGGAGACCACCCAGGGTCCGCGCACACGCAATTCGCCGACGTGTTTGCCATCATGAGGCAGCGCCTGGTTCTCGGCATTGAACACCCCGATTTCAAGGCCAAAAATGGCGCGGCCTTGTCGGCACTGCACATCGAATCGCTGCTCCAAAGTCTGTCCTTCGTGCTGCGGCAAGAGATTGCAGACCGTGGCCAGGGGCCCGGTTTCAGTCATGCCCCAGGCCTGAATGACGAAAGCGCCAAACTCGCGCTCGAACCTTTCGATGATGGGGCGCGGTGCAGCAGAGCCACCCACGACCACCCGCTCCAGCCGGATGTCTTTCAGATTCAGTGTCGCGCGGTTCTGGTCGATGTACTGAAAGAACCCCAGCCATACCGTGGGCACACCCAGGGAAAAGGTGCAGCCTTCGTCGCGCATCAAGGCATAGAGACGATCACCCGAAACCCCGGCGCCGGGCAAAACCAGCTTGGCGCCGCACATGGCCGACGCATAGGGAACGCCCCAGGCATTCACATGGAACATGGGCACAGCCAGGAGCACGCTGTCTCTTGCATTCAACCCCAGCCCGTCTACTGCGCAGGCGGCATAGCTGTGCAGCACCGTGGAGCGGTGGCTGTAGAGCACTCCCTTGGGGTTGCCCGTGGTGCCAGAGGTGTAGCACATGGAAGAGGCCTGGTCTTCGTCGAGGTTGGGCCACACGTAGTCTTCGCGACCGCTGGCCAGAAGCTCTTCATAGGCACACAAACCCGGCAGATTCAGCTTGGGTAGTTGCTCCTGGCGGCACAGCGCTATGTAGCGCTTTACCTTGGGCAACTGAGGCGCCAGCTGAACCACGAGATCGGCAAAATCGAGGTCGAAGCAAAGGGTTTCGCCCTCGGCGTGATCAACGATGTAGCGGATCTGCTCAGGAAAAAGGCGCGGGTTCACGGTGTGCAATACAGACCCCATGCCCGCCACGGCGTAATACAGCTCCAGGTGGCGGTCGGTATTCCATGCCAGTGTCACCACGCGCTGTGAAGGCTGCAGGCCACCGGCCTGCAGCGCACTTGCCAGCCGGCGTGCACGGCTCTCGACCGTGCGCCAGTCGCTGCGCCGCTGCTCGCCGCCATACAGCTGCGAGACGATCTCCACATTTCCATGGTGGAGTGCTGCATGCCGGATAAGGCCCGATATCAGCAGTTGGCTTGGTTGCATCAACCCCTGCAAACTCATGTTGTCTCCGCACTTGGCCCTGTGGACCAAAAATTACTTGTTGTGGGGCCGCATGAGTAATTTACATGCCGGCCGGTAAGTAATCACATGCTAGCAGGCCGGCTGCAAATAAACAATCGGCAGGTAAATTTCCAGGGTAAGTGTTTACCCGAGTATGCGGACAGGTCCTTTAGAGGACAGACGCGCGGGTTGGCATTTTGGGACGCAGTGCTGGTCAGGCTACGGCAAAATGACGATTTACCGGCTATTCCTGCGGCGCGCTCACCGCCCGTCCGTGGGGACCACATTCAAGATTTCCCATGTTGAGCAACCTCACTCCTTTTCTCATCCAGTGGGCCATTACGGCCCTTGCGCTCTGGGTCGCCAGCTACATCTTCAAAGGTGTGAAGTTCGACAGCACCGGGGCCTTGGTCGTCTCGGCGTTGCTGCTTGGCTTTGCAAACGCAATCGTCAAGCCGCTGCTCGTCATACTGACGCTGCCGCTCACCGTGGTCACCTTTGGCCTGTTCTTGCTGGTGATCAATGCCTTGATGATCCTGCTGGTATCCGCCGTGGTGAAAGGCTTTCGCGTTTCAGGCTTCTGGACTGCCTTGTTCGCCAGCGTATTCGTATCGATACTCAGCTTCATCATCGGTGCGCTGGTCACAGGCAGCGACCCCAGCATGAACATCCAGATGCCTTCTGGGTCAGAAACCTGGCTTTGATGAATACCCGGGAGCGAGACCGCTGTAAAGCGTATCGCTCTTGGGAGCACTAGGGCGTGTTAACACTCCCTAGTCCAGCTTGCTAGCGCCTTCCAGACCTAGTACCAAAGGCTGCTTGGTATCGCCAATGTTGTGCAAACCGGAAGGCGACAGTTTCAAGCCGCGCGCCGTGAAATGCACAAAGCCGTGGACTTGCGTGACCGTCACGCTGCCTTGAGCGTTATTGGAGTTCCACTCCAGGATTTTCTGGTTGGCGACATCTGCAAAAGCCACATGCACTTTGCGCCCCGCCGCGTCAGGCTCGGCAGCCACTTGGTAGACGCCAGGCGCCGGACGAGGTGAGCCAAAGTCCAGCGTGAGCACCTGCAGTTGGTTGTTCGACGCCAGTACAAAAGCCTTGGGCGTATCCATGTAATTCAGACCGGTCTTCAGCGTGTAGCGTTTAGAGCCGACTTCCGCGCGCAACTCGCCAGAGTTGTACCAGCCATTGGGACCGGCATAGAGTTTGCTCTTGGGGTTGCTAAACCGGTCGTCACTGGCCTGTGGCGCGGTGCCCCACACATCGGAAGCGGGCTGCGCATGGGCCAAAGAGGCGACCACCAAGACGGAACTAATGAATAGAGCACGCACGGCAAGCCTTTTGAAGACGAGGGTGCGTCAAGATATCACAAGGCGTGGAAATCTCCACCTCGAAAGATGAATTGATCCGGCGTGCTCAAACGGGTCAGAACCCGATTCCAAAACCCACTGAAGAGCCCCAGCTGCGGTGGCCGCCCCAGCCGCGGCCCACGGAAAGCGTGACGCCCACGGGGTTGGAGTAGACCGGCGCCGGCACGTACACAGGCGCTGGTGCGGGCACATAGATGACCTGCGGCTGCGCCACCGGATATGGCTGCGGGTAGGGCTGCGCGTATGGGTGCGGATAGGCCTGTGGGTAAGGCTGAGGATAGGGCTGCTGATAGACCGGCGCCGTCACGACCCCAGTGGCCGGGTAGGGGGCTGGATAGCCTTGGGGCAAGGGATATGCGCCCGCCGAGGGCTGCGGCGCCACTGGGTAGGTCTGAACCGGCGGGGAATCATAGCGACCGTAGGTGTTGTCAGGGGCAGGCACCTGCACCCAGCCTCCCGGGTCATTGGCCATGCGCGTCTGGTAGCGTTGCCCACCCAGTTCGTAGCTGACGTCGTAGGCGGTCACGCGGTTTTCATAGCGCGTTGCACAGCCTGCGTAACGCTGCTGAGACTCAGCTGTATTGCCCAGAGCGGCACCGCCCAGCACGCCTGCTGCCGTGGCCAAGGCGCGGCCGTCTCCACCGCCAAATGAGTTGCCGATCACCCCGCCAATGACCGCACCCAACACGGCGCCCACGCCGGAAGGCGCGCTGTAACCAGGCGCGCAGCCCTGCACGGGAACCGCTTCCCATACAGGTGCAGATGAAATAACGCGCGCATTGACCATGGACTGTGCGTTGGCGGCCGCGGCCACACAGGCCAGCGACGCGATGACCAGGAATTTAGGTGTCATGGCAAATGATGTCATGGCTTCTCCGAAACCCATATAAGAGGGAACCAAAGCTGTACTCTACAGCTGCTTGACTCTTCAACGCTTTTTCGGGGACTCTGGTCGACGACCTTTACACCCCATTCACATCTTGCTCTTGCTTGGCGCCTGCTGACTGCTGCCCAGGTCGGGCACCTGTCCAATCCCTCAACCGTTAAGTCGCCTTTCGGGCCTCGGTGAACTCCACATACCAATCCAGGCAATGTGGATTGGCCATGGCCTCTCGATTGACCACTTTTTCGAGCGGCTGGCCCAGCAGCAGCTTCTTGATAGGCAACTCCTGCTTCTTGCCGGACAAAGTTCGCGGAATTTCAGGCACCTGGAAAATATCGTCCGGCACGAAGCGGGGGCTCAAGGACTGGCGAATGGCCGCATTGATACGGCCGCTCAGCGCGTCATCCAGGCTCATGCCGGGTCGCAAGACCACGAACAGTGGCATGTAGCTCTCACGCCCCAGGTATTCAAGATCGACCACCATGGAGTCGATCACCTCGGCAATGCCTTCTACCGCACTGTAGATCTCGCTGGTGCCCATGCGCAGGCCATGGCGATTGATGGTGGCGTCGCTGCGCCCGTAGATCACGCACCAATCGCCCTGGCCGTGCTCGTCGCCCACACGCAACCAGTCGCCGTGGCGCCAGACGCTGCCTGCCGAGGCATTCAGATCACCCCCGCCTGGTCGGCGCCCATGGCCAGGCGGGTACATCTCGAAATAACTCGCCCGGTAACGCGCACCATCCGGGTCGTTGACCAGGTACAAGGGCATGGACGGCAGCGGCTGAGTACAGATCAGTTCCCCCACCTGGCCCGTCACCGGTTCGCCGGCTTCGTTCCAGGCTTCCACCGCAGCGCCCAGCAAACGGCATTGCATGGAGCCCGGTGCTTGCGGAAGTTCCCGGCTGCCACCTATGAACGCACCCGCAAAATCAGTACCGCCGGAAATATTGCACCACCAGATGTCTTCCTGCTCAGGGTTGCCTGCCAGGCGTCTGAATTGGTCCGACCCCCACTGCTGTACATCAGGCGCCAGCGGTGAACCGGTAGAGCCCAACGCCCGGATGCGCGAGAGATCGCCGCAGCCCCTCAGATCCACCGAGGCCTTCATGCAACTGGCGTAGAACGCCGCACCCGCGCCGAAGAAGCTGGCCTGGTGACGGGCCGCGAACCGCCATAGCACGGTCCAGTCTGGTGACTCCTTGGTTCCTCCGGGGCTGCCATCGAAGATGACACAGGTGGTGCCTGAGAGCAAACCTGCGATCTGTGCATTCCACATCACCCAGCCAGTGGAGCTGTACCAGTGAAAGCGCTCACCGAATGTCTCGCTCTCATAGCTGCAGCCCACGTCATTGTGCAGGCGGCTCTGCATCATCATGACCATGATCATGCCGCCGTGACCATGCACGATGGGTTTGGGCAACCCCGTGGTTCCGCTGGAATACACCACCCAGACGGGATGGTCAAAAGGAACCCATACCGGCTCGAAAGCGGTTGTCTGCGCATCATCGCGCGAGGTCGCCGCCTCGAAATCCGACACCCCTTCCAGGGGGTGAGTGGTTTTCAGGTTGCGGTAGACCAGCGTGTGGGTCACTGAGGGCAGTGCCTTTCGCAGTTGCTGAACCACTTCGGAGCGGTCCAGGTCGCGTCCGGCCCAGGTGACGCCGTCGCAAGCGATCAACACCTTGGGCTCAATCTGCGTGAAGCGGTCGAGAACCGCATTGGTCCCCATGTCTGGAGCGCACACACTCCAGACCGCCCCCAGGCTTGCAGTCGCCAGAAAGGCCACTACCGTCTCAGCAATGTTGGGCAGGTAAGCCGCGACGCGGTCACCAGGCTGCACACCTTGCGCGCGCAGATGCAGAGCCAGCGACGCCACCTGGCGCTTCAACTCTGGCCAGGACAGCTCACAGACTTCGCCCTTTTCGTTGTCGCTGATGAGCGCGGCCAGACCTGCGGCATGCGCGGGCCCCACATGGCGCATCACCTGCTGCGCGTAATTGGTCTGAGCCCCTGGAAACCAACGGGCCCCTGGCATGACATTGTGCTCAAGCACCGCGGTGTGCGGCGTGGGTGATTGCAAATCAAGGTGGTCCCAGATGCTTTGCCAGAACGCTTCCAGTTCTGTCGTCGACCAGTGCCAGAGCTCGTGATAGCTCTCGAAAGAAAGGCCGTGCCGTTCACTCAGCCAGTTCTGGTAGCGCCTGATCTGAGGCACGCGAGGGGAGGACACAGAAGTGGAGGCAGAGGTGCGGATACCGGTACGCGGGCTTGTGCTGGCGATGCTCATGCATTGGATTATTGAGGCAGTGCGCACGATTTACCAATAGCAAGATAGGAAGACTCGGGTTTGTACGCATGTTCAAAAAACTTGTACACCTGTTCAATACAGGCATGAGTTCCGCACCGCGTCGTCCGCCCAGCTTGCCTGCCCTGCTCCCTCGGGGCAGTGGCATGGCGACCCGGGGGAGTGCCGCAACGGAACGCCGCGACCGCCGCACCGAGATACTGCTGGCCGCGGAAAAGCTCTTTGCCCAGCACGGCTACCACGCCGTGCCCTTGAGAAAGATCGCCAGTGAGGCGGGTGTCCCGCTGGCCTTGGTGGGCTACTACTTCGGTGCCAAGCACGAACTGTTTCATGCCATTTTTGAACGTTGGCAACCCACCATAGAAGCCCGCCTGGCTCTGCTGCGTGAAGTCATGCCCGACATCACGGCCCAAGCGTCCGCACTGCAACCCATCGTGAGCGCCTTCGTGGAGCCCGTGCTCCAAATGCGGGTCAGTCCGGAGGGTGAGTTCTATGCCTTGCTGGTCAGTCGCGAGCTCTCGTATGACCGCGAAGAGGCGGACCGGGTCCTGCGTGACTTCTTCGACCCTTTGGCGCACGCCTTCATCGACGCGCTGCAAGCAGCTCGCCCCCAAGCCACGCGTGCGCAGGCGGCCTGGGGCTACCAGTTCGCCCTGGGCGCGCTGCTGCACCACATCAGCGACCAACGTGTGGAACGTCTGTCGCACGGCATCAACCCACCCAACGATGCCTCAGCCGAGCCTTTACTCATCAGCTTCATCGCCGCCGGCATGGACGCTGTGCTTCAAACAAACCAAAGGAGACCCTGATGAAACGCCGCAACACTCTGCAAGCCCTGGCTGCCCTGGCCGCTACCGGCCTGGCCCGTCCCGCCTTCAGCCAGACGACCAAGATCGTCTTTGGCTACACGGCGGTCACCGACTTCACTTCCGTCTTTGTCGCAGCAGACCAGGGCTATTTCAAGAAGCGCGGACTGGACGTGGAACTGAAGTTCATTCCACTCAACTCCACCATTCCAGCCGCTGTTCAGGCTGACTCACTGCAGATTGGTGGCCCCACTCCCAGCGTGTACCTGCAATCGGTTGACGGTGGGCTGGACCAGGTCGTCGTAGCGGGTGGAGGGGTGACGTCCAAATCGATCACCGGTTTCGGCCTGGTGGCGCGGGCCGGAAGCGGCATCAAGACCGCCGCCCATTGTGTGGGCAAGAAAATCGGCGTACCAGGCTTGGGAGCCTTCCTGCACGTGACTTTCCGCGCGTGGCTCAAGGACCAGGGCGTGGACTACAAGAAAGTCAATTTCGTTGAATCAGCCTTCCCCCAGCACGGCGACATGCTGCGTGGCGGCTCGGTCGACGCCGTGGTCAGCGCGGACCCATTCATGAGCCGCATCACGGACACGGGTGTGGGGTATGTGGCGTCTTACTACTCCACCTTCTTGCCTGAAGGTCAGCCCACCATCATCCATGTGGCCCGGCGCGACTGGGCACAGAAGAATGCCCCAGCGGTGCGCAGCTTCCAGCAGGCGGTGCAAGAGGGCGCTGCCTTCATGCAAAACCCCAAGAACAACGATGCGGTGCGCGCCACCATCGGCAAATACATCAAGCTGCCCGCTGAAGTTCTGGCGAAGATGCAGATTTCACCGCCTGGCCCCGTCGTTACCACCAAGCAACTGGATTATTGGGTGGCGCTGATGAAAGAGCAGGACATGCTGAAGACTTCGCCCAACGTCAATTCGCTGTTGTTCAAGTAACGCCTCATGACCGAAAGCGTTCTGGAGTTTGACCGCGTCGCCATCCATCTGGGTGGGCGCGAAATCCTCTCACCCACCAGCGTCAGTATCAAGCGCGGCGAGTTCGTCTGCATCATTGGCCCTTCCGGCTGCGGTAAAACAACGCTTCTGCGCGCCGCTGCGGGATTTGTGACACCCAGCAGCGGGCAGGTGACCCGCCACAGCCAACCGGTGACGGGCCCCTCGCGCGAGGTGGCCTTTGTGTTTCAGGACTATGGCCGGGCACTGCTTCCCTGGCGCACGGTGGCACGCAATGTGGCCCTGGCGCTGGAGGCCGCACGCGTGCCGCAAGCCGAGCAAGCGGCTCGCATCGAAAAAGTGCTGGCCACCGTGGGGCTCAGCGCGCACGCGGACAAGTTCCCCGCGCAGTTGTCCGGCGGTATGCAGCAACGCGTGCAGATCGCGCGCTGCCTGGCTCAGTCACCCGAGGTGATGCTCATGGACGAGCCATTCGGCGCCCTGGATGCCATGACGCGTGAGAGCCTGCAAGATGAAGTGGCGCGGCTGGTACGCGAGCAAGGCTTGACCGTGCTCTTCGTGACCCACGATCTTGAAGAGGCCTTGTACCTGGGCGACCGGGTGCTGGCCCTGCGTGCCAACCCCACGACAGAACAGCCCAGCCTGGCGGCGCTGATCGACGTGCCGTTGCCTAAGCCCCGCGAACAACTCTCGACCAAGGAACACCCTGAATTCCTGCGCCTGCGACGCGAGTTGTACCACTACCTGGGGCACACATGATCAGGTGGTTTCGACCCTTCGTGTTCCCGGCATTGGTGTTGGCCGCACTGGAGATATGGGCTCGCACCATAGGTGCTAGCAGCGACTCTGTAGCCCCGCCTAGTGCGGCGCTGATCGCCTTCGGCAGTGCGCTCACGGATGGATCTCTGCTGGTCGCCACGGGCTTTACCCTTGGCAGTGCAGCCGTTGGCCTGTTGATTGGAGGAGGACTGGGCGTGGCGCTGGGAACCCTTCTGGGCCTGTCGGCCCGCGCGGCACGGCTTTCATTCATCAGTGTGGAGGTTCTCCGGCCTGTCCCATCGGTCGCGCTGATTCCTCTGGCCATGCTGGTATTCGGCTTTGGGTTGCGCATGGAAGTCAGCGTCGTCGCATTCGCCTGCCTGTGGCCCATGGCTCTGCTGGCGCAAGCTGCGGTGCAACAGGTAGAGCCACGGCTACTGGAAGTGGCGCGCGCCCTGCAGATGAATGCCTGGCAAAGATTTACCTGGATCGTCGGCCCCGCCATCGTGCCTCGCCTGTTCGTGGCCTTGCGCCTTGGCGTGGCCATTGCCCTGGTGGTGGCCGTCACGGTAGAGATTGCAGCCAACCCGCACGGCATGGGCTACAGCATGATGATTGCCCAACAGAGCCTGGACCCGGCACTGATGCTGGCCTGGTTGCTGTGGATAGGTTTGGTCGGCTTTGCCATCAACGCAGGCGCTCTATGGCTGCAGCGGGGAGTCGCTCGGCGGATGGGGGAGGTTGCGTCATGAATCGGCGTTTCACACCCATGGAGATCTGTGGTTCCCTGGCGGTGCTCGCTGGCTTGGTGGCCTGTTGGTGGCTGGCCAGCCACGCCGGCTGGATCAGCAGGGTGTTTCTACCCACACCCGAAGCCACGTTGTCCAGTCTGCGCGATGGCCTGGTTGATGGGGACCTGGGCTCATACACCCTGGCCACCGTTGGCCGGATGCTCGCCGGCTGGGGCCTGGCCGGCGTGGCGGGCATCGCCCTCGGAGCTTTGGTCGGCAGCAGTGCGGCAGCGCGCGCCTGGATCGGCCCCACGCTGGAATTCATCCGTCCTTTACCGGCTTCTGCTGTGATTCCGCTGGCCATCGCCATCTTTGGACTTTCAAGCGGCATGGTGCTTGCCGTGGTCGCCTTCGGTGCCATGTGGCCAGTGTTGCTGGCCACGGTGCACGGACTGGCCGGGGTTCATGTGCGCTTGCGTGAAGTGGCCACAGCCCTGCAACTCGGACGCATGGAATTCCTGTGGAAGATCGGACTACCCAACGCATTGCCCGATATCGTGGCCGGCATGCGGCTCGCGCTGACGGTTTCACTGATCGTCAGCGTGGTGGGCGAGATGATTGCTTCACAGCCTGGCTTGGGCCAAGCCATTTTGTTGGCCGCCCGCTCCTTTCGCGCCAGCGAGCTGTTTGCCGGGATCGCCCTGCTGGGCGCTATCGGCTTCGTCAGCAACGCAGGTCTGGCGCTCCTGGAGCGGCGCCTCTTGCGTTGGCAGCATCCGTGATGCCTTGCCGACTTGATCACTCATAACTCCAGGAGACTCCCATGGTGCGCCGCTTCGTCGATCTGTCCATTTACCTAGAAAACGACGTCATTTCGGATCCGCCGGCGTTCGCGCCCAAGATCCAGTATTTCAACCACGAGAACTCGTTCGAGCAGATGGCGCCGTTCTTTCCGGGGCTGAAGCAGGAAGACCTGCCCGATGGGGAAGTTTGGGCAGTGGAGACCATTCAACTGTCCACCCACAATGGCACGCATCTGGACGCGCCCTATCACTTTCACAGCACCATGGACAAGGCGCTAGGCGACCAGAAGCGCTCCTGGACCATCGATGAAGTGCCGCTCGAATGGTGCTTTCAACCAGGCGTCAAGCTCGATTTCCGCCACTTTGCCGACGGCTATGTCGTGACCGCAGCCGATGTCGAAGCGGAACTCAAACGCATCGGCCACGAACTGAAACCTCTGGAAATCGTGGTCGTCAACACCCGCGCGGGTAGCCGCTACGGGCACAACGACTTTGTGGCGGCAGGTTGCGGCATGGGCTATGAGGCCACGATGTATCTGCTGGAGCGCGGCGTGCGTCTGACAGGCACCGATGCCTGGAGCTGGGATGCACCGTTTGTCTACACTGCGCAAAAATACGCAGAGAGCCAGGACGCAGGCCTGATCTGGGAAGGCCACAAAGCCGGCCGCGACATTGGGTACTGCCATCTCGAGAAACTGCACAACCTGGAAGCGCTGCCCGCCTCCGGTTTTTACATCTCATGCTTTCCGCACAAGATTCGCGGCGCCTCTGCGGGCTGGACACGCGCCGTCGCGATCTTTGACGATGCGCTGATGGCTAGTTCATGACAGTCAACCTATCACCGTTCACGCCTGTCGAAGCTTCAAGCAAGGCTTCGACATGCTCAATGAACAGCATTTTTATTGCTGAGGAGTTCGGTTTCACAACAATCCGTTCGCGCTGAGCTTGTCCAAGCGTTGCGCAAGCCTTCGACAGGCTCAGGCCGAACGGTTTTAAGCGACCGCCGTAACACGCCCTCCCAGATCGACCCACTGACTCCACCCCGGACTTCACCATGACTTTGCTCGACCACACCCACAATCCCGCCACACGCAGCTGGCTCGCTTCCGCCAATGTGGCCGGAGGCGACTTTCCAATCCAGAACCTGCCCTTCGGAATCATGCGGCGCCGCGGCAGCAACGAAGCCTTTCGCGGTGCGGTGGCCATTGGCGATCAAGTGCTGGACTTGGCGGCGCTGGCCCAACTGGGCGTGATCAGCGGTGCGGCAGGAGATGCCTTGCAACAGGCAGCGCAAGATGCGCTCAATGATTTCATGGCCGCCGGGCCACTCGCCTGGCGCGCACTGCGGCACGCGCTGTTCGACCTACTGAAAGAGGGCGCCCCCGCAGAGCAAAGCGTGAGGTCCTGCCTCATCGCACAGGCTGATGTGGAGCACCGCCTGCCCTCACGTATTGGTGACTACACGGACTTCTACACGTCCATCCACCATGCGCGCAACGTCGGTCGCGTCATCCGGCCGGACGATCCACTCACGCCCAATTTCCAGTGGTTGCCCATTGCCTACCACGGCCGTGCCAGCAGTGTGGTGATCAGCGGCACCGACTACCACCGACCACACGGGCAAGCCATGCCGCCCGGCGCCAAGGCGCCTGTCTACAACGCCTGCACGCGCCTGGACTTCGAGTTGGAGATGGGCTTTTTCGTGGGCCCGGGCAACCGCATGGGCCAAGCTGTTCCACTTGCTCAAGCCGAGCAACATATCTTTGGCATGTGCCTTCTGAACGACTGGTCGGCGCGCGACCATCAGTTCTGGGAAATGAACCCCCTGGGCCCGTTCCTGGGTAAGAATTTCTGCACCAGCATTTCGCCCTGGATTGTCACCATGGACGCCTTGGCGCCGTTCCGGGTGGCCTTTGAGCGCCCAGCCGATGAACCTCAACCTCTGGCCTATCTGGATGAGCCGGGTAACCGCGCGGCGGGTGGGGTGGACGTTCAGCTCAGCGTGGGTCTGGAGTCTGAACAGCACCGCGCAAAAGGCCTGGCAGCCGCAGAAATCTCACGCACCAGTTTCCGCCATCAGTACTGGACGATCGCGCAAATGCTCGCTCAGCACACGGTGGGCGGCTGCAACCTGCAACCCGGCGACCTCTGCGGCACGGGCACCATCAGTGGCCCCACAGCTGGCGAAGCCGGCGCGATTGTGGAGCTGAGCCAAGGTGGCACCAAGCCCATCACACTGGCGGGTACCGGAGAGCAGCGCACGTTCTTGCTGGATGGGGATGCCGTGATCCTGCGCGGTTGGTGCGAACGAGAAGGCTCTGCGCGCATTGGTTTTGGCGAATGCCGGGGAATGGTTCTGCCGGCGGTTTGAAGCGACCGGGCATCGCGGTATGCGATCCTTGTCGCGGTCATGATGGCATATAGTTCGTTTAATAGACAAACTTCCCATCAACTGAATGACGCCGAGGATCGAACGCTGATCTCTGTGGGTGAGCACGTCATGGCGTCCTTCGACTCTGCTCAAAACAGGCCATGACCAACCGACGCATCGTGCTCACCTCACGCCCGCAAGGCTTGCCTCGCCCTGCGGACTTCCGTATCGACAACGCCGCCATACCCCGGCCAGGCGAAGGTGAAGTGCTGCTGCGCCACACCTGGTTGGGCCTGGCGCCTGCTGCCCGCTTGCGCATGGGAGAAGAAGCGTCGTACCGGGAGCCCATGGCTCTGGGCGACGTCGTGTACGGGCAGGCCATTGGCCACGTGGTGGAGTCGCAAGCGCCAAGCTTGCCGGTAGGCGCAGCCGTGATGTCGGTCAGCGGCGGCTGGCAGGAGTACTCGGTGGCTCGCGCCGAAAGCCTGCTTCGGATAGATGAGTCGGTCGCTCCAGCCACTGTCTGGCTGGGCGCGCTGGGCACCTCCGGCATGACGGCCTACGTAGGGCTGCTGGACTTCGGGCAACCGCGTGAAGGCGAGACCGTAGTGGTGTCGGCAGCCAGCGGCGGCGTGGGATCCAACGTGGGGCAAATCGCCCGCCTGAAGGGCTGCCGCGTGGTCGGTATCGCCGGCGGAGAGGGCAAAGTACGCCATGTGCGCGACCAACTCGGTTTTGACGCGGCTGTCGACTATAAAAGCCCTGACTTCGCCCAGACGTTAAAGGCAGCCTGCCCTTCAGGGGTGGACGTCTACTTTGACAATGTGGGTGGCGCGGTCCGCGATGCCGTCTGGCCCCTGATGAACCCGGACGGACGGATCGTCGTCTGCGGCTTGATCGCCGAATACAACGACAGTCGTCAGGGAGGGCCCGGTTGGTTCCCCATTCTCTCCAAGCGGCTGGCGCTGCACGGCTTCATCATGAGCGACCATCTTCACAGGCAACCAGAGTTCCTGCGCGAGATGGCCCAGTGGATTCAGGCAGGCCGCATCCACGTCCGGGAAGATGTGAGCGAAGGCCTGGAGAACGTGGTCCCGGCCTTTATCCGCATGTTGACTGGGCAGAACTTCGGCAAGACCGTGGTGAGGCTTTGATCGACATTTCTACAGACTGTGCCTGATCACGATCTGGTAGGGCACTCGACGGGTCACCGAGTCGACCCGGCCGGTCTCTATCTTCTGCAATAGCATCTCGCCGGCAGTGCGTCCGATCTCCGCGCCATTGGTATTGACGGTCGTCAGGCCAGGCGGTACTTCGGCCGCAATCTCATAGTCTCCATAGCCAGCGACAGAGAACCGGTCTGGCACGCGCCAACCCCGGCGCATGCAATCGAACAGGGCTCCGGCGGCCACCACATCGCTCACGCAGCAAAGTCCTTGAAGCTGGGGCTCTTTGGCCAAAAGCGCTTCCATGGCCAGGCGGCCTCCCGCAAAGCCTGCGCTCTCCGGCACCAGAAACACCAGGTCACTGCGCAGTCCCGCGTCTTCCATAGCCTTCTGAAAGCCAAGCTGACGCTGCAAGTAACGCGCACTTTCGGGTTTGTCATGACCCGCCCAACCAATATGGCGCAGCCCTTTGCGAACCATCATGGTCGCAATGTCCCGCGCCGCATCAAACAGGGAAAAGCCCACAGCCATGTCCAGTTGGGGTTGGGCGTCGTGCCAGGTCTCCACCACCGGCACGCCCGAATGGTTGATGAGTTCCAGGCTGCGCTTGCTGTGTTGCTGGCCGCTCGTCAGCACGATGCCAGCAGGCCGGCGCCCCAGCAAGCTCTGCAAAACTTTCTCCTCGCGTTCGGCGTGATCGGTCTCAGCCAGCAGCAACTCATACCCACGGGTGTGCAGATAGTCACCCAGCCCTTTCAAGGTATTGGCGTAATTGGAATTGCGCAGCGAAGGCACCAGTGCCGCGATCATGCGGCTATTGCCTGAAGCCAGGCTGCTGGCTATCAGGTTGGGGACGTACCCAATGGCTGCTGCGGTCTCCAGGACTTTTTTGCGCGTGCTCTCCTGAACCTTGTGCGGCTGCTTGAAACAGTTCGAGACTGTCATGGGCGAAACGCCCGCAGCCTCCGCCAGGTCGGCCATGGTGGCTCTCGTACGACGGCCAGACGTCATAAAGCACATCTCCTCTTGCCAAGAGAAATTGTAGCGCTACAATTTAACCCGTTCATGCAGTAGAACCAGCTATGAAACCGCTTGAATAAGCCATACGTACGTGCTCTCCTGTAAAAGTTAATTTTATAGCGCTACAACTTCACCACCGTATCCACAGGAATTGCCTCCATGAAATCGATCGTTCGCCTCTCCGTGCTGTGCGCGCTTGCTGCTTCGGCGGTCGTGGCCCATAGCCAAACTTATCCCGACAAGCTGATCAAGATTGTCGTGCCCTTTCCCACAGGCGGCGATCTGGACCCCATAGGGCGCGCCCTGGGCGACCACTTTCGCACCACCTGGGGCCAGCCCTACATCGTGGAAAACCGCGCAGGTGCCAGCGCCATGATAGGCACCAGCCATGTGGCCAAGTCCCCCGCGGACGGGCATACCCTGTTGATCTGCTCGCCTGGTCCCATGACCATCAACCCGTACCTCTATCCCAAGGTACCTTACACCGTGGGCAAAGACATCGTGCCGGTGTCGCTGGTGGGCACCACGCCCATGGTGATGGTGGCCAGCAAGCGGATGCCGATCAAGAACTACGCCGAATTCACTTCCTACGCGAGGGCCAACCCTGAGAAGATCTTCTACGCCTCCGCGGGCGCAGGCAACCTCACGCACCTGGCTGCCGAGCTCTTTCTCAGTCAGGCCGGCTTGACCGCTACCCACACGCCGTTCCGGGGCGGCCAGGCCGCCATCACCGACCTTCTCGGAGGTCACGTGGATTTCTACTTCAACCCCTTGCCTTCGGCGCGCACTTACGTCACGTCGCAAAGCGATAAGGTGGTACCTCTGGCTGTCACCTCCCTGGAGCGTTCGCCCTATCTGCCAGACGTTCCCACGTTCAACGAACTCGGCCTGAAAGGCTTTGAAGTCATTTCCTGGTATGGCCTCTGCGCCCCTGGAGGAACACCCAAGGATGTCATTGCCAAGCTCAGCTCGGAAACCGCCCGCGCCCTGGCTGGCGCAGATTTGCAAAAGCGCCTGGACACGCTGGGAACGACCCCACGCGCCAGCACGCCGGAGCAGTTTTCGGAGCAGATCCGCCGTGAAGGCGCCAAGTGGGCGGCCATCATCAAAGACAAAAACATCAAGGCCGATTGAGGATCAAGCATGGCGTCCCCTGACATCACCGGAGGCATCCCTGCCATCGATCACCACTCCCACGCGTCCATGGCGCGGTTTCGGACATTGGATCAGATTGACAGGCAGTTCGGAACCGCCCACCTGGAAGCCAACGTGTCTGCACAGACCTATGCGGCGTTCATCACGGCGCGAAATGCGGGCGACACGGCCACGTTGGAGCTGCTTGAGCAGCAACACGGCACCGAGACCCTGATGCGCCAGGGGGTGGAATTTCGTTCCACTACTTTCTTCGCTCGTGCGCTGCGAGAAGGCGCGCGGCAGCTGTACGGCCCTGACAAGAGCTGGAGCGACATGGAAGCCACCGCGCGAGACTGGGGTGCCCGCCATCCGACCTACAGCTACGAACAAGCTGCGCAGGTGGCCAATACCCCCGTGATACTGACGGACGTGCCGCGCATTGACCACACCGTGTGGGACCGGCAACGTTATCGCCAGGTCATGCGGATCGATCCCTATGTCTACGCTTTCCACCCAGGGCAGACCGAAGAACTGCGTGGAACGGAGTTTCAGCGATTCCATGGTGGCTTTGCCAACGTGCTGAAGCAGGAGCTGCAGCTCGACGGAATGACCGAGCCTCCGGCGCGTTTCGACGACTACATCCAGTTCATGGATGCCTCGCTGGATCGGCGAGTACGCGCCGGCGTCATTGGGCTCAAGATTGCCTCGGCCTACGTGCGGCCCATCAATTTCGAGCCGGCTTCCGCGGAAGCTGCCCGCACGGCTTATGAAGCACTCGCGGCTGGGCGCGCAGTCGACCGCCAGCCGTTTGAAGACTTTGTCATCCAACGCGCCGCGCAGTACGCGGCGGACCACGGCCTGCCCATGCAGATCCATGTGGGTATGGGCCATCCTGAGCCAGGCATGCGCATTTCCAACAGCGCCCCGTTTTTGTTGGAGACCTTCCTGAACATCAAATCGCTCAACCGATTGCGCGTTACCCTTTTGCATGGCGGCTACCCGTTCTCCAGCCATGTCGCCGCGCTGGTACAGACCTACGGCAATGTGTTCCTGGATTTTTCCTGGATGCCCTATCTGCACCACGCCTACCTGCGCCTGAAGCTGAGCGAATGGATGGAGATCCTGCCGGCCAACAAGCTGCTGTTCGGCTCGGACGCAGGTGCACCAGAGTTCCATGTGGCTGCCGCCCATTACGCAAGGCAGGCACTGAACGATGTGTTGCACGACGGCTGTGAGCGCGGCGTATGGCACGCCCGCCAGGCAGACTGGCTCGCCAGGCGGATTCTTTGGGAAAACTCCGCTGAGCTTTATGGCATTGATCCGAAAGACGTGACCGGAACGCCTGCAAGCCAGGAAAGAACTGCAGCGCCGGCGCACTGAGAAGGTGTGGTTGCGGATGACGTTTGGCGTGGCATTGGATCTGCCCATGCAATGCCATTCCAAATGTCATTACCATCGGTGGGTACTCGCGTCACAGACATGCCCCGTTTCCACGTTTCCACCGATCTCGCCAGCGGCTCAGAATTGCTGCTGCCCCCCGGCGCCGCGCGCCACGTTCAGGTGCTTCGCCTGCAGCCGGGCGACACCATCACGCTGTTCGACGGCCGGGGTGGCGAGTGGGATGCGCAGGTGCTGCGCATGGGCCGCAGTGATGTCCAGGTGGCCGTCGGTGCGCACCATGCCGTGGAGTGCGAAGCCACGCGTCAGGTGCACCTGATCACAGGCCTCATGGCGAGTGACCGCATGGATTGGTTGGTCGAAAAAGCCACGGAACTGGGTGCCGCCAGTTTCACGCCCGTGCTCGCTGAGCGCAGCAGCCTGCGCCTTTCCGGGGAGCGCGCTGAGAAAAAACGCGCCCATTGGCAGGCCGTGGCCATCTCGGCGTGCGAACAAAGCGGCCGAAACCTGGTGCCTGCCGTAAAGCCCCAAGTGGCTTTCGAGGCGCAGATGAAGTCAGTTCAGACCAGCCCACTCTCCGGGCAGAAATTGATTTTGTCTCTGGCCGCAGACGCCATACCCTTGCGCGAGGCCTTGCTCGCGGGGCAAGATGCCGTCACGCTGATCTCAGGGCCTGAAGGTGGTCTCAGCCCCAAGGAGGAAGCAGCAGCTCGCGCAGCCGGGTTCGTGCCCGTCTCGCTTGGAAAGCAAGTTTTGCGCGCCGAAACAGCACCGCTGGCGGCGCTGGCAGTGATGACGATTTGAAAAGAAGATCAGCCCAAGACGCCTTGCTCGCGCAGCGCAGACAAGGCTTCGGCGGACAGGCCTAGCTGGCCCCCCAGCACGGCATCGGTATCTGCACCCAGGCGAGGTGGCGCCTTCATCTGCACCGGTGTTTCGGAGAAGCGGAAAGGGCTGCGAACCACCGGCAGCGTACCCAGTACAGGATGCTCGACTTCCGCCCTCAGCCCTCGGTGGATGACTTGTTCGTGCTCGAACGTTTCCTTGATGGTGTTGACAGGACCGCAGGGAACACCGGCTGCACCCAGCACCTTCGACAGCGCTTGCCGCTGCAGTGTGCGCGTCACGGCGGCCACTTCCTCATTGAGTTCCGCGGCGTGCTTCACCCTTTCAGCGTTGGTGCCGTAACGCGGGTCAGACAGCCAGTGCTCGCGGTCCAAAGTCTTGCAGAGCTTGGCCCATTGGCCATCGTTGCCGATCTGGATCAGCAACGGTCCGTCGGCGCAAGGAAATGAATTCGAGGGCGCGAACAAATGGCTGCCGTTGCCCGCGCGACGGGGCGTTGCACCCGTGCTCAGGTAGTTCTGTGCCATGTAGTTGGTGGCCGTCACGGCCACATCCAGCAGCGCCACGTCAATATGCTGGCCCTGGCCTGTCTTGTGGCGGTGCAACAGCGCGGCCAGCACGGCGGAGGTGGAAATCATGCCGGTCATCACATCGACCAGGGGCACCATGGAGCGCATGGGGCCGCCGCCGGGTTGGCCGTCCGGCAGGCCACACGTGCTCATGATGCCGGAGACCGCCTGCAGCACCGGGTCGTAACCCGGCCATGACGCATAGGGGCCGTCCTGACCGTAGCCGGTAATGGAGCAGTAAACAATACCCGGATTGACGGCACGCACAGACTCGTAGTCCAGCCCATAGCGCTTGAGATCTCCCACCTTGAAATTCTCAGCCAGCACATCGCATTGCGCGGCCAGATCCAGAATGAGCTTGCGGCCCGCCTCCTTGGTGAAATCCACCGCCAGCGACCGTTTCCCCCGGTTGACCGCCACATAGGAAGGCGTCTCCCGAGTCGGGTTGCCCTGGGGGTCTTTCAGGAACGGCGGAGATTGACGCATCTCATCTCCCACGCCGGGGCGCTCGATCTTGTAGACATCGGCACCCATGTCGGCCAGCGCCTGGGTGCACCACGGGCCTGCCAGCACGCGGGTGAGGTCCAGCACCTTGGTGCCGGCGAGGATCTGATTCTGCATAGGGGTCGATGTCGCTCGAGTTGGAACTAGACGCACTCTACTGGGAGTCATTCAAAACAAAAAGCTAGTTTTTCTTGGCGATTCACAAGTATTTCTATATAAACCACCTGCCATGGAAATCAAAATCCGCCAGCTGCGCGCCTTGGATGCCACCGTGCGTCTGGGCAGCTTTGCCGAGGCCGCGCGCGCACTGCATGTCACGCCCGCCGCCCTCAGTCTGGCCATACGAGAGATGGAAGACATCCTGGGCTTTCGGGTACTGGAGCGCACTACGCGGCGCCTGCGCCTGACCGAGCCCGGCCGCGGTTACCTGGTGCATGCACAACGCGTCCTGAGAGAGCTGGACGAAGCCTCACGCTTTGCCAGCAACGTGCGGGCCAACCATGAGGTAGTGCGCATTGCCACCACGCAGACCATCATCGGCACCTTGCTGACGCATGTGCTGCCCAGCGTGAGCGAACGATTTGAGCGAGTGCGTCTGCAGCCGGTGGATGTTGCAGCCGCAGGCATCGCCCAGGCTCTGCTGGAAGGCCAGGCTGACATCGCCATTGGCGTCAATCTCTGGAAACACGACGCCCTGGAATCTCAGCCCGTTTTCAGCTCGCGTTGGTTCGCCTTCATGAGCCCGCGCCACCCTCTGGCGTCTCGCGAGCAGCTGCGCTGGGTCGATATCGCCGACCAAGCGCTCTTCATGACCAAATCGGACAATTACCTGCGCCTTTGCGCGGCGCTTGGCAAGGACGTACCGCTGGCCGATGCGCAGGATGCTTCGACCGCCATTGCCGGCATAGCCATGGCTTGCTCAGACACAGGGATAGCGGTGTTTCCGGCCTACGTGCGGCCGCTGGCCCAGGCGCTGGGCGCCAAGGGACTGCCTTTGTGCGACCCAGAGCTTTTTCATGAGTTGGAAATTTCCATCCGCTCCGGGCCCAAGCCTTCCACGCAAGTGCAGGAAATGCGCGCCCTGGTGATAGAGATGATCGCGGCGCGCTGCGGGCATCTCAGGTAGGCAGAACGCGCCCGAAGCTGCACCACTGGGGCGGCTACACTCCATCCATGAATCGCCACCTGCTCTTGCTCACCCTTTGCCAGGGGCTGTTTCTGGTCAACAACGTCACCTTCATAGCCATCAACGGGCTGGTCGGGTTTCAACTGGCCCCCTTCGGCTGGATGGCCACGCTGCCGGTCATGGGCTATGTCGTCGGCGGCGCAATGGCTGCGCCATTGGTGGCACGTTCCCAAAAGCGCTTTGGCCGCCGCGGCTCTTTTCAGATCGGCCTGCTGGTGGCATTGCTTTCAGCATTGCTCTGCGCCTGGGCGGTCTATTCGCGCCAGTTCTGGCTGCTGGTGGGCGCCACCGTAGTGGCCGGCTACTACAACGCCAATGGGCAGCTGTACCGATTCGCAGCCGCTGAAGTGGTGGCTCCCGCCTGGCGCGAGAAGGCGGTATCGCTGGTTCTGGCCGGTGGCCTGCTGGGTGCGGTGGTAGGTCCCTACCTGGCAAGCTGGACCCGCAACTTGCTGCCCATGCCTTTCGCCGGCGCTTACTTGACTCTCGCCGTGGTCGCCGTGATCGCCATGGTGGTCATGGCGTTCGTGCAGTTCCCACCTCCGCCAGCGCGGCACGCCTCTGAAGGTACTGGGCGTCCACTGAGCCAAATCATGCGCCAGCCTGAATTCATGGTCGCCACGATCGCTGCGGCCTTGAGCTACGGGGTGATGAACCTGTTGATGGCAGCCACGCCCCTGGCCATGCAGGTCTGCGGTTTCGATTTCGGCGACACCGCTCACGTACTGCAGTGGCACGTGATCGGCATGTTTGCGCCTGGATTCTTCACGGGCCACCTGATCCGCCGCTTTGGCGTGCTCTCCATCATGGGTGTCGGTGTAGCGCTGAATGTGGCTTGTGTGGCCGTGGCGCTCTCAGGCGTCGAACTTAGGCAGTTTGAGATCGCGCTCTTCCTTTTAGGCGTAGGATGGAATTTCCTGTTCACAGGGAGCACCACACTGTCGCTGAAAGCCTACAGACCTGAGGAAAAAGACCGCGCACAGGCAGCTATCAACTTTTGCGTGTTTTCCTTCATGGCCCTCACTTCGTTTGCATCAGGTGCACTGGTCACAACACAAGGCTGGGCTTGGCTGAACCTCGGTTCTCTGCCTGCGTTGCTCGTCACCGGAGCCGCACTTTTCTGGCTTTCGATGCGTCAGCGGCAGCAACAACAAACCGGCAGAATCTAGTCAGGGCGTCTTCATACCGATTCACCCTTTAGTTCTTCCAACTTTTTTTCTCACAAGGGGGTCGTTATGGGTCTACTCGATTCGGTTCTTGGTCAGGTGCTGGCAGGTCAGCAAAAACAAGGTGGCGCGCAGGGCGGCGCGGGCGGTTTGGGCGATCTGCTGGGCGGTATCCTGGGTGGCGCAGGCCAGGGTGCAGGCGGCCAAGGTGGTCTGGGCAATGTGCTGGGCGACCTTCTCGGCGGCGGCCAGCCTCAATCCCAACAGCAGAGCGCGCCAGGCGGCTTCAATATCAATCCCGCACTGATCGCTGCGCTGCTTCCCATCTTGATGAACATGCTGTCCAACAGCAATTCCGGCAACGGCGGTGGCCTGGGCGGGCTGCTCAACAAATTCACGCAAGCCGGCCATGGTGATGTTGCCAACTCATGGGTTGGTACGGGCCAAAACATTCCGGTGACAGGCGCACAGGTCAGCGACGCCTTCGGCCAGGGCACCATTGGCGACATTGCGTCCAAACTGGGCGTAGACGGTGGCACCGCCGCCGGTGGCATTGCGGCCATCTTGCCGGAACTGATTGACCGGCTGACGCCTCAGGGCCAAGCCCCCGCAGGCGGCCTGGGCAGTGCGGACGACATCGTCGGCATGCTGGGTCGCATGCTGCAGAAATAAGCACAATAAGGCTTGCACCGCCACAACCCCTGGCTATTCAACGCCAGGGGCAGCTAGAAAACGATAGGTCCCCCGTTGGGGCACATTGCCATCGAACATGGTAGCCAGCGGGGCAACAGAACGTGCGCGATGTGCTTACAGCTTCGCGACAACTTTTTTAATGACAGGCTGTTTACTGGAATAGTGAACTGTATGCTTTGGATTAAAGAAGTTCGTAAAAATTCTCAGCGAATAAGTGTCCCCAGATTCATCGGTAAACTGATATTTACCTTTAGGTGCACCAGCTACGTAAATTCCAATATTCTGAAAAGTTTGAAAATAGCATTTTGTGGTAACCACGTGAATAGTTGCGTTCGCGTATTTACTCCAATAATGTTCGACCGAAGAACTATCTACATTTTTCGTAAGTAGGTTCTTCAATCCAACTTTGCTCATGTTCCTCACTTGATTCGGATCAAGCCAGTTTCCATTGCAACCCGTCTCAAACATATGAAGCAAGGCATTGGACGTGAATACATTTGAAGCCTGCTCCGCTTTCTGATAAAACACTTTCGCCAGGGGTGAATTGTTTACCGCTGGCGCAGACTTGGTTATGGTTTCCGAGCTCGAAGCTTCGAATTCGCTCTCTGGAACTTGAAGGGCAAGCGCACGAGCATCCTCAGGCACTACACTGGCGGCACCTGTTGCGCCACGCAGGTTTCGAATGCTATTACCAATTACGATATTAAGTTGCATGGCGCCATTAGGCTTCTCCACATCCAGACTTTCTTCTACCCATTTTTTCAGGTAGTTAACGAGCTCTTCCTCATACTCATCCCTCTTTGTTTCCGAGGAAAATTCATAGTCGTCATCCAGTGGGGCCAAGTCTAGAAAAGGCGCTCCTTTGGCAATCACAAGAACATCAAAATCATAACTTGCCCCTTTTTGTCCTAGTGCTACCGAAAATTTCCCATCCCTATCGGTCTGGATAAAAAATGGACTCGGTAGCTCCAGTTCGCCAAATGCTGCCGGCGTACGGGATATGCTAGGCAAGATAAGGAGGGTTCGATGGCTGGCAGGCGCACCGCTAGAGTCCACCATGGAGCCATTCAAAAGATTATCTTCGAGCGATTTCGCAGATTGAAGTTGCACAGTCTCAATCTTATCTTCTCTCAGATCGATGGCGGTTTTTTGCAGAGCGACATACCTGACTGCATCCGGGCCATGATAAAGAACGTCATATACACCTGCGACAACTTCGGCACTGAAATTGCCATCGGCATTAGTCAGAACTTCAAATTTTTCATCACTGGTGCGGTTTTCAAGCAAAACACGTAGGCCTTCAATGGGCTCCCCCGTGGCGTTGATCACCCGGCCTGTCAGATTTCTTTTCTCAACCACACTGAGGTTACCACCCTCTCCACCGCAAGCGGATAAGGCAGCGATCACTGCCAATGTAGGGATCAGTTTAAGAATATTTGACTTCATTGCCCATTCCATTAATTAATATACGTATTGCGGGATGCAGCGAGTTGGCTGCGGTTTGCCTCTAATGCCAAACCTGCCAGCAGGCCGCTCAGAAGGTTCTGCATTAATCGAAGGCCGCGCCTATCAATGGATCAGGAGGGATGCCTTGCGTCACATCGCTTGCGCCGCCTGATTTGCCGCTCAATTTGTGCAGTGCCTCATCAAAGCATCAGTAACGGCTTGCGACGGGAAGTTCCAAAATATTTGCAAGTCAATCTAAAACAGCGGATTTGGCAATCCTATTTATAAGATGAAAGTTCTCTTTTAATTAGGAAAGAAGATAAATCAACCGCAAAGTGCCCGAAAGACCTGCTGCTTAATAGCGGCTCAATCAGGCATAAAGTGCTATTCGATGAGCGCACCCTCTGCAACGTTTGCAACGCCAGACGGCTTTACCCTGCCAATCAGTGGCACGATCGCGAGCAAGCTCAGGAAACCCGAGAAATCACTTCTGCCACGGTCGCCGTCAGCTTCTTGGCATAGGGCACGTGCAGGAACTCATTTGGTCCGTGCGCATTGCTCTTGGGTCCCAGCACGCCGCAGACCATCATCTGGGCAGTGGGAAAGCCCTCGCTCAACATGTTCATGAGCGGAATCGTGCCGCCTTGTCCGATATAGCCACAAGGTGCCCCGAAGTGCGCCTGGGACGCGTGGTCCAGGGCCTGCGCAAACCAGGGAGCCACCGTGGGCGCATTCCAGCCGGTGGCGCCGCCGCCGCCCTGAAAAGTCACCTTGGCCTGGTAGGGCGCATTGTCTTCCAGCAAAGCCTTCATTTCGCGCACCGCTTGCGCGGCGTCTACCAGGGGCGGAAGGCGCAGGCTGAGTTTGAAGGCGGTGTAGGGGCGCAGTACGTTACCGGCATCTTTAGGCGCCGGAAATCCTTCTGCACCCACGACGCTGAGCGTAGGCCGCCAGGTCCGGTTGAGCAGGGCTTCGGTAGCATCGCCCGTGACCGGCAATACCGACTGCTCTTTGCCGCCGCAGTCGTAGTGGGCAAAGGGGTAGTTCTTGAAGAGCTGATCGCCCAGGATGGCCGCGGTCGCACGCGCCTGCTCAATGCGTTCGGCTGGAATGGCGCAATGGAAACTCGCAGGCAGAAGGCGCCCCGTGGTTGAATCTTCCAGGCGATCCAGCACTTGGCGCATGATGCGGAAGCTGCTGGGGACAAGACCCGAAGCGTCACCAGAGTGGATGCCCTCCGTGAGCACCTCCACCTTAAGGGTACCGCCTGCCATGCCTCGCAGGCTGGTGGTCAGCCAGAGCTGATCGTAATTGCCTGCGCCAGAGTCCAGGCACACCACCAGGCCGACGTCTCCCAGGCGGGGACGCAAGGCATCGATGTAAGGCAGCAGGTCGGGCGAGCCGCTTTCCTCGCTGGTTTCAATCAAGCCGACCACCCGCGGGTGCGCCACGTTCTGGCTTTTCAGCGCCTGCACGGCAGCGATGGCGGCATAGACCGCATAGCCATCATCTGCACCGCCCCGGCCGTAGAGTTTGCCGTCTTCGTATTTTGGGGTCCAGGGACCGAGATCGTTGCGCCAGCCCGTGAATTCGGGCTGTTTGTCCAGGTGACCATACATGAGCACTGTCTGCCCCGAACCCTTTGTCTCCGCTGTTCGGGTGGAATCCACCTCGAAGAAAATCACGGGTGTGCGGCCCTGGATGCGGATCACCTCCAGCTTCAGGCCGGGCACCTTCTGCGCCGTCACCCAATCAGCCGCCTGCTGCACTACCCGGTCAATGAATCCATGGCTGGCCCAGTCCGCATCGAAGCCGGGCGACTTGGCCGGAACGGCAATGTAGTCAGCCAGACGGCCCACGATATCTCCGTCCCACTGGGCATCGATCTGGTTGGCAGCGGCTTGGGAATTCAGCGAGGGTATTTCTCTGTGTAGGGGTGCATTCATGGCTGGACCTTCAAGCAATGGTCAAGTATTGCACTTATACGCCTGTCATGGGCCCATGAATACAAAGCCCACTCGGTCGGCGTATATTGATGTTTCATGAACTCCATCAGCTCTTTCCCCATCACCCGCAAATGGCCGGCCCAGCATCCTGACCGCCTGCAGTTGTACTCCTTGCCCACACCCAATGGTGTGAAGGTGTCCATCATGCTGGAAGAAACTGGACTTCCCTACGAAGCGCACCGAGTGGATTTCGGCACCAACGACCAATTCTCGCCAGAGTTCCTGTCACTCAGCCCGAACAACAAGATACCCGCCATCCTGGACCCGAATGGCCCTGATAACAAGCCGCTGGCATTGTTCGAATCTGGCGCGATTCTTGTTTACCTGGCCAATAAAACCGGTCAATTTCTGCCAGCCGACATTGCCGCACGCTACGAAACACTGCAGTGGCTGATGTTTCAGATGGGCGGAGTGGGGCCCATGTTCGGCCAGTTGGGCTTTTTCCATAAGTTCGCGGGCAAAGAATATGAGGACAAACGCCCCCGCGATCGCTATGTGGCAGAAAGTGCTCGCCTGCTCGGCGTGCTGGACCGCCATCTGAAAGGCCGGGACTGGATCATGGGCCACGAATACACCATCGCCGACATCGCCATCTTCCCCTGGATACGCAACCTGATCGGCTTCTACGAGGCAGGCGCATTGGTGGAATTCGAGCGCTTCAAACAAGTGCGCCGGGTGCTCGATACCTTTGTGGCCAGGCCGGCAGTGCAACGCGGTTTGCTTATTCCCGAAGCGCGCTGACATCAGGAACGGGCCTCGGAAAGGTGTGAATGGTGAACTCGTCCCCTCAATTTCCCGGGCGCACGCGTGTGGGCATTGGTGGCTGGAACTTTGCTGAGTGGCGCGCGGGGGTGTTCTACCCACCCGGCTTGCCGCAGGCCAGGGAGCTTGAATTTGCAAGCCGGCATCTGACCAGCATCGAGATCAACTCCACCTTCTACACCGCACAAAAGCCCGCCATCTATGCCCGCTGGCGGGACGCAACTCCGGAGGGGTTTCAGTTCTCGCTCAAAGCCCATCGTTTGGCCACCCAGCGCGGACGGTTGAGCGACGGCACGGAAAGCGTGGTGCGCTTTCTGGAAAGCGGCATCACCGACCTGGGCGCCAAGCTGGGCCCCATCGTTTGGCAACTGGCGCCTTACTACGCGTTCGACCCAGATGATCTGGAGTACTTTCTTTCCCTGTTGCCCAACGCACTCGACGGCCTGCCCTTGCGCCATGTGCTGGAGCCACGCCATGAAAGCTTCGCCTGCGCCGAGTACGTGCGGCTGGCGCGCGCTTACGATGTCGCCACGGTCTATACCGATTCGCCAGATTACCCGAACATTGCTGACGTCACGAGCGACTTTGTCTATGCGCGGCTGATGCGTTCTGAAGCCGACGAGCCTACTGGTTACTCCACCTCTGAGCTCAGCCTTTGGGGGCGTCGTGCGCAAGCCTGGCGCGCCGGGGAAACACCGAAAGACTTGCCCCTGGTCGTCCCCGAAAGCGGGGCCAAGGCCAAAGCCAAGCGAACACCACGCGATGTGTTCATCTATTTCATCAGCGCTGCCAAAGCGCGCAACCCTGCTGCAGCCCAGGCACTGATCAAGCAAATCGACGCTTTATAGCCTCCCGGTAGAGCCAGTTCACGTCCCCCTGGCAAGCATCGCTATCGCACAGGCCCACCAAAACCCGTTTCGATGCCCGAAGCAAGATCGACAGACCTTCGCAAATCACTGCGGGCCTACGCCCTCCTGCGTGATGCAGACGCTCAAACATGGCTCCGCCAGATCAAGCATGCGCGGCGCCGTCACCCCGCAATGAACGTTTTGTTAATACCTGTTGATAAAACGTCAACCTTGACTTAAGATGCGCCCCATAAGAATTTGGGGACAACCAAGTGAGCTCTCTGGCCAGCAAATGCGCCGACCGGGTGGATCTTTCTCCACTCATCGCTCCGACGTCGATCGGAATCGTCGGAGTATCCGTTTCTGATGCCCACTCCTGGGGACACCGGGTGGTGCGCGTGTTGCTTGACGGGGGTTATCAAGGCGAGACCTTTGTGGTGCATCCCCGCAATCAGTTTCCCGGGGTAACCACGGTTACGTCCATCAGCGCTCGGCCCAATGCTGATCTGATCGTGATCTGCGTTCCCGCCAGCGCGGCGCTCGGTCTGGTAAGACAAGCCCGGGACTCGGGAGCCAAGGCCGTGGTGGTGTTCGCCTCGGATTTTGCTGAGACGGGCTCTGAAGGCGAGGCCATGCAGGCCGCCTTGGTGGAAGCTGCCGGTGGCATGCTCATGCTTGGTCCCAACTGCTTTGGCGTCTCGAACCGGGTCTCCAACGTCAAGATCTCGGCCGCGCCATTCTTAAACCGTCCACTGCTTCCCGCTGGCCCCGTAGCGCTCATAGCGCAGTCCGGCGCGCTGGGATTGGTGCTCAGTCGCTACGTTGAAGAAAGCGGTGTGGGCTATTCGCACTTCATCAGCGTCGGCAATGAGGCTACCTTGACAGCCAGCCAGATCGCACGCGAACTGTTGGAACGCAACGAAGTGCGGATTGTGATGCTGTACATGGAGACCTTGCGCGACCCCGAGGTACTGGCAGCGGCAGCCACGCGTGCGGCAGAACTCGGCAAGCGCATCGTGATCCTCAATGCAGGCCGCAGCGATGCGGGCCGACGTGCGGCGCTGTCCCATACAGCCGCCATCGCCGGTAATGATGCCTATATGGACGCGTTGTGCCGGGACTTCGGCATCGTGCGCATCCGAGACGACGAAGACGTCAAACCCACATTGGCGGCTCTGGAGCGCGGCTGGGTTTTGCCTGAGTCGCCTCGCATCTGCGTGCTCTCGAACTCAGGGGGCGCGGGCGCCGTCCTTGCCGATCGGCTCGTTGAGGAGGGTGCGCGTGTAGAGGCCTTGTCCGATGCCACCCGCGCGCGAATCGCAAGCATAGGGATGGTGGGTGCAGGAGACAGCAATCCCATCGATATAGGTGGCGGATGGGAAGCTGTTCTAGGAAAAGTGCAAGCAACGCTCAAGGCCTTGGAAGCCGACCCAGACCTGGACGCGCTGATGGTCTACTTCGCGTTCGGCGACATGATCGCAGAGAAAGTGGCTCCTATTGCGCGCTACTGTTCCGAGCTCTCCAAGCCCGCGGTCTTCGTCTGGCAGATTGCGCCTGCCGAGGGCTTGCCAATGGTCAAGACCCCAGGCATTTTGGCGACATCCATGGGCGAAGGCGCGCGCATGATTCGCAGCTACATGCGCGTATCGTCCACCCCGGTCGCAAGCTGGACAAATCCATCTGCAAGTGGCATCCAGCTCCCAGCCGTCGCCCTTGGCCAGCAGACCGTTGCCGAACTTCAAAGCGCGGCTCTGCTGACCTCTTTGGGAATCGAGGTTGTCGAGTCAGTGCACGCCGCGCCTGGAGATGCCAACGGACTCGTACAGAAAGTCAAGGCGCGCGGGTGGACGCGTGTAGTGGTCAAAGCCAATGCGCATGACGTGGCTCATCGTTCGCGCCACGACCTGATTCGCATTGGTGTGCCTGTTCAGGATCTGCCGCAAGTCCTTCAGGATCTTGGCGCACGCCTGGACTCACTTTCGCACGACCCCGCACGGCAGTTGATCGTGCAGCCTGCCGTCTCTTTTGAAGCCGAGATTGGCGTGGGGGGATTGGTCGATCCAAAGTTCGGCCCCATTTTGATGATCGGGCCAGGCGGCGTCGATATCGAAGCGGCCAAAGGACCCCGCCACACGCTGCTTCTGAACACAGACCTCGCAACACAAAAGAGATTCGCCCACCACATCGAGCAAAAGTTCGATCTGGCGCACGGCACCGTACAACCCATCATCGACGCTGTCGGGCAATTACTGCGCACTACCGGCGTGACCGAACTCGACGTGAATCCCATGGTCCGGACTGGCACGGGAGGGCTCATGGCTCTCGACGCACTGCTTGTCGTCGAGCGGACTGACTGCGCGGAGATCGCAGAAGCGACACGCATCTAACTATTACATCAACGGAGATACGACATGAATGGAAGCATCCGGCGCATTGTCGCGCTCACCACGATGGCATGTGCCCTGGGCGGTCTCGCCCATGCGCAACAGCCAGCCCAGATCGTCACTGCCAACACCGGCGGCCCCTACCTTGAAGCCACGCTCGAAGCCTGGGGCAAACCGTTCACTCAAACCACGGGGATCAAGGTGGTCGGCGATGGACCGCAGTCGTTGCCCAAAATCCAGCAGATGGTGAAGTCGGGAAACATCACCTGGGATGTGGTTGAAGTTCCACCCGTATTCACGTTGCGCCACTGCGGGACCTTGTTCCAGGAGCTTCCAGCAGACCTCCAAAACCGCAAAGACGTCCTGGCCGGATTCGGGAATGCCTGCGGTGTCCCAGATGCCGGATACGCCAACCTGATGCTCTACAGCACGAAGAAGTTTCCGAACGGTGGGCCCAAGAATTGGGCTGATTTCTTCGACGTCCAGAAATTCCCTGGCAAACGAGGCCTGTGGAACGGGGCAGAGGGGGTGAACCTGGAGATCGCATTGCTGGCTGATGGCGTTGCTCCCAAGGATCTGTATCCCATGGATCTGGACCGTGCATTCGCCAAATTGACCAAGCTACGCCCGCACATCGTGTTCTGGAGCACAGGCGCGCAATCGACCCAGATGATGGAAAGCCAGGAGGTCGACATGATCATGGCATGGTCTTCGCGTGCTTACCCGGCTCTCAAGAACAATGCACCGTTTGAGCCGGTGTGGAACCAACACATCATCTACAACAACGTGTTGGCTATCCCCAAAGGAGCGCCAAACCCTCAGGTCAGCGCGAACTACATTCGCTTTGCGCTCGATCCTGCGCGGCAAGCCCGACTGTCAGAACTGTTCCCCGTCTCGCCCGCCGTGATTGGCGCCCAGCCCAAGCTTGACGCGGCAGGCGTGAAGATCTTCGCGGGCACGCCCGAGCGCGCCGCAAGCGCTATCCGGCCAAACCTGCAATGGGTAGCCGACAACTCAGCAGAGATTCAGCGCCGCTGGGTTGAATGGTTGAACAAGTAAACCCGTTCCAGTCCGGCGGCCAGCCAGCCGCCGGACGTCATGCCAGCCCATCGGGTGTCCATGGAACTTAGGATGCAAGCGCTTCAAATCTCTCACGTCACAGGACGTCGAATCGCTCTGACTGCAGCGCTTTTGCTGCTGCCTGCGCTCTTGTTCCTGGCTCTTTTCTTTGTCTGGCCAGTTCTGGGTGTGCTGGCGGACAGTCTCTCCAACGAAGCGGGTCTGTTCAAACAATACTCGCAGTTCTTCGCAAGCCAGACATACCTGCTGATCCTGGCCCGGACCATAGGCAGCGCACTGCTAGTCACCCTGCTGTGCGCTTTGGTCGGCTATCCGTACGCTTACCTGATGTCGCGCTCGCGCGGGCCCAGGCTGCAGATTCTGACCGGCATCGTACTGATCTCGTTCTTCACCAGTGTCATGGTGCGAAGTTTCGCGTGGATCATCTTGCTGCAAAGAAACGGGATCATAGACAAGCTGGCGCAGGCCGTCGGCTTCGATTCCTTGGTGCTGCGCGGAACCTCTTTGGGTGTTGTGATCGCGATGGTCCAGATCATGCTCCCCTTCATGATCTTTCCGCTCTACAGCGCCATGGTAGGCATTGATGATCGCCTGGAGCGTGCATCCGCGTCACTGGGTGCCAATCGCTGGACGACCTTCTGGCGTATCTATTTCCCGCTTTCTCTTCCTGGTGTAGTGGCAGGGTGCGTAATCGTCTTTGTCACCTCGCTCGGCTTCTACATCATCCCGGGACTGGTGGGCTCCCCATCAAGCCAGCTCCTTTCGCACCTGATCTATTCGCTCATCAACACCGTTCTGGATATTCCCATGGCTTCGACGGCCTCTGTGGTGATGCTGGCGTTGGCGTTGGCGGTCGTTTTGCCCATCATGTGGCGCTTTGATGTCTCCGGCAATGTCGTGGCTCGCTTTTCCGCCGTTGACGGGCAAGCGCCGCGTCAAGCGCTCCCTTTGCGCATCTGGTCCTGGTTAGTGGCCGCCTTGCTGCTCCTGCCCGCTCTGGTCGTCATTCCCATCAGCGTCCCGGAGAACCGAAGCTTCGTATTCCCGCCAACAGGTTTCTCCCTGAAGTGGTATGCGAACTTCTTCAGCAACGCCGAATGGTGGGGCTCATTCTTGAACTCATTGCGCGTGGCCATCATGGTCACCCTCGCGGCGACGATTCTCTCGGTCTTTGCCGCCCTGGCCTTGCGCAAGGTGTCAGCGCGCACGCGAACGGTGGTTAGAGCGCTCATTCTTACACCGAGAATCGTCCCGGGAATCATTATCGCCATCGCCGTTTACGGTCAATTCATGGCATGGCGACTCAGCGGATCGGCGATCGGGTTTGTCATCGCCCACACCATCATGGCGCTGCCGTTTGCGTTCATTCCGATCGCAGCCACGGTGGAGCAGTTCGACAAACGATTCGAAGACGCATCGGCCAGTCTCGGCGCTTCGAAGATCACCACATTCTTTCGCGTCATGTTGCCGCTGATACGCACAGGTCTTTTGACCGGCGCACTGTTCTCATTCGTGATTTCATTCGATGAGGTGATCGTCTCTCTGTTCATCAGCGGACCCACCTTGCGCACCCTGCCTGTGCAAATGTACCGCTCCATCGCTTCTGACATCGACCCCACCATCGCCGCAGCGTCGACGATGCTGCTGCTGGTGACGGCATGCCTCGTCGTCGCCAGCATGGTCTTCTCAAATAGGAAAGCTCGCTGATATGAGTTCCGTCTCACAAAGCGGCGCAGCCATCCGGTTGCGCGGTCTCGGCAAGTCATACAAGTCTCTGCAAGTGCTGCGGGACGTGAACCTGGACATCGCCCCCGGCGAGTTCGTCACGCTGCTGGGGCCCAGCGGCTCCGGCAAAACCACAACCCTGAACTTGATTGCGGGATTTCTGGCACCTGACCACGGACAGATTTTCCTCGACGACAAGGACCTGACCGCCATCCCTGCGTACAAGCGAGGCATCGGTGTGGTGTTTCAAAACTACGCGCTGTTTCCTCATATGACGGTGGCGGAAAACATCGCTTATCCACTTCAGCAACGCAAGCCTCGGATGTCGCGGGACACGATCTCATCGCGTGTTGCACAAGTGCTGAAGCTGGTGCACATGGGCGATTACGCCGAGCGCAGGACCGACCAGTTGTCAGGTGGACAGCAACAACGCGTGGCCCTGGCTCGTGCAGTGGTATTCGAGCCCAAGCTGCTGTTGCTGGATGAGCCACTGGGAGCACTGGACAAGCGCCTGCGCGAGAGCTTGCAGATGGAGTTGCGGCGCATTCACAGGGAGTTGGGAGTCACCATCATCTTCGTCACCCATGACCAGGACGAGGCTCTGACCTTATCGGATCGGATTGTGGTGTTCCGTCAGGGATCGATCGAGCAAATCGGCACGCCAGAAGAGCTCTACGATCATCCACGGACAGAATTCGCAGCGACCTTCCTGGGAGATTCCAATATCTTCGAAGGCACTCTGGCGCAGGGTCGCTTCAACTGCGCAGACGGCCACTTTGCCCCCATCGCAGATCAAGCTGATCGCCCCATCAAGTTGATGGTGCGCCCAGAGAAGGTGAGCGTGGTTCCCGGGCCTTTTGACATGAGCGCGCTCAACCTCACGACGTGCGCGGTGCCTGTGACCATAGAAGACGTGGTATTTGCTGGGGCGAGCGTACGCGTGGAGGCCGTGACCGCGTCGGGTCTCAAGGTGATGGCTCGGTGCACCGGTCTTGAGCATGCCCTCTCAGTGGGTGACAAGGCTCACTTTGTCTGGGCAGCCGACTCCTCGCGGCTCATAGATCGCACCACACCATGACAGAGGCCCCGCTTCTTCGTGTAATCCAGCTGGCAGCCAGCCAGCCACTGGCGAATCGCAAAGGCCACCGCGATCGCATGGTCGACTCACAAGTTGACGTGCTGGTCATTGGAGGTGGCATTACCGGCGCCGGGGTTGCCTTGGACGCGGTGTCGCGCGGCCTGAAAGTCGCCCTGGTAGAACGCGCAGATTTTGCATCTGGAACGTCTTCGCGTTCTTCGAAGATGATCCACGGAGGTTTTCGCTACCTTCAAACTGGCGATGTAGCCCTGGTCCGGGAATCTTTGCACGAACGTCACAGGCTGCAGAACAACGCGCCGCATCTGGTGAGCTTGCTCCCGTTCATGATTCCTCTGTTCCTGAAAGGCGGGCTCATCAATCCCAAGCTTTCACGCGCGCTGGGTGCCGCTCTTTGGAGCTACCAGTTCGCAGGGGCCTGGAAACTTCTCAAGCGTCATCGCCGACTGAACCAGGACCAAGTCCGCGCTCACATGCCATCGCTCGATATAGATCGAATTGGTGGTGCCTATCTTTTCCATGACTTGCGCGCCGACGATGCGCGGTTGACATTCGCCGTGCTCGCGACAGCTGCTGAACGCGGCGCGAACGTTCTGAACCATGCATCTTGTGAACAGATCTCAGACTATCAGCAAGGCGCAAGAACCGTCACCATCAGAACCGATGACGACGTTTTTTCATTGCGTGCTCGCATGGTTGTCAACGCCACAGGTATCTGGGCAGATAGGCTTCTGGAATCCTCCGGGCTTCGCTCGTCGCAGCGTCTGTCGCCGGCTAAAGGGACTCATCTGGTCGTTCGCTCCGATCTGCTGCGCAACGATGTGGCGGTCAGTATTCCCGTGGCCAGCGATAAACGGACGGTATCCGTTGTCGACGCGGGTCCATTCAGCTACATAGGGTCGACCGACACCACCGGCGCATTCGATATCAACACGCCCTCTGTCACGATGGCAGACGTGGACTACATCCTGCACGGCCTGAACCGTCATTTACGGGTCACCGTCCAGCCAGAGGACATCACCAGCGGCTGGGCTGGTTTTCGCCCTCTGCTCGCGGACGCGTCCAAAGGAAGAAGCGCAGACCTTTCGCGTCGACACCATATTTCCGTTGATGGTGATGGGTTCATCTCGGTCACGGGAGGCAAGCTCACCACCTATCGACAGATGGCAGAGGGCGCGATGGACACCGCGGTCAGCCTTCTGGGCACAAACCGGCGCAGTACGACACGTGATCTCAAGCTCCACGGATGGCACCAAGGCGCAAGCCATCTGGATAGCCAAGACCGTTTGGGCAAACGATACGGCAACCGTGCCTCCATCTTGCGATCCCTGCAGGAAGTGGCCCCCTCGCTTGGTCAACGCGTCACGCCCACTTCCGACACCCTGGTGGCGGAAGCGGTCTGGGCCCTTCATGCGGAAATGGCCGTCGACCTATCCGATGCACTCTTGCGCCGCACGCGCGTAGGTACGTACGACGGACGCGCATTGCTCGCCAATGCAGATGCTATTGGGGCTTCGATTCTTGCCTGGACGGATTGGAGCGAGAGTCAACGCCAGCGAGCCATCGACAAGCTCAAGACAACCCTGCGCAGCGAGCTCGGCGTACTGGCCGATCAGCCCCTGCCTCCCTCGGATCTCCCTGTAACCAAGGACACTCATGTCTAAGAACCCCATTCCAATCGCCGCCCGCAGGCCTCAAGCGCCGCCTGGAGGCCTCGGTCTAGATCTCTCAGAAATCGAAGAAACGCTCGACGGCCAGGCGGTCGTGGTCGACGATCGACTGATCCAGCGCTTGCACTCCGTCTGCGACGACGTCAGCGTCGCCCACCACGACCTCGCAGACGCCAGCCGTGATTGGTGGCCACTAGGCATGGTTTGGGCCACGACAGGGCGTGTCGCTCGCAAGGCAGGTGTGGTGGTCAGGCCCAAGTCGGTGGAAGAAATTTCGGCTGTGCTGCGTCTGTGCAATGAATCCGGAGTGCCTGTCACCGCTTCAGGGGGGCGCAGCGGCGTGTTGGGAAATTCCCTGCCAGTGTTTGGCGGTGTCTCGCTCGACTGCACGAACTTGTCCGGCATCCTGGATCTCCGAGCCGATGATCTCACCGTCGATGTGAGGGCGGGTACGTTCTTTGATGCACTTGAAGCGAGCTGTCAATCAGCCGGGTACACCGTAGGGCATTGGCCGCAGTCTGTTGCTTTGGCCACCGTGGGCGGATCCATTGCATGCCGCGGCGCTGGCCAGATGTCTACACGCTATGGCACCATGGCTGACATCACCAAAAGCGTGACCGCCGTGCTGGCCGATGGACGTGTCATAGAGACCAGCGAGTACTCCCATTCAGCGACCGGTCCAGACTTGACTCAACTCTTCGTCGGCTCAGAAGGCACCCTGGGCGTGATCACGTCGGCCCGGCTGCACGTGCGGCCAAAGGCCAACTACCAGGCCAGCGCGGCGTTCGCATTCGACAGCTTTGCAGCGGGCGTCGAAGCCATTGGGCGTTTCGCCCGCCGAGGTGCCGCTCCAGCGGTCGTAAGACTCTACGATGATGTGGAGTCACGACGCAACTTTGCGACTGTAGGCAAGCATGTGCTCATCCTGCATGACGAAGGCGAAGCCGCCTTGATAGAAGGCGCCTGGAAGTTGATGCTCAGCGAATGCACCGCAGCCGGAGGTGTCACCATGGACAAGGGCCTGGTGGAGCAATGGTTGGGACACCGGAACAATGTACGCACCATCGACACATTGATCGAAGATCGTGCTCCGGACACCATGGAAGTGACCGCACCTTGGTCGCGCCTGGTGGAGATCTACAACGCTACCACGGCTGCCATCTCGGCCGTTGATGGCTCGCGGACTGCGACAGCGCACATCTCGCACGTTTACCCTTACGGAGCGGGGCTCTATTTCATGTTTGGAGGTCGGCCTGAAGTTGACAAGAGGCCGCTCTGGTACCGCGAGACCTGGAACGCTGCAGCACGCGCCGCGTTGGCCGCTGGCGCCAATTTGAGCCATCATCATGGCATAGGCCTGGGTAGAGGGCGGTTCATGAGCGAAGCGCTGGGTGGCAGCTATCACGTGCTTTCCGCGGTCAAGCGCGCCCTGGATCCAAAAGGCATCCTCAACCCAGGAAAACTTGGACTTGACAGCCCCTTTGGCGTACCGCCCGAGTGGGAAGATAGAGCGTCCATCCGCCGTTGATGCGCAGCATGGAAGACACGATACTGGTGGTGGATTGCGGGACGACCAGCCTGCGATTCTCATTGGTGTCCAAGACCGGGCAGACCGTGACGACGCGACGTGCCGTGGTGCCCGCGCACCACGACGCGGACGGCATCAGCTGGGACGGAAACGCAATCGCGTCTTGCATACTTCGTGAGGTCGAGGCACTGGTGGGAGACGAGCCCATTGCAGGGATCGCCATTGCCAACCAGCGCACGACATGCCTGGTATGGGATGCGCAGACCTCACAGGTATTAGGTCCTGTACTGAGTTGGTCAGATGGTCGCACGCGCGATCTGGACCGCGCGCTGAGGGGCCAAGGCGTGCGTCATGTCGCGAATCTCACTGGGAGCAAACTGCGCTGGTTGCTCGATCGAGTGGACCCCGATCGTGCGCTGTCGAATTCGGGTCGCTTGAAAGGCGGAACGCTCGACTCATGGATCGTCTGGACGCTGAGCGGTGGAAAGCGTCATCTGAGTGACCATGTCAACGCGTCGCACAGCGGTCTTTTCGATATTCGAAAGCTGGCGTGGGACGACGCTTTGGCAGCGTCCATGGGCGTGCCGTTGGCCATCTTGCCGAGCCTGGTTCCATGCACTGGTCCGTTCGGCGCGGCAGAAGCGGTGCGGGGTCAACCGCCTATTCTGGCTCTGATCGGCGACCAACAAGCGTCCCTGCTCGGCCAAGGTTGCGTCAAACCCGGTGCCACCAAAATCACTTTCGGCACCGTCGGTGTGGTCAGCTCCGTTCTGGGGTCTCAACCCCTGGCTTCACATGGCCGCGCAGCCTTCGGGAACATTGCCTTGAGCACTGGCCAAGGCGTGAGATATGGCGTGGAAACGTCGATGCAGTCGGCCGGCTCTGCCATCGAATGGTTAATACGAACAGGCCTGCTTGATGATGCCTCCAATATCGACGCGCTCGTCGATCCGACCCACCGCAGTGAAGCGATTTTCGTCTCTGCGCTGGACGGTTTGGGAGCACCGCATTGGAAACCAGCAGCGCGCGCCGCCTTCATGGGCCTAAGTTCCGCGAACGGCCGAGGCGACATGGCCAGGGCCGTTCTGGACGGTATCGCTTGCGCCACTTCGGAAATTCTCGATCTGTTGGAGCAGGCCACACAACTACCTCTGGAGAACATCAGCATCGACGGTGGCTTGAGCGCGAGCAGGGTGTTTCGTGACATCTTGGTCACCACTGCCGGTCGTCCCATGCGACATGCGGCGCACATTGAATCCACCACGTTCGGTGCGGCCGTGCTGGGATTTCTCGCTCTAGGCCATGACCTTCGCCCTGATGACGCAGACCTTTGGAAAGCTGCTGCACCCATCTTGCCGCATTCCGGCACAAAGCCGGGAGATCGATTGGCCTGGCGTGAGGCCGTCGACGCTGTGCTCACGCTTCACGAGCGTCGCATCCGTCAACTGAGAGCTGACGAATGAATCCTGCAGACCGCTATTGCATTCACCAGCACCGTGGTGGCGAAACATCATCTCGAACCGATCTTCGCCCAAGCCTCGTCCACCTGCCCAATGCAGGTGGTCTTTCCAGGAGCATCGTATGACCGTCAGTTTGAATTTCAGCCATGAGGGCGCGGTTGCCACCGTATCGCTCGCCCGCCCTGAGGCACGCAATGCGCTGAACTACGCCATGCTGGAGCAGGTCTCCGATGCTTTCCGCGTCGCTGATTCGCGCGGCGCGCGCATCATTGTCTTGCGAGCGGACGGCCCCTCGTTTTGCGCCGGTGCGGACCGAAAAGCCTACCCTGGGTTCAGCTCGGGTGAATCCAACGAAGCCCTCGCGCAGCATGCCATCAACATTGGCAACCGCGTCACACAGACCATTGCCAGCACCAATGCGTTGACCATCGCACAAGTCCATGGCCATGCCGTCGGCGGTGGGCTAGTATTGGCGATGTGCTGCGACATGCGCTTTACCGCAGACGACGCTCGATTGTCTCTGCCCGAACTGAGCCTCGGCTTGCCGCTTGCATGGGGCGCGCTCTACCGGCTCATTGGTATGGTGGGCACGACCAAAGCATGGGACATGCTGGCCTCTATGGAGATTTTGAGCGGCTCCGAGGCTGCCCAAATCGGACTGTGCAGTGCCGCAGTACCAGCGGCAGAGTTGCCTGGGCTGGTTTCGCGGAAAATTGAAGGCTTTCTGAAAATCAACCCGCAGGCGCTGTTTTTGACAAAGCGCCAGTTTCGGGCAATATCGGCCAAGGCATCATTTGGAAACCTGGAAGACTTGGATGGCTCGCTTCTACTCGGCCCGCTGCGTGCCAATACCTTCGACAACGCCTTTGAAACCCCCTAAAGGCCACGGAGCGAGCAATTGATAAATCTAGAGGACGAAGGCGAATCTAAAGGCCTGCCCACGACGGCCGGCGGGCAGGAGACCATTGCCAAGGTCCAGAACGCAGTGCTGGAAATGCTCGAAAAGCAAGGCGTGCTGGCGGGTATCAACCTGAACGAAGTGGCCAAGCTTGCTGGCGTTAACCGCAGCCTGGTCTACCATCATTTCGGTACGCGGCAAGGCTTGCTTCGTTCCGCCATAAAAAAACGGATGCAGGACAAGCATGCGCTCACGCGCACGCCAACAGAACCCATGCCTCTGGGCGATCGGGTCGTGGACGGACTACGTAAGACCATCAGTAGCGCGGATACGTTGCGGTTGAGCACATTGCTGCACCTCGACGGTTCTCTGTCGCCAAAGCTGATGCCCAACGCAAAAACCACGTTGCTATTGCTGGACAGAGACCGTGCGCTCGGCTTGGCGCCTGACACCGACGATATCGCCGCTCTTCATGTCTCTTACGCCGCAGCGGTCTATGGCTACGCGCTTTACAGGGAAGTCTTCGCACGGGACCTGGAAATGGACCCAGCAGAGCTTGACACACGGGTGGAGGAAAGTCTCCGCCGACTTTTCGACGGCAAGCCTACTGAAACGAGATCGAAAGCCAAGCCGCGTACCCCTAAGGCGCCGCCCCTGAAGGCTCGAAAGGACACTGTCACGCCCCCAGTGCATCCGAGCGTTAAGCGAAAGCCTGGATCAAAAGTAAAGGCCCCAAAAAGTCGGTGAGCCCAAGCATGACTTGATCACCTCACGCACTACAAAAGTACGCATGAGGTTTTCCAAGCTGTTTCCGGAATGCCACGGGCCTTTCACGGACTTTCACGCGTTCGAAAACGTTCGATCAGGGTGTATCTCGCGCAGGCATCTTTCTAAGCACGCATTGACGCCCCTACGGATACAGAGTCCATCACTTGCAGCGTATGATTGCGGGGTGGTGGAGTCAATCGTGTACTCCACCCCAAGCGTTCTCAGGGCGGGGTGCAAGTCCCCACCGGCGGTATTTGCCTCGAAAGAAGCAAGAGCCCGCGAGCGCTCCGGCGGTTCCCGCCGGAGGTCAGCAGACCTGGTGAGATGCCAGGGCCGACGGTCATAGTCCGGATAAAAGAGAGCGCGCGAAGTCGCCTGCTGTGGCGTCGCGGCGTAAGCTTGCCTTTCAAGGTGATTTTTGTCCCGCGCGCTGCTGGGGAGCGGCTTTGTGTGCGCCCTGATTCCTGGTCCTTTAAGGAGTTTTCCATGAATCAGTCAAAACCTACTTCCCCCTCTCGCATCGCCTTCATCCGCGCCAGCTGGCACGCCGATATCGTTTCACGCGCGCTCGATGGCTTCAAAGCTGAAATCACGCAGTTGTGCCCCGAAGGCGCACCTTCCATTGACGTGCACACTGTGCCGGGTGCGTACGAAATCCCCCTGCTCGCGCAGAAAATCGCCCGTGCAGGCCAACACACTGCCATCGTCGCATGCGCTCTGGTGGTGGATGGCGGCATCTACCGCCACGACTTTGTGGCTGGCGCCGTGATCGACGGCCTTATGCGCGTGCAACTCGACACCGAAGTGCCCGTGTTTTCCGTTGTGCTGACGCCCAAGGATTTCCACGAGCACAGCACGCACCGAGAATTCTTTACCAACCACTTTGTGGGCAAGGGTGCTGAAGCTGCTCGGGCATGCGTTCAGACGCTCGCAGCGCACGAGGCCCTTGAATCAAGCCACGCCTGAAAATTCGCTGAGAAAGAGAGCGGACCGCCATCAGGCCCTGCCTGCGGACCTGGCCAACGTCTTAGAACGTGTTTACGGTCTAAGAGGGGCGTTTGCCCTGATAGTGCGAGCGAAAGCATTTGGGCATGATGGAAATCTTGTCCACACTTGCCTTCGCTCCCCATGCTCACCGGTGACATGCTGCGCCGCTCCTCAGCGCGCTTTCCAGACAAACCCGCCATCATCTTCCGAGGCCCCCAAGCAACGCGTCGCGTGCTGGCCTACCGTGAGCTCGATGCGCTCGCCAACCAGCTTGCACACGCCCTGCTGGCCTTAGGGCTGCCCAAGGGCGCCAAGGTGTCCATGCTCTCACGCAATCTGCCAGAGTACGGCGTGGTGTTCTTCGGCACGGCGCGCACGGGCCTGGTGTTGAACAACGTCTCCATCCTCTATGCCGCAGATGAATTGGCCTGGGTTCTGAACAAATCAGACACCGAGGTATTGATCGCCGACGCGCAATTCGCAGACAAGGTGGCGCAGGTGCGGAGCCAATGTCCGCGCATCAAGACGGTGGTGCTCATAGGAAACCAGGACACCCCGGACAACCTGGACACCATTCGCTTTGGCGATTTCATCGCAGCTCAGCCCAGCACTGCGCCCGACGTCTCTCTGAGCGAGCTGGACCCCTTCTGCATGACCTACACCGGCGGCACCACGGGTCGGCCCAAAGGCGTGCTGATGCACCACCGCGCACGCGATGTCACAGCGCACACTGTCGTCGTGGAAGAACGCCTGACACCGGAAGACGTCGTCGCCATCGTCACGCCACTCTTTCACGTGGCTGCGCTCAACATCATGTTTCAGCCCGCGGTGCTGATCGGCGCCACCAGCGTATTGGTCACCCCATGGTCTCCAGAGGCTTTCATGGATGCTTGCGAAGCCGAAGGCATTACAGCCGCCTTCATGGTGCCGACGCAGGCCAATACCCTCGCCACGCACCCGAAGTTCGCCCCTGATCGACTTGGCACCTGGACCAAGCTCTCTTTTGCGGGCGCCCCCATGCCCGACTGGGTACAGCGCGAACTGATAACCAAGCTGCCTCAGCTTCAGCTCACGCAGATCTATGGCCAGAGCGAGATGGGCGTCATAGCCGCCTTGCCCGCCCATCTGCTGCCCGCCAAACTGGGCAGTGTGGGCCGTCAGCCTTACAACGTCGACATGGCCGTGCTGCGCCCGGACGGCACACCAGTGGCTGTGGGTGAAATAGGCGAAGTGGCCACACGGGGCGACAACGTCATGATCGGCTACTACGGAGAACCCGAACAAACCGAAGCATTTTTCAAGCTCGGCCAAGGGTGGGGCCTGTCAGGTGATGTGGCCACCATGGACGCCGATGGCTGCGTCACCCTGGTAGACCGCGCCAAGGATATGTTGATATCTGGCGGCGAAAACGTCTATCCCAAGGAAATCGAAGATGCCATCTACGGCTTGCCGGAAGTGGCGGAAGTGGCGGTCTTTGGGGTACCAGACCCCAAGTTCGGTGAGGTGCCAGCTGCGTATATCTTGCTTAAGCCGGGCATGAAATTGGCCGAGGAACAGGTGTTGGCTCAATGCGAAGCCAAATTGGCGCGGCTAAAGCGCCCGCGCCTGATCAAGTTCGTGGAAAACTTTCCAAAGACGCCTATTGGCAAGATCCAGAAGAACCTGCTCAAGGAGCCTTACTGGGAAGGGCGCAAGCGCATTTGAGTGGTTATCAAAATCGGCGGAATCTGACCATTGACCAGCGCGTAATCATCAACCGCTGCTTGCCCTC